>CAZHGQ010000018.1:0-8098 GCA_964532205.1 uncultured Candidatus Saccharibacteria bacterium | reverse complement strand
GAATGGTTCTTAGAGAGGAGTTTAGAAAGTAATGTTCTTTTCAAAGCCGGTTGCTTACGCAACCGGCTTTTTGACTGCTAATAATAAATGTGGCAATATTTCGAAAGTTTTAACAAGGAGATCTTTATGGGAATTATGTTGATCGTTGTTGGGTGCCTTGGTTTATTCGTCTCTTCACTTAAACACTGGGTTCCATTCAAGACTACACCATTGATCATCGTAAGTTCAGTGGCCATTATCTTGGGTCTGATTAGGGTTGTTTCACAGGAGTTTCCGACACAAACCCTACCTCAGCCGATTGCTGTACCAATTACAAAAAATCCAGAACCCACAGCAGACAACAATTTCAATCGACAAGTGAAATGCGAGTATTTCCATGGACTGCCAAGTGTTATACCAGAAGACGGCACATGGTTCTACGTCGACGCTCCGGCAAATCCAGATTGGAAACCTGGAGAAAGTCCAAAGAATTGGAGTAAGTCATTCTCTATCCCCGACATTGTGGAAACGATTAGGGGTAGTCGTAATGATGCTTTTAAGTACAATTTTGAAAGCCAATCATCGACAGATGGAGAAGTGTTTCGTTGGGCCAACGCAAATAATATTGGAGACTACATCGATTGTGGACCAGGATTTAGCGGTGGCAGGTTCTCTGGACCGATTAGTAGATTACAAATTGCCTCATTAAATGAGAGATCATTAAAAAAATTTTGTCTTTTGATCATAAAAGACTATTTAAATAAATTGGAGGTTTTATTTAACGCAAACGCGCGTACCGACGGTCCCCGCTTTTTTGTTGAGTTAGAAACTATCAACTGCTCCAGGCTTAGTTTGGCCAGCCGGTTGATTGTTAATCCCCTTGGCCGCACCACCAAACGTCACTGTGTTAAAAATCAAATTCATGATTCCAAACACCGAGAGCATGATAGCAATACCGACAATACCATAAATCATATGTTTCTGTCCTTTGGCCCGTGCCTCTTCGTTATCCGCATTATAGATATAACGGATGACGCCCCACAAAAAGTACAGTAACGCCACTGCAAACAACAAGTATACAAGTGGTGTCAGGATTTCTACCTTAAGCGGATTGATAACATTCGTAAAAACAGAATTTTGGAGATTTGAACTGCCGGTAGGCATTAGTGGTATGACTAGCTAGGAATTCGAACTGATGGGTAGTTGTTCAACTGTTCACCGGCATTAATACCGAAGAGGTTGAGCAATGCAGCTGCAATACCGTATACAGCCAAGATAGCTGTAATACTGATAATACCGTAGATAATGTAGTCGCGAGCCTTGGCCTTATCTTCAACGCCAGCCGCCAAGATGTACTTGATCACACCGTAAGCAAAGAAGATAACTGCGATAGCCAAAAGCAATGGCACAACGTAATTAGCTGTCTTAATCAATGCCTTGATTGAGTTATCAAGACCTGATGTATTAAGACCATTCTGAGCGAATACCAAAGCTGGAAGAGCAAATGAAACAATACCAGCTGAAATTTTCTTAAACATAATAAAAATTACTAAATAATTTATAATCTCGACGATTACTTATGGCCTTATTATGCCGCAAAAAAGGCCATAACGCAATGTATATGTGGATAATTAATTAAAACCTAAATCCACCAGGGTCAGGTATGCAGCGAGCTTGGGACGTACTATATATTTCCCCACTTGGGCAATTTGGAATATGCGGATCAAGATTAAAACCCGAAGAACCACCTGAGGTACCACCCAGGGGTAGATTGGCCGTCGGGAAAAACAAGCCTTTTACCGTCAAAGCCAAAGCCCAGACAGAGAGCATGACGGCAATACCTATAATACCGAAGATAATGAACTTTCGGGCATCTTGAATCTTCTCCGTATTTGCACTGTAGATATAGCGGATGACACCAAAGGCAAAAGCGATAAAAGCCAAGCCGAATAGGAGTGGAATGAGAAGATTTATATCGTAGATTAAGGCATTAACCAGACTTTTAAAATCAGTAATTGCCGCTGCGGTTTGTGTGGGTGTATTTAACATATGCTATTTCCTGCACTATTAGAGACGGCTCCAATAGTTGTAATAATAATTTTGGCAATCACTGAAGAACCGAGTAATATTGCTGTACCGATAATAGTTGCGTAAAAAGCTCGCTTAGCATCTTCAATTTCTTTTGGATTTCCTTGTGCTTTGATAAACAAGAAGCCTGACCAAATGATAAAGAGCACGGCAATAATCGCACCGATTTCAGTCACAATGTTAAGGATGGCGTTGATAAGGTCGCATAGGCTGCCCCACGGTGTGATGTTTGTGAGTTGCTCGCGGGTGCCTGAGCCTGGATCACCCGGGTTCGCACCACCGCTTCCATTATTACCAGTATTTGCACCTCCACTGCCGTTATTTCCTGTATTTGCACCCCCTGAAGAATCCGCCGGACAAGCTCTTGTTGCTGCTTCTTCCAAAGAAACTGTTATACCCAAACTATCGCACGCACAACCACCACCCACCTCTTGCCAATTGCCAGGACAGGTTTCAGCTTGAACTTTTGGTAATTGCTGAAAACTTAGACTAATCAAAATCAGCACAACAAGTGTCGGTAACAATGTTAAAACTCGTTTCATATTATTTATTTAAAATCACACCTAATTCACTATCAGCTTGAGCCACAGCACTAAAGGCATTTGTGGCCCGGCCGGATGTCATATCTTCAATCATGCGCTGGAAAATACCTGAGGTGACGGCACCGTCTGGGTCGAGCCAGGCCTTTGACCAAAAGGCGGAGGTCGAGAATACGACCGACGCTGCGCTATCGCTTTTAGCAGTACTTACGTCACGACGCACTGAAGGCATACCCGATCGACTATTCCACAAAGCTACATTTCTGGCATTTGAAAGTGTGCCGAGGACAGCATAGTCATTAGCATTGCTTGAAACATTAGTAATAGCCATACCGTAAATTGTAGCAATTGTTGTATTTGTTGGTTGTGCATCTGTAGCTTGTTGTGGCTGAGGCACATACGTCACATCGAAATTTAAATTTGGATTTTTGGCTCGCAGTTGATTGTATTCACTAGCGTAGCCCAAGTACAATGCCAGACGATTAGCGATAAATAATTCTCGTGAACCGAGTAGTGAGCGATTCCAGGTGTAACTTTCCTTAATAGGGTTAGCGAATTGAGTGTAAAAATCAAGAGTCTTAACAGCTAACCCGGCATAAGCCAGGGTGCTGGCCGCAGTGTTATCAGAATTAACAACCACAATTGGGTTACCTGTTTGCAGCAACATCATGGCAAAAATGTCTTTAGCATGAGCGATGTTCTGATATTCACCCAAAGCAATAGTGCTTTGCAAAATTGAAAGACTACTGTTTTTCTGAGTCAATGTCGGCACTAAATTTGTAACCTCAGACCAGGTCTTCGGTGGTTTCGCCACAGCTGCATTATTGAAAATGTCACGGTTCCAGTACATCACCATCGGATCAATAGCAAATGGAATAGCAATTACCCCGCCTGTACGTTGATAAATTGAAGCCGCTTGTACAAAATTGTTTTTAAAATCTTTTTCAGAATATGAATCGTAGGATATGACGCGTAACTTATTTTCATTTTTCAAAATATGATCCTGGGGTACCAAAACCATATCAGGTCCCCGACCAGTAGCAATAGCTTCCACCAATTCCTGATCAAATGTTGATTCTTTTTTCTGAACATAACTCACCTTCACGCCCGTTGCCTCTGAATCTATTGCATCGGCCAAAAAACTATTCATCGTGGCCAAATCTAGCGTACCCCAAACAACCACCGGTGCTGAAGATTGATTTGATTTGCCCTTGAATGTGGCAAAAATCATCAAGCCACCGACTGCCAAGAATGCAAAAATACTTATGAGAATGATTTGAAATTTACTCATGATTAAACTCTAAATACTGCTCCATAATGATGGTCGCCTACATCGAGGTCTTTTACAAACACGAGACCATGCTTAGCGAATAAATCCTTAGCCAATGCTTCAGTAAATACATGCTCTGGCTGCGGACCCATGCCGCCAAATGATTCGCTCCAATCTATAACAATGACTCGGCCACTTTTTTTGAGAATCCGTTTAGCTTCAGTGATAATGCCATCTTTGTGCTGCGACTGAAACAGCACATTAGCGAGCAGAGCCACATCAATTGAACCTTCGCGCAAACGCGTGCCAGCTGGTGTTTCAATATCACCATGAACAACTTCAATGTTGTGCACCGCCATTTGTTTGGCGCCATTTTTTAATTTGGCCAACAGCTGATCCTGAATATCTACAGCATAGACTTTACCACCCTCGCCGATCGTGCGAGCAATTTCTAACGTGTAGTGACCGCTGCCGGCACCTAAGTCAGCTACAACCACACCTTCGATAAGGCCAAATTGAGATATGTTTTCCTGCGGATTTGAGAATCCCATTACTCACAGTATAGCAAGAGATGCTTAAAACCGTGAGACGTTTATCAACATTTAGAGAATTACTGCCGAAGCAATAGCGTCACCTTCGCGAAGTTTCATGATGCGCACACCTTGTGTTTGACGACCGAGAGATGGCACCTCAGCTGTGTCGAGACGAATAACCTGACTCTTCTTAGACATAGCCACGAGTTCTGATTCATCATCAATAACAACTTTAGCGGCGATAACATTGCCAGTTTTTGTTGTAACCTGTGCCGTTTTAATACCCGAACCGCCACGGTTCTGAACTTTGTATTCTTCAAGTTTGGTTTTCTTGCCGTAACCGTTCTTCATCACAACAAGTAATTGTGATTTTTTATCGTCAGCTTTCGTGACTACATCGGCGCTAATAACTGAATCACCCTTAGCTAAACGCATTGCAGTCACACCGGCAGCGGCTCGGCCCATTTCACGCACATCGGATTCTTTAAAGCGGATTGACTGACCACCTGAAGTTACCACAATCACATCATCACTCTTTTCAACGAATGAGACACTCATGAGTTCATCGCCTGGAGCCAATTTAATTGAGATCAAACCTGAACGGCGGACATCGTGGAAACTTGCAGCGGCAACTTTCTTTGAGACACCATTTTTGGTAACCATAATAAGTGAAAGGTCAGTCTTCTTGAGTTCCTTTGGCATTGCCAAAATCGATGTCACCTTTTCACCGGCTTCGACTTGCAAGAAATTCATGATTGATTTACCACGAGTAGCTCGGCGACCTTCAGGAATTTCATACATTTTCATTTGGTATGCCTTACCCTTGTCGGTAAAGAAGAGTAGGTCACTGTGAGTATTTGTGGTGAGCAAATGTGTGACAAAATCTTCTTCTTTTGTATCGAGGTCAACCACACCAACACCACCACGCTTCTGTTTGCGGTATTCATCAGGATCGGTACGTTTAATATAACCGCCAGCCGTCAGTACGAGCACTGATTCTTCATCGGCTACCAGATCTTCTTCTGAAAATGATTTAGCAGCACTCTTAACCACTCGTGTACGACGTGGATCAGCATATTTGTCCTTAACTTCTTTAAGCTCAGTTTTGATAATAGTCAGGATACGCTTTGGATTGGCCAGAATATCTTTTAAGTCCTTAATGAGGGCTTGCACAGCATTGAGTTCATCTTCAATCTTCTTGCGTTCCAAACCAGCCAAACGCTGCAGTTTCATTTCCAAGATGGCTGTGGCCTGTCGATCAGAAAACTTGAATTCTTTCATCAAGTTGGCGTGAGCGGTTGGTGTATCTTTTGATTTTTTGATCAACCGAATGATTTCATCGATGTGATCGAGAGCTTTCTTAAGGCCCAGCAAAATGTGTTCGCGATCTTCGGCTTTGCGTAGGTCGAATTCAGTGCGGCGGCGCACCACAATCTGGCGATGAGCCACGAATTCCTGCAAAACCGCCTTCAGTGACAAGGTTTGTGGTGCGCCGCCGGCCAACGCCACCATGTTCAAATGGAACGTATCCTCAAGCTGAGTATGCTTATAGATAAAATTCAAAACTTTTTGTGGATGAATGCCAGCTTTCAAGTCGATAACCACACGAATATCTTTAGTCGATTCATCACGCAAACCTTTTACACCCTCAAGCTTTTTGTCGCGTACCAAATCAGCAATCTTCATGATGAGGTCGGCTTTGTTAACTCGATACGGAATTGAGGTAATAATGATTTGGAAGTTATCAGCTTTGTTTTCAACAATTTCGGCTTCACCACGAACAACAATTGCCCCTTTACCGTTTGCGTAGGCATGATGAATATCTTTTTCACCATAAATCACACCGCCCGTTGGAAAGTCCGGACCTTTAATAAATTCAAGTAATTCGTCGCTTGATGCATTTTTGTTATCTACCAAATGGGTTGTGGCATCTACGAGCTCACCAAGGTTGTGTGGCGGAATATTTGTGGCCATACCAACGGCAATACCCAATGTACCGTTGAGCAAAAGATTCGGCACCGCTGTCGGCAATACCACCGGTTCACGGCGAGTGCCTTCATAGTTTGGTCGCCAATCAACAGTCTCCTTTTCAATATCACGCAGCATTTCCGCTGAAATTCGAGACATCTTGGCTTCGGTGTAACGGTCCGCAGCTGGTGAGTCACCGTCAATCGAACCGAAGTTACCTTGGCCAATAGCTAACGGATATCGCATGGTGAAATCCTGAGCCAATTTAACCAAAGCATCATACACAGCAATCGTGCCATGTGGGTGGTAGTTACCAGTCACGTCACCGACAATTTTGGCAGACTTACGAGTTTTACCCGAAGCTCGCAACCCAAGTTCATGCATTGTATACAAAATTCGGCGGTGCACCGGTTTCAAACCGTCACGCACATCAGGCAAAGCACGCGATGTAATAACAGACATCGCATAGTTCAAATACGCCTCACGCATTTCCGAAGAAATGTTGCGATCGACGATATTGAGTCGCTCTGGGACGACCGGCTCTGCACCTTTTTTGGGATTTCGTTCAGCCATGGGTATTTACTCTAATTAATAACTTGAATTTTCTATCAAAACTTGACCAGCATCTTCAGCACCCGATGGCGATGAAAATTGAATTGTTTCTGGCGTATCCGTGGCCACATTGGACTGTTGATTAAGTGCCTCAGATACTGCCGCAGTCTGACTCGGTGTTCGGCCAGTTAACGAAGCAAAGCGGACGGGTAATGTGGCCAGCCAAGCCAAAGCCAAGACAGCTGTAATACCAAAACTCCAAGCAAGAGCCGCGCGACGGCGCTTGTGTTCTGGCTTCTCACGCATGTTTTGGATGTATTTAAACATTATGATGTTGAAATTACTACCACCTCACTATCCTTACCTTCTAAATCTTTTTTCTTAATCGTTAATTTGTCAATTGCCTTTGGTTCACCTTCACCACTTTCCTTTACAAACAATTTTAGCGCATCTTTGATGGCATTGTCTTCAAAACCAATTGGCACAATAAGCTTTGGTTCAAATTGTACCGCAAGTTTGTAAGCATCCTGTGGATGAAGTGTGCCTTCGCCACCAATTGGCACAAACAAAATATCCGGCGTGTCGATTGCGCTCTTAAGATCAGCACTCAAATCTTTGGTATCAAGTGCGCCCATAAAGCAGACATTGAGGCCGTCGAGCGTGAATGTATAGACAGTATTTATGCGGTCCTTACCGCCGTAACTTGAGTGTGAGGCAAAGCCCTTAATAAAAATGCCTTTTGTCTCATACTCGCCAGGACCAGTAATTGCAAAAGGTTGTTTATCACCAAATGACACTTGTTCGGTACCATTAAAATCTGGGTGATTTAATGAAACCAAACAAATATCGGCGCCGAATCGCACAGCCTTTAGCTTCGAATCTTTTGAGATCGGATTGATGGCTACGGTCGTATCGCCAAACTGTAATTTATAACACTGATTGCCGTGATGCGTGATTACCATAATGGTTAATTATAGCAAAAAAACCCGATAAATGGAAGCGTTTTTTTCACACATTTACCATCATATTTATTGACAATTTATGAGAATTTTAGCTCTTTGATGTCAAACTTACCAAACTTACCAAACCTTAAGTTATAAAACTTTAAAATAAGTTACTTATGCCCTTCACGCACGTTTTCACCATAACCTTCACCACAAGTCCACATG
>CAZHGQ010000017.1:0-9971 GCA_964532205.1 uncultured Candidatus Saccharibacteria bacterium | reverse complement strand
GTGTTAGCACGTGTAAGCATGTCCATAAAAAGTGCCCGAGCTTTTTCTGATGTTGTTTTAATTGGGTAGACATATACTAAATCGTGACGATAATTTGAACGGAGTTTAACCACGTCGCGTTCGTCAGCAATGACATACATCAATTCATATTTGTTAAATAATCCTTTGACAGCAGAAAATGATTCGCCTTGTTCTTTGCGAATCTCAACTGAAATAGCCAGAAATTTATTATTGGCAAATTCAAAACTCAAAAAAGTGTGAGCTGAACCAGGAAAACCGGAAAATGGTTCAACAACATAATAAACCTTCTTCAAATCTTTGAGGTTTACGACGGTGTCGTAATAATGTGGCGTGTATGATGTGGTTGAGGCGTACGTGAAGTTACGGACATTGTGAATGGTTATTTGATCATCGTGTATCTGAGCCGTAGGTAAAACAGCCTGATCTAAGGTCCAGTTTCGGTCATTAGAAGGTTTTATGAACAAATAGGTATAAAGCTGATAACCCACAATGACTACTACTATAGCGAGGAATATACGACTGGCAATTTTAACCATGGAGGTGAAGATACATATAAATATCCTCGAGGGCTTTGACAGCATCACCGGCGGCAATGTTGTTTTGGTGATAGAGACCATCGGTGCAGTCGCCGGCGGCCCAGACACCATCTACTGAGGTGCGTTGGGTGCGGGGATCAGCAATAATGTGACCGTATGTATCGTGGCTCACTAAATCTTTGGTACTGTCGGTGTTTGGGATAAGGCCAATTTCCACGAAAATGCCGGCTGTGGCAAGTTTGTGTTCACTACCATCTTTGAGTTTGTATGTAACTCCGCTGACAAATTGATCACCCTCGATCTTTGTGAGTTCAGCGTTTTTAATGGCTTTCATTTTTGGGTGGGCTAGGGTTTTTTCAACGGTGACTGGATCAGCGCGAAATTCAGCGCTTCTATTGAATAGTGTTACGCTTTTACAATATGCTAAAAGCTGAGCGGCAGTTTCAAAAGCAGCATTACCACCGCCGACAACAATGACATCTTGGTCGGCAAAGAGTGGTCCGTCGCAGCTGGCACAATAGGTGAGACCCTTATTTTCAAAGACATCAGCTCCGGGTGTAGTAAGTTGGCGGCGCACACTGCCGACAGTTACAAGCACAGTTTTAGCATCAAAAGTTCCTTTGTCAGTCGTGATAGTAAAACCACCAGAAGTTTTTTCAATTTTCTGAGTGTATGTTTTGTCGTTAATATCAACTACATCTGCAGCATAGGCACGCAAATGAGCTTCTAAAGATTTAGCCAAGTCACCACCACTGATTGAAACGGTGCCAATCCAGTTTTGAATATGTTCGGAGACTGAGCTTTGGCCGCCGAATTCTTTAGTGATAAAGACAGTTTTGAGTTTTTTGCGGGCAGCATAGACACCAGCGGCTACGCCAGCTGGTCCACCGCCAATAATTGCCAGGTCGTATTTCATTTTTGTATTATAACAAAAATGTTTTATTTAATCTTAGAACGTCGGAGGAAGGCTGGAATTGCACCCCAATCATCGTCATCATTGTCAGCCTTTTTCTCATCAACCGGTTTTGGTTCTGGACGAGAATTAATAGGATTTGGCGTAATACTGTTGTAAATCTTGCCACGCTCTGGAGCTTTTTCGATAGGACGTTCTGGTTCGGTATGAACCGGAGCGGCAGGAGCTGGACGTTCAATTGGTCGCTCTGTGGCTGCAGCAGTAAATGAAGTGCGACGTGACATATTGATCTCTGGGAAACCTGAAGCGATAACGGTAACTTTGATTTCGTTTTTCTTGAGTTTTTCGTCACGAACGGTACCGAAAATAATTTTAGCGTTTGGATCGACAGATTCGGTAATGATCTTGGCAGCATCTTGAATTTCAAACATGGTTAGATCATCGCCACCGGCAATCGAGAAGAGAACACCCTTGGCACCATGAATTGAAAGGTCGAGGAGTGGAGAGTTGATGGCGCCCTTGGCTGCTTCTTCGGCACGTTTTTCACCCGAAGCAGAACCAATACCCATAAGAGCTGAGCCAGCATTGTCGAGGATGGCGCGAATGTCGGCGAAGTCGACGTTGATAACACCTGGAGTAGTAATGAGATCAGAAATACCCTCAACAGCTTGTTTGAGGATTTCGTCGCACATCATGAAGGCTTGCTTAGCCGTTGTGTCTTTTGCAATTGTATTTAAAATTCGATCGTTCGGAATTATGATGATAGCATCAACTGTTTTGCGAAGTTCTTCAATGCCTTGTTCAGCAAAACGCATGCGCTGCTGACCTTCAAAAAAGAATGGCTTGGTAATAACAGCGACGGTGAGAGCACCAACTTCTTTAGCAATTTTAGCGACGATTGGCATCGCCCCTGTACCTGTACCACCACCCTGACCACCAGCCAAGAAAATCATATCCGCACCTTTTAGAGCTTCTTGAATTTCTTCTTTGGTTTCTTCAGCGGCACGTTTACCGAGTTCTGGGTTCATGCCAGCACCCAAACCACGAGTCACGTTTTTGCCAATATGAATCTTCTTTTTAGCGAGAGAGTGATGCAAATCTTGAGCATCAGTATTTACAGAAATAAACTCAACACCCTTAACCTTAGAGTTAATCATGTGGTTTACTGCATTCTTGCCTGAACCGCCAACACCGACGACCTTAATTCGAGCAAATGATTCAACTTCGGGCATTATTTGTGGCATATTTCTTGAGTTTTTTCCTTAATGATTTCAACACTATATTATACGTAAAAAGCAAAGAATAATACTTGTTTTTTCGGGATTTTGTGCTATAACTTTTGGAGATTTACCCATGGAGGATCAATGAAAACCTATATTTTGGGGTTTTTAATCAGTATTGGGATCTGGAGTTTTTGGTCTATGATGCAGAGTCGGCCCAGAAACACATATTCACAACGAACTGTCTTTGGCTTAAAACCAGCTAGACGGCGTCCGCGGTGCGAACTGTGTCCACGCTGCGGGGCGTTAAAACCACACAAGAGTCGACCGTGCTACCGCTGCGGGTATGGGTTTGTAGATTTTGCTCAATATATTGCCCATGCGGCAGACAATTGAAAAAAGCCGCGAGCGTTCCGCTCGCGGCTTTTTGTTGCCACTTACGGCAAAAATTGTTTAATCCACGCCAAAATATTATTTTTCGTAGTGCGAGCAATTTTGATACCAGCTGAAGGTTCTTCACCCTGAGTAAAACCTAAAATACACAAACCGTATGCTGTAGACCATGTTGAAAGTGGCATGCTACGTGTATCACCAGTAAAGGCAAGTTCGCCAACTTTAACCGGTAAACGCAAGGCCAACTTTGCCACCTCTTCAATGTTTGCAGTCTTAGCGCCACCACCTGTCAAAATAATACCAGCAGGTAGCAAACCACTGCGACCAATTTTTTTCAAATGACCTTCAACTAATTCGAAAATGTCAGACAGGCGGGCATCGACAATTTCTTCAAGCTTTTTACGTGAAAATGAGTATGTTGAATCGGTACCAATTTTAATCAGCTCAGCTTCTTCGAGTGGAATCTTTAAACCTAAAGCAATATCGTGTGTCACATCTGTGGAACCGAGCGGGAAGACTTCCAAAGAAATTGGAATATTATTTTCAAATGTTACGATGGAAACTGTTTCGGCGCCTATGTTGGCTAAAATACAGCCAGCAATCTTTTGAGTTTTGTTCATGCTGACCAGGCTAGCGGCCAATGGTCCAGCCATAATGTCTTCAACCTCAACACCAACATCAGCCAAGACAGCAATGAGATCATTTAGATGTTGTTCAAGACAGGTGATGAACAGGGTGCGGGCCTCAAGCTTCATACCTTTCATGCCCTGTGGGCGACCTAAGACTGGACGACCATCAATTTTGTATGAAACAGGAATAGCGTGAATAACCTTGCGGTTCATGGCAAAGGCTGAAGGTAATTCATTCTCACAAGCTTCCAGCGCTTTCTTAACATCGAGATCGGTAATTTCTGAGTCACCGCGGGAAACAATGACTGAGGCTTGTGAAATAGTACCGACAACACCCAAACCACTCATGCCGACAAAGGCTCGTTTGATTTGCGTATCGGCGGCTTTTTCGGCTTGGCGAACTGCGGCCGAAATTGCTCGAGTAACATCGGCTGCTGACATAATATAGCCATGACGCATGCCGCGGGTTTCTGCATAACCAGTACCGATTACTTTTGGTTGAACTTTATCTTTGATGCGCGCCAGTTCGGCCACGACAACTTTAACGTAGTTTGTTCCAACATCTATACCAACTGTGATGTTTCTGGCCACTCGCGTTTTTAAATAACCGACTAATAAAAGAGACTGGACTTAAATACCAAACTGCTTTCGATATTTTAGTTCCTCATTCTCCATTCTAACGCCATGATCGAATCCTTTCAAATGCACTAAACCGTGGATAAACAAGAATGCCAGGTAATTTTCGTAAGGACGGTCAAAATTTGGTGCTTCAGATTTTGCGTACGTTGGGCAAATAACAATTTCACCACTGCGCTCATCGAGTGGAAAACTTAAAATGTTTGTTGGCTTATCTTTACCTCGTGTTTGCAAATTAATTTTGTGAGATTCGGCCTCATCGACAAAAACTAAACTGAGTTCATAGTCTTCACCCAGCACAGCATTTTTCATGTCGCTAAAAGGCAAGCGGGGAAGCTTGCCTTTTGTTTTATTTAATAGTTGAACCTCCGAATTCATTATCGGCGAGTCGGTTCGCTGATTTTGCCGAGTTTGATCTGCAAATCGCGAGCGGCTTTGCGGCGGAGACCTTTAAGTGTTCGCTTCTTGCGAACGTATTTTGATTCAGCCCGCTTTGAATATCGTAATGAGCGGACACGGACCAAAACGCCAGAACCCTGAACGCGTCGAGTGAAGCGTTTCAAAACACTGGTTGGACTTTCGCTGTTATTTCGCTGTATTTCTACGTTAATCATGTGAGGACTACATTAACATACCCTGCGGGATATGACAATAGGGCTATTTGAAGAGTTTTTTGATGTGGTCGGCAATCTGGTGGATCTGGACAGCATCCTGAGAACGGTCATGGGTATTGCGCACCAAAACTGAATGTTCCATGCTTTCTTTCTGGCCCATGATGAGCATGTGTGGGCTTTTAAGCTGCTCAGCCGAAGCCAACTGGGCGGTAAGCTTATCTTTGGTGAGGGCGTGATAGAGGGGAATCTTTGAACGGCGTAATGTCTCAATAACTTGCAAACTCTTGAGTTTGGCTTCTTGACCAACCTGGACGAAATAGAAATGAGGTTTCTTAACTTTCTTGAGTTTCTTTTGATCCTGCTTAGACACTTTTTTGATCAATAATTCACCGCTGACACCAGGAAAATCTTTTTTGAAACCAGCCTTTTTAGATAACGTGCCCCAACGACCACCCCAGGCCACTACTATCGGTTCTTTTTTACCATGTTCTTTGGCCAGAATGCGGAAAATGGTATGGGTCACGAATTCATTGCTTTCAATCAGGTTGTTGTTGATGGTATAAGGCACATCACTCATTTCTAAAAATTCCAAACACTCTTTGAAATGCAAACGTGATGGTTCGGTCAGGTAATTAATTGAATGTGGTGCCAACTCTTTTATTTCCTTACACTTCTCGTGAGTACATTCAACAATTGCCAACGGACCTTTTTTGAAATTTTGACGGCATTCAGCATCAAGCTCTGAAAGATTTTTACGGAAATAATTGCCAAGTTCACGAATAAAACGCACGCTTGAGTCTTTGTCGCCAAAACTGTTGATCTCAACAATTGGTTCCTCGTACTGATCTTTGGCTAATTCATATAAAAGCTTAATGATGGCGGCATCAGCGATGCTGCGTGTTGAACCAATGATGTCGAACGACATGCGGGTGTATTTGCTATCCTTATCTGTATCTTCGCTAGTTGAGTTGTAAGCGACATTGATTGGCAGGGGGAGGTTATCATTGTCGACATACTGTAAAAGTACAGCCAATTTTTCTTCAGGATCCAGGTGGTGGTGATCGAGGTCGTGGTTTTTTAAGCCTTTGGCAGCATCTTTTTCTTTTTTACCGATAGAGAATTGTCGATCAACATCAAAACCATAATAGAGAGCGGCTTCGAGCGCCGGGTTTGTTGGGCAGAGCCAGAAATCGTTCACTCGTTTCTCAGAAGCTGTTTTTTTCATGATTGCTTATTTCGGTTCAGGGTAAAGACCGGGTCTAAAACTGATTCGATCGAAGGGAAAGAGTCGAACAAAAGGTGTGCCAACGATAAATTTCTTTGGCAAAACGCCCCAAGAACGAGAGTCAGAACTTTCTCGACGATTGTCGCCCAATACGAAGTATTCATCGGCCAATAGATTTTTGGTCAGTGAATCTTCTTTTTCGTTACGATTGCTGATGTACGGTTCGTTTAAGGTAAAACCCTCGGGATGTTGTTTGTTTTTGATCGTGACTGTTGTGCCATCGAGAATGACTGTTTCACCGGGTAAACCAATGATACGTTTGATGTAATACACCGAAGGATTATTTGGGTAGCGGAAGACAACAACTTGGCCGCGCTGTGGTTGGCCAATTTCGTAGGAAAGTAGGTCGACAACGATGTATTCACCAGTTTCAAATGCTGGATCCATTGAGGCGCCTGAAACTATGTATGGTTGAGCAATCAAGAGGCGGACAGGAAGAACGATGGCCAGCACAATAATGATAAATCGAATAACCTCAAACCAAACATTTTCTTTTTTCACTGGTTGAGGTGTCGGCTGAAATTGAGTTTCATTCATAAAATATGGGTGAGATGTGACAATTTTAATACACTCACTCATTTGACACAAGCCTCGCTGCTAAGCCACAATATTGTTATGTCATATATTATTGTTGGACTCGGTAATCCTGGTGAGGAATATGTGAAGACTCGTCACAATACCGGACGAATTATGCTCGAAGCGTTAGCAAAAAAAATTAACGCTGATGATTTTGTTGAAAAAAGTGGAATTAAAGCGTTGGTAAGTAAGGGTGAGGTGGCTGGCAAAACGGTAACTCTCGTTGAGCCGAACAATTTTATGAATCGTTCCGGTGCTTCATTGCCAACACTGGTTAAAAAACCAGAACAGCTGGTTGTGATTTATGATGATTTGGATTTAGGCTTAGGCAGTGTCAAAATTTCTTTCAACAAATCATCAGGAGGACACAATGGACTCGATTCTGTGATTAAAGCAATTAAAAGTGAAGCCTTTCCGCGTATTCGAATTGGTATTTCGCCGATGACGCCGTCGGGCAAGGTGAAACGACCAACGGGAGATAAACGCGACGGGCATATTTTAGGAGAATTTAAAAAAACTGAAATGGAAGTTTTGAAAAAAGTTTCCAAAAAGGTGATTGAGGCGGTGGAACTGATTGTAACTGGACAGTTGGCTCGGGCGATGAGTGAAATTAAGTAGGTGGTGAAATAGAGAAACAAAAAAAACCGGCGGAAGCGAAGCTTCCGCCGGTTGTGTTTAGGCCAGTTGTTTGTGTTCATCTTGAAAGCTGACTCGACATTCAATGATTGTATAATCAGCATCCTTGTGACCAAAACGACTAAAGACATTGCAGGCCTCAGAAAGTTCATCTCGAACCATATCATGTTCTCTATCAAGCTCAAGGGTTCTTGATGTCATTGTCTGGTCTTTTTCCCATTCCCGCCGTTGTTTTTGGAGGATTGATCGACGTTTCCGTTCCAGATTTTCCAGAATATTCATGATTAGGTCGTAATCACCGCTGTAGATCGTGGCCTGTTTATCCAACAGCTTGTGATATTGCAACCAATCATTCAGAAAAGCTCGCACATGTTTTTGCAGTATCAACCCCTTTTTCCGAAATACTCGACCGTCAACAAACAACAAACCGCCGGTTAAAAAGAATACAGCCATACCCATTACCTGTAGTAGCCAGTTGAACGGTCGTGCTTCGGCGTGTATCACCCCAGCACTGAAAATCATACACTGCCAAAAAAGCGCGGCGGCCATGGCCAATGAGCCGAATATTGTTCGCTGGAGAAACATGGTAAAAAGCCGGCGGGCTTCAGTCATCATCTCTTGGCAGCTTTTATACGGCAGCAACCGATGTTGTAGCCAAGGTCGTTCAATGGTGTAGCTGATGATTTGGGCATTGGCAACTCGCCAAAAATGGTGAACCAAACCCCGTTCAGTAGCAATATCTTCAACCGTAGGCAATTCAATATGATTGAGCTTCATACGAAGTCTCCTTTCTGGTGTTAGTCTATGGATCAGTAGATAAATGTCAACACAACAAAAAACCGCTGATGCGGTTTTTTGTTGTTATCTGATGCGCTGATTATTTCTTTTCAACGTATGAGAGTGCCATCTTTTGATCTTTTGGATCGAAGAGGGTGATCTTGAAGCTGTAGCTCTTACCGAGTTCAAGTGTTGAACGAAGTTTTTCTTCGCTGCCGAATTCTGAAATATGAACTAAGCCAGCAATACCTTCTTCAATTGAGGCCAAAGCACCATGCTTGTTGAATTTGATGACCACGCCTTCAACGAGCTGATCTTTCTTGTACTTTGTGGCTGCTTCTTTCCAAGGATTTTCTTTGAGAGCCTTGATTGAAAGAGAAACTTTACCTTCTTTGATTTCAATAATCTTGACATTAACTTTCTGACCAACCTTGAAGAGTAGTTTTGGATCTTCAACGAGTGACCAGTCGATTTCTGAAATGTGAACCAGACCTTCGAGACCTTCTTCAACTTTCACGAAGACACCGAAATCAACAATACCAGTAACTTCACCTGTAACTTCATCACCGATCTTGTATTTACCGATGATCTTTTCTTTGTCTTTTTCCTGAAGATTCTTTTCTGAGAAGATCAGTTTACCTTCCTTTGGTACAGCAGAAATGATTGAAACTGCAATTTTCTGACCAACCAATTTTTTCAATTCTTCCAAAATGCGATCTTTATCGCCGTCAGCTACGCGAGGGTAGTGTTCAGCTTTAAGCTGTGAAGCGGGCAAGAAACCCTGAATGCCTTGCCATGAAATGATAAGGCCACCTTTATTGGCTTCAAGTACTGGCAAATCAAAGACTTTGCGGTCGCGGATAGCATCAAGAGCTTCGCCCCAGATCAGAGCCTGCTTTGCTTCTTTGAGTGACAACTCAATGTAGCCATGTTCGTTATTGGTATCAATAACTTTGGCACTAACATTGTCGCCAATAGCAATTTTCTTAATAATATCGCGGGCAGCAATGTATTCGCGGCCGTAGATAATACCGGTACCGTATGGAGGTAAGTCTATATATAGAGCACCTTTTTCGATACCAATGACTGAACCCTCAACGAGATCACCAACTGATGGTGGGGTCGCGCTGTTGCCGAGAATCACTGACATGACTGTGTCCTTCTTCTCGTCTACTACTACCTGTTCTTTTTCTTTCATATAATAAAAAATACCGTAAGGTCCGAATAAACTGGTAGGGCGGGCAATTCGGGGTTACTTATGGCTTTCGCTTGTAATGGAGGCACTATACATCACTCCGAATGATATGTCTAGAGTCTCGGAGGTTTTCGGAAAAAGGCGCTGTAGGTGTTGGTAATATGTTGGCGATTGTGGATATACCACAGTAAACGGCGAGCCATATAAGTTCTGGTCACAATCTTTTTGTGTTTAAGTTTTCTTAAATTATAGAAGACTGTGGCTCGGGGTATTTTTGTGTTTCGGCTGATGTTCGCTACTGTGACCCCACCACTTAGTCTTTTGAGATAGGTAATTATTTTTTCCTCAACGTTTGAAAAAATAAAATCAGATTGACTAACTCCTGCACTGTTCATAAACATAAAATAAAACGATAAAAATAAATAAAAGGCGAATAGAATAAATGCGAGTAAACCTGAGCTTCACCACAGACATGTTCTTTTGGTCAACCTCGCAAAAGTGACAACTTTTTTGTCACTTTTGCGAGGTTGCGAAAAGGTG
>CAZHGQ010000016.1:0-12130 GCA_964532205.1 uncultured Candidatus Saccharibacteria bacterium | reverse complement strand
GCTCAAAAACTATACCACCCCATTAAGAGGGGTCAACCGACGCAGGGCGTTGGTTTTTGTACTCATTCAACTTCTGTTCTTTTTTATCATAGAACGAGTTGACGGTATTTAAATCGGTGCGATTGATAACCGGGATCGAAGCTTCAATTGTGGTATCAACTCTGAAGACATCGCCGCGGTTAATTTTGTAAAAATAGAAACCCTCAATCACTAAGACAATAAATAGTATGACGGCAACACCGATTAATAAATAATTCCAGTCGCCGTATGGATCACGAACTGCTGAAATACTGTTGCGACGTTTGATCGCATCAGTAATTTGTTTGGTGTATGTTGTAAATGTAAATTTCATACTATTTTTTCTGCAACACAATTAACGACAGGCTGGCTTTCCATAAAGCTGAACTGGTAGCTCCGCCCGGCAGTTCATTGGAAACAGACATGTTGGAAATTGTCATCTTGTATGGCTCGTTTTCAAGAAGATTCAGGAAATAGTAAATGTTATCCCAACTACCGGCAGCTGAGACGGCAAGATTGAGTGTTTTGTAGGCATCAGGGTTCTCTTTATATGTACCATCAACAACAGAGGCAACTTCGACTTTGGCACCGCTCGCCCGGCCCAGCGATTCGATCGTTTCCAGAAAAGCCACTGCCCCATCCGCTGCGGCCGGGCGACGACTTTCCAAACGCGTCATATCACCCTGAATGTCAGCCAGCAACTGACGCAGTGATCGATTTCGATCCTCATACGATTTTTCTTCGCTAATCTGTTTTTCAATCACTCGCGCCTCGTCTATCTTGTGCTTAACCATGTAAAACAATCCGAGCCAAACTGACAGACAAACCAAAAACAGCGCAATGTGGAACATTAGAATTCGTTTGCTTTGGTTTAAAAGAAGTTCCATTATAGTTCGCCGGTTACCGTAAACGAGTAATTAATATTCGACTCCTTGGTGAAATTTGAAACTGGCACATCAACTGAAACAATACTTGATTCGCGACCCAGCGCATTGGTAAAGGCCTGCAAATTCTGTCGACTGCTAGCAATTCCCTGGACGGTTACCTTGAACACTTTTTTATCATCAGCCGAAAAACTCATATGATTCACAGAATTACCGCTGCCTTTATTTTTTAATATCACGTCCATGATTGAAATGTAACTCTTGCGCACTTCCGGTGACATCGTTTTAATTGTCAGGGCCGAATCGGCTACCCGCTGACGCAAACGATTATGCTCTTCTACCTCCTGCGCATTTCGATTGTGTTCCACAAATTGTCGAGCGGATTGCACATGATACATCGTTGTTACATACGATGGCACCAATACCACAGCTGCCAATATTGCCACACCCGAAAGCGCGCCCAGCGCCACCGAAATCAATCGGTAACGATAGACCTTAAGCAAAGCTCGTTTGTCGCTGTCTGGTAAAAGATTAATCATATGGCAAAGCTAAACCTAACGCTGGAATAAAATCGAGTGAATCACGTTCATTGATCGGCGGCAAATGTTCTTCTGGCGATAAAATGTTGACCCAGGCATTAGCAATAGAAACCGGCACCGTAAATGACGCGGCCAAATATTTATCAAGACCAATCAAAACATCTGAACCAGTTAAAATAATTCCTTGCACCGTACGTGTACTATCTTGATCACTATGACTCTCCCAGTATGTCAGCAATTTTTGAATTTCATCGCGCAAAACCGAGGCAGCATTGACCAATGTCTGAAACATCTCATTTGAATCCTTGATCACTTTTCCTTGTTCAATGTTTCTAGCCTCAGATTCGTTGACAGCAAAATTTTTTTCAATTGATTTACGAATTGATTCACCACCAACAGGAATGGTTGATGAATATTGAATAACTTCGCTCGATTTGATTGTCACAACAGTTTTGGTTTCGCGAACTGCCACAATCAAGTATGTTTTTGGATCACCGTAAGGCACCACCGCATGAGCAATAGCCTGTGATTCAATACGCAATTTTAATGGTACCAAACCAGCATCTTTCATCACCGACAAATAACTATCCACAACTTTACTGTGCAATACAGTAACCGCCACATCCAAATGTGTATCACCAGGTTTTGGGTGATGAATTAAACGATAATCAAACACAGCATTTACAATCGGTACCGGCGCATTTTCCTCAATCTTAAATTGAACTGCGCTACGAATATCGTCTTCATCCATGACCGGAATTTGCACTTTGAAGAGGTACGCCTTGTCTTCCGGTAGCGAAGCGCGCACAAAACGTAAATTATTTTCACTGCGCAGTGCTGTCAAAATTTTCGTGAGACCCGGCTTATCTTTAATATACCCCTCCTCAATAACATCCTTGGGAATTTCTTTTGAACCAAATTGACCAGGCTCAAAATACCCGTGTCGGCGGGTTAAACTTACAAAACGTACAACCTCATCAGAGATATCTAGACCAACAGAAGGCATTTCCAGATAGCGGGGCGGCGGAAAAAAGTCAGAAAGTCTTCGAGATACGAAATGAACAAAACTCATTACGTATATAAGTATACTATATATAGATTACTTTACGCGTGTACCTTCGGGGATATCTTCAGAAACACCGAGTGACGAGAACTTACCATCTTCGGTGCTAACAGCCAAAATCATAGCTTGGCTTTCCAAACCCTTAATTGTTCTCGGTTCAAGATTTGTGACAAAGGCACATTTGCGGCCAACAAGCGCTTGTGGATCGGGAAAATAGAAAGCAATACCAGAAATCACCTGACGTGTACCGTGTTCACCAAAAGATACAGATAATTTCAAAAGCCTATCTGTCTCTGGCACTTTCTCAGCTGAAAGAATCTTGCCGATCGTAATTTCAACTGCGCCAAACTGATCAATAGTAATCATAGTCGTATCCTACCCAATTCTTAACTATTAGCCAACCGATCCAAATAACTTTGCAAAATCAAAGCTGCAGCCGAAGCATCAAGCATACCCCCCTTCCCCTGAATCTGCTCGGCCTGATGTGATGTTAAAAATTCCGGTTCATACATCACTGGCATATCTAACACATTCTCAATTTTTTCTTTAAGCGCCTTAATGTCAGCCATGATTTCATTATCGGCACCCTTATAATTTTTCGATTCGCCTAAAATCACATGTGTCACCTTTTTCTCACAGATAATTTCATTTAAGTCGTCGATCAGGCGTTTACTGTTTGGTATAACCACATGCGGCAAAGCAAATTTGTTTGTTTCATCTGAGAGAGCAATACCAACCCGCTTGCTCCCGTAATCAATTCCCATAAATTTCATAGGTTTAGGATTATAGCAGCAAATGCCTCATCCCACCATTTTACACGTGTGTATATTGCAATTGGCTTATTTTTTGCTAGTATGAGCGAACAGACTTTGGAGGAGTGGCTGAGTGGTCTAAGGCGCTTGTCTTGAAAACAAGAGGGGTCGTAAGGCTCCCGTGAGTTCGAATCTCACCTCCTCCGCAGCTTTTGAAACCGCTTCACAGAGCGGTTTTAATTTTGGGGAAAGTGAGATGTTAGAACTTTATGTGCGAAATTTCACTTTATCAGCAATTTCGTCTGGCAATGATTTAACAAGTTTATCTCCTTCATTACTCCAAATCCAAGTAAATACTTCCATATTTGGGTTATCACTCAGAAAAGCTTGGGTTTGTTCGGTAAGTAATACTTTTGCAATACCTTTACCTCTAAATTCTGGCACAGTAAAAGCTGAGCAAATATAGAGAGCTTCATTATCGCCAGTCTGTGTCTGATTAAACAATTCTTTTTCAGTAATTCTTTGCTCTAAAAAGTCGTTCATTAATTTTAATGAAGTAGGGATTGATACTGTCCAAGACACAGGCTTATCGCCTTCGTATGCACAATTTAAACAATAGCTACTCAAAGCATAGAATTTCTCTAAACTATCTCTGTTTATAGGGATTTGGTCAGGATCATTTTGCGTACCAAAGTATTTTTCTGTTATTTCTCGCCTTTCTTGTTCACCTTTATCACTATTAAATTCAGAGTAGAGCCCAAGAACTTCAAGTACTGATGTTGGTTCTTTTTCCATATGAGTATTATACATTTATTTCTGCCTTGCTTGCTGATAGATTGGGAATATAAAAATAGCCCTTACTTTCGTAGTAAAAGGTTCGAACGTCGTCTACTATCTGCCGCATCGTTAGATTATCTTGATTGTTTAGTATCAAATTGAATGGAGAACGCATTGTAAACAAAATGCACTACTTAGGTATGTAACTGTTTGTATCCATCAATGGTTTTTCCGAAGGCAAACAGTGTATCAAAAATTGTCTGAAATGTTTGTTGCACACTGTCATTTTCAATAACAGTCGTAATAATATTGTTTTTATAATCAGTAATCGCTACACGGTTGTTATATACAAGAACCTGAGTTGGCACAAAAAAATTATCTAGGATGCGTCTTTCGACTAAACGTTCCTGATCTCTTTTCTTGACCACAGTAGCTTCAGGACCAATTTGGGTTGGCCATGGGCCAACAATAAATGTTTTTATTCCTTTTTTCACTTTCATATTAATTTGTTCCTCAATCAATCGCAGCATTTCAGGATCGTCTGAGTCAATGCTGGAACGAATTAGTTTAATATCTTTACCGCACGATATAATATCCTTGTTTATATATTTAAATCCGTCATACCCCTCCATGAATCTGACATGTGGCTTCCCAGCTGATAGATTGAAAGTAGAGATAATATTACCCATTTCAAATGCTAGACGAGTACCGGCTTGCTCTAGTTGCAATCTTTTCTCTTCAAAAATTTCAGTTAAGCGTTGTGGGTGTTCAGCAGAAAATGTGTTAACCTCACCCTTCTGATCATGTTTTTTTACCAGCTTTAGATCAATAAGTTGACCTAAGATTTTGTATGTAAGCGTACGCTCTATACCCACAGTGCGACTAATAACACTGGCGGCCATGGCAGTATGCGAGAGTAAACTCTGGTATACCATAGCCTGCTCCTCAGTTAAACCGACGAATAGGAAGGGTTCTAAACTAGCTTTTTCCATAAATGTTATTTTTGTATTTACATTTTAAATAACTTTGGTACCATCTTGGACAGATATCGATCTATGAGGACGTGGCTATGTAGCCAAAGTCTTGCATTGATATGTATTTCCACAAGAGGTGCAGTATGGCAAAACAGAGCTTTTACGAGAGGGAGCACAACCGGGGTCAATCAGATGCATCTGAGGACAAGGACAGGAGTCCTCCGTACTGGGGAATTTTCCAGGATGACCACACCCGTGCCGCAAACGACGCGTACAACCAGGGCTACGACAGCACCGAGGCCCAGATCGAGGAAAACGAGGAGAACGAGGAGAAGGAGTGATTCCCTCCTCCAACCCAAGCACCCAGGCAATATGTCTGGGTGTTTTTATACCCTGACCCACATACATCACGTTAAGTCCCGAGAATCTGTTGAACGGTATACCTCCCTCATTAGTGTTTCCGAGATGGACCCGGGCACAGCTTACGAGCTTGGCTTCGGCAACGGTCTCGGCAAGATGTCATACGGTTACATCAGTGAGATGATCGATCTCGTCAAGCGGGTTATAAGAGATTACCTAACCACAAAAGGTGAAAACCTCGACGGTGGTTGGGGTTTTTACTTATTTAAAAACTAAGATCATTACATCTTGTTTACAAATACCGCAACAGGTCTATAATTATAGGCAGGTTATTACTTCCTAAAAAACGCTTATGGAGCAACACATCTTTCGTAACAACGAGTTGGATGAAGAGACCTTAGAACATCGGGACACCGAAGAAAGGATTGCAAACATCGCATGGCATGATTTGACTGACGACGAAATTCGCGACGCTGAAGGCGACACGAATCGTTACTATGCCTGGAAAGAGTTGGGTCATGAGCCGACAGAGGAGGAATTATTACGTTACTACATCAGACATTCCAAGGCGCTGCATCGCCGACTAGGTATTTCGTCTGATGAGCCACAAAATGCCGCAGCGTAAGCTGCGGTTTTTTGTTGCGTCATATTTGTGATTAGATACAATGTCACAATATGCAAAATACATTTACCGCAAAAAGTTCAATTACTATTAACACCACAGCTGACAAAGTTTGGCAGGCGCTCACCGAGCCGGCTATGGTCAAACAATATTTATTTGGCACCGATGTCAAAACCGATTGGCAGGTTGGTAGCCCTATCACCTACTCTGGTCTCTGGGATGGTAAACCATACGAAGACAAGGGTACGGTTGTAAAAAATGAACCAGAAAAATTATTAGTGACCACATACTGGAGCGCCGCCTTTGGCGAAAACATTCCAGAAAATCAACGCACGGTAAGTTATGAAATTTCACCAGCTGAAGCTGGCACCACACTCACCATCACTCAAGATAATGCTAAAACCGAAGAAGAACGCGATCACTCACAGAAAAATTGGGATATGGTTTTGAACTCAATCAAGAAACTGTTGGAAACTGCATAGAAAAATAACTCGTTTATTGATAGACTATAAGCATGGAAAATGCTCTGGTAGTTTGGGAAGCACCTGAACACCATCACGTTGAAAAAAATAGTGATTGGTATTGGATTTTGGGTATCGTCGCTGTAGCCGGTGCTGTTCTGTCTTTACTCTTCAACAATGTCCTCTTTGCCTTCTTTATTTTGATTGCCGCATTCACTGCCGCCCTTCACGCTGAGCGTCAACCCAAGCTCATGCGGTTGGCAATTTCTCAGCGCGGTATCATGGCTGATAACAAACTCTACCCTTTTTCATCACTCGACTCATTCTGGATCGAAGATCACGAACATCATCCAGAAATCATCATCAAATCATCTCACTTTTTCATGCCGTACATTATTTTACCAATCGGTAATAATGATCCGGATGATATTCATGGTGTGTTGGCTCAATTTTTACCTGAGGTTGAGCACCATGAAACAACGCTACACAAAGCCTTAGAATACTTTGGTTTTTAGAGATTGTGTGGTAATGTGTTTTTTACGTCCCCGTAGTTCAACGGATAGAATATGAGTTTGCGGAACTCACGATCCAGGTTCGATTCCTGGCGGGGGCACCAGAAATAACGAAAAAACCACTGACCTCCGGCAGTGGTTTTCGTACTCTAGAAACAGATGGCCTTGGCACCCCACACGATTGCGATCAACACCACACAACCAGCAAACAGCAGAAGTCCGTTTGCAATTTTGTATGAAAGGGGCGGTTCCCGCTCGGGAACCAACGGAGCGTTATTCGAAAGCATGTTTCCTCCTGTAGATAATACCTTCGAAGTCCGAATATAAGCATACACCCGCTAAAAATCTTTGCAACAAAAAATCCCCATTTCTGGGGATATTTTGTTATTTAGCTGAGGCTTTCTTAATCATCTGAGCCAATCGAGATTTCTTTCGAGAAGCTGTGTTTTTGGTGATCAAGTTGGTCTTGGCTGCCTTATCAATCGCCTTGTATGCCGATGAAAGGAGTTGTGCAGCTTCCTTTACTTTCTTGTCAGATACCAATTTCTTGAGATCTTTGACAACTGAAGTCAGGGCTGCCTTACGAGCATCATTGAAAACGCGCTTGCGCTTTGAGGCTCGGAGTGCTTTTTTAGCTGATGATGTAATTGGCATGAGGCAGATATTACCCCAAATATTCTAAAAAGGCAATAGTAGGGCCCGCTATTGTGCGCTACAATATATGTATGATTTCCAAAGTGACCGGCACGATTGTCCATGCAGACACACGCTACTTGGTGTTAGATGTGAATGGTGTTGGCTATAAAATCTTCACCACCTCTGGTGTATTGGAGAAGCACATGAACGGCACAGCTAGTTTTTGGACGTATTTAGCGGTGCGCGAAAATGCTTTAGACCTCTACGGCTTCCCCACTAAAGCTGAATTAGACCTCTTTGAATTACTCATTACCGTTTCGGGTATTGGTCCAAAAACGGCGCTCGGTATTTTAAATGTGGCTTCGGCGCAAGCTATCAATCAAGCAGTATTCATGGAAGATGCCGGCTATCTCACTAAAACTACAGGCATAAGCAAAAAGAATGCTGAAAAAATTGTCATGGAACTCAAGGGTAAACTCGGTGCTCCAGAAAGTCTTGACGGTGCTGTTGGTGATACCGGCTCAGACGCTCTCGATGCCCTCATCGCCCTCGGCTACAACGAACGCAACGCTCGCGAAGCTTTGAAAAAAGTTTCAAAAGACATTACCGACACCACCGCCCGCATCAAAGGTGCTCTCAAACATCTTGGTTCATAATGTTTTGATATATCATTTGACACTCATCAACTGTTACGATGCAGAACAGTTTTAACTTTTGTTCTAGCCCTGAAACGAGTATGATTGTGATATATGGATAGCCTATTACGCCACATCCGCGCCCTCATTCCGACCCGACTGTTTAAAGCGCTTCAGCCGGCGTATCACTATTCCCTCGCTCTAGCTGGTGCACTCATCTACCGCTTCCCATCTCGCCAGATAAAAGTTGTGGCCATTACTGGTACCAAAGGTAAATCAAGCACTACAGAAATAATCAATGCCATGCTCGACGGTGCTGGTAAAAACACAGCCATGGCTGGTACCATCCGTTTTAAAATTGCCGACAAGATTTGGCCAAATAAATTTAAAATGACCATGCCGGGCCGTTTCTTTTTGCAAAAATTTTTACGTCAGGCCGTAAATGCTGGTTGTGATTATGCTGTCATCGAAATGTCATCTGAGGGTGCCAAGTTTTTCCGCCACAAATTTATTGATCTTGATGCTTTGATTTTCCTCAATCTCTCCCCTGAGCACATTGAGTCACATGGTGGGTATGAAAATTATGTGCAGGCCAAATTGAAATTGGCAGAGCAATTAAATATTTCCAACAAGCCGCATAAGGTTTTGGTGACAAATGCCGAAGACAAAGAGAGCAAACGTTTCGTTGCAGCGACACCTAATGTCGAAATCAAAAAAGAGTTTTCACTTTCCCAAGCCGAACCATACATGTTTGATCCGTACGGCCTCTACATTTCATATAAAGGTAAAAATGTCCGCTCACACCTGCAAGGCACGTTTAATATTTATAATATCCTGGCTGCTCTCACCTACATAACAACTCAAGATGTGACTATTGAGCAGGCTCAAAAAGGTTTGAACAATCTTACCGGTATTGCTGGTCGTGTTCAGAAAATCGAATTGCCAGATCACAATCCGCTTTCAAAGAAGCAAAATTTTAATGTCATTGTCGACTATGCCCACACCGCTGACTCTTTGGAAAAAGTCTATGGCGTCTTTAAAGAAAGCCGCAAAATTTGCGTGATCGGTAATACCGGCGGTGGTCGCGATACTTGGAAGCGTCCTGAGATGGCTAAAGTTGCCAACGATAATTGCGCCCACATTATTCTCACCGACGAAGATCCATACGATGAAAATCCCGATCAAATTATTAAAGAAATGTTGCCGGGTATTACGAGCACACCATACGAAGTCATCATGGATCGCCGGGCGGCTATTAGTCGAGCCATTTCCCTGGCCCACAAAGGTGACACAGTCATGATTACTGGCAAAGGTACTGATCCATATATTATGAAGGCTAACGGTAAAAAAATTCCATGGAGTGATGCCAAAGTGGCAGAGGAAGAGTTGGAAAAGGTCTTGGCAACAAAATAAATGTGGTAAAAGAAAACCCCCGAGGCTCCGCCTCGGGGGTTTTAAAAAAGATCAATTGAAACTCTGATTGTCACGCTTTTCCTGCTCGAGACGATCCCGCGCCGCCTGCATCAGGTTACCGAACTTCACTTCATCATCAGCAAATTTGCATGTATTGATGATGTCGATCAGTCTGGTAAGATCGTCGGAAATGTTGATGATCACATTTGCTTTTGCAGCTACAACTTTCGCATCAGTGCGATTGAGTCTAGCGAACTCCTCTTGGAGCCGAACGAGACGAATTGCATCTGCAAACACAACCTCTTCAATTCGATTCTTCAGTTCATCGTCGGACACCTGTTCGAGCAACTCATTGTTGCTGACCAGATAAGCCTTGAGGAAGTACCATTCATTGACGAAGGAATCGAGATAATGTTCCACGAAATCCTGATTGACTCGCTCTTCATTGAGCGTTCGGGACTTATCTTCGATGATCCCTGGCAATGCTAGCTGTAGCAAAAATATTACTACATAGAGAATTGCCAACACGAAGCCAGCAAGCAACACGGCTTCTGGCATCGGGAAAAAGTTGAATGCCCAAGCAATTCCAAAGATCACTGCCAGAACCAGTGCCAAGGCCGGCGTGCTATCCATGAGTTTGCGCCAGAATTTCAGAGATTGCTCAGCTTGTTGAATAAGCTGTTTGTTCTCTTGAAAATGACGCAGCTCAAGGGCAACATCGCGGAACCTGAGCGTCAGACGCTGCCCTAGCGGCGACTCAGTCAAACGCTTGATTTCATCAACGTTGATCGCAAACACTTTACTCATGACTATCTCCTAGCCTTGAAACATGATGCAAGGGGTTTTCCCTCATTCCCGGTGGCGGTTGCTCACCAGAAACATCCATCATGAGAGCCGCAAGGTAACGGTTATTCTGCTAGAATTATAACACATATTTACGTAAAAAGCAAGTATTAAAAGGCCTGAAAAATGGCTATCCTTAGCCTTATGCCAGAACTACCCGAAGTCCAAACTACTGTCGACGGTATTAATAAAACCGCCAAAAACCTCAAGATTTTAGACGTCTGGACCGATTATCGCAGTCATTTTCACCGTGGTAAGAATAATATTAAAAATCCAAAGTATTTTGAAAGCTTCAAAAAAGATATTGTGGGTGCCACGATCACACACGCTACGCGCCAAGGTAAAAATATTCTAATCCACCTCTCCAACCATAAGACAATGCTTGTGCACATGAAAATGACCGGCCACTTTTTGTTTGGCGATTTTGTTTTCGATAGCAAGACGTGGAAACCAAAAACTACCGAAGGTCCTCTGACCGATCCGTACAACCGTCACATCCATTTTGTCCTTTCACTTAACAATAAAAAGCAATTGGCCTTTGCTGATGTCCGCAAGTTCGGCAAAATCTTTTTATTTAATACAGAAAATATTCACACGATAGAAGATTTAATGCACCTGGGTCCCGATCCTCTAACTAAAGAGTTTACCTATTCCCTATTTATCGAACGCCTGAGTAAAAAACCGAATGGCAAAATTAAACAGGTTCTGATGGATCAGACCACCATCTCTGGTATCGGCAATATTTATTCTGACGAAGTCTTGTGGAAAGCTGGTGTGCATCCGCTTTCAATTACCAAAAAAATTCATGAGAAGAATTTGAAAATTATGTACAAAGCGATTCGGGAGACCTTGAAAAAAGGCATCGACTTCGGTGGTGATTCAGATTCTGATTATCGAAATATTCACGGTGAGCCAGGAACATTTCAGCACAAACACAATGTTTATCGCCGCACAGGCAAGTCGTGTGGTAAAAAAGACGGTGGCACTGTTGAACGATTGGTGGTCGGCGGCCGCAGCGCTCACTTCTGTAATAAGCACCAGATTAAATATTAAGAATGCGAAAGAGAGCGATACCCAGCGACACGCCGACGTTGAGCGACTCTTTCTTGCCGCTCATAGGAATTTCGGCAATCACATCACATATCGTGAGCATTTTTTGCTCCATACCCTCTACTTCATTGCCAACAATAAAAAGTGTCTCACCTTTTACTGAAACAGTTTTGTAATCAACAGAATTTTTTGCTTGTTCCAAACCAATAATGTGCACACCGGTTTTTTTCAGAGATTTAATAAGCGCATAGGGATCTTCGATTGATTCCCACTGCACAGAAAGCTCACCACCGAGGGCGGTTTTACTCAATTCCTTGACCGGTCGGCCAAAGCGGTCAATCGGCCGCGGTGTATAACCCGAAAGATAGATCTTAGAAATACCAGCCGCATCAGCCGTGCGGAAGATTGAGCCGACATTATGGGTGCTGCGGATGTTGTGTAGCAATATTGAATGCATGGCAAAATACTACCGTAAAATGGACTTTTTTCAATTTTTTGGTATATTTTTGATACTTACTTTCTTTGTAAGTTTTCTCCGCCCATAGCTCAGTCGGTAGAGCACCTGCCTTTTAAGCAGAGGGTCGTAGGTTC
>CAZHGQ010000015.1:0-12503 GCA_964532205.1 uncultured Candidatus Saccharibacteria bacterium | reverse complement strand
ACGTGATCAGCCGCAACGCATGCATTGTCTTGGAGTCTACCGCGAGCCTCGCAAGGCTCAGGTCGATATGCTGACATTTGTGGCTGAAAACGGTTCAGTCCTCATTGAGGCGCCAACTGGTTCCGGCAAAACTGCGGTGGAAAAGGCTATTGCCTTTGCTATGCGTGCTGAGTCGTCCGGTACGGTGTTTATCATTACACCGAACAAGACGATTCTTGAGCAGATCAAGAACGAGTTTCCTGATCTGGCAGTCGCTCTGGGTCGTAACGAACACCCATGCCTGTACTATCACGACAATAAGACAGAGCTCAATGACTCGTTCGTTGAGCAACTGCGTGTTGGACGTGAACAGCCGCGCGCGGATGAAATTCCGTGCAGCTTTCTTCAGGATTGCCTCCATCGAGTCAATCAGGAGACAGGAAAAACGGTCAGTGAGGAAACGGGTCAAGGTAACATCTATCCATGTCCTTACTACCAGCAGAAGTTTGAAGCCAAGCGCGAACGGGTAATTTTGGCAACCATGTCATTCTACCTGTTTACCCATTTGTTTAGTGGAGAGTTTCCGTCTACTGGTGTCGTGATTGACGAGGTTCATCGAATCGCTGATGTGGTTCGCAACGCCCTGTCTTACGACATCACGGATTACCACCTGAAACGTTCGGAAGAGATCTTGAAAGAGATTTCAGCTGATACGGCTGCGGTTTTGAAACGATTTCGCAGAGTCTTGGTTTCTATTGCCGGCAAGAAAAATGCTGGTGAAGCGACACTGCTTGAGCCGGACGAGATCCGTAAACTCATCGCCATCCTGCAGGATATTGATGTGAAGGTGCTCTCTGGTGCCATTAAGCAGGCCGTGAAGAGTGGCAAGATTTCGCCTCGTGAAGATCGAGTGACATTAAAAAAGCTCGAAACACTGGTGCGCGATCTACGCCGCTACATCTCATCCTTGGAGTATTCTGTGCCAAATGAAGAACGCAAAGCTTTGAATTACACCTGCGCGTTCCATCGTTTGGAAAAGGGTGAGAACGACAAGTATCAGCACAAACTTGTCGTGAAGTGCTACTACGTGGCGCCGCTCATCCGGAAGATTTTGCCAAAAATGCGTGTTTCGTTGTCGGCCACGATTGGCGACAAAGAGATTTTCGGTTACGAGACGGGGATCAAGGATTCATTCTTGTCTCTGCCCTCGAATTTTCCGACGGAGAACACTCGCATCTACATGCCGGAAGACACCGCGAACTTGGCGATGAATAATCGCAGTAACCGGGATCTGCCGAAATCACTTCGGCTCATCGCGCGCACGGTCAAACGTTTTCGCGATAAGCAGATTCGTTCGCTTGTCGTCGTTATTTCCAATGACGAACGCGAGCGTTTCCTGCGCATGGCCGATGAAGAGGGTTTGAAGGCGGTGAGTTACGGCAATGGTGTTACGGCCAAAGAAGCTGCAGTAGCTTTTCGCGAAGGCGAAGGTGACTGTCTCGTCGGCACGGCTGCCAATTATGGCGAGGGAATTGATTTGCCGAAGCAAATTGCGCCGGTGATTTTCTTCCTTCGTCCCGGGTATCCGAATCCCCGAGATCCTGGAACACAGTTTGAGGAGTCGCGTTTCGGTGGTCAGCGTTGGGCGGTTTGGAACTGGCGGGTGATGCAGCAGGCACTCCAGATCCGCGGGCGTAATGTCCGCAGTCGCTCTGATGTTGGTGTGACGTTCTTTATCTCGCAACAATTCCGGCGCGTGCTTTTTGCGGCGTTGCCGAAATGGCTCGAGAAATCCTACAAGGGCAATCTCTCATTTGAGCAGTCCGTGCAGGATGCAATGAAGTTGTTGGGCTGAGTATTAGTGTTCGGTTCGGCGCGCCGTTCTTATGTTCGGTCGCCCAGTCTGTACTACAGGCGCAAGGTGAAATATCCTTGCGCTTTTTATTTTTCTGTGATATTTTGTTTTTCGAGCTGTTCTCTGTGTAGCGCAGTCTCCTGCGGTGTGGACTGCAGTTTTCTACAGGTTGATGTATTCGAAAGAATGGATCAACGTTTGTATGGAAATGGTGTGAGCTCAGGTAATGCTATCTCCTGTTTGCAACACTAGCTTAGACCACTCTTCTGGTCGGCCGTCACGAAGGTGACGGCCGACATATTTCTTAAATGCTTTTATGCTCCAGCGCGGCATTGAAGACTTGTCTCCTGTGCTCTGTGCTTGAGTTTACTCGTGGCCATGGTACCCATTCCATGGCTTTTTATTTGTAAAATATTTGTATTTCTGTCAAATTTGTGTTATTTTATTGTTTCAAATGTTCTTTTGGTGTTCTGTGTGGTTACCTGCAGTGACGCACGGTTTTGCCAACTGCTTTGCCGGTCTATTTTGTTGAAAAACAGAATAGACGCTTGTATCAAATTACTTGCCGTGGGGCTTAGCTCGGTTATGTTGAGTTGAGTATCCTCAAGTAAGCTGTAGGCGCAAGGTGAAATACCTTGCGCTTTTTATATATTTACATTTAGAAAAAAATGTGTTATTTTTACACTAGTGCTACAGGTCGGCTGATTTTAAAAAGTTGGCTGACGTTTTTTCAAGTAATGCCTGGTCAAGTGGCGTGGTGTCGACTCTACTAAGGCATTCTCAGGTATACGCCAGGGTAACCAATCCCTGGCATTTTTATTTGAAAAAACTCAAAATTACTATATAGTAGGTGGGTAAAGGGCCTATAGTTTCAATGGTAAAACAGCGGTCTCCAAAACCGTAGTTCCCCGTTCGAGTCGGGGTGGGCCCGCATACAAATATTTAAAAAGTGTACTATACTATTTGAATGTCAGACGTAAAATTTGAATCACAAAATCCACTAGCATCTGAATTTACGCCAGTACAACGCACAACTACAAAAGGGAATATTTTCTCTAATCCAGCTGAAGCTCGCTCTGTTTTTAGACTGATTGCTTCAATTGTGTTACTAACTGGTATCGGTGGTCTATCTATACTAACTGTAGTAGCTGGATACAAGACGGTACAAATCGCCACTGAAACAAATGAAATGTTGGTGAGTTCATATGCTTCACCAAGCATTGTTCATCACACATCAGCTACGACAACTATTGAGACTGAATAAAGGTTTTGCAAACCTCGATAATGTTTTCTCTGTCCTGTGGTGTAAACCAGAGGACATTTTTATTACGTTTAAACCAGGTGCGCTGGCGTTTAGCGAATTGCCAAATTTCTGAATTAAGCTGTTCAATTAGTTCGGATTTAGAAATTTTTTGTTGCAAGAAACGGGCCAGGTAGCGATATTCCAGGCCCAAATCTTCCATACGTTCGTATGTCACGCCGTTTGAATGGAGTGTTTGTGCTTCTTCTATCATACCCTGATCGAGTCGGCTAAGGAGTCGTTTAGAAATTTTTTCTTTGAGAATTTCATCGGTGGCACCGAGACCAATATAAAGACAGTCATAGTGAGGTTCGCGTGAAAGTTTTGGCACTGAACCAAGATCCTTGGCAATTTCAAGGGCGCGAATAAGACGGTGCGGATTTTGTGGATCAATTGTTTCAGCTCGGGCCGGATCTTTGTGTTGGAGCATTTCAAAAAGTTCAGCTGCAGATTTTGTCTCGAGTTCGGCGCGTAGTTTAGGGTTGGGTGGTGTTTGCGGGAAGGAAATGTTTTCAACGAGTGCTTGGATATAAAAACCTGTGCCACCACAAATGATCGGCACCTTATTTCGAGCCAGAATATCGACAATAGCCTGCTGGGCTAAGGTTTTAAATTGTTCGGCAGAAAATGTGTCTTGTGAATTAGCGACATCAAGCAGGTGGTGTGGTATGCCTTGCATTTCGCCAGGTGTGATTTTACCTGAACCAATGTCCAGACCTTTGTATACTTGGCGTGAATCGGCTGAAATAATTTCACCATTAAGAGCTGTGGCAATGGCTACAGCTACATCACTTTTGCCCGTGGCTGTTGGACCAACAACGGCAATAATTTTGGGTAGATTTTTTGACACGATTCAATACTAACTCAAGTCAGAAAAAAAGATAGCCCGCAACTTGTGGTAAGTCACGGACCATCTCTAGTGAAGGAATCGGAACGAAACGATAGCAAGTATCACCACAACAAAAATCACGGCCAACCCCATTACATAGTTTGAAAATCGTGTGGGGCTGTGGAGGGGTGGGTGAAGGGTGAAAAGGTATCGTTTGAACCGATACACGGAAGGTGGGGAACGCATAGTCCTCCCTTGCATGGACTACTATAATTGTATGCCGGCTTCGGGAAAATGCAACAAGCAAAAAGCCCCACATATATGGGGCTTCTGTGGTGCCGGGAGGGAGAATCGAACTCCCAAGAGGTCACCCTCGCACGATTTTGAGTCGTGTGCGTCTACCAATTCCGCCATCCCGGCTTGTGTTGCTAGTCTAGCAAAAAATGCCGGAATATCAACCTACAAAGCACGCGATAAGACAAAGGTAAAAATTAAAGCGGAAATAAATAGACAGAGCACGATGAGTACGCACTTACCGGCAAATACAAACGTGCGTCGGACATGAATTGCCCTGATCGCATCATGGTGATCGCCACGATAGAGACCTTCCATAAGAACTCCTTGCTTGAACTGGGGACAATACTAGCGCAACCTGTTGATTTTTCAAAGTCTGTTTTCGGTGATAAAATGGAGAAAAAATAACATGTCACAGTTTTACAACGACTCAATTTTCTGGATCGAGACAGATAAAATCGAACCCAATCCGTATCAGCCCCGCCGTGAATTCGACCAGGTAGCCTTGCAGGCTTTATCCGATTCAATTCGTCAGTACGGTGTGCTGCAGGCTTTGGTGGTGACTCGCAAAGAATACGAGAAAGCTGACGGTGGCTTAGATGTGAAATATGAACTCATTGCCGGCGAGCGTCGTTTGCGGGCTTCAAAATTGGCTGGATTACGCGAAGTACCATGTTTGATCAAAGCTGGTGAGAGTAACGATCTGCTGAAGCTCGAATTGGCGATTATTGAAAACGTGCAGCGTGAAGACTTGAATCCGGTTGACCGGGCTCGTGCGTTTGAAAAATTGGCTAATGAATTCGGCTTCAAGCACGCTCAAATTGGTGAAAAAATTGGTAAAAGCCGGGAATATGTTTCAAATAGTTTGCGTTTGTTGGCACTACCAAGCGATATTTTGGATGCGCTTTCAAGTGGCAAAATTTCTGAAGGTCACGCTCGACCATTGATGATGCTCAATGATCGGCCAGAAGAGCAGAGCACATTGTTTAAAGAAATTATGTTCCGCAAATTGACCGTGCGTGAAGCGGAAATCATTGCTCGTAAAATTGCTGTTGAAAAAGTGCGCAAGAAGGAATATGCCTTTGATCCTGAAGTAGCAGAGATTGAAGAAAAATTGGCCAAGAGTTTGGGTACTCGTGTGCATATCGAGCGCAAAGAAGTGGGTGGCAAGGTAACGATTGACTTCTTTTCAAAAGATGACCTGCGGGCCATTATGGAGTTTCTAAATAAAGAAAAAAGTGTGAGTCCGAAAGAAGAAATTAAAGAACAGGCCGAAGCCATCACTCAAGCTACACCAGTCGAGACGGTTGATGATCGGTCACCAGTAGAAAAGAAAGCTGAGGAGAATGAGGATATATATTCGGTGAATAATTTTACGATTTAGGTAAACAAAAAACCGGCAGTCGCGAAGCGACTGCCGGTTTTAGTTAGGCGATCTTTTGCCGTTTCGGGCTATCATAATGCGCAAATCCACCGCGCATTTCCCGCCCGCTTTTGTCACGCAAGGCCTTGAATACAACCAGATCGTTGCCGCTGAGTTCGCGTAACTGCTTGTTGTATTCATCAGCAAGCTGGTCATGATCTTCGATGGAAGTTATCCGACACTTGCTGATTTGTGCCGGTGTCAGGCCTTTGTCGGCAAATTCTGCGGCGTGATTTTCCAAGTGATCACGGAGCATGAAAATGCTACCCTGAATGCGCACCAGATCTTGCATTTTCTTTTCCTGTTTAGACAGTTTGCGATTCTTGTGTTTGCGTTGCGAGTCAAAGACCGCAATGAGCAAAACAAGTGACACAAAAAAGAAAAACACCGTGACCAAAAAGATCGTAGCAAAACGATCAAAGAAATGTTCATCATTAGGCATAAAGCCTCCCGGTTGAAGTTAAGGATCAAACTGTCAAATTTATACAGTAAAGTTTGTCAACAGTCAATTATTTAGTTTCGGCTTTTTTACGACCGAAGCGAGCCTTTTTCGGTTCTTTGAAAATTTCTAGTGCCCGTTCAAGTGTGACTTTATACACATCATCAGTCTTAAGCGAACGAAAATCTTTTTGGTGGACGACATACGGACCAAAGCGGCCGATGTTGGCTGAGATTGGTTCACCGGTTTCTGGGTGATTGCCAAGCACGCGTGGCAAACTTAAATATTTTGCTGCGTCTTCCACGGTGACCGTGAGAGGATCTTTGTCCTTTGGAATGCTAGCCATGCGTGGCTTTACCTTTTTACCATCTTTCTTGGTACCTTTTGGTGGAGTTTCACCGAGTTGAACATACGGACCAAAGCGACCCTCTTTGACGAAAATTGGTTCACCGGTTTCTGGGTGGTTACCGATTGATTCAGTATTATTTTTAATTTCTTTACCTTCGGCAGTCAGGGCACCAACACAATCAGGGAAACGACTACAGCTCATGAATTTACCGGTGCGAGAAAGTTTCCAGACCATTGAGCTACCGCAGACAGGGCATTTAAATTCGGCTGGTGCTGGACCGAGATCGGTAATCTTTTCTGATGATTTTGACTTGGCTTTGACGTCTTTGCTGAACGGTCCGTAGAAGTTTTTGAGTGTTTTTACATATTCAGCTTCACCACGGGCAATTTCATCGAGGTGGTCTTCCATTTCCGCAGTGAACGAGTCGCTGATGTAGTCGTTGAAGTTTTTTTCCAGGAATGTACTGACTACTTCGCCAGTGTCGGTTGGTTTGAGAGCTTTATTTTCTTTGGTAACATAGCCGCGGTCAACAATGGTCTTGATAATAGACGCGTATGTGGATGGGCGACCAATGCCGCGTTTTTCGAGTTCTTTAATGAGTCCTGCTTCAGAATAGCGTGGTGGTGGTTCGGTTTGTTTCTCGTCAGTTTTGAGTTCAATGAGTTTGAGATTTTCGCCGACAGTTACTTTCGGCAATTCAACGTCATCTTGGCGAGCTTCAGGATCGGCTTTGAGCCAACCGTCGAAAAGTACACGTGAACCGTTGATTGCAAAATCTGGCACTTTGCCACCGGCGACTTCAACGGTAAGTTTAGTGCGCAGAGTTTTAGCGTCCGTCATTTGTGAACTGACGGTGCGGGCCCAAATAAGCTCATAGAGTTTCTTTTGTTCATCGGTATGGCCAGCTGAAGAGCGGCCAAGATTTGTTGGACGAATTGCCTCGTGAGCTTCCTGAGCATTTTTACTTTTTGTGGCGTAGGTTCGAATCTCAACAAATTCTTTGCCGTATTGTTCCTCAATAATTTTAGCGGCTTGAGCCAACGCAACTTTACTAAGCGTTGTGCTGTCGGTACGCATATAGGTGATAAGACCAGCTTCGTAGAGCTTTTGAGCAATACCCATGGTGCGGGCTGGGGCAAAACCTAAGCGAGTGCTTGCGGCTTGTTGGAGGGTGGAAGTAATAAACGGTGCGCGAGGTGAGCGCTTAACTTCTGTCTCTTTTAAATCTTTGACAATCCAATTGCCGGCTTTACCTTCGGAGAGAATGCGATCAACCCCAGCTTTGTCTGTCGGTTCAACCTCACAGAAAACGGTGAAATTATCTTTTGATTTGTTTTCGACATCAGCTGAAATAACCCAGAAGGTGTGGGGAATGAAGGCTTTGATTTCGCGTTCGCGTTCAACCAGAATACGCAGAGCAGGAGATTGAACACGCCCGGCTGAAAGTCCGTAACGAACTTTTTTCCAAATGAGACCGGAGAGATCATAGCCGACAAGACGATCGAGCACCCGGCGCGCTTCCTGGGCTTGTTTTAAATTGTCGTCGATCTCGCGCGGGTGCTCGATCGCTTCCTGCACGGCTTCTTTGGTAATTTCGTGAAAAACTACGCGCTTAGGTTTTTTAAGCTTGGCCGCTTCTTTGATATGCCAGGCAATTGCTTCACCTTCACGGTCGGGGTCGGTTGCGAGTAAAACCTCGTCAGCTTTTTTGGCCAAGGAAGTAATTTCATCAACAACATCTTGTTTACCTTTGGAAATTTCGTAGTGCGGAATAAAACCACCCTCGATGTCGATGGCTTTTTTATTGCTTTTAGGTAAATCGCGAATGTGTCCAACTGAGGCTTTGACAGTATATTTGCCGTCCAAATACTTTGAAATTGTTTTGGCTTTGGCTGGTGACTCAACAATAAGTAACTTCATACGTATCACATTATTACTAGGTTAAGTGGTTTGTTTTGTCAACTTTTTTGTAAATTATTCCGTTATTTATTTCAATTAAATTTCTCAACTCTAAACCTGAAATAGCGCGAGTGAATTCTGAGACTGAACCGCTGCTTAAGCACATGAGCTCATTGTATTCATGGGGCTGAGAAAGATGATCAAGAATTAATAGTTGGGTAACGCTTAATGACGTTGGATCAATAAGATTTGTTACATTCAAAGCACTGCGTAATTCTTCGGCATTGGTTATGGGTGTAGCACCTTCTTTAAGGAATGCGTGGGGACCATGCGTATGTGAGGAAAAAATTGAACCCGGCACAACAAGTAAGTCACGCCCGTACTCATTTGTTAAGCGAGCAGTGATCAAGGTGCCGGAATTTTGTTCCGCTTCGACCATGAGTGTGGCTTGGCACAAACCCGCCATCAGTCGGTTACGCATCGGAAACATCCAAGGTGCAGCTCGTTCATGGGGTTCAAATTCTGAGACCAAGGCCCCGCCCGAGTTTAATATTCGTTGTGCTAGGTAATAATTCTGGCGTGGATACAAACGTTCATTGGCCAAACCAGAACCAGGAATAGCTAATGTATATAAATGAGTATCCAGCGCTGTTTCAAGAGCGATAGTGTCTATGCCTATTGCCAGGCCGGAGACTATACCAATAGGTAGATGAGCTAAGCCGGAAATGAGTTCGCGGCAGGCCCTCCGGCCATATTCGGTGTTTTTGCGGGCGCCGACAACGCACAGCAGCTTCAAACCGGGCGGTGGCGGCGCCCCTCTTATATATAGTCTCTTGGGCGGTTGGGGAATATGCTTCAGTCCCTCCGGCCATTGCGCTTTTGATAATTGCTCCATTCTATTGTATTCTTAGCCCTATAACGGCATCATACGGCTTCGGTATGAAGCCAGAATAAATAAAGAATAAATATGCTCGACATTAAATTCATTCGTGAGAATAAAGACCTCATCAAAGAGGCGGCTCGCAAAAAGCGCATTGATTTCAATATTGATGAGCTTATTTCCGCCGACGATAAGCGACGCGAACTCACAACCTCCGTTGAGCAGAAGCGTATGGAGCAAAATGCGGCGAGCGACAAAATTGCCAGCGCTCAAGACCCGCAAGAACGCCAGTCACTGATCGATGCTATGCAGCAGGTTAAAAAAGATTTGCAAACTGGTGAAGAATCACTCAAGGAAGTCATGAAAGAATGGCAGTCACTAATGGTGCGCGTACCAAATATTCCAGATATTTCAGTACCGGAAGGTGACAGTGATGCAGAAAATAAAGAAATAAAAGTCTGGGGTGATAAAACTGCATTTAGCTTTACGTCAAAAAATCACATCGAACTTATGGAAAAACTCGATATGGTTGATTTGGAACGTGGCACAAAGACCGCCGGTTTTCGTGGTTACTTTTTAAAGAATGATGGCGCTCTGCTTTCTTTTGCTATCTGGCAAGCGGCACTTAATCATTTCATGGGCAAAAAATTTGTACCAATGATTGTACCTTCACTTGTGAAGCGCGAGACCTTGCTCGGTAGTGGTTATTTGCCACAGGGCGAAGAAGATTTGTATCACACTCAAGACAATGATTATTTGGCGGGTACAGCTGAAGTTTCAACCATGGCCTACCATTCAGGTGATGTTTTGGAAAAAGAACAATTACCAAAAAAATTCCTGTCATTCTCACCATGTTTTCGCCGTGAAGCCGGCAGTCACGGTAAAGACGTCAAAGGTCTAATTCGTGTGCATGAATTCTTCAAACTGGAACAAGTAGTGCTTTGCGAAGCGAGTCATGAAGAATCGGTAAAGCAGCACGAGGCACTCAATCGCAATACTGAAGAATTTATTGAATTACTTGGTATTCCGTACCACACCGTGGCGAATTGTGGTGGCGATCTCGGTCTTGGTCAGGTTAAGAAATATGACATTGAATTGTGGGTGCCTGGTGAGCAGACATACCGTGAAATTAGCTCAGCCTCATATTTCCACGATTTTCAGACTCGACGTCTTAACATTCGCTATCGTGATACTGACGGCAAAATGAAATTTGCCCACTCACTCAACAGTACTGCCATTCCAACTCCGCGCATTTTGGTTTCACTTGTTGAAAACTATCAGCAGGCAGATGGTACAATAAAAATACCTGAAATCTTACGTCCTTTCATGGGCGGTCGAGAATTCATTGGTAAGTAATGTTTAAAAAGAAAAAGTCGCCACTTCGCGCGCCCAAACTTGTTCGCCGTCGCCGTCAGATCCTCGGTTTTAAAATCACCGTGATTATTGTTTTGGTGATTGGTTTAGTCTGCGGCACAATTGCCCTGACTCGTATTGAGGCTTTGCAAATTACTGATGTTGAAGTGAAGGGTGCGGTCGCTGTAGAATCTGCAGAAATAATTCAGACCGCTAATGATTATCTTTACGGCAACTATTTTTATCTTTTTCCACATCGCAATCGCTACGTCTATCCAAAACAGGCCATTGAGCATACTCTCTACGAACGCTTCAAACGTTTGGAGAGTGTCGACATAAAGCAACGTGGTCAGGTGTTAACAATTACTATCACTGAACGTTCGCCAGCTTACCTGTGGTGTCGTGGTTCAGATGTGCAATCAACCGAAGCTTGTTATTTTATGGACAAACATGGTTTTGTGTATGCCCAAGCACCAATTTTTTCTGGTAAAACATTCTTTAGTTTTTACGGTGTCTTGCCAGATGAGCCAATTGGCAAAACGTTCCTGACGCCAGAACAATTTGATTATGTGGCAGATTTTGTCGCATATTTAAATAGTAAGCAACTGGATGTCTACGCACTCTCAGCCAGTTTAGATGGTACCTATACTATATATATGAACCGGGGCGGCACATTGATCGTTAGTGCCAATCAGACCGTACCTGAACTTGTGCCGATTGTGGAAACGTTATTGCAGAATAATCAGATTCAATCAACTTCAACCACACTCGATTATGTTGATTTGCGATTCGGCAATAAAGTCTTTTTTAAAACAAACGGGGATAAGCCGGTCGAATAATTCGCAAAATTTTATATAATAGGAGCAATGAGAGTGCTCACGTTGATCCCAGCGTACCTTCATTGGCATTACAGCCGAGCTTTACGAGAGATTGCGGACATTAGCCATAATTTTATCCATTTCTTGTGGAACTTCTTTTCGATTGGTTTATTGGTTCGCACATTATTTTATTCTTGGAAGCGCGATACGATTGATAAAAATAATGCCCAAGACACAACCTGGTATGAGCGGCTTATTTTTAATATCGTTTTGCGCTTGGTTGGGGCATTAATTCGAACAATTTTTATTGCGGCCGGTTTTATTAGTCTGGTTATTCTGTACTCTGGTTTGGTTGTGGTCTATGCAGTGTGGATTTTGTTGCCGATTTTATATGTTGTGATAATTGTGCTCGGTGGGGCATTGTTGATAAAAGCGATATGACATTTAAAGAGTTACAACAACAAGCGGTTCACGATTTTTATCCAGCTTTATTTTTGGATTTTATTTTTACGCGAAAATTCTGGGACAATGCGTGGCGGGTAGTTAGCGTACTAGTCTCGGCTGGCTTAATTGCTTCGATTTTTGTCTTTTTGCTACGCTCGATTTCTGATTCAGTTAATTTATTGCAAACTGCATATCTGGTGTATGGATTAACTTGTTTTTGTCTGGCGGCCTGGATTAAGGTATTTGCGGTTCGTAATTTCTACAATGCCTATTATTTTGCCGATTTAAATCCGCATTATCCGACATTGGTGTCGTATGAATTGGCTCGGGTGCTGTACCGTTCATCGGACCATGATATTTTGGCCGGAGCTTTTAAGGGCTCGAGCGGGGCATTACTGTTGAAGCGCATGGGTGTTAGTGACAAAGAGGCTAAGGATTTTTTTGGTAATCGCCGTGTGCCGTTGGTAGATCAAAACCTGATGTTGCCCGATGACAATCACATTGGTTTTGCGCAGTACATGACCGTGTTATTTGATCATGATAAGCAATTTTCAGATATGTTGTTTGGGCGCGGCGTGCAGCGGGCCGATTTTATGGCGATCTGTGAGTGGCACCAGGAACAGCTCTCCGCTGCACGCCGC
>CAZHGQ010000014.1:0-13118 GCA_964532205.1 uncultured Candidatus Saccharibacteria bacterium | reverse complement strand
AACTGTCTCGGGGACCAGCTCGGTGAAAATACAATACCGGTGAAGATGCCGGTTACCTGCAGCTAGACGAAAAGACCCTAGAAGCTTTACTGTAATTTGATATTGAGAGTACGTTGTTAATGCGTAGCATAGGTGGGAGAGGTTGAAGTTTACCTTTCGGGGTAGATGGACTCGTCAGTGAAATACCACTCTTTATAGATGTACTTTCTAACCGCAACGGCAAAAACGTTGCGAGACAGTATCTGATGGGCAGTTTTAGTGGGGCGCTATCCTCCTAAAAAGTAACGGAGGAGTCTATTAAGGTTGGCTAACCGCGAATGGAAACCGTGGTGATAGTGTATTGGCACAAGCCAGCTTAACTGTGAGACGTACTTGTCGAGCAGATGCGAAAGCAGAGCAAAGTGAACCGACCATACGCATTAGATGCGGTGGGAGATTATCGGATAAAAGCTACTCTAGGGATAACAGGCTGGTACTACCTAAGAGTCCATATCGACGGTAGTGTTCGGCACCTCGATGTCGGCTCATCTTATCCTGGGGCTGGAGAAGGTCCCAAGGGTTTGGCTGTTCGCCAATTAAAAAGATACGCGAGCTGGGTTCAGACCGTTCAGAGGTTATTAGTGGTACACCATTAATGACACTTGAACCGTCTGAACCACGAGGATATGACAATGTACCCAGGTCATCTGTAACTTGTACACGGCGGCCACTGCGAGAAATCGCTTTCGGCACAGTTAACTTATATCGGTGAAATCCATATCATGGGAACATGAGTGATGACGACACCTAGGGAATGTGAATTTATTCACTGCCCGTAGAGACTACACGTTAACTATCTTCCTTCATTATTAAAGGTGATGAAAAAGATAAAAATATAGTCCATTGCCCGGCGAGATCCGGGGTAATACAAGCGTGAGACAGGTTGGTCTCCTATCTGCTGCAGGCGTTGATTTTTGAGAAGATTTGACTCTAGTACGAGAGGACCGAGTTGAACTGACCTCTGGTCTGGCTGCTGTTCTGCCAAGAGCAACGCAGCGTAGCTATGTCGGGAATGGATAACCGCTGAAAGCATCTAAGCGGGAAGCCAACTTCAAGATTAGAAATCGTTGAGAACCCTAAGAGATGATTAGGTTGATAGGCACTAGGTGTACGCACAGTAATGTGTTGAGCCGAGGTGTACTAATTGTTCGATCCTATTAGGAAATGTGAGAGTGACTTATTATCACTGTATCCTGTTACATGGGATGATCCCATGTTGTTGTTTTAAAATAATATTGCTTGAGGGGGAACGTGTCGCCAGCTGGCCGGTCGGGCCAAGCGCGGCTGCCCCCTCAGGCTTAATATTTGAATATTTTGTTCTGGTGGTTTGTCGCAGGGGCAACACCTGTTCTCATTCCGAACACAGAAGTTAAGCCCTGTTGAGGCAATGGTACCCTTATGGAGGGGAGAGTAGCTAGCCGCCGGTACAAAGTATTCAAAAAGAAAAAACCATCCCGCACCATTCTGGTGCGGGATGGTTTTTTCTTTACTCTCAGCTATAATAATGTAATGGATAATGTAGAACTCGAAGGTGGTGAAAGTGAAGTGGATTTGCGTGACTGGAATTTAATTCAGCAATCTCGAGCGCCACGCTCACAATTTGCCATGTTTATGGTACGCCACGGCATGGTTCGAAAAGAATCAACGGGTCGCTTGGTGCTAACAATTTTGTCACTGATAATTTTTATTATCTCAGCTATTATTTTTATCAAGGCAGTATTTTTTGTGCCAACTGAATCAGCCATGATTTCTACACACCACTTTGCTTCAGTGACTCAGAAATCTGCTACAATATAAGTATGAATTGGGCGTTTCGCCATAAATTGATATACACTGCAATTTTTGCTGTTCTTTTAATTGTACTTATTGGAGTACCAGTCTTTTTTTTGTTTTATCAAAAACCAACCTGTTCTGATTTAAAACAAAATGGGGATGAGCGTGGTGTTGATTGCGGCGGTTCGTGTACACAGTTATGTAAAGCGACGCAAATTAAACCGGTTGTCCTGTGGCAGCAAGCCTTCAAAGTCACACCTGGTGTCTACAACATTGCTGCATATATTCAAAATCCTAATATTTCAGCTGAGGCCTATAATACCGCCTACACGTTTAGCATCTATGATGCTTCAAGTACCGTGATTGCAACTAAAAAGGGTACAGCCTATATTCCACCCGGCAAGAATTTTGTGATTCTCGAAAGTTCTGTTGAAACCGGTGAGCGAATCCCAGCTCGAGTCGTGTTTGATTTGGTTTTAAATATTACCTGGTTATCTGTTCGCAAGCAGCCGGTTAATCTCTCTGTTTCTAATCCTGTCATCAATACCTATTCAACATATTCTTCTGTGGATGCTGATGTGATTAACGACAGTTTTCAGGATGTAGGCCGAGTCAATGTTACGGCAATCGTGTACAACACTGCTGGCAATGCTGTTGCGGCCTCAAAAACATATCTTGATTCACTTGATAAACAATCAAAACAGCATGTTATTTTTACATGGCCAGGAGTGTTGCCAACCCAAACCAAAGCCTGTGAGGTGCCAACAGATATTGTGCTTGGCATTGATCGTTCAGGTAGTATGGCCTCAGAAAGCAAGAATCCGCCTCAACCTCTGGAAATGGTGAAACAAGCTGCGTTAGCCTTTGTCGAGGCAATGCAAAAAAATGACGCAATTGGTCTGGTTTCTTTTGCCACAAATCCGACACTTGATCTGGCGCTCGGACAGAATCGTAATCAAATTAGTGAAGCTATTAAGGGTATTGCAATCAAGACAGAAGGTACACAGTATACAAATATTGCCGATACGATCAAAACAGGTTTGAATGAATTACTCAACAATAAGCGTCCGACAGCTAAACAAGCCTTGGTGATTTTAACCGATGGTGAGGCAACATATCCAATAAATGGCTCAGATAAGCAGTATCCGGTCAAAGCAGCCATGAAAGCAGCCGATGAAGCCAAGCAGCAAGGAGTTGAAATTTACACTATCGGTTTGGGTAATAGTATCGATCGTTTATTGTTATCGTCGCTTGCATCGGGCGGTGACCACTTCTATACTGCTCTTACGGCAGCTGATGTGATGAAGGTCTACCAACAAATTGCCCAGGCGATTTGTATCCAGAGTCCGGTTAAGGTGGAAATCATTACCGAAACGCCGAACCAGTAATGCTTAAATTTCTTCGCTCAATAGATTGGATACTTCTCGGTGCATTAATACCGATTGTTGGTGCTGGTTTGATCACCATGAATTCGTTTTCAGGCCAGAGTAGTGTTTTTGAGCATCAGATGATTTGGATCCTCATCTCACTCATTGTCTTTTTTGTTTGTGCTTCACTCGATAGCAGTTTTCTGAAACGCACCGGCGTGCTGGTAACATTGTTTTCGTTTGGCTGTGCTTTGCTTGTATCGTTGTTTGTGGTTGGGCACGTGGCCAAAGGTGCACAAAGTTGGTTTCGACTCGGCCTATTTTCGATTCAACCCTCCGATCCGATTAAGGTCATTCTAATTTTAATTCTGGCAAAATATTTTTCACGTCGTCATATTGAAATTAAAAACCTGCGTCACATCTTGGTTTCCGGTGCATATGCATTCATCATCTTCTTACTCATTTTGATACAACCAGACTTTGGTAGTGCAATCATTATTTTCTTTATTTGGCTGGGCATGGTACTTGTTTCAGGTATCTCACGAAAACATATTTTTGCTGTGGCGGCGATTTGTTTGGTCAGTTTTGGTTTACTGTGGAGTTATGGGTTGAAAGATTATCAAAAACTACGAGTCAAGAATTTTATTCACCCCTTAGCAGATGTCCGGGGCAGCGGTTACAATGCTTATCAATCTATTATTGCTGTGGGTTCTGGTCAGGTGGTGGGTAAGGGTATTGCCTATGGCACTCAATCGAAACTCAACTTCTTGCCTGAATATCAGACTGACTTTATTTTTGCCGCCTTTGCCGAAGAGTGGGGTTTTATTGGTGCACTCTTATTATTTGGTTTGTACGGTATTGTGTTTTGGCGAATCTTGTCTGTAGCTTACAATTCCAGTTCAAATTTTGTAATGCTGTACGCTATTGGTATTGCTATATTATTTATGACTAACTTCTTTATCAATATTGGTATGAATATTGGTTTGTTGCCAGTTACCGGTGTGACGGTGCCATTTATGAGTTATGGTGGTTCTCACTTAGTGACTGAATTTGTAGCCCTAGGAATTTTAATGAGTATGCGTCGTAACTATCAGCCGGCACGAAAGGAGATGATGCAAAACGAATTCTTAGGAATATAATTTGAAAGTTTCTGTCACCATTCGCTCATGAGAAAACGCAGTGGTGATTTTTTGTTGAAGATTTTGGGCCAAAGTACTTCGAAAATCGGGATTATTAATCAGTGTTTTAAGAGCTTGGGTGATATCGGAAATATTTTTTGGTCCAGTTAGAATACCAGTTTGATTGTTGACGATCACGTCAGAAATATTACCAACATGTGAAGCAATGACTGGCACTTCAGCTAAACCGGCCTCTAAGATGACATAGGGCAAGCCTTCTTTGATTGAGGTTAGAGTAAAGATGTCAAAAGCTTTTAAGAGGCTGGCTGCGTCCTGCACATGACCAAGAAAATGTATATTGCCTTGCAGGTGTTTGGATGTGACAAGTGTTTGGAGTCGATTGAATTCTTCACCTGATCCAATGATGAAAAAATGAAATGGTTGGTCAAGCTTACTTAAGGCCTCGATAATATATGACAAGCCTTTATTGTTATGTAATTCAGAAATTGTACCAAGCCACAATGAAGTGTCAGCGGGCACATTGGCTTGTTGAGCAAGTAGTGTCCGAGCGGTAGTGCGGTCTTTAAAATCGGGCGGCTTAATACCGAGCGGGATGCATACAACTTTTTTCTGGGATATGAATGGAAAGGCTAAGGCTTGGTGATATTCTTTTTGACCAAGCACAATCGTTTTGTGCGAGAATAGCATTGTTAACCAAGAAAAGAAACGGATGATGATTTTTGAAAGGGCGCTGCGATCCTCATTGAATGTCCAACCATGGGCGGTAAAAATAATATGAGGAACGAATTGCAAACGAGCAGCCAGGGTGCCAAGACCGCTAATTTTTGGACTGTTCACATGCACAATATCAGGTCGTTCTTGTCGGAAGATTTTCCAGAGGGCAAAAAAACTTTTAAGGTCAAGCAGGGGGTTAATATCGCGTTGCAGGCCGGGAATTTGAATGGTGCGAATGCCGGCCAATTTGAGTTTTTGGTCGAGTTGATTACCATCACCAAAAGCCACGCAGACCTCGTGGTCGGCTGCGGCGCCCAGTGCCAGATCATAAACATACTTCTGGGCGCCGCCCCAATTGCCCTTGGTAATTACGTATAAAACCTTAGGTTTTGCCATAATGCTCTTATTATGGCATTTTTGGCCATTTTTGCTATAGTATGGCCATATAACCAGGTATGAATCCCCTTAATAAAAAAGACCCGTTTTTGCTGTTTTGCGGCGATATTTTAGTTTTCTTCCTATCGCTCTGGATCACTTTGTGGATCCGTTACCAGGAATTTCCGACCAGTGAAATTTTAGCGGACCACACATTACCATTTGCAATCCTCTTTGCTGTCTGGCTTTTGGTATTTTTCATTACTGGTCTCTACGAAAAACGAATTATTGTTTTCAAAAACCGTCTCGTCGGTACTATTTTCCGTGCCCATGTCACAAATATCGCGCTAGCAATTGCCTTCTTCTACTTCATTCCATATTTTGGTATTACACCAAAAACAAATCTCTTTATTTACCTTGTTGTTTCATCATTCTTTATTTTGTTGTGGCGAATTTACGGTTATCAAATCTTGGCTCCACGCCAGCAGCAGAACGCCATTATGATTGCCAGTGGTGAAGAAATGCACGAGTTGGCCCGAGAGGTTAATAGCCGACCATACTACAATGTTCATTTCACTTCGGTAGCGGATATTGCTCAAATTGATGTGCGCACATTACATGAAGATTTAAAACATCGCATCGGCGAGGAAAAAGTAACTGTGCTGGTACTCGACTTTAATGATCCCCGCATTGAACCACTTATTCCGGCACTATATGATCTGGTTTTCTCAAAAGTTGTATTCATCGACATGCATCAAATGTATGAGGATGTTTTTGACCGTATACCACTCTCGCTTTTGACGTATGGTTGGTTTTTGGAAAATATTTCTTTTGCGCCGATGCGTACGTACGATTTTCTTAAACGACTGACTGATATTTTCGTGGCTTTAATCGGTGGTCTGGTCTCATTACTTTTCTACCCATTTGTTATTGCGGCTATTAAGCTGGACGACGGTGGACCAATTTTCATCACTCAGCAACGTGTCGGTAAAGACAATCAACCAATTTATATATACAAATTTCGCTCAATGAGTCGTAATGATACATCGCTGACCACTCAGAAAAGCGATAATAAAATTACCCGGGTCGGCGCCTTCTTGCGCAAGAGTCGGATCGATGAATTGCCTCAGTTGTGGAATGTAATTCGTGGCGATTTGTCACTCATTGGTCCACGACCGGAATTGCCAGATGGTGTCCGGCTGTATGAACAGCAAATTCAATATTATGGAGTTCGTCACCTTATTCAACCAGGCTTGTCGGGTTGGGCTCAGATTTATCATGACAATCATGCTCATCATGCCGCTGAAGTTGAATCAACTAAAGAAAAACTGTCATACGATTTGTATTACCTCAAAAATCGCTCTCTCGTACTTGATATTACAATCGCACTTAAGACCATCAACAAACTCCTTTCACGAAGCGGCATGTAGTCTGGGGATAGTTATAAAAACAAAAAAACGCTCATGATATACTATAGTCATGAGTATCTCTCAGGCTGATTTTGAACAAGCTAAGCAGCGGTTTATGCAAAAAATTGAGCAGGCCAAGAAAGAATATGAAGAGGCCTTCAATGCGCTTTTGACGCGAGCCGAAGAAAAGAAAATTGATTCAATTCGTAAAGATTTGCAACAATAATATGCCACCTAGCAAGGATACAAACGAAAATCCTGGTGTAATTGCAGAAGGACAAGATGGGCTCAATCTCCATGAGTTTGATAAGGAGTTGCTGGCCGCATCTGAATCAAGAACTGACGAACTTGTTGCCCGACAAAAAGATGTCTACCAAGCTTATGGTTCACATGAATCAGTTGCCACAAATGAAAGGCTCGAAGCGTCATCGTGGGAGGAAGTCGAGCTTATGGCCAATGGGTTTTATGATCAAGTAAAAAATGATACAGAGACACAGGTACGAGCAGATGCCGAGGTGTTGGAAAATCACAATGCGAGTCCCGACACTATGACTGATCATGTTGTGCTTGCTTCAAAGTATGAACAAAAAATTTCTGATGCCCACAAAACGTGGATCGGTAGTCTACAATCACTCTTTGGTGGTGCAAAGCCTGAAGTGACACCAGCCGATTCTACTCACGTCGCCGAACAACTCAATGCTGTTGTTGACGACACTGAAGAAACTGCGCCTGATACAGGTCATGTTACTGAGCAAATCGCTGAAGAGTTACAAATGCGAAAAGATGATAAAAAGGAACGAGTTGGTGTGGGACCTGTTATCCAGGCCACATCACCAGCGCCAGATTTTCGCGGTTCAATACCTGTTGAGAGTGTTGATCATGAAGACAATGATGTTGAAGCGGAGTTAGTAGACGTAGTTACGCCGAAGCCAGAAGAAGCAAAAGCACAACCTGCCGATTTCATTAACCTCGATTCAAAAGATTTCACTTCAAAAACTATTGAAAAAGAGCCGTTGGTTACCCCAGCACCAAAGGAAAAATTGCAACTGGAAGATTTGCGTCAGCCGACAAAGTTAGAACAGGAAGTGGTATCTCCGCAAGCTACTGCCTCACAACCACAGACTGATCAGGTAATTGAAAAACCAATTGAAAAAGAGGAAGGACCTTCATTGAAGCAAAAAATTACCGCCTCAATCTCGGCTAATCTCGATGCTCTGCTTACACCAGGCGCCAAAAAGAAAGCTGAGAAGTTGATGAAAGAGCTCAGGGACTTAGAAGAAAAAACAGAGAATGCCTCAACTTCTAAAGAGTATGAAAAGAATAGTGCCAAACTCGAAGTGTTGAGAGAGAAATACGATAAAGTTACGGAGCGTATTACTCGTTCATACAATCGCGAAATTGATGTCTATAGCAAAAAGTATATGGCTGCTCATGAGACATATACTGAGTGGACAAAGGAATTGGAAAACTACAAAACAATTGTTGCGACTCGTGAAAAGGAACTTATGGCACTTCAGAACAACCCAGCTATCGCCCGGGTACGACAACGAGAGTGCGATGAGTTGCGTAGTAAACTTGAAATGGCTAAGGCTGACATTGTAAAGTATCAGGCTCGACAGCTTGATTTGGCTGTCGATCTCAACAAGCGTTACGGCTTTTTAGTTGAAACAAAAGACAAACGTGATCGTTACATTCAACGAGGTTTGAATATTCCTGTGACGCCAGCTAAAATGACCGTTGAACAAAAACCAGAAATTGTTGAAGAACAAAAGCCAGAATCAAAACCTGAAGCTCAAGCTGAATCAGTCGTGCCTAACGTTGAACAGGAGACTCAGACACCAGAGGTTGAGATTGAAGATGTTGAACAAACACCTGAAATAGATGAAGCATATGAAAAAACATTTAGTGGTCAAATTGATAAATGGAATAGTTTGGCTTTGAAGCAAAAACCACGCAATATGTTTACACTCGATTTTACTCCGGCAGACATTAACGATTTTAATCAGATGTATTCGTTCCAAATTAAAGCTGACAAGGAAATTGGCAAAGAAGCATTTGAACACTACGCCCGATTCTATATCAGACGCCATCATAGTCAGGAATTGAAGAAAAAGATGATTCAGAATAAGTTCCGTGAAATAATTATTAATTTTAAAAAACAAGACGCATAATTATGGATGTACCAGAACCAACAAATAGCGTGATTTCCCTCGATGGTGACGACATCAATACATTGCGTGTGGCAATTGGGCATGATGCAGAAACGCTCGGTGTAGATCTCACCAAAAAACACGACCAGATTGTGGCTGCATTTAAGGAACTTGAAACAGAGGCAGGAGAGATCACTAAACGACTTGAACAAGAAGAGATTGACGCCGTAGATGAGTTGACTAAGGCTGCTAAAGTCTAATCTCAACCCCACATTTTCATATATTGCAATTTAAGGCCAAAAACGGTAGCATGGCTGTACATTAAGATTAATTGTATGAATACGTATCGATTTTGGTCATTGGTCCTTATTGTGGCCGCAATAGCTATCGGTTGGTTCGTGTATGCCTCACAGGTCAATACTGCCGGCCTCGTCTCTCGTTATCCATTTAAACTTGGTTTAGACTTAGCCGGTGGTACCGAGCTCATTTATCGTGCTGACACCTCAAAGGTGGATCAGGCTGATGTGTCAGGTGCCATGGAATCACTCAAAGATGTGATCGAGCGCCGGGTAAACTTATTCGGTGTTTCTGAACCAATTGTTCAGGTTGAAAATGCCGGTACATTTAGCAAAGACAATAAATTGATTGTCGATTTGCCTGGCGTGACTGATGTTCAGCAGGCGATTAAATTGATTGGTCAAACTCCAATTTTGGAATTCCGATTACAGAGTCCAACAGCCAATGCGTCATCAACACTCGACGAAGCCTTTATCCCGACTGAATTAACAGGTCGTTATCTTTCCCGAGCTATTCTTGAATTCAACACTCAGTCAAATGAACCCGTCGTCGGTTTACAATTTAATGACGAAGGCGCCAAAATTTTTGAAAAAATAACTTCTGATAATAAAGGTAAAGTCTTGGCCATCTTCCTTGACGGTGAGCCAATCTCGACACCGGTGATTCAAAATGCCATTACAGGTGGTAAAGCTCAGATCACTGGTCAGTTTACTGCAGAGGAAGCCCGCACGCTTGTACGCAATCTCAATTACGGTGCATTGCCAGTACCAATTGAATTGGCTGGTACACAGACTATCGGTCCATCACTCGGTGCGACCGCTGTAGCAGCAGGTATTAAGGCCGGAGTCATGGGTATGGCAATCGTTTGTCTCTTCTTGGTTTTGTGGTACCGCTTACCTGGCTTGGTGGCTTCAATTGCTCTCGTATTCTACGTATTAATTTCTTTGGCGGCATTCAAACTTATTCCTGTAACCTTAACTGCTGCTGGTTTGGCTGGTTTCATCCTGTCGATCGGCATGGCCGTTGATGCTAACATCTTGATTTTCGAACGTATGAAAGAAGAAGCTCGACGTGGTAAAAATCTACACGACTCAATGCATGAAGGTTTCCATCGAGCATGGCTATCTATCCGTGATTCAAACATTTCAAGTATCATCACTGCTTTGGTGCTCTTCTGGCTCGGCACATCTTCGGTAAAGGGTTTTGCTTTGACGCTTGGTCTCGGTGTGCTTATCAGCATGTTCACTGCCATTACCGTTTCTCGAACCTTCTTGTTCGCTTTGGCTCGCAAGTCATATGGTCGTGTTGAAAAATTCTTCTTCGGTACAGGTTTAACAGCTTCTAACTTGAAATAATATGTTTGTCGTAAATTATCGAACTACATTCTTCGCACTCTCAGCCATTCTTATTGCGATTTCAATCTGGGCTGTGCTGATGTTTGGTTTTAATCTAGGTATTGATTTTAAGGGTGGCTCAATCACTCAAGCTTCATATGTGACTCGTCCAGCTCAGGCTGCGGTCAAGGCGAACCTCGACAAATTAGGTATTGGTGCATATGTCCTTCAGCCACTGGGTGATAAGAGTTTCTCACTTCGCACAAAGGAGCTTTCAAACACGGAAAAGGAAACTGTCTTCAAAGCCTTAACAATTGATGCTAAAGATCCAGCCACGGTAGATCAGTATAACTCAATTGGTCCTGTTGTCGGTGCTGAGCTTAAAAACAAAGCTGTCACCGCTATTGTAGTGGTGATTATCTGTATTGTGTTATTCATTACCTACGCATTCCGTAAGGTTTCAGAGCCCGTCGCTTCTTGGAAATATGGTTTGGCGACAATCGTGGCCTTGCTTCACGATGTTATTATTCCAACTGGTCTGTTTATTATTTACGGTCATTACACAGGCGCGGAAATTGATGTCTTGTTCGTTTCTGCAATTTTGGCAATTCTTGGCTATTCTGTGCACGACACCATTGTCGTATTTGACCGTGTTCGTGAACACCTCAGTCACAATCGGGTTAAAGGCGAATCGTTTGCTACAACAGTCGGTAAGAGTGTGGCCGAAACATTTGCTCGTTCAATCAACACATCGTTGACTATCTTTTTGGTTTTGCTCGTACTCTTTCTCGTTGGTAGTGGCGCCACTAAAGACTTTGCGCTTGTATTGCTAATCGGTGTTGTTGTAGGTACATACTCATCTATCTTCGTGGCAAGTCCATTGCTCGTGACGTTGGAAAAATGGCAGTCTCGCTAGTTATACACTTGCTCAAAAAACTCGGTTGCATATAATCTAATCCATGACCCATTACAAGCAGACATCAGTGATTTTGCTCACAGCCCTTACCGAAAGGGTTTGAGGTCTTGCTTGTGTCTAGAGAACTCCAGATAGAAGTAAGCCCTCAAACCGGGGCTTATTTTTTTTATAGTTCTTTTTAAAAGGAGTTAGTATGTCAGAACCATCTGGATTGAATGGGGCATTGACCTCAGAAACCGTCGCGTCGCTTGAACATGCCGGGGCTAAACTCGAACCGGTTTACGAAGAAGTGATTGAAATTCCGGGCGAGTATGCTACACTTTCTCCAGTTCTTGTTCCGGAGTTACCAACACAATACTGCGTACCTGTACGTCAGTGATCCGTAAACTCCACTACCCGGGCCGCTGTCTCTCGTTAAGAGGGCAGTGGCTTTTTTTATGTCTGGAACGTAGTATATATGTATATGCGAAAATACATTGTTGTAATCATTCTTATCATTATTGTCGGGGTGATCTTTTTTTATTTACGTCCCACCAAGTCATCACAGCCACAATCCACATGGCAAACATACACCAGTGCTGAATATGGTGTTAGTTTTTCGTACCCAGCCGACTGGCAGGTGAGTGTTGATCCAAAATTTCCGGTAATTAATGTGTATAAAAAATCTGAAACCGCCAAGCCACCCTTTACCATTCACACTCAAGCCACGGCTGTTTCGATCTTCCCACAAGGTTTAGGCACAGAGGGACCACAAAGCGCGACTGCACCGACCAAAGTCTCATTTAAAGAACCAATGCGTACAGCCAATGATTTCATTTTGCAAGATGGTACGCCTTGGGCCACGATTGGTTATTTTGCGGCAACAACCACGACTTGGTCTGAATTTGCTTTTGTTTGGGCCAATGTCGAAGTTAAAAATGAACAAACAGTTTGTGAAAAAGATGGTCAGGAATTACCGGCTGAATCATGTACTGACGGCATAGAATTTATCGGCACGTCATTTGTAAAAAAGGGTACGATTGATCCAGCTGATAGACAAATTGAAGTTAAGATTTTGGAAAGTATTTCTTTGACCAATAAGCCAACTGTCACGGTTAAAACATATGAAAGTAATGCTGCTGGTTTAACAATTAATTACCCGACCAATTACAATGAGGTTACACCCAAGCAGGATTATTTCATGGGTACTAATTGGCAATATGGAAATGAACAAAAGGGTTTGCCAGGTGTACTACTGACTGAGATTCGTCGCCAAGATTCAAACGATGTCCTGACCGCTCGGATTCGCATTGGGTATAGTACGAGTACAAATGCTGTAAAAACATGTGAGGCAGTGCCTGAAGGTCTGCATGGCAATACGGTTATGATTAATGGTGTGCAGTTTACGATGTTCGAACAAAGTGATGCTGGTATGTCACACTCACTGACTTCTGAAAGCTTCCGAACCGTTTATAATAGTGCGTGTTATGCCATCGATGAGCTCATCACGGGTACCAACCCTGAAGTCTATAACCCACCCAAAACAGTGCCTTTTGAGCGCGATACTGCACGTCGCGAAATGATGTCGGCAATATACAGTCTACGCTTCCTAAAGTAGGCCTATAC
>CAZHGQ010000013.1:0-15332 GCA_964532205.1 uncultured Candidatus Saccharibacteria bacterium | reverse complement strand
ACGGCTTGGGTGGTTTCTCCCTCGTTGCAACCTCAACCTTAGGACTAGGTGGTGGAGCGACGCAGTGGACGACGACCGGCTCTGATATCTACTACTCCACGGGCAAGGTGGGGATTGGAACAACATCACCATCTGCCAAACTATCTGTTGAAAATGTGCTGGCATCTAGCGTCGGTCTAACGATAAAGGGCGCATCATCACAAACAGCTAGTTTGACGGAGTGGGTAAATAGCGCCGGCACCGTGATGTCTAAAATAGATAAAGATGGACAATTTGTTTTTGTGAATGGGGGCGCAAATCTAACCTTAAGTTCCACAGCATCTGGCGGAGTAATTTATGGGTATGCCTCGTTAAGTTTTTCAGCTAATAATGGAGATTCTACTAAGGGTGTATTAAAACTATCTTCGGTTGCAAACAACGTCGTAGCATTAACCGGTCAATACAATACCGGTACTGGTAAGGGAGATTCCGTTCTGTTTCAGGGTGGGTCGTGGGGTGGTAACGCTGTTGCTGGAGATATTATGTTTAGAGGTGGTGCGGCAGGTTCTGGCACCGCAGGAAATATTCGATTCCAGAGTACCGATGGAAATACAGATTACATGTTTATTCCTGGTGGTGGTTCAGCTATGGGGAATATTGGGATTGGTTCTTCAACGCCCGGTGCAAAACTCCATGTACTTTCCACAACCGAACAGTTACGTCTTGGTTACGATGCTTCAACCTACTTATCATACAGCGTTGGTTCGGCAGCATCTGCCACATTGACCATAACTGGTACAAGTCCAAGCTTTACTGAAATAGGTGATCGAACTGGCACGTTCTTCCATTTGGTTCAAAATACAAACGTAGGCAGTGCCGGGTCAGCATTTATAGCTGAAACTGCTGGTACTGGTGATGCGTATGCACGTTTTACGATTCCGGCTACATCGTGGGCGGTGGGTATTGATAATAGTGTGAGTGATAACTTTACAATTAGTAACAACTCGACATTGGGTGCGAATGATTATTTTAGTATTACTACAGGTGGTAATGTGGGCATCGGTTCCACAACTCCGTGGGGCTCACTCTCGCTCAATCCAAATGGTATTTCCGGGCCGGCATTTGTTATTGGTACCTCAACTGCCACAAATTTTATTGTGACGAATGGGGGATTGGTTGGTCTTGGTTTAAGTGCGCCAACAGCTCAATTGCATATTGTTGAAAATGATCCAAATGTTGTTGGGGTACTCCTTAGGGCAAACGCTAGTCAAAGTTCGAACATGTTTGAAGCACGTAACGGTTCAAACTCGCTTGGAGTTTCAATCAACAATGATGCCGGACTAGTTACTGCGCGAGGTTTTACTTCAAGTGGTGTAAGTACAATTACTGGTCTTTTGGGGGTCGGAAGTGCTGCTATTTCTAATGTTACATTATTAATTAGGCCAGCTGGCGTTAGCGATACACCGTTAGTGGTTCGTACACAAGGTGGTACTGATATATTTCGAATAACGAGTGCCGGATTGGTAGGTATTGGTACCACAACCCCAACCTCGTTACTGCAAGTGGCCAACACCGGCACACAGCAATTTGTCATGACTGATACAAATGCCGGCGCAGATCAAAAACATGTATATTTTGAATCCTCAAATGGCATTCTTACTATGGGCGCCTTGCGTGATGACCAAACAACAATTGCTGAACGTTTCCGTATCGATGCGTCGGGTTATGTTGGTATTGCAACCTCCGCACCACTCGCCAGATTATCAGTGCGCGGTGCGGGTACTGGTACCGGCTATAATTTTCAGCTCACTGACAGTGGTAATGTGCCTAAAGTCACAGTTTTTGATAATGGCACTTCAGTGTTTGGTAGTTTAACAAACGTTGATTCGTCATCGATCGGACTTTTCAATGTATACGGCACAAATCCAATTGTGACGATCGGTAATACAACTCAAAATACCGGTAGCTCAACTCTCCGGTTTGCCTTTAATGCATTTGGTGCTAATTCAAACCAACAAAAAGTGGCAATTATTGGTGTGATGAACACGGGGTTGGGATACGGTATTGGCGATTTACATTTTGCTCTTAATGGAACCCAAGACAATGCCAATGCTGCGGTCAGTGATGCGCGATTGACTATCAGGTCTTCTGGGAATGTGGGTGTTGCCAGCACATCACCATTTGGTAAATTTGTTATTCACGCAAATAGCACTGAAACAAATACTCGATTGTTGAGTATTGCATCTTCAACTGCAAGTGCAACAACAACATTGATGTTTTTCAATAATCAAGGTGGTCTAAATATTGGCACAGGCGAGACTGATTCGGCAGCAGGTACATACAAAATTTATGCTAACGGTATTGGTTTTATAAACGACATGCGGGCCAGTGTTATAAAATCATCCGGTGGTACTGTGGCGATTGCTACAATTTCTGGTTCAAATATTTTTTATGGTTCAGATGCAGCAGGTAATGCTAAGGCTGCGAATATTATATTTAATATGAGTGGTAACTTCGGTATTGGAACAACGGCACCCTCATACTTGTTACACGTCGGCTCTAGTACGGTCAGTGGCATCGTCGCCCGCTTTGAAAACAGCTCTGGTACCTGTGATATTAACCCTACCACCACCTCACTTTCATGTTCATCAGACAGTAGATTAAAGAAAAACATCACCACCCTTAACGCCTCATCATCATTAGACAAAATACTAGCCTTAAATGCTGTCATGTTTAACTGGAAAGGAGAACACGACACAGACATTAAACACCCAGGCTTCATCGCTCAAGAGGTAGAATCTATCCTCCCTGAGCTTGTCACCACTAACCCTGACGGCTACAAAGCCATCTCCTACACCAACTTCATTCCATACATGATTCAGGCGATACAGGAGCTGTCAAAACAAGTTGCTGAGATTAAGAATAGTTTAGCGAATGTGGGGCAGAGTGTTGGGTCAAGTTTTGGTCTCTTCCAAAAAGTTCGTGTTGATGAAGGTTTGGAAATTAAGGATAAAGCTACTGGCGAATTGTACTGTGTGACTATTTCAAATGGTGAATGGCAGAAAAATAAAGGTGAATGTGGCCAGAACCAAACTGGTGGTAGTACAACGGGTGGGGGAACAATAGGTAATGAACCACCAGCCACAACGACACCGCCAATTGATGAGGTGTTGCCAATACCTGAATTAATTAAAGAAACAATCACACCAGACAATTCTGAAATTATCTTGCCAACTGGACAGGACGTGGCTCAATAACGTACGGTACTAGATATGTCTTTAAAACAAGTTGTCCTTATCGTGCTTGATGGTTGGGGATATCGCGAAGATCCAACTCATAATGCTATTGCGGCGGCCCATACTCCAAACTTTGATTCATGTTGGCAGAACTATCCGCACACATTACTCGAAGCCTCAGGCTTGGCAGTCGGTTTACCTGAAGGCCAAATGGGTAATAGTGAAATTGGCCATACTACTATTGGGGCAGGAAAGGTTATCGATACAGATTTGGTGCGCATCGGTAAAGCTATTGATGGTAATGAATTTGTGACTAATCCGGCGTTTTTAAAGTTGTTTGAACATGTCAAGAAATATAATTCGGTGTTGCATGTGAAGGGGTTGGTGGGCGCTGGCGGCGTGCACGCGCACAGCGCCCACTTGTTTGCCTTTTTGCGAGCCGCTAAACAGGCGGGTATAGAAAAAATTGCCATCCACGCCTTCACTGATGGTCGCGACACAGCGCCACAAAGCGCCGCTGGTTATTTGGAAGAAATTGAAAAGGTGATTGAAGAGGTTGGTATTGGTCGTATTGCCACAGCAACTGGACGCTTTTTTGCCATGGATCGAGATAATAACTGGGATCGTGTTAAGAAAGCTGAGGCCGCGTTATTTGAAGGTAAGGGACGAAGTGTGACAGAGAAAAAACCTTCAGCAGTAATTAAAGATTTGTATGCAGCTGGTGTGCTCGATGAACATCTGGAGCCTTTAGTATTTTTGGATGACACAGGCAAATCTTGGGCGGTAGAAAAAAATGATGGCGTATTCTTTTTCAATTTTCGTTCAGATCGGGCGCGTCAATTGTCAAAACGAATTGTCGAGAAAAAAGAGTCACACAATTTGTTTTTTGTAACATTGACTCAATATGATCCTGCGCTCGGTGCGGAAGTGGCATTTGCGCCGGTGAAGATTGAGACGACGCTGGCGGCGGAAATTTCTCGGGCTGGTTTGTCGCAAGCACACATTGCTGAAACCGAGAAATTTCCGCACGCCACCTATTTTCTCAACGGTGGTCGTCAAACGCCTCATGAAAATGAATCACATATTCTACTCGACAGCCGTAAGGATGTGCCAACGCACGATTTGGCACCAAAAATGCGGGCTGAAGCAATTGCCGATAAGACAATTGAAGAAATCAACAAAGGCACCAACTTTATCTTCATTAACTTTGCCAATCCGGATATGGTTGGTCACACAGCCAATGTGCCTGCTATAATAGAAGCAGTTGAGGAAGTGGATACTCAGCTCGGTCGAGTTGTTTCGGCTCTTCAGACCAAGGGCGGTGCAGCATTTATTACTGCTGACCACGGCAATGCTGAAGTCAACATTGATCCGTTTTCCGGTGAAAAGCACACATCGCATACCACAAATCTTGTTCCAGCTATTATCACCCACCAGGGAATTAGCTTGATACAAGGTGGCTTGGCCGACATCGCACCCACAATCCTACGTCTTCTAGATGTACCGCAGCCAGATACAATGACCGGTAAAAAACTCATAACCTAATATGCAAAAATTACAAGAAAAATATTTCTTCTACATCATTTTAGCCATCACTGCAGTTCTGGGCTTGCTGGTGTTCAGGCCGTTTTTCCCAGTACTGTTCCTGACGTTGGTTATTACCGTGTTGTGTGGCGGTATCTATCGTTCAATAAAAAAACGAATTGGCTCTGATTTTATTTCGGCCCTACTGACAGTTTTTATTGTGATCTTGATCGTATTTATTCCGCTGACCCTGATCGGTTTTCTCATTTTTCAGGAAGCCACAAATTTGTACGGCATGTTAATTTCAGGTGGTTCAACAACGATTGCTGGCACGGTTAAAGAATTGCTCTCACATTATCCTCAAGGTGCTGAGTACATCACCACCAATATTGAACAATATGTGCGCACAAGTTTGACGTGGGTGATTTCACATACCGGCGGCTTGGTCAGTTCATTCGTTAAAATTGCTTTCGCGCTCTTTTTGACCCTGATCTCCCTCTTTTACTTTTTTAAAGATGGTGATGACTTTAAAAAGATGATCATTAGTTATAGTCCGCTACACCCGGATCATAATAAAAAATTAATCGATTCGTTTACTCGGACTGTTAATTCAGTGGTTCGAGGTACACTCATTGTGGCTATTATTCAAGGTATTCAAGTGGGTATTGGTTTTGCGATTTTCGGTGTGCCGAACCCCGTATTGTGGGGCACGGCCGCTGTCTTTAGCGCGCTTATTCCGGGCGTGGGCACCTCGTTGGTCATGATCCCAGGTATTATTTTCCTCTTCATCACTGGACATATTTGGACAACAATCGGTCTGATTATTTGGGCAATTTTTGCTGTTGGTCTGATCGATAACTTCCTAGGTCCTTATTTGGTGAAACGTGGTACGAATATTCACCCATTTTTTGTACTTTTTTCTGTACTTGGTGGTTTGATTCTGTTCGGTCCACTCGGTTTTATTGTCGGTCCGGTTATCACCTCGTTGTTTTTTGAATTATTAGCGTTGTACCCTACAATTGTAAATAATAATGAAAAAGTTTCTTAGGTATTTTGATAAGTTAGAAGACCGTGTGCGTGGTCGTTTGAGCCGGTATCCAATCATGTATTCAATTATTGGTGGTACGGCAATCGTCTTGTTCTGGCGAGGGGTTTGGATTACTACAGACGAAATAGCTCAATTTATACCAGCTGAGTATATCTGGATCGATGGACCACTGTCAGTTGTAGCCAGTATTTTGATTTTGCTTGTGACTGGTCTGTTTGTGTCGTTCTTCGTCACAGATCGAATCATTGTCTCAGGTCTTAATCAAGAAAAGAAAATTGTTGAAAAAACTGAAGAAGAGGTGAGGGCCGAAGGTGACCGCTTAGCTCAGATGCGGACCACGCTCTCACATATTGAAAAAGAAGTCGAAGGAATTAATAATAAATTACATTAATATGTCACTTATCATTCGTTGGTTACTCAATGCAGTCGTAATTTTGCTCGTGGCCTACATTGTGCCGGGTTTTCATGTAGTAAATTTCTTCACCGCTTTAATTATTGCCGTGGTTTTAGCTGTTATTAACATTACACTCAAGCCGATTCTAATTGTCCTAACATTACCGGTTACAGTTTTAACACTCGGATTGTTTATCTTTGTCATCAATGGCTTTGTATTGTGGTTTACATCAACCATTATCAAGGGGTTTACAATCGACAGTTTCATGTCAGCCTTTGTTGCGGCTTTGTTAATGTCATTGATCCATTACTTTATTAATCGACTCGAATCAAGCGCGAATGTCGCATAAGAAAGTTATTGCTGTCCATAGTGGGGGATTTCACGCCGATGATGTGTTCGGTGTTGCCACGCTGTATCTGGCTATTGAAGCCGGTTTATTACCGGGTTATGACAATGATCACATTGAAGTTGTGCGTACTCGAGATGAAAATGTGATTGTTCAAGCCGATATTGTGTTGGATGTTGGGGCGATATATGACGAAGCAAAGCATCGGTTTGATCATCATCAGATAGGCGGAGCCGGCGAGCGCAAAAACAAAGTGCCGTATGCCTCGTTTGGTTTACTCTGGCGCAAGTATGGACGTGCGCTCGCCGGCTCCGCTGAAGCCGCTGTGCATATTGACCGCACCCTTGTGCAAAATATTGATGGACTGGACAATGGTATAAATCTCATTACCTCAACCGTCGACGGCGTTGTTCCGTACACTGTCAGTTCTGTCGTGGCCGCTTTCAATCCAACCTGGAAAGAAGGCGCACAAAAACAAGACGAATATTTTATGAAAGCCGTAGCTTTAGCCAAGGCAATTTTGTCGCGCGAGATTACGCACGCCAAGGATTATGTCGAGGGTGGACTCACCGTTATTAAAACGTATCAAGCAGCTGAGGATAAGCGTCTTATTATATTAGACAGGCGTTACGAATTTCAGGAATTTTTGACCGCTTTTCCCGAGCCGCTCTATGCAATTTATCCTGATAAGGGTAGTGAAAGCTGGCATGTTGGCACAGTTCGAGTCAAACCAGCTGAATTTACCAATCGCAAAGATTTTCCTAAAGCTTGGGCTGGCAAATGTGACACCGACTTACAGGAAATCACCAAGGTTTCTGACGCTATCTTTTGTCATAACAAATTATTCTTGGCCGTAGCCAAATCGAAGGAGGGGGCTATACAATTAGCTCGTTTAGCCTTAGACTCATAACACATATGGCTTTTATAGACGAAATTACAATATACGCTGAGGCAGGCCGAGGCGGCAATGGCGTCGTGCGCTGGCTTCACGAAAAAGGCAAGGAATTTTCTGGGCCAGCTGGCGGTAATGGTGGCGATGGTGGCGATGTGTATGTTCAAGCTGTCCGCGATATTCAAAAACTCTCAGACTATCAGCATAAAAAAGAATTCTACGCCGAGCGTGGTCAGGACGGCATGCGCAATAGCCGATATGGTAAACATGGCGAAGATATTGTCATCGATTTGCCAATTGGTTCTGTGATCACTAATAAAGAAACAGGCAAAACATTTCAACTCATCACTGAAGGTGAAAAAGTATTTTTACTGAAAGGTGGCCGTGGTGGTTTGGGCAATGAACACTTTAAAGCCTCAACAAACACTTCACCTAAAGAATCGACACCGGGCAAACCAGGGGAAAGCGGTACGTTTTATATTGAACTCGAACTTGTGGCCGACGCTGGTCTTATCGGTTTGCCCAATGCTGGCAAATCAAGTTTGCTTAATGTGCTCACCAATGCACGCTCAAAAGTCGGCGCCTTCCCATTTACCACACTCGAACCGGCTTTAGGTAATATGGAGGGTTTTATTTTGGCCGACATCCCAGGCCTCATCGAAGGCGCTTCACAAGGCAAGGGTCTGGGTGATAAATTCCTACGCCACATTCGTCGCACCAAAGAATTATTCCACTGCATTTCGTTAGAAAATGAAGATATTCCGGCAGCCTACAAAACGATTCGTCAGGAGCTTGAAGCTTTTGATAAAGTTTTGGCCGAAAAAGCCGAGCTTATCATTTTGACCAAGACAGATGTGACAGATGCGATTAAAATCAAAGAGGCTGAAACATATTTTAAGAAGCAAAATATCGACGTTCTCACCGTCACAATTCTTGACGATGCGTCAATAAAGTCACTTAAAGATACTTTGATCAAATCTTTAAGGAAATTTTAACTCCTTAGGTGTACAATTGGCTGAATGAAGAAGCGTAAAGACATTAAAAAAGTCACTATTGATGAGTTGGCTGGCATGGTTAAGACCGGCTTTGAGGATATGGAACAAAAATTTGACGCTAAGCTCGATGCCAAATTTGGTGATTTAAGAGATAAATTAAAAATTGAAATAACTACCGGAGTTGATAGAGCTATACAGGAATCTAAGAATTATACTGACGCCAAATTTAGTGAACTTCGCACCGAAATGCATGGCGGTTTCGACATGATAAAAACAGAATTGGTTGTATCGGGTCGTCGTTTACAACGCATTATCGACAATCATGAAGACCGGATTTCTGACCTTGAGGCCGAAAGATAGACGATTTTAAAATGTGTGCTAGCATAGCTGTATGAAAGAATATTTCCCAACAATTGGCCTCGAAATTCATGCCGAACTCAAGACGCAGACCAAGATGTTCTGTAATTCTAAGAACGACCCCGATGAAAAACGACCGAACGTAAATATTTGTCCTGTTTGTATGGGTCACCCTGGTACTTTGCCTGTGATCAACAAAGAAGCAGTCAAACATGTTTTAAAGGTGGGTATTGCTGTGGGCGGTACATTAGCAGATTTTACCGAATTTGACCGAAAAAATTATTTCTACCCTGACATTCCAAAGGGTTATCAAATTTCTCAATACAAATATCCGCTCGTTTCGGGTGGTTCTATTAAAGGTGTTGAACTCACACGCGTACACCTCGAAGAGGATACTGGTAAAAACACCCATGAGTCAGGTGGCACAAGTTTGGTAGACTACAACCGCGCTGGCGTGCCGCTCATGGAATTGGTGACTGAACCAGTCATTCATACTGCCGAAGATGCTGTGGCTTTTGCTAAAGAACTACAATTAGTCTTGCGCTACCTTGGGGCAGGTGAGGCTAATATGGAAAAGGGTGAAATGCGCGTCGAGGCCAACATTTCAGTGAGTCCAGATAAAAATAAATTTGGCACAAAAGTTGAAGTCAAAAACCTCAACTCATTTAAAACAGTTGAAAAGGCAATTAAGTACGAAATCAATCGTCACATTGAAGCTTATGAGAAAGGCGAGACGATAAAACAGGAAACACGTGGCTGGGATGAAAGTAAACAAATCACATACTCACAACGTTCAAAAGAAGATTCACATGACTACCGCTATTTTCCAGATCCTGATTTGCCGAAATTGCGGATCAGTGAAGTTCCAGAATTTTCTGAAACTGAATTACGCAAAGAAATGGGCGAATTACCATGGCAAAAACGCGATCGCTACAAGAAAGAATATGAATTGCGCGATGAAGATGTCGAAATTTATATTCAATCACCAGAATGGGGCCACTATTTTGAAAGTTTGATTGCCGACTTTGGTGGCGATAAGAAAAAAATTAAACTGGCTTCAAACTATATTAGTTCCGACCTGCTTGGCTTGGTCAATAAAGAACCGGAGTTTTGGGCTAAGCAGCCAATTGATGACAAAACATTTGCTGCGCTCATTACCATGATTGCTGAAAATAAAATAAATTCTCGCGCCGCGAAAGATATTTTAGCTATCATGTACCGAGAAGGTGGGGAACCGCTACAGATTGCTGAAGCCAAGAACTTGCTGCAAAAGAACGATGAAGGTGAACTTAAATCAATAATGGAAAAAATTGTTAATGACAATCCAAAAGTCGTGGCAGATTTTAAAGCGGGCAAGGAAGCTGCATTGCAATTCTTCGTTGGGCAGGGTATGAAGGCCACAAAGGGCTCAGCCAATCCGGAGCTGCTAAAAAGCCTTGTTAAAGCCATTTTAGGCTAAATGTAAAACTTGACTTTTGCATTTATATAGTGTATAATACTACTAGATAAATCAAGGTGGTTTATCCTTTACATTGAAAAGAAAGGGATTCCCATGAAGGCTATCATTGCCATTACACTGATTGTTGTTGGGGGTTTGGCGATCGCAGGACTTTTTGTTAATGGTCACGAAACAACGCTCGATACAGAGGAGGTTCAAATCACAAAAACCCTCCTTTCTGGCGGGACTGTGCCATTTACGCAGATGCCCCTGCATCTCAAACACGGTTTCGTCGACGAGGCTACTGCAACGCGTATTGCGAAGCGCACCGGCCACAGTACGGATGAAATCTTCCAGCTCTACCGCGAGCTAGGCTTTGTTCATCACCCAACCACTTTGCCGGCAACAATGCTGTCGAATTAGTTCTGTGGTTTCTTGGTTAAAGCCCGCGATACTTTCGTGTCGCGGGCTTTATGTTTGATTTTTAATAAAACTATGGTATAATACTGATACTGCACTGAATAATTGCGCCTTGGGTAACCGGGGTGAGGAAAGTCCGAACACTCGTCTGAGTAATCAGGCAGCCAAGTAGTGGGTAACACCCATCGCCACATGCAGTGGTCGAGGTGCGAGCAGTGACGCCAAAGCCGAAAGGCAGCGGGGTCCCGCAAGGGATTAATTCCTGTATAGGAGCAATCCAAGCAGGAAGTGAAACGGCTAAAGCCTTACTCGAGTGCAAGACCGTGCCGCGCAAGCGGAGAGTCGCTTGATCCAATTGGTGACAATTGGACCAGATAAATAATTATTCATCCGCAAGGAGGACAGAATTCGGCTTATAAGTGCAGCGCATATGAAAAACCGCCCGTAAGGGCGGTTTTTCACTTATCCATTGAACTCTGAGGCCTGATTACATATAATATTTACTACATTAACAACATAGTAATCATCAATGGAATCAACACACACAAAAGCTGAAGCTTTGGCTTCTCGAGTGGCCGGATGGGCGCTCATTCTGTTCGTTTTTCTCATACCACTTTTCTTTATTCCGAGCCAAGTAATTTCCCTTCAGTTCGCTAAAATTGGTTTAACATACGTCGCAGTAGCCGTGGCCTTTATCGCCTGGATCATAACTTGTTTAGCTGAAGGTCGGGTGGCAATTCCACGTGGCTATTTTGTATTGTCATTTATCCTGCTCCCAGTCATATACTTCCTGGCAGCTCTGTTTGCTCCGGTCCGTTCAGTGGCCTTAATTGGTGTCGGTTATGAAGTTGGTACAGCTTTGTTTGTGGTAGGACTCTGTGTGTTGGCCCTGCTCACAGCTATGATTGTGAACTCAAAGCGCCGCATTGCGTACGTCTATTCAGCCTTTATTATTTCATTTGTGGTTGTCGGTCTCTTTCAATTGCTTCGGTTGCTCGTTGGTCCTGCTCATCTGACACTCGGCGTGTTCACAGACGCCACATCTTCTCTCGTGGGTAGCTGGAATGATCTCGGTATTTTCTTCGGTGCTGCTGCGTTGTTCTCATTCTTAACTCTGGAATTACTACCCCTTAATCGTCGTCTACGCATTGCCTTTATTGTTGCTTTAATTTTCTCATTATTCTTCCTGACAGTAATTAGTTTTGCCACAATTTGGTACGTTCTGGGCATCATTGCGTTGATCTTCTTCATCTACAACTTCTCATTCAATAGCTCGCGAGTCAGCTCAGAAACTCCAGAGGCAATTGTGCGCCGCAAATTACCTGTAATTTCGTTGTTTGTCCTGGTTATTTCTTTCTTGTTCATATTGTTTAACACAAATATTTATTCAACTTTGGCAACCGGCCCGGTATTTCCTGGCCTGTTCAATCGATTGGCAATCAACAACATTGATGTTCGTCCATCATGGGGTTCAACTATGGATGTAGCATGGCAGACGCTTAAGCATCGCCCAATTCTCGGTGCTGGACCGAACCGTTTTGCTGCTGAATGGATTATGAATCGACCAACTGTAATCAATAACACTATTTTTTGGTCAACTGATTTCAATTATGGTATCGGTCTGATTCCGACATTCGTTGTTACAACTGGTGTCCTCGGTGCGTTGTCATGGATTGTGTTTCTTGTTTTGTTCGTGATGATTGGTCTTAAGTCATTGTTTACCCGTGGTAAGGATCCATTACATAGCTATGTCTTGATCTCATCATTTATTTTGTCACTCTACTTCTTACTATTTGCTGTCTTGTATGTACCGTCATCAGCTATTCTTGTATTGTCATTCTTCTTTATTGGTGTGTTTATGTCATCGTTGTTGCAAAATGGTTTGCTCAAGACATGGAATATTCATTTCATCGGCAATCCACGTACAAGTTTCATTTCTGTATTACTCTTCGTCTTGCTAATCTTCGCTGGTGTTGTGTATGTCTACTCATTCGGCAAACACTTCTTAGCCAACATGTACTTCAACCGAGGTTTAGTGGCTGCGAATGTAAAGGGTGATGTGGCCATGGCTGAAGCCAACTTGCTGTATGCTCGTAACATTGCTCCATCAGACACATATTTCAGAACAGCTGCAGAATTGTATTTGGCAAAAAATAATCAGTTATTAAATCAGTATTCACAAAAAACTGTTTCTGAAGATACAGTCAAGGCTCAGTTTTCATCAAACTTAGCAGCGGCTCAGCAGAACGCTGACGCTGCGGTTCGATACGACCAGACAAATTATCAAAACTGGTTGATGGCTGGTCAGGTCTACGAGTCTCTCGTGCCACTTAAGGCTATGGAAAAAGCCTACGACAATGCTTTGGCTGCATATCAAAAAGCTGCTCAGTTGGCACCATCAAATCCAGCTATTGAATTGGTTATGGCTCGACTCGACGCCGCTAACGGTGATAACACTAAGGCCAAGGAACACATTAACAAAGCTCTGGCTTTGAAGAGTGATTATACTGACGCGATCTTCTTCTTGGCTCAAATCCAGGTTAGTGAAAAGGATGTTAAGGGTGCAATTGCTTCAACACAGGCTGCAACACTCATTACACCAAATGACCCTGGTGTCTTCTTCCAGCTTGGTTTGCTCCGTTACAACGATACAGACTACAGCGGGGCCGTCAGTGCTTTGGAACAAGCTGTGGCTTTGAGTCCAAATTATGCCAATGCTCAGTACTTCCTCGGTCTGTCATATCATAAGGTTAAGGAAAATGATAAAGCTATTGCTCAGTTTGAGGCTCTCAAGAAAAATAATCCTGATAACGCAGAGGTTGATTTGATTCTTAAGAACTTGCAGGCCGGCAAAGATCCATTTACTAATGCCCAGCCACCAATTGATAATAAGCCAGAAAAACGAACCAATCCTCCTGTAAAGGAAACTACAACCAAAGAAACGACAGATCGCTAATGGTCACCCGAATCCTCAGATTTATAGGGAAAGAAATAGGCGGCCTCCATGAGGCCGCCTATCTCCTGGCTGTCTTTGCTTTACTGTCACAAATCCTGGCCTTAGCCCGTGACAGGCTATTGGCTAGCACGTTTGGTGCATCACACGCACTCGATAGTTACTATGCCGCCTTTCGTATTCCAGATTTTATCTTCGTGACGGTGGCTTCAATGGTCTCGCTTTCAATTATTATTCCATTTTTAATGGAGCGAATTGAGAAAGGTGAGGCACAGGCTAAAGCATTTGTTGACGATGTGTTTAGCGTCTTTTTCTTTGTTATTGGTAGTGTTTCAGTCTTAGCCTATATTTTTGCACCACAACTTCTCAGACTCTTTTTTCCAACATTTGCTGATTTATCTGTAGTGACCACAATGACTCGTATTATGTTGCTCTCGCCAATCTTTTTGGGATTCTCAAACTTTTTGGCTAGTATTACCCAAATATACAAGCGCTTCTTTATCTATGCCCTTAGTCCGATTGTCTATAACATCGGTATTATCACCGGTATTTTGATTTTTTATCCACTCATGGGCATTGTGGGTTTGGCTTGGGGTGTGGCTTTGGGTGCATTTCTGCACTGTGTCATCCAGATACCATTTGTACTACACAAATCACTGTTTCCGTCACTGACATATCGACCTCATCTGACTTCGATTAAACGCGTATTACTTGTGGCATTACCCCGAACACTTACTGTGTCTTCAAATGAAATTGCCGAATTCTTTTTGATCTCGCTCGCTTCGGTTTTAGCCGGTGGCGCAATTTCAATTTTCAATTTTTCCTGGAATTTACAATCTGTACCACTTTCAATCATTGGTGTGAGCTACTCACTGGCGGCTTTTCCAGCTTTGGCTAAATTATTTGCTGAAGGTAATACCAAACGTTTTGTTGAACAAATGGTGATTTCAACCAAACATATCATTTTCTGGACATTACCGATCATGACCTTGTTTATTGTCTTGCGAGCACAAATTGTACGTGTAGTTTTAGGTGCGGGACATTTCAATTGGTCAGATACACGTTTGACAGCGGCCGCTTTGGCGCTGTTTATTCTGTCGCTTATCCCACAGAGCCTTATTCTGTTGTTTGTCCGCGCCTATTACTCTCGCGGCGACACAAAGCGGCCGCTCGTCATGAACATTTTCTCAGCACTGTTGATTATTATTTTGTCGTATGTCTTTGTCCGGCTGTTTGCGGTCAACCCCGTCTTTGCGCATTTTGTCGCCGGACTCCTACGTGTTGATTCAGTGGCCGGAGCCAATGTCTTAATGTTGCCACTAGGTTTCTCAATTGGTGTATTTATCAATTTGTTGATTCACTGGGTTGCCTTTGAAATTGATTTTCCACACTACACTCGTCAGGTATTTAGCTCACTTAAGCAAACTATACCGGCCGCTATTATTATGGGTGCAGTGGCATATTACTTACTCGATGTTTTTGATAACTACTTTGATATCAACACACTCTTCGGCGTCTTTATGCAAGGCTTCTTGTCGGGTATTATCGGTATCCTCGTTGCTATCGTGATCTTAATAGTCCTTAAAAACAGGGAATTGCAGACAATTATTGAAACCATGAAGCTTAAAATCTGGCGAGTAAAGGTGGTGCCGCCTGATGTGACAGATCAACAATAATTATCCCCACCTTTCTTTGAAAAACCCCGATTTTATCGGGGTTTTTTGCTAAAATAAAGGAGTAAGTGAAACAG
>CAZHGQ010000012.1:16408-17025 GCA_964532205.1 uncultured Candidatus Saccharibacteria bacterium | reverse complement strand
CCTTAAGATGGTGCAGATGGTACACCACAGGTGAACATCACCTGTGTTTTTCAAATAACAACTGGAAAAATAGTAACATATAAATCAATATATGTAAATGGTTTGAAAATAAAAAGCCAGGGGTTGGTTACCCTGGCCTGGAGCCTACTGGACACGACCTAGGTGAAGTATGGCCTAGACTGTGAGTTAAAAAGTTGGCAAGTGGCAGATACACCTTTCGATGTGTCTGCCCTGAAGAACACGACTGAGAAGGTAAGAATACGATACTATACCTGACCACAGAAGATAAACAAATGTTGAATACTTGTTTACAAATATTCAACCTGGAGGTTACTACGCAACACCCAACTTGACGGGAGTGAGCTACACCCCTGAAAAGTATAAGCGGCAGATACACCTTTCGATATACCTGCCCCAAAGAGCAACAGGGTGTGCATCAGCACCGTGCACCTGACGCCACCGCACCACGCAGTGGAGAAAGTGTCAGCAATCTTTATTCAAGATTGCTGACCCAATAGCAAATGTTAGCTATCTCTTTCAAGATAACTAACCCACAGTGGAGTAACCATCACCCAAGTGCACGACACCTAACATAGGTCGGGCATACTCGATAATCT
>CAZHGQ010000012.1:0-16398 GCA_964532205.1 uncultured Candidatus Saccharibacteria bacterium | reverse complement strand
CAATAAATCAAGTATGTGCTAATTTTTGCCAAGATTGATTTTGCAGGAAGGTCCTGTAAAACGAAGCTGTTTGTCATGGTACAGGATACCTTAACTGGTATCACACGTAAGGAGGCGCTTTATGCGCAAATTGCAAATTGTCTGTGGTGGCATGTTCCCGATTATGATGGATCGTATGCCCGAAGCCGTGCTCGACAGCCTGGCTACCGGCGCCCGACTCCAGATCAAGAAGGATCGCCCTCACGAGGAGGTAGCTGAGGAGAAGATTTATCGCGATGAAGAAGGCCGGATCGGCCTGCCCGTCACGATGCTCTACGCCGCGCTCGTCACCGCCGGCCGTGATGTCTCGTACAAGGGTCGTCAAAACATTTCGACGGCCGAGACCACCAAGCTCTTTGGTCTGATGGAGATCTCGGAAGAGTTCCTGCTCTTCCCTGTCCCCGAAGGTACCAAGGAAACGCCGTGGATTGTCGACAAGCGGCCCGGCCGCCTGCCGAAAGACGGCACCGCTGTCTGCCTGCGCCGACCGAAGTTCAAGAACTGGAACTTTACCTGCACGGTCATCTTCGACGAGAAGCTGATCGATCAGAGCAAGATCCTGGAACTCTTCTACCAGGCTGGCAAATTCCAAGGTCTCGGCTCGTTCCGTCCGAACTGCAAAGGCCCCTTCGGGCGCTTCGTCGTCGACAAAGTCAACGACATCACGCCGGAAGATTGGAAGAAGCAGAGCGGCAAGAAGTCCGCGGCGAACACCGATGTGCCCGACGAACCGATCAACATCGATGAAGATGGCGACGGCGAGTTGGTGAGCGTCGGCGGCAATGGCGATGGCAAACCCCGCAAGGGTCGTTTGGCCAGAACCAATGCCTGATCGTTTTGTTCCAGTGTTCTGAGTTGCACCCCCGCTGTTACGTGCCGTAGACCAACCTTCTGGGTAGACACTTTGAAAAAAGTGTCTACCTCTTCAACGGCCGAGCAGTTCCTGCTCGGCCGTTTCTTCTGTAGTTAGGTCAACTTATGTTTACAAAACCTAAGTTCACTAACGGTCAGTGGTCTAGAAATATATCACTGACATTTCTTGATGTCCGGTCCCGCGGTCTTCCGTAGAGCCGACTCAGGTTTAGTTCAGGGCAAGGTTGCAAAACCTTGCCTTTTTTATTTATTTGTGTTATAAATTGTTCAGACACTCAAGTTTGGTTATGTTAGCCAATGCTGTCTTGTGTGGGCTGAACCAGAGTTTTGGTCAGTAAAGTTGAAAAATTTTACTGACACTTCACAGGCTGGTGCACTGTAATGTGTATCGCTGTGTGTTGTACTGCAGGATACGAATTCTGAATAAGAGTTCGTATCACTTCCAGCAGAAATGTTGGTAATCACAATCGAAAGGTGTAACTAACGCTTATAGCGCAGAGCGTTGTGATCTTTTGTCCTTCGTTGTCCGTTCTTCTTGTGTCCCCCACACGGCAAGGTACCCAATCCTTGCCTTTTTTATTATTTGTGTTATTATTTTGTTGTTGGACCATCGCAGTGTGCTGTTGAGTCCGGTGGAGCCGTCTCCCCTAAGCTGGTCTTTTCTTCTGGTTGGTGATATCGAAAGATGTTGCCAACTTTTTTATATCTGAACAGAAAAAGCCGGGGGCGTTCGCCCCCGGCTTTTAAAAACATCATCGCTTGCGCGGTGTCGGAAACGGTCGATGGGTGTCCATCGCTCGGCGCGCTTCCATTGATCGCTTGATCTTTTTGCGCGCCGCATCTGAAAGCGTCGGAATTTCCTTACCGGTTAATGTGACATATCTCAACCGTGAAACCGGTTTGACCGCCATCATTTTTTTACCCATACGATCTCCTTTGAAAAATCTGATCTGACTATAGCAAAGTAATAAAAAACCGCCAGAGGCGGTGTTTTATTTCTTAATCTCCTTATGAGGTGTGCTCTTGCGGCACCATTTGCAAAACTTCGAAAGTTCGATCTTTCGTTCTACCTTGCGCTTGTTTTTGCTTGACCAGTAATTGATATGTTTGCACTTAGTGCAGGCCAATTTGATGAGTCGATCCTGTGACATATGTTTTAAATTTGAAGTTATAACAGAATAATACAAAAAGCCGTAAAAAGCAAGAGTATTTGCCTATTATTAAAAAAGAGCTAATATCTACATCATGAATACGTTCGATTACCGCCAGGGTCTCGCCTACATGCGGGATTCTTTTATACCCTTTAGTAAGGCCACTTTAAGCGTGGCTAGTTCGCCTATATTATACGGTTTAAGCGTCTATACGGTCTGTCGAGTGACATATAACCCCGAAGATGGCACTTTGTACGGCTTTCGCCTCAAAGACCACTATGACCGATTGGTGGCTTCAGCCAAAGTAATGGATTTTCACAACTTCATTACTCAGTGGTCATATGAGCGCTTTGAGACCATGATCCGAGACTTGGTTAAAAAGAATAAAATTAAGGAAACAGTCTTGGTGCGCATCAGTGTTTTTGTGGATGAATTAATTGCCGGCACTCGCATTCACGGACTAACACATAGTCTATCTGCTTATGTGTACCCGATCGGTGAAATTTTACCACCAAAAGGCGCTCATGTTTGCGTTTCAAGTTGGCGCCGCAATCTCGACAATGCCATTCCATCACGCGCCAAAGTTAATGGCGGTTATGCCAATGTCTCACTTATGAAAAATGAGGCCTTGCAAAATGGTTTCGACGATGCCATTTCCCTCGATAATGAAGGTCATGTTTGTGAAGGGACTGTTTCAAATCTTTTTTTGGTAAAAAATGGTTCATTGGTCACCCCACATACAGGCAGCGACATTCTTGAAGGTATTACCCGCAACAGCATTCTGACTATTGCTCAAGATCTAGGAATTGAAGTATCGGAACGCACTATCGATCGCACAGAACTCTACATAGCAGACGAAGCCTTTTTTACTGGCTCATCTGCCACCGTAATTCCCCTACTCTCTATCGACAAGCGCCCTCTCGGTAAAAAAATCGGACCGGTTTCTGATAAAATTAAAACTGCCTACATTAAAACATTCATCGATCCAACTGGACCTCATTCAAACTGGTTAACAAAAATCTAATGAAGAAGACAATTAAGCAGTGGCTGGTTTCTATACTGAGCAATCAGGTTAAGCGTTTGCGCGCCAACCATGCGTTTAGAATTGTGGCAGTCGTCGGCAGTATCGGCAAAACCTCAACCAAGCTGGCTATTGCCGAAATGCTTGAAACTCGTTTGAAAGTACGTTATCAAAATGGCAACTATAATGACTCAGTGAGTGTGCCACTCGTTTTTTTCGGTCACACCATGCCAGCTCTCTGGAACTTTGCAGCTTGGCTCTATATTATTGTCTCAAATGAAATCCAGATTCGTCGTCGATACCCTTATGAAGCAGTGATTGTCGAGCTCGGCACAGATGGTCCTGGTCAAATTTCTGAATTCGCCTCTTACCTCAAGGTTGACGTCGGGGTAATTACCGCTGTCGCGCCAGAACATATGGAATTTTTTGCTGACCTCGATGCTGTTGCAACAGAAGAGTGGGCCATCGCTGGTTTTAGTAAAGTGGTTTTGGCCAATAAAGACTTGATGCCGGCAGAACACCAATACTCGCACAATAGTATTATCTGGTATGGTTTTGAATCGGCAACAAATTATACCCTCAGCATCATTTCACAAAGCCCCAAAGGTTTTACCTTTGAAATTAAGCATAATGGCTCAGCGTTTGTACGCACCACGTACCCAGCTTTCTCAAAGTTCCAACTATATTCAATTACTGCCGCAGCTGTCATTGCTGCAGCTTTTGGTTTTTCAGAAAAGGACATTCGTTTAAGCACCGGTGCCATCTCACCTGTGTCTGGCCGCATGCAACGATTGCGTGGTTTAAACAACTCTACAATTATCGATGATACATACAATGCTTCACCAGCAGCCGTCGAAGAAGCATTGCTTTCTTTATATGATATTCCTGCCCCTCAACACATTGCTCTGTTGGGCATGATGAATGAATTGGGTGAAATTTCTGAAGCTGAGCACCGAGCCATTGGCAAACTCTGTGACCCAAGTAAATTGGATCTAGTGGTGACACTTGGTAAACACGCAAACTTATTTATTGCCCCAGAAGCTCGCGCTCGTGGCTGTACTGTTGTCGAATATTCTGATGCGCGCGAAGCTGGTCTACACATCGCCAATGTTATTAAAGAAGGAGCGGTGATTTTGGCCAAAGGTTCACAGAATGGCGTGTATGCTGAAGAAGCAGTAAAACAATTTTTGGAAGACCCACATGATGCAAGAAAGTTGGTACGACAGAGTAAGGCTTGGTTGAAGAAGAAGGACGTGAAGTAAAAAAACCCGCACCACTTTGCGAAGCAAAGTGGTGCGGTATTTTTTACCGAGCCAAAAAGATCGAACGAACAATTTCCTTGTCTATCAAAGCCGCAACCGCCGCCCGATACTCACCTTGATTCCGCCAAGGTTCAAATGAGAAGTAGAAGATTTTTCCACTGTGTTGGCGACACACCTTACAATCATTCGGCACCCGAAATATTGAATGATTGTTGGTGCTGATTGCCTCGTTGACAGTCTGACCAACGCGCACCACTCGCCCACACTCGACCACCACGACTTCGTTGTGATTGGTCACGGAAAAGATTTTGGCAAACATGAATGCTTGGCCACGATTTAGATACAGTATCTTACTCGCCAAGCACGCACTCAACGCAAGTTCGCTAAACGTTACATGCTCCACCACTGCCTCCTTTCAAATAAAAACAGGTCGGTCTGACCTGTTTTTTACCATACCGATAAGAAAAGTAAAGCTATTCTCTTGGTGCGTAGAGAGGGATTCGAACCCCCGTAGGCCATAGGCCGACAGATTTACAGTCTGTTGCGATTGACCACTCCGCCATCTACGCGTGTCATCTAGAGTAACATATTTTGGCTATGAATCAACTATTTGACTCTAGATCCCGGTGCGCTACAATCCCCCAAGAAAGGAGTTGTATGAAAAAAATCATTCAATGGCTTATTGTAGCTATTGGACTCATTATATTTCTCATTATCAGCGTCTATGAAAAAATTTTTGGTGATGAGGAAAAATTCGAACACTAAAAAACACCGACAGACGCCGGTGTTTTTTTGTTATTTCACGCCTGAGAGTAATTCTTCCTGAATAATGTTGCCGCGGCGACCCTTCTTAACATCGAAGGTGAACTGATTGTCTTTGATACCAACTTTGACTACCCCGCCCTTCATAATACCCTTTGAGATAATAAGGGAAGCCACTGGTGTCAAAATCTTATTCTGAATCATACGGCGTAACGGTCGAGCACCATACTGTGGATTGTAACCTTCCTTGGCTAAGTAGGTTGAAACATCAGGTGTGATTTCGAGTGTGATTTCCTTAGAAGCTAATCGTTCCTTGACCTGTTCGAGCTGAATGTCGACAATTTTAGCAATCGCTTCCTGAGGCAGGATATCAAAGATAACAATGTCGTCGATACGGTTGAGAAATTCTGGTCGGAAGAAATCTTTGAGACTATCCATCACTTTTTCCTTCACGCCCTCATACTCGCTCTTCTGAGCATTGTCGGGATTACTAAAACCAAAGTGCTGCATCTTGTCGATGTATTGAGCACCAAGGTTTGATGTCATGATAATGATTGTATTTTTGAAGTTAACCTTGCGACCCTTAGCGTCCGTTAGGTGACCATTATCAAGGACCTGAAGCAAAATATTGAAGACTTCAGGATGAGCTTTTTCAATTTCATCCAGCAAGACAACAGAATATGGTCGGTGACGAATTGTTTCAGTAAAGTTGCCACCTTCTTCGTAGCCAACATAACCAGCTGGCGCACCGATAAGCTTCGAAACAGAGTGCTTTTCCATAAATTCAGACATGTCGACTCGGATCAAAGCTTTTTCGTCGTCGAACATAAATTCAGCCAAAGCTTTGGTGAGCTCAGTTTTACCGACACCGGTTGGACCGAGGAAAATGAATGAGCCGATTGGTCGGTTTGGATCGGCAATGCCGGCGCGTGAACGCTTCACGGTATCGGCAATCTTCTGCACAGCATCATCCTGGCCCACAATACGCTTTTTGAGCACCTCTTCCATACGACCAAGCTTCTCAGCTTCTTTTTCCATCATGCGGGCCACTGGAATACTTGTCCAACGTGAGACCACGTCAGCAACATCCTGTTCGGTGATTTCTTCTTTGAGAATGCGACGTGAACTTTGTTTCTTGAGGCGTTTAACAGCAACATCCATTTCCTTTTCCAATTGTGGAATTTTGCCATAGCGAATTTCTGCTGCCTTGCCTAAATCAGCGCGCGCTTCAGCGGCTTCGGCATCAAGACGTAGTGTCTCAAGATTTTTCTTAATATCTTTGATAGAGGTCAAAATTTCTTTTTCATTCTTCCACTTGAGTTCGAGTTCGGATGTCTGTTCTTTGAGGTCAGCAATTTCACGATCAATTTCTTTTGAGCGATCCTTGGCTTTCTGTGAACTTTCTTTCTTGAGCGCTTCGCGTTCAATTTCTAAACGCATGACCTTGGCATGAGTTTCCTGCAACACCGGCGGCATGTTTTCCAAAGCGATCTTGAGATATGAGGCAGATTCATCGATGAGATCGACTGCCTTATCCGGCAAGAAACGATCAGTAATATAGCGACTTGAAAGATTTACAGCAGCCACAATAGCGTCATCGGTAATACGCACGCCATGGTAGTTTTCATATTTTTCTTTAAGACCGCGCAAGATGGCGATTGTATCTTCAACAGACGGTTCATTGACATACACAGGCTGAAAGCGACGGGTAAGCGCTGGGTCTTTTTCAATATGTTTCTGATATTCCTTGAGCGTTGTCGCACCAATGGCTCGGAGTTCACCACGGGCCAAAGCCGGCTTGAGCATATTCGAAGCATCGAGTGAACCTTCGGCGGCACCAGCACCGACAATGGTGTGAATTTCGTCGATGAACAAAATAATTTTGCCATTTGAGCGTTCGATTTCTTTCAAAATGTTTTTGAGACGCTCTTCGAATTCGCCGCGGTATTTTGTACCTGCAACAAGCGCACCAAGGTCAAGTGACACGAGCTCTTTGTCTTTGAGAGACTCTGGCACATCACCTTGAGCCATACGTAATGCCAAACCTTCAGCGATAGCGGTCTTACCGACACCAGCTTCACCGATCAGGATCGGATTATTTTTTGTTCGGCGTGACAAAATTTGAATGATACGAGAAATTTCTGTGTCACGGCCAATGACAGGGTCGAGTTTATTTTCTGTAGCCAGCTTTGTCAGACTACGAGTGTATTTATTGATAGCCTTAAACTTTTTTGGACCCTGGACTTCAGTAACCTTGCTGTTTTTGAGTTCTTCCAACACACGCAAGACGTCATCTTTGTTGATACGGAACTTGGTGAGTAAATCACGGGCATTACCAGCGATCTCAAGTACAGCGATAAAAAGATGTTCAGTAGAAATAAATTCGTCGTTGAGACCTTTGGCTACACGCACAGCACCTTCAATAGCCTGAGCCAAATCTGGTGTCAGGTAAATTTGATATGAGGGGTTCAGGGTCGCACCACCTTCTGGGGATTCAATAGCTTCAAGCAAAGAATCTGTCAGTAAAATGGTGTCGACTTCAAGTTTGTCCAAAATAGCAGCAACCATGCTTTCTTCCTGCAGGATTAAAGCAGCAAGCAAATGCATTGGATTGACGTGGTTTTGGCCACGTTCTATGGCCAATTCATGGGCTCGGCGCACAGCTTCTTTGGCTTTGGTGGTGAATTGATTTAGTGGTGGCATATATACAATAAGAGTAAATTATTGCCTTATAATTATAAGGTTTTTAGGCCTAAAGTCAAATAAAGCTATTGACTTATTTCTGAATTAATGTTGGTAAAAGTTTGAGGACAACTTTTAGGTGTTTTTTAGTGGTGTCACGGCCGAATGTAAAGCGTAATGAGGATTCACGACAAGCTTTACCTTCAGGTCCCAAAGCATCCACTACATATGAATACGAATTTTCTGACAAATTGATGCACGAACTGGCAGATGAGCAGGCAATTCCCTTCTGATCGAGCTTTATAACGGCAAATTCGGCATCGAGCTTTGGAATGCAAAAGTTAACGTTATTAGGCAATCGCTTCTCTCTGTCACCATTTATAATGACGTTAGGTACCACTTTTGTTACTTTCTTGAAGAAATATGTCTGAAGTTTCTTGAGTCGACGTGCTTCTTTATCGCGAATTTTTTGAGCCATGTTGAGCGCTTTGGCCAAACCGACAATACCGGCAATGTTTTCTGTAGCTGAGCGCAAACCTTTTTCCTGACCACCACCGTATATGATGGGCTTGATTTCAACATACGACTTAATGCCTAACGCACCAACACCTTTTGGTCCATACATTTTTGATGCATCAAGGGTTAGCAGGTCGCAGCCAAGTTTTTGGAAACTTAAATCAAGATAATTGCCGCCCTGGCTGGCATCAGTGTGTAAATACGGATATGTTTCTTTATTGTTGGCCTGCTTGTATTCAGCAATCAGTCGAGCAATGTCTCTGATCGGCTGAATGGTGCCAATTTCATTGTTAGCCAACATGATGGTGACCAAAACTGTTTCAGGTTTAAGTGCCGCCTTTATATCTTGAGGATTGATTAAACCCGCTTCATTTACCGGAACATATGTGACTTCACCGCCATTGTGTTCGATATATTTGCAAATTTCCAGAATGCCGGGATGTTCAATGACAGACGTGATTATGTGTGGTTTGAATTGAGATTTGTAAAAGTCGAAGATGCCGCGCACCGCCAGGTTGTCGGCTTCGGTGCCGCTCGCAGTAAAAACAATCTCCGAGGCCTTCACATTGAGCTGTGAGGCCACGGCGGTGCGCGCCTGCGCTAAGACCTGCTTAGCATACACCCCTTCTTTATATAACGCTGAAGCATTACCAAAATTAACAGTTTGAAATGGCAGCATCGTCTTAAGTACTGCCTTGTCGACAGGTGTGGTTGAGGCATAATCTAAAAAGATGCGTTTAGTTTTAAACATTGAAGCAAACATAAGACTATTGTAAACTATTTTAATCTATGAGTCTGTACCTAACTCCCCAAAATATCATCGCTGCTGCAGCTGGGTTAGTCGTAATTATCTTTTTAATCTGGATTATTCGCCTGGAAGTCAAATTACGCAAAGCGTTCATGGGCCGCAACGCTTCCTCACTTGAAGACGCATTCGACCAGGTTCGCAAACAGCTGTTGGATCTTACCCAATTCACTCGGGAAATGGAAGTCTACCTCGAAACCGTCGAGCGCCGCGTAAAGCGCAGCACACAGTCTATTGAAACAATTCGTTTCAATCCATTTAAAGGTACTGGTGACGGTGGCAACAATAGTTTTTCAAGCGCCTTTCTCAACCAGCACGGCAACGGCATCGTTCTAACTTCCTTATACGCTCGAGATCGCGTCAGCATGTTTGCTAAAGCGGTTAAACATTTTAAATCTGAATCCGATTTATCTGAAGAAGAGGTTGAAGCGATTGAGAAGGCCAAGCAAGCTTTGGCACAATAAAAAAGAACCGGTCGCGCGAATGCGCGACCGGTTTTGGTTATGACCCCGACTCAAAAAAAACTTCCTCGAATTTCAAAAAAGAATTCGTGAAGAAGGGTTTCATACCCTTCTTCAATGCACCCTTTTTGAGCAATTCGTCCTTGGTCTGAAATCTCTGACTGATCTCCATAAACTGCCGGTGAATATTTCGCGCCTGTGCATTGAGTGTTCTATTGTCACAGTCCACCGGCTCGATCACTCCCATGACATACCACAGCCACAGGTATCGGACACCGAGCTCAACCATCCATTCCACATCAAGGTTTTCATGGTACAAGTCCGAGCAGACCCCGTCACGAGCTTGTTCATCGATATACCACATCAGACGACGTATGACTTTAACATCAAAATCATGAGTCATGGGGTAAAACATTTTTTCACCCTTTTTCTGTGGCCACGCATACAACTTGAGTGCGTGAAAGATTTCTTCGATAAAATCCTGACCGGTGCACTTCTCAGCTTCCAGCCACATATCCACAGCATCACGAACAGACATTTGTTTTTTGCCCATAATATTTCTCCTTGTAAAAAAGCAAAATCTGCCCTGATATTACAATTTTTATTCGATTAGTCAATAGCCCATCTTTATAGACTGGCTAAAATGCTCATTTTGTAGTATTACTAGTAGTACCCTATGCCGGAAAAAGCCTCTACAATTAAACAGCGTCCACCTGTGATAGCTATCATGGGCCATGTCGATCACGGCAAATCGACGCTTTTGGACTATATTCGAAAATCTAACGTGGTCGACGGTGAAGTCGGTGGCATTACCCAGCGCCTTTCTGCCTACGAAGTGCGTCACAAGACCAAAGACGGCAAAGAATTGCCTATTACCTTCCTCGACACACCGGGCCATGCGGCTTTCACAGCCATGCGTCAACGTGGGGCCAAAGTTGCTGATATCGCTGTACTTGTTGTTTCAGCCGAAGATGGTGTTAAACCACAGACCTTGGAAGCTTTGAAAACAATCACTGAAGCCAAGATCCCCTACATCGTTGCTATTAATAAAATTGATCGCGAGGGTGCAGACGTTGATCGCACCAAAGTCAGCTTGGCTGAAGCAGGTGTTTACGTCGAAGGTTTTGGCGGCAGCGTTTCATTTACGCCGATCTCAGCAAAAACTGGGGCCGGTGTTTCAGATTTGCTCGATCTCATGCTTTTGACAGCTGAACTCGAAGATTTGAAAGCCGATAGCTCACACAAAGCCTCAGGCATTGTCATTGAAGCCAATTTGGACAAGAAAAAAGGTGTCACTGCCACACTCGTCATCAAAGACGGCACACTAAAGACTGGCTCATACTTAGTAGCCGGCAGTGCTATGGCACCAGTGCGTATCATGGAAAACTTTTTGGCTAAGCCTATTAAAGAAGCCACATTCTCTTCACCGATCCGCATTATTGGCTGGAACATGATGCCAGAAGTTGGTGCTGAATTTAAAACATTCGATTCAAAGAAAGAGGCTGAACAATATATTGAGACTCTAAAAAAGACGCCGATTCAAAATAATCGTCGAGCTGAAGATGAGAATATGCCAATCATTCCGGTAGTTGTGAAAGCTGCTGAAGTTGGCGGTTTGGATGCCGTGGTTCAGGAAATTAACAAACTGAAGAATGACAAGATTAAGATCAAAATCATTCAAAGCGGCGTCGGCGATATCACCGAGAACGATATTAAAATTGCTAGCGGTAAACCGGAGACATTGGTCATTGGTTTTAGCACCAAGACCGACGCCGCAGCTAAAAGCGCAGCCGAAAAAATTCCTTTGGAAATTCATACCTTTGAAATTATTTACAAACTCTCAGAATGGCTTGAGGAAATTGTAGCTGCCCGCACACCAAAAACCCAAGTTGAAGAATCAATTGGCCTCGTAAAGGTTCTGAAACAATTCAGTAAAGTGAAGGATCGCCAAGTCCTGGGCGGCCGCGTCGAAAAAGGTAGTATTGAAGTCGGTGCCGAAGTCAAAATTCTGCGTCGTGATTTCGAAATCGGTCGCGGCCGCGTCCGTGAACTCCAGCGCCAGAAAAATAAGGTTGGTGAAGTTCCAGAAGGTCAGGAATTTGGCACCATGATTGAATCTAAGATTGAAATTGCTCCCGGCGATCGTCTTGAATCATTTAAAATTGTTGAAAAGTAATGTCACAGTATCGCGAAGAAAAAACTGAAGAACTCATCCGCCATTTAGCCGCGGAATTTTTGCAACGTGAATCAAATCGCACATCCTTGGTCACTGTCACGGCCGTGCATATGGTCGACAAACTAAGTAAAGCCCTCATTTACATCTCAGTTTTACCTGAAAACAAAGAACAGGAAGCCGTAGAATTTGCCAATCGTCAGGCCCGCGAATTCCGCGAGGTCTTAAAAAAGCGCACTCGACTTATGCGCTTGCCTCAGGTAGAATTTGCCATCGATTACGGCGAGAAGAATCGCCAGCGAATCGATGAGTTAAGTAATAATGTATAATAGTTTCATGGCGTAGTGGCGAAGTTGGTCAACGCGGCAGTCTGCAAAACTGCTATGCGCCGGTTCGATCCCGGCCTACGCCTCCGTTCTTTAGGATATAATATTTGCATGCCCGGATGGCGGAACTGGTATACGCGCACGACTTAAAATCGTGTCTCGCAAGGGTTGTGGGTTCGATTCCCACTCCGGGCACAAAATACCTAGATTTCTAGTGATATCTATGGTATAAATTCAAAACACAATCCGCCCATAGCTCAGTTGGTAGAGCAGTCGCCTCTTAAGCGAACGGTCGTAGGTTCGAATCCTACTGGGCGGACATGCATAATGACGCCTCGGGTTTTTTACATTTTTTCCGACGTCTCTCTCACCACAAAAAAAGTCTGGCCTTCACGGCTCTTTTTGTATTAATTGTTACTATATCTTCGGTCATCTTTGATCCGGATGCCGGTTGGCATATTCGCAGTGGTAATTATATTTTGAATCACGGCATTCCTCATTACGATATTTTCACCTACACCGCCGCGTCATTTCCTTGGATAAACCATGAGTGGTTGAGTGATTGTCTTAGTGCGATTCTCTACAATACCGGCGGCATGCCACTGCTGATCATCTTCTTTTCAGCAGTTTGGGCAGCTGGTTTTACACTCGCTTCTCGCCGATTGTCTCTGCCGATTCTGGCGATTTCCCTAGCTTCAATATTTGACTTTATTGCTGCCCGCCCATCAGCGTGGTTACTCCTATTCTTTGCTTCAACGGAACGTTTACTTGAAAATAATTCAAAAAAATCGCAGTGGTTTTTACCATTACTTATGCTGGTGTGGTCAAATATTCACGGCAGTTTTATTATCGGTCTCTGTCTGATTCTGTTTTATAAAATTATAGTGCAGAAACCAATTTCTTGGCTCGTTGTAGGATTGAGTTTTGTTGTGACGCTTGTAAATCCCTATGGCTGGAAATTATACACCGAGGTCTTCCGCACCATCTTTGATTCACAATTACACAGTCGAATTACGGAATGGAATTCGCTCACTAACCCCCAGTATTTTTTGATGACCGGTACCATACTCATTGGCTTGTGGTTTGCAACTGAGCGGCATATCTTTCAAAAAAAATATATACTTCCTGCGTTAATGTTGCTGGCCTCTTTGTCATCCGTCCGATATTATCTGCTGTTTGTGGCCGCTTCGGTGCGATATTTTGAAGAGGCTTTTGATGTATTCTGGCAGACACTTAAACAACGTTATGCCCTAGCTGGTCCGCTTTACTTTGTCTCGACAATTACCGCCGCACTCGTGCTCATACCTTTTAATTTTTCACTTTCAACCACCCACACCTGGCCCAAACAGATCAGCGCTTATTTAAAAACTCACCCATGCCCGGGCAACGTTTTTAATATGTATGATTACGGTGGTTACTTTATTTTGCACAACCCAGAATTTAAAGTTTTCATCGACGGTCGCATGCCATCATGGAAACATAATGATGTAGATTATTTTTCTCTGTATAGTGATATGTTAAGTTCCACCACCGCTCGGCAAAAGATAATTTCCCAGTATAATATTCGCTGTATCGTATTTGCTGCCGACGAACCACGTTTTATCGAGCCGCTTAAACAAGAAGGTTGGCAAATCACCGCTTCTGATCCAGGCATCCTTTTGCTAACACGCTAAATTCGTGCTACGGTACATGAATCGGGCAAGTGGTGAAATTGGCATACACGCATGCCTTAGGAGCATGTGCCGCAAGGCGTGAGGGTTCAAGTCCCTCCTTGCCCACACGATAAAAAGGGCTATACGAGGCCGTTTTTTTGTGTTTACCTAGCTTGACTTTCTGGTTAAAGTGTGATAATATACTATAAGACGTTTCAGTTTTTTGATAACACTATCTTTTTAGGAGAAAGTTATGAGTGGTCAACTGGTTGTACAGGCTTTTTTTACGGCGCTGATTATTACCTCGCCGTTTACAGTCTTTATCCTTTACAAGGCGGCCCGTTATGGGCTGGCCAAGTTGGATGTCTGGTTCACGCTTGTTGAGGAAAGTACGGCAAAGATCGTCGAGCACAACGATAAGTTCTCTTCGATCCAATTCGTACTTGAAGGTCACGATCTGCGCGGTAACATCTTCCCGGATGAACCGAACAAACTGACCGACGAAGAGTTGCACGAGGATAATCGCCGGATGTTGCGCTCAGATGAACGCAATGAAACCGACGACGAACTTCGGGCACGCCTTAATCCGCAAAACCCTTCGGCGGTAACGCCTGAAGATTTAGCGAGAGTGCATCGTTTGAAAGTGAAAATGGAACATGTTGAGGCCAGAATCGAAGATGACGATGACATTCGGAAGAGAATAAACCCTCATCCGTACGACATTATCAAGATTCCGACTGATGCCGGCGCAGCATTCAAACCAACTTCGGCAATAAATCAGAATCAGAAAGGAATTTTTAACCTTTTTGATGAAGGTGGTCTGCGTCATATCGGCATGTTCCCGTTTTATCGGGTCAAACGCATGAAAATGCGCTGGACAAGTCGAGAACCAATTCCCAACCCCGGTGGCGACAGTCAAATTAAGTACCGGTTCATCACAAAGAGCGAGCGGATCACCGCCCTACTCCTACGTGATGATGTGTACTTCTTTCAGCGCAACAACGTTGAAAGCAATGAGGGAATCCCGGTTCGAATCCTGGTGGCAGTCACCGCACGAATCGTGAATCCATGGAAAGCCGTGTATGGTTCACAGTATTGGCTCGAAGCACTTGAGGCCCAACTTGATTCGGAAATCGTCCAATCAATCGGCAACTTCAAGTACAAGCAATTGTTTGAGGAAAAGGAGTCCTTCAATGAAAAATTGTTGGAAGCCTTGTACAAGATCATTGCTCGACAGCGAGCTGAATACGGGATCGAAATTAAACTGATTCAGTGTGATTTCAATCCGGACGGCCCTGATGCACAGAAGTATCGGCGCCTAACCACACTCGACTATGAAGCGGAACAAAAGGGTAAATACCGTGAACGTTTGGCCAAAGCCGAACAGGCACGCGTACAAGCTCAGATTACGCCGCTTCAGCAATGGAAGCACGAGGAAGGCCGCCTCAATCCAGAAGTGGCGGTCAAGTGGAGCAGCATCAGGAACTCACCCCTCACCACTTATGTGGACAACGACGGTGGTGTAAGCAAAACTTCACTTGCTCTTCCGCTTCCACCGCAGCTACCACCCAAGCCCACCAACACACCCCCAACCCCCACCAGTGGTTCAACACAGAACACTGGGGACATCACCCTACCACCGGATGTTCTGCAAAATGCACCATCAGCAGATCCGCCGACGCAAAATCAGAGCAACCGTGGACGCGGCCGACGCAATCGCCGCCAAAGAAGATAGATTGTTGCACCCCAGCCCCGTGTCTACGACACGGGGCTTTTCTATTGACTTTTTGCTTATAATATGTTAATATACATGACAGAAAATAACCTCTACAACAAGGAGTTTGAATGGCTGAAATAATGTATGTCTTAATGGTAATCTTCTTTGTAATTCTATTGCTTGGTGGACTGGTATTTGTCTTGTGGCTAATTTTCAGGGATAAACCTGAAGTCACCGCAGCACCAGATACTACGCCAACTACCCCGACTGCACCGAAGTCCAGAACGGCCACAGTCCTCAGTTTCCTGAAAGAAAGGAACCTGCACTGGGCTGTGATTGGGTTGGTATTCACCAATCTAATCATGTTCTTGGGTAAGTACAATTGGTTTGAGGCATTGTGGGTTAACCATCCGCAAAAAACGCTAGCCATCCACATCTCGGTATTAACCGCGGTGGGGATTGGCTCAAGTTCAACCGCCTCAACCGGTACGCAAAAGGTCTGGAGTCGTTTGTTTGCTATGTTGGCTGCGATTATTCTATCCACGATAGTTGCTGATGAAAATAAATTTTTCACTAGCACCACTCCCGTGGAAAATACTGCTCTAACTGCCCTTAACGCCAAAGACCGTATCGTACCTCTCACCCCAACAGCCGCGCCTGCTGCACCCGCAGCCGATGCTAAAGTTGATTCACCTGCCCCGGACACCACGTTCGGTCGCACAGTGAAGTGTGAGTACTTCAATGGTTTACCCAGTGTGTTGCCGGAAGATGGCGGGTGGTTCTATGTTGAAGCACCAGCCAATCCCCGGCGCGACGCACGCGGCAATCCAATTAATTGGAGTAAGCCGGTTTCCTTCAACGACATTGCGGAGAGTATCCGTGGTGAGCTAAGAGACGTTATGAAATATCATATCGTCTTTAAAGAATCAGATGGGGGAAGTTTCCGTTGGGCTAATGC
>CAZHGQ010000011.1:0-17913 GCA_964532205.1 uncultured Candidatus Saccharibacteria bacterium | reverse complement strand
TGCTTACACGTGCTAACACCCTGGCCCAAAAACCAGAATTCTACAACTCCCTAACAAATACCTGCACCACAAACATTGCCAAGCACGTAAATACCATCTCGCCACAACGCGTACCATTTAGTTTTAAAATTTTATTACCAGGCTACTCAGACAAATTGGCTTATGATTTAGGACTTATCGATTCAAACTTAACCTTTGAACAGGCTCGTGAGCGTTTTTTCATCAATGACAAGGCGTTGAAATATGCTGACGATCCAGATTTCTCTGTCAAAATTCGTGAGTAATTATTTCTCCTCTAGATCTAAGCAGACGGAATTGAGGCAGTAACGCTTACCAGTTTTGGTTGGACCATCATCAAAAACGTGGCCTAAATGCGAGCCACAATTGGCACAGACCACTTCGGTCCGATGCATACCATGCGACCCATCCTCAATGTATTTAATTGCACCAGGTAAAGCCTCATCAAAACTTGGCCAGCCTGTGCCAGAATCATATTTTGTCTCAGATGAAAACAGCGCTGCACCACAAGCTGCGCATTTGTACATACCATCACGCTTTTCATTCAGATATTTGCCCGTGAACGGCGCTTCTGTGCCTTTCTCACGCAAGACAGCATACTGCTCAGGTGTTAACTTTTTCTTCCAGTCCTCATTATTCATATGATTTTAAAAGATTAGCGAATTGTTTTTGAACTTTCTCAATTTTCGGATTAATAATTACCTGGCAATACGGCGCATTTTTGTGACTCTCATAATATTTTTTATGATAATCTTCGGCTGGATAAAATGTATCGAGTGGTACAACCTCTGTGACTGCTGACTCACCTTCTTTATTTGATGAATTAATCTGCTCAATAAAGGCTTTGGCTTTTTGTTCTTGTTCGGGCGTAGTGAAAAATACAACTGAACGGTATTGAGTACCGACATCATTGCCTTGGCGATTTAATGTAAATGGGTTGTGCGAAGCAAAAAAGACCGTGAGCAATGTTTCGTACGGTGTTTGCTGTGGATCAAAGACAATTTTAACGACTTCTGCATGGCCAGTATTACCCGAACTCACCTGTTCATATGACGGGTTTGGCACATGACCGCCAGCGTACCCTGGCTCAACTGAGGCGACACCCTTAAGCATATTAAAAACGGCTTCAGTGCACCAAAAACAACCCCCGCCAAAGACTGCTGTTTCTTGAGTGTTCATAGAACTATAATGCTACGAATATTACAACCAAGGTAATCGCGCCGAATGTCACCAATGTTTTGAGAAAGAAAGAGATAGCTTGCTCTTTTTTGTTTTCAATAAGCAATACAACAGGACGGTAGAAAAATAAGAAACCCATAACAGCCGCTGAAAATACTAAAAGTGAGAGGGCCATAATTGGGTCTGTCAGCCGATCTGGTGTATCGTGGCGAATTGAGCCAATGTACTGAAACAAAAAACCGATTGCCCAGACATAGGCCGCCGCCCCGAGTGCATTAATGTATGGATTCCAACGCATGTTTAATTATTTAAACTATTATAAGCTGGATTTGTTACAAACAGAAATGGAAGTTAACTAAAATCATCTGATAACAAACCCATAAAAGGCCTATTTATAGCCATTATATGGTGAATTCATAACTTGACAAATACATATAATATGCTATAATACTCATTGTACTAGTTATTTGAAAAATCAACAGAAAGGAACACAATGTCAGAGTTGAATTCCCAAATCGCAGCCTTCGTGAAGGCTCGTGTGAACGCTGTCAGATTCTTCCGCCTTAGCGGAAAGAATCGCTATGAAAGCGCGTTTGCAGGAGGGGTCAAGGATATGGACCCTAATGAAACAAGGAGGTTGGAGCAAAAACTGGAAGCGGCGCTTGAGGCGCCTGAGGTCCAGGCATTTCCAACCAAAGACCGGCTGGTGGCAGCCTGGAACAAAGTCAGGATCGATACGATCGACACCTTTGTGAAGATTGCCAAAGGACTGTGTCTTTGGGAAGACACAAAGAGAAAACATCCCAACTATGGGTGGAGTGAATACTATGAGAGATTCACACACACAGGCCTGAACGATATCAGTAACATCGGCGAATCCATGGCCAGATCGTTTGGTCTGGGCGATGCCGAGGCTGGGCTATTTCACACAGTGAAGTGGACCTTCGCTGACGGCTACAGGTACGAAATGTTTGCACTCTTTCAGCTTCTGCAGCAAACGGATGATCGAGACGATGTGATCCCAACAAAGATCACTGAGGCGATCAACCGCTTAGCTTCGGTTGTTCCGAAGCCCGGACGATTCACAGATGTCTTCATTGAGGCATTCTTCAGTGGATATTTGTTTTCCCGGGGTTCGGCAATTAAGGATGTCGTCATTTCCCCTGTCGGCAACCTGATCGACCCAACGTTCTTACTCATGGCAGCAAACGAGCAGGGTGCTGAGGCCGCAACGGTTGAGGCTATTCTCAATACGTACGGGCCGAAGGTGTTACTCAGCCAAGTTTCGACATTCGGAGATGGCAGCGTGTTCCGAAACTTCCCCAACCGCTCTGAGCGCGAGCTCTCGGCAGTTAAAGAAGCCATGGACAGCTTCCTGATCCGGTTCGGCACTTATGAGAATACCCAAGGTCAGGTCAGCGAAATGACCAACTTCCTCCAAAACGCCCTGGAACATGGACTAATTCATCCGAATTGGCCAACCATGATTCAGACTGTGAAGAGTTGTATCGGTCGTTTCCCGTCTATCTATCAGCAGGACCTGGCCATGAACAGCCAGGAAAGACTTGGCATCGTCGAGGCTGAATACAAAAAGGCGACGAAGATGAAAAGTCCGACCATCAAGGGTCAAGGTTTTGAAACCGCGTACAACGACAGCGGCGCTACAGAAATCTATCTTGATGGAGAAATGCTGACCGTGGTTGCAGATCCGATTTTCTCGGATTCGCCCTGCGGTAACAATGTTGTTGCCTGGTCGAAGCGCAAGCAAATCGACGCGAGCAGCATTGCTGGTCTGCAGTTTCAACTGTTGGTTCAAATGGTTCGCAAAGGTGAAGAGGTGCGCACTCTCTACAGTGACACCTACTACACCAACGAAACCTACCTGTCTGTCACTGCACCAACAGTTGATGCAGAAGGCGTCGTTCACTTCAATGTGAATGACGGCAAACAGACAAAGGAATACACCGAGTCCGCAATGACCCATGTGTAAATCCTTACACTCGACCTCACAAAGCTTAGGCTGCGTGAGGTCGTTTTTTTTATTTTGTGTGTGACCTGTTTGCGTGGGTTTCAGAACCAACTAATACTGACCAATTCTAGTTAGAATGGACACACGCTACTTAGCACATCAATTTCACAAATCTCAGGTAAACCCACTTTTAATGAAGGCAACGCAAAGAAAAGAAACAAGAAAATACCAATGATTAGAAGTATTAAATAAGGTAATCGCTTGTGGTTTGAAATTAATTTAGTACAAAAAAGTCCCACCGTTTCCGATGAGACTCGTGACAAAAGGTGCGCACTAGTGAACAAGTAGTTGCACAAAGCTCCTCTGACCCTTACGAATATCAAGTATTCGTGGGTCGAGACGATGGAACAACACGCAGGCCGATTGGGCCGCATACATTGCCACAGCCTCCAAATGCGAACCAATTTCGTCCGGGGGCACCTTACGTAACTTGCGAGGAAACGTGGAGTACAAGAGCTCAATGGTCTCTCGAAAAGACTCTTCGACTCCTCGCAAAACAAGCTTTTCGAAAACCGTGTCCCGAAAGACCCTCAGCCAATGTGGCCCACCCTCCATCTGTGGAGATTGCTCAGGATAAGGACAACCGCCCTGAGCAATGATTCCGACACAGCGCCGAGCAAATGCGGTGATGATCGCTTGGGCGTGACGATTTACAACCTCACCATTCTCTTTGGTACGAGAGAAAGGTAAGACCGCAAAATAGATTTGGTCAGCGACAAATTCGAGACGAACCGTCTTGCTGGATAAGGAACCTTTCTTAGCCATTGTGACCTCCGTTATTAGTAAGAACCTGAAAAATACCCTACGAGATATTATACACCATAATATGAAAAAGTCAACTATCGCTTGTTGTATTTAAGAAGATGGTGACCCTACCGGGATTTGAACCCGGGTTTTAAGCTTGAAAAGCTCACGTCCTGGACCAGGCTAGACGATAGGGCCGTGTTCGGAAATATACCATTTTTTGAGAAAAACGCAAAAAATGCTATGATCTTGGCACCTGGAGAGATGGCTGAGTGGTTGAAGGCACCGCATTCGAAACGCGGCAGGCTGTAAAAGGCCTCGAGGGTTCAAATCCCTCTCTCTCCGCAGTTCACATTGGTAATATCTCATTTTTCAAAGCGTCTGTACTTGTATGCCAAAAACATCAACAAAAACTAAACGCAAAATGAAAAAAGTCATGCATGAATTTAAGCATGGCACATTAAAAAGTGGTCGCAGTGGTCAAAAAGTTAAAAGTCGCAAACAAGCAGTCGCTATCGGTTTATCCGAAGCGCGCAAAAGCGGCGCCAAAGTTCCCCGCCGTAAACGTTAAAGCGTCCGACTATCATACGCCCAGTGTAAAAGTGCCTGGCGCTGACGTGGTCGGCAAAAAATGTCACCGGCTCGGCAATTCTTTTTTATTTGGCCAATGTGGCGACGAATTGCCTTCCAGCGTTTAATTTGTCGCTCATCTTCTTTGGGGATTCTACGGCCCATATAATATCGGCAATACCACTGAAACCAGCCCCGTGGGTCTTCTTTATATATCCAACTTTTTTGTTTCCAGACCGAAAGTGGTTGACTAGCATTAACCTTAAAGAAATTGAGTTCAGCCTGATGCTCATGCGTGTCCGCTGGTGCCAGAATAGCTTTTGTAAACCACTCTTTGGGAAACTCTTCTGTACAATCACGCATATATATACCACCAAACACACCAAGCTCAAGCATGTGTTGGGGTGTTAAGTCAGGTTTAAATTCAGCATCAAAGTTTTTGCCAATCGGTTCGACACATTCATATGTGTAGCCACGCTGCATCTTGTCGTGAACAGTAACTTTTCTCATATTAGTTGAGGACAGCAATCATGTAATTTAAGAAACCAGCAAATGTCACCCAAGCAATATACGGTAGCAAAAGGTAGGCTGCAGGTTTAGAAACTTTGAAGAAAGCCCGGATACTAAGAGCAATGGCTAGCCATAAAATAATTATTTCCACAAAAGCCGCTTCTGGACTTTGTAAACCGAAAAAGAGTACAGACCACATAATATTGAGTATAAGCTGGCAGCCGAATATAAAGAGGGCGGATTTTACAAGTTTGTTTTTGGTGCCGCGCCGCCAAACGAGATACGCGGCGATGCCCATGAGTGCGAAAAGTGTCGTCCACACAGGACCGAAGACCCAGTTTGGCGGCGCGAAGCTTGGTCTTTGTAATGTGGCATACCATGTCGGTATATTTGGCGTGGTAAAAATTGAACCAATGAGACCAGCAGCTTCACAAATAATAATACTTAGGATAACCTGACCAAGAGTTTTTAATTTCATAGATTAATTTTAACGTATATTGATAGTAGACGAAACGGTTGAATATTCTTTAGATGTTGATATAGTATGAAATCAAGACAGCTTTCGGGCGATTAGCTCAGTTGGTAGAGCGCAACATTGACGTTGTTGATGCCAGAGGTTCGAGTCCTCTATCGCCCACACTTTGACACATCTCAATTTTTAGGTTATTATATATTCAGATAACCTTACCAACAAGGAGAATAGGATGCGTTGTGACTCATTTACTGATATTGGCATGCGCGACCGCATGGAAGATGTACTGGTCTTGCAGGAACGTTTCTGTGACCAAGCAGACTGGATTTTTGGTGGCGTATTTGATGGACATGGCGGCACAGAAAAAATTGCCGAAGCCGTCGCCGATCTAGTCCCGAAGTTTTTAACAAAAGGACTGGAACTCGGCGTCACCCCTGAGCAGGGCTTTGTTACTGCCTACGAACACACCCAGACTCTGATTGAAAGAGCTGGTGTCACTTACGGCGGCTCATGCGCTGCAACATTTTTATTGCAGGACAATCTGTTAACAGTAGCAAATACTGGTGACAGTCACATTGTCATCGTCGACCGGAAGGCTCGCAGCCTGATACGCCTAACAGTCGATCATCGCTTAGAGAATGCTGAGGAACGCGAGCGGATGCTTAATGCGGGTGCATACATAAAACCACCGTATTATTGCCCAAACCGTGATTCCCCCGGCGTCATGGTCTCGCGTTGTTTCGGTGATCCATCAATTAAACCTGTTGGTTTGATTGCGACACCTCACACGGCAAGCCGACGACTGTTGTCATCAGATCGTTTTATTCTGGCCGGCACAGATGGTCTGTTTGATTATGTAACAGACAAGGACATTCTCGACTGTTTCAGGCAACAAATGTCTCTCCAAGGCAAAGGCCAGGATCTTGGCATAAGTCTGTTGCAGGAAATTCTACTTGGTCTCCACGGCTGTGTAGAAATGTCGCGAATCAACACCGATGATCGGACAGATAATATCGCCATGATTCTCGTTGATGTTCTGTAATCTTTTTCATCCCGCACCACGTTGCGCAGCAACGTGGTGCGGGATTTCTTTTACCTTTTTCTGAATTTTATGCTAGTCTACAAACCAACACGGGGTGTGGTGTAACGGCTAACATACACGTTTCGGGTACGTGAGATTCCGGGTTCGAATCCCGGCATCCCGAAGATATGAAAATTTTAGGCATTGAAACCAGCTGCGATGAAACCGCAGTTTGCATACTAGAGGCTTCCGGCTCAGATACTCAGCCGGTTTTTAGGGTGCTTGGCAATGCTCTCTTCTCACAAATTAAAACTCACGCTCAGTACGGCGGTGTCTTCCCTGCTTTAGCTAAACGCGAGCATGCTTTGAACCTAACTCCACTTTTACAAAAAGCTTTAGAAGAGGCTGGATTATATAAAGAAACAACACACGCTAAAAATCATGAATTAGAAAAAGAATTGCAGATACTTTTGGAACGCGAGCCGGGCTTATTTGAAGCATTCATTGAGCTTTTTAACAAAATTGAGAAACCAGACATTGAGGCTATTGCCGTAACAGCTGGCCCAGGCCTTGAGCCGGCATTGTGGGTCGGTATTAATTTTGCTTTAGCTCTCGGCAAAGCTTGGAATATTCCTGTATACCCAACAAATCATATGGCTGGCCACATTCTTTCACCTCTGCTTTCCGACGAATCAATTGAATTCCCCGCTCTGGCACTTTTAATTTCCGGTGGCCATACTGAACTTGTTGAAATGAATTCATGGTTATCATACAAGGTTATTGGCAAAACTCGCGACGATGCTGTGGGCGAAGCTTTTGATAAAGTGGCGCGTATTTTAGATTTACCATATCCCGGTGGACCAGAAATTTCTAAACTCGCTGCCCAAGCCCGAGCTGAGAATGTTTTTTCAGAATTTAGTTTGCCGCGACCGATGCTTAAAAGTCCGGACCTTGATTTTTCATTTTCTGGTATTAAAACCGCCGTACTTTACACTGCTAAAAAGTTTACCCCTCTTTCCCCGGAACAAAAGAAAAGCTTGGCATTAGAATTTGAAAATGCTGTGACAGAAGTTTTGATTACAAAAGTTACAAAAGTATTGGAACAACAGGAAATTAAAACACTTATTTTGGGCGGCGGTGTGATTGCCAACACTTTTATTCGTGAATCATTTATTGAATTGAATAAAAAATTCCCCGAGACTAAACTCCTTATTCCTTCAAAAGATTTAGCTACAGATAATGCCGTCATGATCGCAATGGCTGGATATATCAATATCAAAAACGGTCAGCAACCGGCTGCAACAGTTAAAGCTCAGGGTAATTTGAGTTTATAACTTCAAAAAACGGCCATAATTTGCTAGTATAGCCGCATGAACGACAAATTCCTCAAACCGTACAATCCGCAAGAAACGGAGGATACTATATATAAGAAGTGGGAAGCATCAGGACTTTTTAACCCCGATGAATCCATCAAACAAGGTTTTACCAAAAAGGACGCTGAGCCTTTTTCTATTGTCTTGCCGCCACCGAATGTGACCGGTACTTTGCACATGGGTAGTGCGCTCATGATTGCTATTGAAGATATTTTGGTTCGCTACAATCGCCTCTTGGGCAAACGAACACTGTGGCTACCAGGTACAGATCACGCTGCCATCGCCACTCAGACAAAAGTTGAAAAGCAGTTGGAAAAAGAAGAAAAGAAACGCCGTCATGATTTGGGCCGTGAAGAGTTTTTGAAACGCGTGGAAAAATTTGCTCAAGAAAGCCACGACACCATTGTGACTCAGATACGCAAAATGGGCGCTTCGGTGGACTGGTCACGCGAGGCCTATACGCTCGACGAAGCTCGCAACAAAGCAGTACGCACCGCCTTCAAAAAAATGTACGACGACGGTTTAATGTACCGCGGCTACCGCATTGTAAACTGGGATCCAAAAGGTCAGACGACAATTTCTGATGATGAGATTGTGTACGAAGAACGTAAAGGCAAACTCTACACATTTAAATACAGTCCGGATTTCCCTATCGCTATTGCTACCACTCGCCCAGAAACAAAACTTGGTGATACTGCAGTTGCCGTGCACCCGACAGACGAACGCTACAAACAATTTATTGGCAAGACATACACCGCACACTTCGCCGGTGCCGAACTGTCGATCAAGATTGTGGGTGACGAAGCAGTAGACCCGACGTTCGGCACCGGCGCCGTTGGCGTAACCCCGGCCCACAGCCAAACCGACTGGGAAATTGCTCAGCGCCATCAGCTACCAACCGTTCCAGTAATAAATGAATACGCCAAAATGACTGTGGGTATGGAAGGCGTGATTGGCAAAAAGACAACCGAAGCCCGTGAAGCAGTCGTCACGTGGCTCACCGAACACAATCTCCTTGAAAAAGAAGAAGAAATTACCATGAACATCTCCACCGCTGAACGCAGTGGCGGTATTATTGAACCATTGCCGAAACTTCAGTGGTTCGTAAATGTTACTAAACCATTTACCCTACCTCATTCTGAAATTGAAGGTATTACTTCGGGTTCTGTGACCACACTTAAGGAATTAATGCGGGCAGTTGTCACAAATGGCCAAACGACAGTTATTCCCGATCGCTTCAGTAAAATTTATCTACATTGGATCGACAATCTACGAGATTGGAACGTCAGCCGCCAAATCTGGTTTGGTCACCGTATTCCAGCCTGGTACAAAGACAAAGAAGTTTTTGTTGGTCTTGAAGCACCACAGGAAGATGGTTGGATTCAAGACAAAGATTCACTCGATACCTGGTTCTCATCTGGTCTGTGGACATTCTCGACACTCGGTTGGCCAGAACACACTGAAGACTTGAAAACATATCACCCAACAACCGTTATTGAGACCGGTTACGACATCCTCTTCTTCTGGATTGCCCGCATGATTCTGATGAGCACATACCTACTCGGCACAATTCCATTTAAAACTGTGTATTTGCACGGCTTGGTTCGTGATACTCAAGGTCGCAAGATCAGCAAATCTCTTGGCAACAACATCGACCCCGTCGACATGATCAACAAATACGGCTCAGATGCTGTTCGCTTATCACTTATCATTGGTACAGGCCCGGGCAATGACAGTAAAATGTCTGAGGATAAAATTCGCGCCTACAAAAACTTTGCCAATAAAATCTGGAACGCTTCACGTTTTGTCTTCGAACACACTGACAGCACATCTATCGAAACACAACCAGAGCTAACTGAAATTTATCAAACATATATTTCACAATTTACCGACACAATTAAAGAAGTAACCACAGATACGGACAATTTCCGCTTCTATTTGGCTGCAGAAAAGTTGTACCACTACTTCTGGCACACATTTGCTGATATTATTATTGAAAAGAGTAAGGCTGATATTCAAAATGGTAGTGAAGCAGAAAAAACTTCAGCTCGCTACACACTCCGATATGTTCTCATCAACTCTTTGAAAGCCCTGCACCCATTCATGCCGTTTGTGACGGAAGAAATCTGGAGCTCAATTCCAGAACACAAGCACATGTTGATGGTTGACTCGTGGCCAATCACTAATGATTAGTAAATTTATTTTAGCGTTCCTTGGCGGTCTCATCCCAGTTTTCATCTGGCTGTGGTTTTGGGAACACGAAGATAAACACCCAGAGCCGAAACGTTTAATCGGCGCCAGTTTTGTAGCCGGTATGATTTGTGTCGCTTTAGCAATTCCACTTGAACGCTTTATCATGGAACTCAATATTTCCCAGACAGGTATGTTCATCTGGTGGGCCATTATTGAAGAGTGTTTAAAATTTGCCGCAGCTTATCTTGTGGCTCTACGTTTGGCTGAGAATGACGAACCGATTGATGCCACAATGTATTTGATTGCCACAGCTTTGGGTTTTGCTGCCTTGGAAAATGCTCTGTTTATTCTGCAACCAATTCTTGATAATCAACTCGCAGAGATGCTTATTACCCTCAATTTCCGCTTTATTGGTGCGACCGTACTCCACATTATCGCCTCAAGCACGATAGGTATTTTCCTGGCTGCCTCATTTTATAGGTCACGTTCGACAAAACTATTCTTTGCCGGTTATGGCCTATTCACCGCCATTGTGTTGCATGCCTTCTTTAATTTATCTATAATAATCTCTAATGGTAGTGCTACGCTCTATTCTTTCTACGCGGTTTGGGTAGCAGTCATCGCAATGTTATTAGTTCTCGAGCGAGTTAAATCAATTAAAAAACCTTCTATATATGGCAAAAGATAAACGATCATTCTTCGAACGCTTAACAGGTACAGTGAAAATGGACCACGCTGAGGACACATATGATTATCCAGAACAACCAGAAAAAGAAGAACGTCACATAACACCAAACCGCAAAGGAAGTCGAACTGAACGAGAACAAGAAGCAAGTGAATGGATTGAAGAATCAACAGAAGAAGGTCAGTTAACAGTTGATGTGTTTCAGACGGATGCCAACATTGTGGTCAAGACTATCGTCGCCGGCGTAAAGCCAGAAGACCTCGATATTTCAATAAGCCGCGATATGGTGGTTATAAAAGGTCATCGTGAGGAAGAGCGCGAAGCCGGCGACGATGATTATTTCCATCGTGAACTTTATTGGGGCTCATTCTCTCGAACTGTGCTATTGCCAGAAGAAATTGATGTTGACGGTGCAGAAGCCAATGAAAAGCATGGTTTACTGACAATAACCCTACCCAAGATTGATAAGCGTCGCCAGACCAAACTCCGTGTTAAGGCTGGTTAAGACATTCTATAAATGTGCTCTCGGCAGGAATCGAACCTACAATTACCCCTTAGGACGGGGCAGTTATATCCATTTAACTACGAGAGCGTCCCCTAGACTATATCAAGAAAAGTATGCTATAGTCTATCTACTCTATGGAGCCAGAAGAGCGACAAATGCTAGAGCGTTTGCTGCGGTTATCGGAAAGTAATAACCGCATTTTGCGTCGTCTGCATCGATATCATTTGATTGGCCGATTTATCCATGTATTCTATTGGCTCGTCATCTTGGGTGTCTCCATAGCGATTTATATTTTCATTAAGCCATATCTCAGTAACCTGACAGCTCTGTTGGATTTGATTGGCCATAATCCGTTAATGCCGAGGTAGCTCAGTTGGTAGAGCATATCCCTGAAGAGGATGGGGTCGCCGGTTCGAGCCCGGCCCTCGGCACTTTGTTTGGCTGGTGGTTTGACTATTTATATTAATATTGTATAATCTTTTTACACTAAGGTGTTCTTGGTGTGATCATGATGATCGTGTTCTTTTGTGGAGGTACCTATGAACGCACGACCATTCAGGACGTGGGATATTTTGATGGTGGTGACTGGTTTATATCGAGTACGCTGGGCTGACCTTGAAGATGCAACGAGTGCACTCGAGCTCATTGAATACGTAGCAAACCGACCGGTTAAATCATTCCGAACTGCCCAGAAACTTATTCGGCCCCGCCGAAAACTGTTACTGGATCAGCTGAATATCGATGGTGCTCAGTTGGCTGAGCAACTCAGACGATTTCGTGTCCGTTTTCGCTGGTGGCGCTCACGCGGCCGCAAGATCGATGATCTGACCCGGTGGCTGAGACGGCTCATTAGGTATTTTTTTGAAGACCAGGTCATTTACCTCAACCCAATCCCCGCTCGCTCTCTGGCGTAGCAAAAACCCCGACGAACCTTTGGTTCGTCGGGGTTTTTTTCACTAGCCTACCAACAACTCTTGCAAACGAGGTTCATCGTAACCAACAATCACCTCATCATCAACAGTAATCACAGGCACACCCATCTGACCACTCTTGGCCACCATCTCTTTACGCTTTTCAATATCTGTACCAACGTTGTATTCGTTGTAGGTAATACCGTGCTGCTTGAAAAAGTCTTTAGCCAGACCGCAGTATTTACAGGTTGAGGTTGTATAAATAGAAACTGTTTTCATAATATATAAGTAATATCTTATAAGATTAACTAAGTATACCATAGGGCTTTTTCTTCACGCAACTAAATCGCGCTGCACATGCAGAAATCCGAATTGGCAGTTGTACTTGAACAAATGTTTGGATTAGTCACAGAGCCCGCATCGCAAATTGGCTGGACAGCACTCCAATCAACATTCACAAAGCCTGATTGATTAAGATTATCCTGACCACCATTGTAACCACGAGCGCAAATCACAAAATAAATAGCCTGAAAACCGTTATTAGATGTACATTGACCTAAATTAATCACATCAGCTGTAGTAAAATCGGAACATTTTTGTTCAGGACCATTACATGATGCCACCTGCTGGATCTCAGCTACCAGCGCGGTACACTCTTGTGATGTCGGGCTGGTGGCCACACGACAACTACCCGGAGGCGCATTTGTTGTCGCCAATAACGTAGTCAGTGTCGTGCCAAAAACTGCACCAATCGAACCGCCATAGTTATAGTATGCGAAAGGAATACCGCCAAGTGTTTCAGGGATTTTTGACAAGTTCTTATTGGTAACCAAAACCTGCATACTCTGCCGAAATGCATCAGTACCACTAAGAGCAACTTGTGTACCATTGTTATTCGCAGGTGCTGAACCCTTCTCTATAGTATATGCTCGAATCGCATTATTAACCTGAATTACTGTTTGCATACGAGCGGCATCCAACGCCCGGGCACGAGCCTGAACCAATTGAGTCATAACAATACTCGAAAGCAAACCGATGATGGCAATAACCACCATAAGTTCAATTAGAGTGAAGCCTTTGACCCTACCTTCGTGGTGCATACAAAGTCTGGTTAATGTTGCGGGCACGTTCAACCGTTTGCTGTGGTGCCGGCGGCTTTTTCGTGAACGTTGAAGCAAAAATTAATATTGCGGCCAAAAAACAAAGTCCAGTAAAAATAATTAACAGACGCTGACGGTTTTTATTATTCTGAACCAAAACTGGATTAACTCGAGGTTGAGGAATTTTTTCTTCAAAGAGCTCAATATTATTCATGTGTTTATTTTACTAGTAACTACTACAAATACAAAAGTCGGAATTGGCTGATGAACTTGAACAAACGCTGGCTGAACCACCACCCGTACAGACTGAATGTAATGTTGTGTAATTGATATTATTTAAAAAATTATCATCGAGCATTTCCTGACTCGGTATATGACACAGGAATATGCTTAGGTATATCATGCCAGACGGACATTGGGAAAAATCGATCACATCCTGTGTTGTGAAATCGCCACACGTTGTGTGGCCAGGGGCCGGACAACTTAAAATGTTAAAATATTCTGTTGTTAAAGCGCTACAAGCCGCCGGCGAAGGCGCACTTGAAAAACGACAACTGTTGCCTTGACCAGCCGTATTTGGCGCTATAGTAGAAAGCGTCGTACCAAAGACTGCGCCGAGAGGTGGGCCATAGTTATAATATACATATGGTATGCCGTTTGTGGTTTCGGGAATTTTTGATAAATATTTGGCATCAACTAACTGCTGCATACTTTTTTGAAACGCATTTTGACCCGTACCATCAGGTGCATCGCTACTTAATGCTACAGATGTACCATTAAAGTTTGTTGGTGGTGCACCTTTGTCCAGTGTGTAGCCTTTAATTGCATTACTAACCTGGATAACTGTTTGTGTTCGAGCTGTGTCTTGTGCTTTGGCTCGGGCCTGAGTTACTCGTGTCATTAAAAAACTTGAGAGTAAAGAAATGATGGACATGACCACCATAACCTCGACCATTGTGAAACCTTTCCTAACATTATTCATAAAAATAGTATACCACGGTGCGGGATGCGAGAATCGAACTCGCGCCCTATGCTTGGGAAGCACATGTTCTACCACTAAACCAATCCCGCATTACTTCCACAACAAGTGGATCAGGCTTTGCCACAAAGTCGGCGGCGTTGTTGTTGCTGGTGTTTCTGTTGCTTTGTCATTCAAAATAACCACAATCTGTTCGCCTGGCTTGGCCACACTATACTTGGCCCGAATCTCCTCTTCAACTCCCTCATTAGTCTGCAAACGCTTAACTTCGGTATCCAACACTTTTTTGCGGTTTTGTAACTTATTAAGCTCATTGTACGCTGCAGCAGCATTGGCTGCGCTCAATTGAGCTTTTTGATACACATTCCAAACGGCACGACTAAAAAAAGCGATCAAAAATAATAGAAGAATGACAGTTAACGGTGAAAACAAGATTCGACGGTGTCTTTTTTTTTCTTGAAATTCACGCATATAATGCTATTATATAGCATCTATGATTACGAACAAAAAGGCCCGCAAGAATCTCAACATCGCCGCCGCAGTAATTGCTGTACTGATGATTATCGGTATGTTGCTGCTCTACGCTGCACCATTTCTGACTCGCTAACTTGACTTTTATATAATTTGTTGTAGTTTTATATCCAGTCTTTAACCGGAGGTTATTGTGAGTGAGTTCGATGTAAGTGAGTTGGTTCGAAGGGCATTCAAATCTCCTGAGATAACTGCAGATCTCCTGCTACACAGGTGTATCGAGGTGACATTCGGTGATGATGGGCTGGCTTTTACCAACGTTACGTCTTGTGCCGCATGTTCGAAACACGAACAGAGTTGGCAGCTGTTGTGTGTTCGTTTTGCACCCGTCATGATTCGTTATGGTTTCAACACTGAGGAAGGTTGGCGGGAGGCAGCTGAGTTGGAACGTGAGACCGGTAGTGAATACAAGATGACATTTACTACCCTGGGTGATTTTACTACAGATCACGTCTATTACAACACTGAGACAGACAGCTGGACAACCTCGATCGAGCCTCTTTTGTCCAACAAACGCCTATGGCTTCACGACGCCGAAAAAGCTAAGGCGCTAACTGAACAGGGCAAAGATGATCCTTTAGCAGACCACGTACCAAACGTACTCATGCCTACAGAAATTGAAATCACCGGCCTGACAGTTCGTTTGGTCTAACGCAATGAGGTCCCCACCGGGTGACCTCATTTTCATTTTCTATTCCCCACTACGCATCATCTTCACAAAGACATCTTGCGGAATATTAACCGCACCACGCTCTTTCATCTTTTTCTTACCTTTCTTCTGTTTCTCGCGCAATTTCATTTTTCGAGTAATGTCGCCGCCATACATATGTTGAGTCACATCTTTTCTGAATGCTGCAATTCGTTCTGAGGCCAAAATTCGGCCAAGAGCCTTACCTTGAATTTTTGTTTCAAACATTTGGCGAGGCAAAATGGCATGGAGTTTAGCGACTGCTTTTTCGGCCTCTTCTTGCACCCGTCGACGTGAGACAACTCGAGTAAAGGCCACAATTGGTTCATCAGCCACAAGCAAATCGAGGCGCACTACGTCAGCTGGACGATTCTCACCAATTTCATATGCCACCGACGCAAAGCCTGAAGTTCCACTTTTAATTTCATCAAAAAAGTTACGCATCATTTCGCGCAATGGCATTTTAACCTGAATCTCAGTTCGGTTATCACCGAAAGTATCTGTGTGTCCAATTTCCGCTTCGTGATCATACAAAATCTGCATCAAGGGACTGAGATAATCGATCGGTGAAATAATTTTCAAAGAAACCCACGGTTCCTGAATTGCGGCAATTTCCCCATCATCTGGAAAGAAAGCTGGAGAATAGACTGTTTCTGTTTTGCCATTTTTTAATGAAACTTCGTAGGTAATCGATGGTGTGGTGACAATAAGCTCCATATTGAATTCACGGCGGAGACGTTCAGTAATAATTTCCAGGTGAAGCATACCCAAAAAACCGCAGCGAAAGCCCCGGCCCAAGGTACCTGAGGATTCTTCTTCAAATGTCAGCGAAGAATCAGACAATTTAAGGCGACCGAGGGCCTGACGTAAATTGGCTAAATCGTCCTGACTTTCAGGGTAAATAGATGCCCAAACGACCGGCTGGGGCGTCATATAGCCCGCTAAAGGCGCTAAAGGCTCCTTGGCGAGGGTTATGGTATCACCCACGGAAGCAATACCGGGTTTCTTGATACCGGTCACTATATAGCCAATTTCGCCCGCAGATAGCTTATCCTGGGGTACTTCTTCAGGAGAGAAAATACCGACTTCGAGGGCTAAAAAGGTCTCGTTGGCCTGGCTAAATTTGAGGGTCTGACCTTTGGTAATTTCACCATCCATAACACGTACATAGACAATGACACCGCGGTGATTTGAGTACTGAAAATCGAACACGAGAGCACGTGAACTGCGAGTTGATTCGAACTGTGGGTGCGGGGCCGGGATACGTTTCGTGATCGCAGCTAATAGTTCCGGCACCCCGGCCCCGCTCTTCCCCGAACACTCCAAAACATCCTCTTCAGAAATTTCCAAAACTTTGGCCACTTCTTTTTTCACATCGGCAATGCGTGCCAAAGGTGAATCAATTTTGCTGACAACAGGAATAATGACCAAACCCTGTTCGCGAGCCATGTGCAGCGTAGTGAGCGTCTGAGCCTGCACACCCTGCGTCGAATCGACAAGTAAAATACAACCCTCCACCGCTTTCAAAGCGCGTGAAACTTCATAGTAGAAATCGATGTGACCGGGCGTATCGATCAGGTTCAATTCATATTCCTGACCCTCCACCACATACTTCATGCGCACCGGTTGCATCTTAATTGTAATGCCGCGCTCGCGTTCCAGCTCCATTGAATCGAGAACTTGTTCCTTCATCTTTCGCGCCTCAACGGTATGAGTAATTTCCAGCATGCGATCAGCCAAGGTTGATTTACCATGGTCAATGTGGGCAATGATCGAAAAATTGCGGATATGCTTTAAATCCATAAGGCTATACTACCGGAAACAGGCTGAAAATCAACGTTATTTTGAATGATCTTTTTTCTCGGCAATAATACTCAACTTAATGAGAATACCTAATAGAGTCATTGCAATAAGGAGAATTCCAGACAAAATGTAAAATTGAATCATATTAATTAAAATTTAGTTAATATTTTCTTGAGAAGTGGCCTCAGGTGCTGTTTCAAGTACTGGCTCTGGTTGAACCGCCTCAGCCGGCGGGTCAATTGTCGTGTCGCCTATTGGCTCCGTTGTTGTTCCAATCTCTCCACCACCCGATGTACCTCCGCTCGATCCCCCGCTCGTACCACCATTTGTAGCCCCACAAGCACCCTTAACTTTTTTCCAGTCACCATTTGAGATGGTTACACAGTAGACTTCACCTGTCATATCATCATTAATTTCAAAACCTTTTTTCACCCCAACCGTATCAACATCAATTCTCTGAAAGACAGTGTTAAGTGTTGTACCAATTCCTTGCCCCACATTCGCTAAACCATTCTTAATCTCAGCCACCTGCTTCGAGAGCTCTTGAATCGCCTGAATCATGTATGGAATGAAGTTGGTGTAGGAGATGGCTTTGTAGCCGT
>CAZHGQ010000010.1:0-24772 GCA_964532205.1 uncultured Candidatus Saccharibacteria bacterium | reverse complement strand
GTTGAAGTCGCTTCGACAACCATGCCAACATATAGTCAGAATAATATTGTAATGACGGTGGGCGATACACAAAAGGTGACTATCTTCGGCAATGGGGGTTACACAATTTCCAACAATTCAAATCCAGCTGTGGCTTCATCAAACATAGATGGTAATACTGTGACACTGTACGCGTCGGCATTCGGTGGAACAACAGTAAAAATTTGTCAAAATGACGGTAAGTGTTCAGAGTTGTACGTGATTGTATTTAAGGCACCCGAAAAAAATACAATCGTGACAACGACAAGTACAGCCACACCAGGTTTTAATTCATCACTTACAAATCCGCCGTCTGTTTCTGTTAGTCAACTTTCTCCGGCGCCAGCGAAAAAATATACGTTCACAACATTTCTGTCATTAAATTCCAAAGGTGAAGCGGTTAGGGAATTGCAAAAGCGCTTAACCCAATTAAAGGTATACAGTGGTCCAATTACTGGTACATTTGGTCCGTTGACTGAAAAGGCAGTTAAAACATTACAAAAGGCCAATAAAATTCAACAAGCTGGCTATGTTGGGCCAAGCACTCGAGCGGTATTAAACGCTAATTAGTTTTCTCAAGAACACCAGCCGATGTTTTACCACGCAAAATAAGTGTGGTCATGAGCGTGTTGGTGGTAATCATAGCAATTGAGTGCAGGGTTGTGGCAATGTTGTAGGCTTGAAGTGAAAGTAACATTAAGATGTGGCGCAACACATTCATGCTGTAGAGAAGTGGCGTTTCAGTTTGAGGTAGACGCCAGGTTTTGCGAATCGTTGGCACAAAGGCGACCAGATCAATACTGACCGCAATGATAACCGAAATGGTTGGATCTTTGGTTAGAATCCATGGGATGAAACCGAGCAGCGAAATGATTAAGAAGACGGTATCGATAAAGCGAATGTTTTTGAAACCATATTGCAGCGAGAAAAAGAAGATAAGAATGGTAAAAATTTCCGAAGCGGCGGTTGGCAGGGCACCTATACCGGCGCCGCGGGCGAGCTGCCCGAAGAAAATGGTGCACGAGACGATAGACCAGACAAACCACGTGTAGGGATGTGGCTGCACGCGGCGCCGGATAATGTCATTTAAATACGGCACATTCCCAACGATTGCTAAAATAGAGGCAATAACTGCAAATGTTTCTTTCATAAATTTCATTTTAACAGACTTTGCAGCTGTCAGCCTGTGGAGTATACTGATAGTTAAGAAATCTATATATTATGAAACTTAATCACGATCTAACAATAGAACAGACCAAAGAAATCGGTGACAGTCTAGGTGTTAACTGGGACGAAATAGATATTGAGCAATTTAAACGGGGATTATTGGTCGAATTGGAACATGGCACTGTCAATCCCAAGACCAATATTACAGACGATGATGCAGTTATGACGGCTAAAATTGCCTTGGCTCATCTACAGGAATTACCAGATTACTATACACTTTTGCAAAATATGGAGATGGAGGCGGAGCAGGAATTAGCCAACGATTAGTATGAACGAAAAGGTTACATATTATAGAAATAAGATAAGTCACAGTCTCTATACGTATGTGCTTAAGCCCATATTTTTCCATAACGACCCCGAATTTGTGCATGACCGCATGACCGGTGTCGGTCGCTTACTTGGTAAGAGTAAACTTGGTCAGATTCTCACTCATAGTTTATTTGGTTACGAACATCCTGCTTTAGAGCAGGATGTTTTAGGTTTGCATTTTAAAAATCCAATTGGTTTATCGGCGGGTTTTGATAAAAATGCTGTGTTAACTGACATTTTACCGGCTGTAGGCTTTGGTTTTGCTGAGTTAGGCTCAATCACAGGTAATGCGTGCAGTGGTAATCCTAAACCGCGTTTATGGCGCATGCCTAAATCCAAAAGTTTATTGGTATATTATGGTCTTAAAAACGAAGGTTGTGAGATTATCGCTGAGCGTTTAAAGGGTAAGCATTTTACTGTACCCTTCGGTATGAGTGTGGCTATGACAAATTGTGAAGCCAATCTCAATCTTAAGCATGCGGTCTTAGATTATGCCAAGGCTTTTGAAACCCTAGAGTCATTAGCTAGCTACATTACGATCAATATCAGCTGTCCGAATACACGTGGTGGCCAACCATTCCTCACGCCATACTCGTTAGACTACTTACTCGACATTTTAGATGAGATTCCAACTACAAAACCGATTTTCGTGAAGCTCTCACCCGACCTAACTGAAACCGAAATAGACATGTTAGTAGACACAGCCGCCAAACATCGGGTTCATGGTATTATTTGTACAAACCTGACCAAGCGGCGTGAAAATCCTAAAATCATCGATGTGGATGTGCCGCAAAAGGGTGGTTTTAGCGGCAAAATTGTGCAGGAAATGTCTGATGCTACATTGGCGCGCGTGTATCGACGCGCCGGCGAGCGGTTTGTGCTCGTTGGCTGCGGCGGTGTGTTCAATGCCGAGGACGCATATCGCAAAATTCGCTTAGGCGCGTCGTTGGTCCAGATGATTACCGGTATGATTTTTGAAGGCCCGCAGGTTATCAGTGAAATTAATCAGGGTCTGGTGGAGTTATTGAAGCGTGATGGTTTCAATTCAATTGCCGAAGCCCGCGGTATAGATAATAAATAATATGTCAAAATCTGTTTTCATTACTCGAGCTATTCCCGAAGTTGGTTTAAAGTTGTTGCGCGACAAAGGCTACGCTGTTGATGTCTATCCAAAAGACAAAGTTCCAAAACAAAAGCATCTCATTTCATATTTAAAACAGAAACCATACGACGCTGTGATGTTTATGTTGACAGATACAGTTGATGCAGCATTTTTTGAAGCGGCACCCCAGGCTAAACTTTTTGCTGCGTATACGGTTGGTTACAATAATGTTGATATTGCAGAATCAAAAAAACGCAATCTCATTGTTACAAATACCTCGGGCTCATCTCAAATCGCTGTAGCCGAACACACGATTGCTTTGATGCTCGGTCTGACGACTCGTTTAGTCGAGGCTGACGAATACTTACGTCGCGGCAAATATAAAGGTTGGAAGCCCGATGCATTCATGGGCACAGATTTTAGTAATAAGGTTATTGGACTTGTCGGCACGGGCTCCATTGGCGCTGAGGTGGCTCGCATGGCTCACCAGGGTTTTGGAAATCCGATTATTTACCACGACATGGTTCGCAATGAGAAGTTGGAAAATGAGTACAAAGCTCAGAAATGTGACTCACTTGAAGATGTCTTGAAGCGAGCAGACATCGTGAGTTTACATGTGCCATTGCTTGATTCAACACATCACTTAATTAACCGTGAGCGTTTGGCACTGATGAAACCAACAGCCCTGCTTATCAACACCTCTCGTGGTCCTGTCGTTGACGAGTATGCTTTAGCAGAAGCCCTAAAAAACAAAGTTATAGGCGGTGCAGGTTTGGATGTATTTGAATTTGAACCAAAAATTGTGCCAGGTTTAGCTAAGATGAAGAATGTTGTTGTTACACCACACATTGCATCAGCTCGACAAAGTGCTCGTGATAAGATGGCTGAAATTGCTGCGCTCAATATCATTGATTATTTCGAAGGTCGCATACCACGCAACAAAGTAAATTAACATGGCCAAGTTTATCGTCGCCCGACATCATGAATCAGAGTGGAACAAAATCGGTCAATGGACCGGTATTCGAGACAGGCACCTGACAGATTATGGTTTTCGCAAATCAACAGAAATGGGGCAATTGATAAAAGATATTCCTATTGACGCAGCTTTTGCCTCAATGCAGGTGCGTTCAATTGAAACATTGTCGTGCATGCTTGAAGCGCTTAATCTGACGCATGTACCGACAGTTCATGCTTCGGCGATTAATGAACGCGATTACGGTGATTACACAGGTAAAAATAAATGGGAAATGCAAAAACTGGTAGGTGAAGAACAGTGGAATCGAATCCGTCGCGATTGGGATTGTCCCATTCCAAATGGCGAAACCCTTAAGATGGTGTATGAACGCGTGGTGCCATTCTATCTTAACAACATTGTACCTTTACTCAATGAGAATAAGAATGTGTTGATGGTTTCGCACGGTAATGCTATTCGCTCAATGATCAAATACATTGAAAATATTCCCGATCAGGAAGCGGCGGGTATCGAAATGCTTTTTGGTGGCATTTTAATATACGAAGTTGACCACGACGGTCACATGACTTCAAAAGAGACTCGACAAATTCCGTCGAGCGTTAATGCTTAATATTCAAGTCCGCGCAACGCTTTTTTACCGTGCACGAATGGGTGCTTAACCTCCTTCATTTCTGTTACCAAACCCGCTTGGTAGATATATTTTTTTGGACAATCGCGGCCAGTTAAGACCAGGTTTTCAAGGAGTGGCTCGATCTCTTCAATCACCCGATCAACTTCTTCGGCAGTCAATAAATCGAGGTGTAGGGCATTCCAAATCTCATCAAGGATTATTATCTGCCATTGTTTGCTCAGTGCTTCTTGTTTGGCATATTCTAGGGCCTCTAGAGCCGCATTACGATGCACAATCTTGGGTAGGAAGTCATTTCCAATACCCACAAAACCACGCCCCTTCTTGACGATTTTAAAGTCAGGTTCAAGTCTTTTGTGAGATTCATCTTCGCCCGACTTAAATGGGCCTTTTATAAACTGGACCATTAAGACTTTTTTACCAGCACCAACTGCCCGCAGGGCAACACCGAGCGCTGCAGTTGTTTTACCTTTACCATTGCCAGTAAAAATTGTGATCATGTTTTTTAGATTGCCACCTCACACACACCAGATACACAGGCCAATTCCTTTTTTACATCGAGTTCGTCGGTCTTTTCGTAGGTAATAATCTTTGAATAATCAATGTGTTCTAGGCGTTTTGCCAATTCCAAATATTTTTTCTCATCAATTGCTTCGTACGGTGCGAGTTGGTAGACGTGATTGTCACGAGGTAGGAAAGAGAGACCGCCGACAATATCCCAGTTTTTATAAACCCAGTTGGCAACCTCAATCCACTCATCCTCACCAACCGAAATTGTGACGGATGGGTTGTGTTCGGTGTAATTTGTTTTGACCATTTTCCAATGCTCAAGCTGATCGATGGCTGAGACGTCGTTTTTGTAGATGGAACCCTGTGGCGATTTAACGGGGAATTCCAAAACATAAGTAGTGGCATTGGCAGAATTCTGACCGACCTCTGGGTGGTACGGTACACCTTGATCTCTAAGCATTTTGAAGAGGGCGTCTGTGGCCGAAATACGAATGCGGCGAATGTAATATGGTGCGTGACGAGGGTGCATACCCGATGAACAGTCGACGGTTTGTGACAATGTACCCGATGGCTTCACAGCTGTGGTGCAGGTTGAAGGGTTGATACCGAAACGTTTTGCATACTGAGCATTTATTCGGACAACTTCTTTTTTCAACTTGGCCATAATGGCTGGCTGGCGAGCAGCTTTGCTATCCCATTGACCAGTAACAGATACGCCAAGCAACGCTTCTTTCTGACAGTTTTCTTGCCATTGTTTTGACAGATACGGGAAATGAGTCAGGCTGGCTTGGTATGTACCTAAGATTGTCGCCAAGCGAATTTTGCGCAATAGGCTAGTTTCAGTATCTTCTGCTCGGGCCACCACTTCAGACAAGTTACAGAATTGTTTTGATTGCAAAATGATTTCGCCACACGGGTTTGTGCCAATGGTACCGATAATTGTTTTACCAGCAGCATCAAAATAGCCGCCTTGCTCTTTGAGTAGCTTAATTCGGCGCTCTGGTAATGTCTTGGCTAAAGAGCCACGATTGAAAATGCCTCGTTCACCAGAACCAGACTTCATCAAAGCTGTCCATTCCTCAATAAACTCAGTATTTGTTGGTCTTTGGAGATACACAGCTGAGTTATTTGCTAACATGCGCTGTGGTTCGTTCATGTAAAAAGCGCCCTGTTTTGAATCTCGAATATCAGCGTCATCAAGGTCAGAGAGGGAAATCATGGCACTGCGGCGTACGCCACCAGAGACAACACAATCACCGATCATGCAGATAATGTCATGGACATCGATATTGCGTAAGCGGCGGCCCTGACGTGAAAACATTTTCTGGCGGGTGAATGTTAGCAAACGCTGTAATGGCTCTGGACCCGAAGCCTTACCGCCCATTGTCTTAAGACGGGAACCGGCTGGTCTTAGCTGTGAATAATCAAATTCGATATCTTCACCGGCGGCCCAAGCTTTCATGCCGATAACAAGCGCATCAGCCCAACCCTCTTTGTTGTCAGGAATAACGTGAGTTGGTAATTTTTTACCTGATTGCAAATGAATTTGTGGGAATTTTTGGACATTCTGACTTTCAACAGACCAACCGGCGCCTGTGCCACACATCGAAATATACATAATTTCAGCTAAATCCTGGAAACTTTCTGGTGCAATATACGAACAGTTGTAGGCGCAAACATTTGTTTTGCGAGCGGCCTGACCTGCAAACTGAAGCAAACGCATCGATGGCATGGCTTCGTGGTTTAAAATACCCTCACGCAATTCTTTGTATTCTGAGTCTTTGAGCTTATTACCGATATTCTCTTTCATAAAACCCATGTAGCGGTCGACAGTCTCAATCCAGGTCTCTCGACGACTTTCCTCAGCTATCCAGCGAGAATACGAGCGGTAATAGACAAATTCACCGAGCGGATTACGGAAGTATTTTTTGCTCTCCTCAGCCATTTTTTTGACCTTTGGTGGTACACGCAGACCTTTTTCTCTCAGTTTTGAGCGCTCCTGGCGGTAGAGGATGAAGGCTTTGGCAGTTTTGACGTATTCAGACAAAATTAACTCTTTTTCAACAGTATCTTGAATACCTTCGACGGTCGGTACGAAGTTTTTATATTTTTTGGTAATACGTAAGGCGTCAGAATAGACTTTGTTGGCAATGAGTGCCGCTTCCTTTTGCGAACCCTCACCAGCTGCTAACATGGCTTTATTTATTGCGTTAACAATTTTTTGAACATCAAATGGCACGACAGAGCCATCACGTTTCTGAATTTTTTCTACGACCGTTTCGACACCTCTGACATTCTTTTTAGAGCGCATATTAAATAAAAAAGAGTTAAAACCAGTTAACTAATTAATAAATTACGAAATTAGTATAACAGTCAGCGGCGTGGACTCAAAGAAAAAAGTGGATAAAAAACACAGCCGAACATTTCTGGAGTTGGGCTGTCAATTTAGAACACATTTTGGACTAGCAAAATAGGCACGGAAGGTATATACTATTTTGGTATGTCACCAAAATCGAGACTTCCACGAGAAGCGTACGTTAAGAATGCAGATATTTACAAGATTTTAGCTAACTCGAAACGGCTCGAAATCCTGAATATCCTCAAAGATGGGGAAACGGGCGTGGAAGACTTGCTAAAAATGACAAAAATTTCAAAAGCGAATCTTTCGCAACACCTGGCCTTGCTGCGCCACAATGGTTTGGTGCACACGCGTCGCGAGGGACTTAATATTTTCTACTCAATAATTGACCCGCGCATTGTTGAGCCATGTAAGATTCTTCATAATCTGCGCACTAAAAAATTAGTTGTCTAAAAATTGCCCCTTGGGGCGATTTTTATTTAACGAACTATTGTTGCGACTGGTAATCTATAGTTTAGTAGTTACTAAATCTTGCAATTATTATGATCGAGCGTTACCATAAGCTCACGTTATATATGGAAGTGAGGTGAAATTCCTCCGCTGTGCCGCAACGGTGAAGCCTTTAATGGATAAGCCCGGTCGTTATATGACGATTTCCCGAGCAGGAATGTGTATTTATGAACTCTGCTTGGGCAGAGCTTTTTTTATGTCTAAAAAATATTTTTATTCACTCGTTATTGCGGCTATTGTGAGTTTGCCATTTTTTATCCATGAAGAACGACTGTTTCGGGTTGATGAAGTGGCTGGTGTTGGTAAGAGTTATGCGAAACTGCAGGCTGTAGAAGTGGTTTCAACTAATACACCTGTCACTATTAAGTGTGGTGCTGGTCATGTTGTCTATGAATGCATGCAACAGCAAGACGCAACGACCAATTTTTCATTTAAAGGCCGGACATTTCCCAGTCTAGGCTTTTTTGTTGATGAAATTAATGGCCAGAAAAATGCCAAAGGTTTTTATTGGACACTGTATGTAAATGGTGTGTACTCAACCGTCGGCGCTTCACAATATGTGGTTAAAACAGGAGATGTAATTGAATGGAAATATGAAAAGAAATAATTTTATTTTTTTATTGGTATGTTTGCTTTGGTGTATGCCGGTTTTGGTTTGGGCAGACGAAGGTTTACCGATTCACTTAAAGGTGTTTAATGGTACAGAAAAAGTACTCGATAACACATTTTCAGTCACTGAGTGCGCCAGCGATGCTTCATCGACTCCAGCTGTGAGCGGATACTGTGCCTTGCAGCAGTCGGGTTTGTCTGTGACATGGAATCCATATGGCGATGACCAGTTTTTGGACAGTATAAATGGTGTGAGCAATGACTATGCAAATAATTATTACTGGAGTTGGTTTGCAGATTTGAGTTATGGTCAGACTGCACTTAACAAACATGAATTACACGAAGGGGAAGAATTGCTGGTGACGATCAAGAGTTGGCCACTTAAGATCGGAGTCGCTACCACAACGCCGTATGTGCAAAGTACCACTACGCTTAGCGTATTGCATTTTGGTTTTGATGAGGCCTGGAATGGTGTTTGGCTGCCAACTGCATCAAGTAGTCTAATGGTGGGTGAAAATAAATACGAAACCAATGAGCAGGGTCAGGTTGAGTTTTTTGTAAATGATGAAAATCAGTTAAGTATATTTGCTCAAGCTGACGGCTATATTGATAGTCCAGTTGTAACACTTAATCCACATAAGCAGGAATCTGAAGATACTAACCCAACGAGTGGTGGTGGTTCGGGTGGTGGTACTAATCCGATTGTATATTTTGATATCGCTAAGGCAGTGGCGTTTATAAACAGTAAACAGCACGCGGATGGATCATTTGGTTCAGCGTTATATACTGATTGGTCAATTATTGGTCTGGTGGCTAGTGGTAATACTTCAGCCTTAGCGGCGGCCCGAGACTATGAAAAAAATAATCCGTTAACCGGTGGTTTGGTCACAGACTATGAACGACGAGCCATGGCTATGATGGCGCTTGGTTTGAATCCATACACCGATACAGGTGTAAATTATATTCAAAAAATTGTTGATCAGTTTGACGGTGGGCAAATTGGTGACAGTAGTTTGATCACCGACGACATATTTGCTGTGTTTCCATTAGTGCGTGCGGGATATGGTTCTGATGATGTGCTGATTCAGACGGTGGCGAAGAATATTATTGCTCACCAAGAGACAAATGGGTCGTGGAATAATAGTCCGGACGTGACGGGCGCCGCGCTGCAGGTGCTTGCGGCCGTGCCGGTAGACGGTAGCAGCGCGGCGCTCGAGAAAGCCAAGGTCTACTTACGTTCGATTCAGCAAACCGATGGTGGGTTCGGTACAAGTTATTCGACATCGTGGGTCTGGCAAGCTTTAAGTTCGGCGGGTGAAAATGAAAGTAATTGGCGAATTGGTGAACGTGGCCCAGAGGCGCAGCTGGCCACATTACAGCAATCAGATGGCGGTGTGGAGCTTGTCACTACCGATGAATCTTCGCGCCTCTGGGCCACCGCTTACGCACTACCAGCCATTACTCATCGCTCATGGCTTAGTCTATTAAATTCATTTTCAAAACCTGTTACAACCACAACTCAATCAACACCACCGCCAACTCCGGAACGACAACAGTTAGCCACAACAACTCTACCGGCACTAAGCACTTCAACACAGCCAATATTTGTAGTTCCAAAACCAGTGCACGCTGTGACAGAGGTCAAGCCGATTGAATCTGCACCATTACCGACCCCAGAAGCAACACAACCTCCGGCACAGCAAGTCGCAGCAGTGGCCACATCACCATTTAATGGTCTACTGTATGTCGGTGGTGTGATTCTAATTCTAATTTCGGTGTATATAATAATTCGTAATAAAAGATAATATGAAAAAACAAACCATCATCGCTCTATTACTAATTACAATTGGTCTGATTGGTCGACTTGTGCCACATTTACCAAATGTTGTGCCAATCACTGCGATTGCGTTATTTGCTGCCGCTTATCTACACAAGCGGGAAGCGATAATAGTATTTTTTGTGACGATGTTTGTCTCGGATGTAATTATTGGTTTTTACCAGTGGCAGGTGATGATGGTGGTCTATCTGAGTTTTTTCCTGGTGACAATTGTAGGTAGACATTTACGCAATCGAGTTACGGCCGCCCGGTTATTAGGTTTAACCCTGGCCTCATCATTTTTATTTTTTGTCACCACCAATTGGGCCGTCTGGCAGTTTACTACACTTTACCCACGAACACTCTCTGGTTTGATTGAATGTTATACACTGGCTTTGCCGTTTCTTAAAAATTCACTAATGGGTGATGTAATCTATTCTGGTTTGTTATTTGGTATCGTTTATATCATTTCATCAGTAAAATATCCGGTTCGTAATTTTGTGCATAACTAAATTGTTTAGTTGTTGCGCAAAATGTTAAAATAACGGCAATGAAAACATCTCATCGGGGCTTTACCCTCATTGAATTATTAGTTGTGATTGCAATTATTGGTATTTTGTCATCGATTGTCTTGTCCTCTGTTGGTCGGGCGCGCACGAATGCATATGATGCAAAAGTTAAAGCTCAATTGAGTAATCTACGTAGTGCTGCGGAAGTATACTATTCATCAAATTATAATTATGGTGCAGCCACAAATAGTTGCGCTGCTGGCATGTTTATTGACGAAGCGTCTGGTCTTGCAAAGCTTTCCACTTCAATCAATTATCCTGTCGGTGAGAACACAATTGTTTGCAATAGTAGTGGTACCGCCTACGCAGTTTCTGACAATCTAAATACCGGTAATGGTTATTGGTGTGTCGATAGTAACGGTAAATCAGTTCCCGAAGCTTCTGCTCTTGGCACAGCGACTGCCTGCCCGTAACATTCTCTAGAAAATATGCTAGGCTAAGGCATGACTCAGGCGCAAGCGCTCGACATTTTAAAGCTTGGCTATAACGTGTATCTAACTGGACCAGCAGGTTCGGGTAAAACTCATGTACTGAATACGTATATTCACTACCTCAAAAAACATGAAATCGATGTTGGTATTACCGCATCGACCGGTATTGCTGCTACGCATATGGGTGGTCAAACCATCCACTCCTGGACAGGATTAGGGATCAAGGATGCCTTAACTGATGTAGATCTCGACAGTTTGCTCGATAAAAAATATTTAGCAAAGCGGATGGAAAAGGTGCGAGTCCTCATTATTGATGAGGTTTCGATGCTCCACGATTTTCGCTTGGATCTGATTGAAGAAATTTTAAGAGCTTTTAAAGGCAACAGTTTACCATTTGGTGGTATTCAGGTCGTGCTCTGTGGTGACTTTTTCCAATTACCACCGGTGTCACGTTTTGGTGAGCCTGAAGCCCGATTTGTTTACCACAGTTCAGCTTGGCACAAAGCAAAACTCAAAGTGTGTTACCTGAATGAACAATATCGTCACAAAAACGATAAAACTATTTCTATTTTAAATAGTATTCGTGCCAACACCGTCGACGCAGATGTTCGATTAGAATTAGATAAAGTTCACGTATCAAAGAAGAAAAAGATTGGACTTGAACCAACCCGATTATTTACTCACAATGCTGATGTTGATGATATTAACAACCAAGCCCTGGCTGAGATTCCAGGTGAAGTGGCTCGTTTTGACATGCTTAGTCATGGCAGTGAATTTTTGGTTGGTTTACTCAAAAAAAGTTGTCTGGCACCAGAAACATTGCGTTTGAAAAAGGGTGCCCGAGTCATGTTTGTCAAAAATAACTTTGAAGAGGGTTATGTAAATGGCACATTGGGAATTGTAGAATCATTGCATGGCGAATTTGGTAATCCGATCATTCGCATTTCTCGCACTAATAAATTGATAGAAGTTGAACGGGCATCATGGACAATTGAAGAAGATGGAGCAAAAAAAGCCGAAATCAATCAATATCCATTACGTTTAGCCTGGGCTATTACCGTTCACAAAAGCCAGGGTATGTCGCTTGACGCAGTCGAGGTGGATTTGTCAAAGTCATTTGAGCCGGGTATGGGTTATGTGGCTCTTTCACGAGTGCGAAGCATTGAGGGTCTAACCATACTTGGCCTTAACGAGCAGGCGCTTAAAATTAATGAAGAAGTTCTTGAATTTGATGAAGAATTAAAGGTGGCTTCAGAAAATGCTGTTGATAAAATTTTGTCAGCCGATCAAACAGTCATCAAACAGAAGCAGGCTGAATATCTTAAAGACATTTCGCCAATTAAAAAAGCTTCTGATCCTAAACAACCATCTCATTATGTGACACTTGATTTGGTTCAAAGCGGTCTGACGTTGGCCGATATTGCCAAGAAGCGGGGTATGACTGAAGAAACAGTAATTTCACATTTAGAAAAGTTGGCGGATGAGGATAAAAAATATCTTAAAGATTTTTCGGTTATTAAAAAAACCATACCGCACAAAACATTTGAAATCATTAGTGAAGCGATAGAAAAAAAGCACGACGAATTGGGTGATTGGCGACTGGCTCCAGTCAAAGATTATCTTGATAAGAACAAAAAGAAATTAAAATTATCATCGTCTGTGAGTTATAAGGAGGTACAATTGGTGCGATTGTTCATAAAACCCCTGTCAGAATAATTTTGTTTGCTATACTTCAGCTATGCCACCTGATATTTCACATACACATTTGCACAAACACGTTGATAAAGGGTTGCTTTGGCGACTCTATATCTATTTCGGTTTATCGGTCTTAATTCTGTCAGCCATTATTTACCGGATGATCGTGACGCCCGGCGGCTTCCTCTTTGCGTTATTGGCTTTGGTTGCAGGTGTGATTATCGGTACGCTGGTTTCGCGTATGTATAAGATGTCGTGGGATAAAAAAGCGCGAAAAATTATTTTCCAAGTCGATATTTATGGTTTTTTAATTTTGGCAGCCTATGTTGCTTTTGAAATTTTAGGTGAGCGATATATCCACGAATCGTTTCAGGGTGCTCAAGTATTTACGATTATTTTGTCATTAGCTGGAGGGGCGATGTTTGGACGGGGGGTGGGCATGACAAAAAATATTGCTCGGTTACTAGACAAACATATATAATATTGTATATTTCTGCTAGAAATATCTGGATGGTCCAGATAGCTTTTTTATAGGGAGCAGATATGAGTCAGTTGAAAAAAGTGACGCGTGAAGAACTTGAACAAAAAGTTCTGGATATTGTGTGTGATCAGTTGGGCGTCGACGATTCAAGTAAGGTGACTGCCGCCTCCTCGATCGAGGGTGACCTGGAAGCTGATTCGCTCGACGTGGTCGAGCTCGTCATGACGTTCGAAGAGGAGTTCAGTTTGAGCATTCCTGAAGAGGATGCCAAACAGCTGACGACTGTCGGCAAGATCACCGACTATCTCTGGGGCAAAGTTCAGCAACAGTAAAGCCGGAATGGCCGGGCACGAATGTGCCCGGCCATTTTTTTATGATATAGTATTTTTATGAAACTGAGCTTCCGTAAGCGGTTAGCTAATCTTATTATTGCCCTGCGTGTTGGACTCTTTTTGGCTGTCCGAGATATTCGTCGTGGAAACAAATGGGCTACTGCTTTAATTGTGGTGGTTATGGTGTTGACCTTTCTAAACCTTGTTGTGGTTTCGGGTATTTTGGTCGGTTTGATTGAAGGTTCGATCAGTGCCAATAAAAATTTCTATACCAGTGACATCATGATCACTTCTTTTAAAGAACGTTCATTTATTAGTCGTACACCAGAAATTACGGCGTATCTTAGTAAAATGCCTGAAGTGGCAAGTTTTAGTGCCCGATATACCGATGCCGCTAGAGCTCAGGCCGATTATCGTGTTATTCCAAAACTTGGTGAAACCCCAAACATTGCCACAGCCTTGATCTCAGGCATTGATCCAGATCGAGAAAATGCTGTAACGGGTATTGGCACAAAACTAGTTGAGGGTACGTTTTTGGAAAAGAATGATTTTGACAAAGTTGTCGTCGGTGCCTATTTACTCGATAAATACCTACCGGTTGATTCGGCTGACTTAAAAACGCTCAAAGGTGTGGGCGCCGGTTCAAAAATAATGCTTACGGTTAATGGTCACTCACGCGAAGTGATTATTAAAGGTGTTTTGAAATCAAAAGTCGACAGCATCGATATGCGTATCTTTATGGATGATCGGGAAATGCGCACCCTCATCGATCGAACCGATGGTAATGTGGATGAAATTGCGATTAAACTTGTTGACTCAACACAAGCTGACGCCGTGGTGGCCGAACTTAAAGCAGCTGGTTTTGATAAATATGCCCGCATTCAAAGTTTCGAAGAGGCTTTACCAAAATTTGTCAAAGATATTCGTGACACATTCGCTATGCTTGGCAACTTGATCGGTGGTGTCGGTTTGGCAGTGGCCTCAATTACGATCTTTATTGTGATTTTCGTTAATGCCATTACCCGTCGTCGTTTCATTGGTATCTTGAAGGGTATTGGTGTAAATGCGGTCGCCATTGAGTTCTCATACATTCTTCAAGCGGTTTTCTATTCAATTGTTGGTATGGCAATTGGTTCAATAATTGTTTTTGGATTCTTGCAGCCATACATTGCCGCTCACCCTATTAATTTCCCATTCAGTGATGGTATTTTGGTAGCCACATTTTCAAGTACTATGATTCGCGTTATTGTGTTGTTCGTGGCCACTGTTGTCGCTGGTTATATCCCAGCTCGTATTGTGGTCAAACAAAATACACTTGATGCCATTTTAGGCCGTTAATTTTATGATTGAAGCAAAAAATATTACAAAAATTTTCAAAAGTGGTCTGGGTGAAATTGTAGCCCTCAAAGGTGTTGATTTGCACGTACCAGATGGTCAGTTTGTTTCAATCACCGGCCGATCTGGTTCGGGTAAAAGTACGTTGTTGTATCAATTGGGTTTGCTTGATCATCCGAATGAAGGCTCAATCAAAATTGCTGATGTTGATGTTTTAAAACTGACCGCCGAAGAGCGAACCTATTTCCGTTTGGTGCAACTTGGTTATGTTTTCCAAGATTATGCCATCATTCCTTCACTTTCAGCACTTGAGAATGTTATGGTGCCGCTTTTGATGCGTGGCTTGTCAAAACATGAAGCCCGAGAAAAGGCCATGACAGCCCTCATGCGTGTTGGTATTCAGGATCGTGCGGACAACTTACCATCACAGCTTTCCGGCGGTCAGCAGCAACGCGTTTCAATTGCTCGAGCCATCGGTCATGATCCAAAGATTATTTTTGCCGATGAACCAACAGCTAACCTTGATAGTGAAACCTCAAAAGTGGTGCTTGATGCCTTTTTGCGATTGCACGATGAGGGTCAAACAATCATTATGGTGACTCATGAGCCAGAATACGCTAAAATCACCGACCGTATCGTCGAACTTTCTGATGGACAGGTGGTAGGCGATAAACTCCTGTAATTATTTTTTAGTTTGATCAAGGATAACGAGGGAAATATATTCTCCTTGGTAAAGTGTCTGCATATGTTCCTTAAGAATTTTTGGTAAGTCTGAGGAAAGATATAGGTGTGTCGGCAAGACTACCAAAATAGCTGGCGGAATACTCATATTTTGCTGCAAAGTGATGACCTTTTTGTTGCTATAGTAGCGTACCGATTCGTAATAGTTATAGACCAGCATATATATGTCTGGTGTATTGTATTGAGCGGCGATTTGGCCAACCGCCTTTTCCTCAATTGCTAAATCAATATTAAATCTCATGACAGGGTGATAGGCGTAGCCAACAAAGAAGATGTTGTAGGTAGCCCAGATCAGAGCAATTGAGAGGGCAACATATAGCACCGTTTTATTTTTCAGTTTTTTATATAATTCAACGGCCAACAAACCACAGAAGATAGCAATGAAGGGAAAAATTGGTACGAAGTAATACGTTAACTTTGTACGAGAAATAAAGAATATCGTAATAATTACATAGACAGTCGTCGCTACCACGATTAGGTGTTTGCGCTGAACACTATTTTTAAATGTGAGGAAGAGCGCAACACTGCCGGCCAAAAATGCTAATGTCCAGGGCGCAGCGTAACGATAAAAGTCATCAATGTAGTTTATGTTGCTACGATGCGCACCTAAAATATTGCCACTAAAGCGTTTCAAAATATGATACAGCAAATAATCGTTCCAGAATCTTTGACTATACCTCAAACTTTGTTGAATGTGCCACGGAATGACAATAATCGCACCAGCTAGTAAGCCATACCAGACTTGGCGTTTTTTTAACCAGGCATAGTCCCGGCAGAATACGCTGTGCAAACTGATGACAATGAGTGGAAAAAGACCGATAACACTTTTAAGCATTAAGCCCAGGCCAATACTTATGCCAATACCCCAAAGCCAGACCGCCTGGCGCCGGCCGCGTAGAAACGAATAATAAGCTAATAGTATTGTGGCAGTGACAGGTACATCCAGTCGAAATTGCCGGCCCGCCTCCAAATACAAACCTGTGCTAAGCAATATAAAACCGCTTAGTAAAGCGGCCACAAAACCACCACCCAGCTCTAGGGTAATAAGAACAACCAAGGCAACGCCAACAACACCGGACATCGCAGCCGGTAAACGGTAAGCAAATTCTGGTGAAGAAAATATTTCATGGCTAAACATCGCTGTCCAAAAATAAAGTGGCGGTTTTTCAAACCATGGTGAATTTTGGGCTATTTTTAGGGTGCCAATATCGTTTGTGCTTACTGTGTAGTCTGTAACCTGGGCGTAGGTTGCTTCGTCATAATCAATAAATGGCAGTTTACCCAAATTAAAGCAAAAAATAATTGTGGCGAACACGATCAAGCCGGCAAACCACCACTTAAATTGTTTGTAGGTCATGGTGTATAATAAAAAAATGAAAAGGAGACTGTTCTATGCGTTAGTAATACTTACTAGTTTCAGCTTTTTTACTGCTGACGTCAAGGCGGCTTCATATGAGCGCCTCTTTTATTATCGCAACGGTCCTAACGCTACTATATCGCTTGCGCAGCATGCAGGCTCAATCGATATTTTGGCGCCACAGACGTATCATGTTGATGGTCAAGGTAATTTGCAAAGCGATTTTCAGCCTTTCATTCTTAAAATTACGGATCGGTACAATATTAAAGTTATGCCAATTTTGACCAATGGGGCTTTTGATCAGAAAAGTTTAGAGGCTTTATTGAGGAATCCACTGCAGCAGGATACACTTATCGCTCAACTAATCACCGAGGCTCAGAAAAATCATTTCTATGGCTGGCAAATTGATTTTGAACAAATGGATATTTCATACCGCGATCAATTCACAGCATTTGTTAAAAAAACACATGAGGCATTTGCTGCTCATAATTTAAAATTAAGTGTGGCAGTGATTGCTCAGATCTCATCAAAACCTGAAGATTACCCCAAAAATTTATGGACAAAATTAATTGGTGTTTATGATTACGCAGCACTCGCGGCTAATTCTGACTTTATTAGTATTATGTCGTATGATGCACCGCAGTCACCGGGACCCGTGGCGCCACTGGCCTGGATGCAGAAAGTTATTGCCTTCAGTTTGCAGCATATTCCAAAGGAAAAATTGTCACTCGGAATTCCGCTTTATTATTGGAAGTGGAATGGTGCAAATGGCAAGCTGGTAAGTATAGGTGGTGATGAGGGAATTCAGACGGCACTTAAACGTAAGGGGATTGAAAAGGGTTATGATGTTGAGCAGCATGCACCATATATAAGTTATAAGGACAAGGGTGTCTACTATACAGTCTGGTATGAAAATGCTCGCAGTGTAAAAGAAAAAGTCGATCTTATTAAAAAAGATAAATTACGCGGTTTCTCAGCTTGGGCGTTAGGACTAGAAGGTTCAGACGTCTACTCAGCTATGAAGTAATATGATATTGTAGAGCCTTATGATAGAAGTAAAAAACGTAACCAAAAAATTCGGTGATTTTACTGCCGTTGATAATATTTCTTTTAAAGTTGAGACTGGTGAAGTCTTTGCTTTTTTGGGACCAAACGGTGCTGGTAAAACTACCACGATTAAGATGTTGACCACATTACTTAAACCAACATCTGGTCAAATTATGCTCGACGGTAAAGATGTGACAGAAGATCCGAGCCACACTCGCAAGGCCTTCGGTATCGTTTTTCAAGATCCAAGTTTGGATAATGAATTAACTGCTTATGAAAATATGCAGTTCCATGCAATTTTGTACGGTTTATCAAAAGAGGTGTATGCCGATCGTATTGAAAAATTGCTTGAACTCGTTGAGCTCAAAGATCGTCGCAATTCATATGTGAAAAACTTCTCGGGCGGCATGAAGCGTCGTTTGGAAATTGCTCGTGGTTTACTCCACCATCCAAAAGTTTTGTTCTTGGATGAACCAACTATTGGTCTTGATCCACAAACTCGAAACCACATTTGGACATACATTAAAAAACTCAATCAGGAAGAAAAAGTTACCATCTTCTTTACGACTCACCACATGGAAGAGGTTGAACGTATGGCCGAAAAAATTGTTATTATCGACCACGGTAAGATTGTTGAACAGGGCAATGCTGAACATATTCTAGAGAAAGCTGGCACAGATAATTTGGAAGACGCATTTATTAAATTGACTGGTAGCGCTATTCGTCACGAAGCGTCAAATTTTAGCCGCAGCACATTACGTGGCTTCACTCGTTAATTCAACATCTATGAGAACTATATATATTTTGTGGTTGCGACAATTGAAAAGGTTTATTCGAAAGAAGGCGAGTCTCGTGGGGGCATTAGGTCAGCCACTTATCTTCTTGTTTGCTTTTGGTTTTGGTTTGTCGCCAGTTTTCGCTAAAGCTGGGCAGGGTAACTATATTCAATTCATTGCGCCCGGTATCATTGGTATGACCGTGTTGTTCACCTCAATATTTACTGGTGTAGAAATTATTTGGGATAAACAATTCGGCTTTATGAAGGAGACATTCGTGGCGCCGGTGAGTCGTTTTGAAATACTATTGGGTAAAACTCTTGGTGGGGCCACAGTCGCTGTTATCCAAGGTATCCTGGTTTTCTTAATTACACTTGTCGCCGGTTTTCGTCCTCACGACATTGCGTATTTACCATTGGCACTTTTGTTTCTGGTTCTGATTGCTGTGTTGTTCTCAGCCGTTGGTGTAGCGATTGCTGCTCGACTCGACGACATGCAAGGTTTTCCTTTGATCATCAACTTTGTTATCCAGCCGTTGTTCTATCTTTCGGGCGCACTGTTTCCGCTTAATGGTTTACCAAAATTTCTCGACTATATTACTAAAGTCAATCCGCTGTCATATGGCATTGACGGCATGCGTTTTGCGTTAAGTGGTCCAACCGCAGCCTCATTTTCGGCTGGCACAAGTCTCCTTGTTCTGGTGGTTATGATCGGGGTTATTCTGCTTTTTAGCATGTATCAGTTCTCGAAAATTGAGCTATAGAGTAGTTGACTTTCTCTCAAAAAAGGCTAAATATATTGGCATGAAAACTATTGTTAAGACGGTCTTGTCATTATCAGTAATGGCGGTTGCGGGCTTGTGGGTGAATGTGGCTATGGCTATGACACCAACACTGAATGTTTATAACACTGTGGGTAATGATGTGCAGCTTACCGTAAATGGTGATGCCAACGCACAAATTACGTTGTATTACACCAACCCGGGTTCAACTCAGAACACTATTAACTCTTTGGGTTACACCAATTCGAATGGTTATTTCTCAACAACTATTGGTTCGGGTTACAACATTTACCAAAACGCTTCAGTCTATGTGACGGTCAATGGTCAACAGTCACAAACAATCAATTGGCCGGGTGGCGGTTACACCGGTTGTTCATATTATGGTTGTTATAACAATTCAATCTGGTTGTCTCAATCCAATGTGTATGTAAACAGGGGACAGTCAGTGACGGTTACTGTAAACGGTGGTGGTAACGGCTACTATATTTCTTCAAATCAAAATAACAATATAGCCACAGCTAATATCAGTGGTAACACAATTACTGTATATGGTAACAGTGCTGGCTCAGTAAATTTCTCCATCTGTTCAAATTACAGCAATAGCGGTTGTGTGAATTTGTATGTAACAGTAGATGGTTATTATAACGGTTACGATAATTACGACGACATTACGTTCAGTACAAATGATGTTGCTATGAGTGTTGGTGAAAACCGAAATGTTGTTGTTTACACCTCAGGTAATTTCTATCTCTCGAATAATTCGAACAATGGTGTAGTCGATGTAACGGTGGGTGGTGGTAATGTGCATTTGTACGGTCGCAATCCTGGCACAGCCAACTTATTATTCTGTCGCAGCAGCTATAATTACAACAACAATAACTGCAGCACCCTGACGGTCACAGTTAATAATTACAATACACCGTATATTCCTGGTTATCCAAATTATGTCTATCCGACAGTAATTTCACTTGCGCAAGTGCCATACACAGGTATCGGTTCAGGTACAAAAGTGGCTCTATTTATGGTTGGAATGATGGTCTGGACAGCCGGTTTGTCATATCTCATCATTCGTCGCAAGGCTCGACTGGCATAGTGATTGACTTCCGGTCCAGCTCTTCTATACTTAAGGTGTAAGCACATCTCCTTGGATTCTTGAAGGTTCACTTCGCGTTCATTGGATTGGTTTACGCATTATTAGTAGCATTCATTAGATGGCAAAAAAATTATTTGTGGGCGGCCTCTCATATGGCACGACACAAGCCACATTACAAGATGCTTTCGCTAAGGCTGGAAACGTTGTTTCAGCCACCATCATCATCGATAAGATGACCGGTCGCTCAAAGGGTTTTGGTTTCGTTGAAATGGCAACGGACGCTGAAGCTCAGGCCGCAATCGATATGTGGAACGGCAAAGATCTTGATGGTCGCACAGTTTCAGTCTCTGAAGCTCGACCAAAGGAAGAACGCCCTCAGCGTTAATTCCGACAAAAAAGCGCTGCGTTGGCAGCGCTTTTTTGTATGTTACAATAGCCGATATGGAACAATACACACAGCCTGAAGTTACTTCAGCAGCTGCGCCAGTTTCAACTGAGCCAGCATTTTATATTAAATATATTTTACCACTTTCGATTATTGTTGCGGCCCTGATTATCGGTATTTCATTTATTGTTGGTGTTTCAATTTACAGTGCAGCACTTAAGGGTGCTGGTAATGCCAAGCCGGCAGCTATTCCAGTTGATATTAAGGATGTTGAAACCAAGGGTTTACCGTTTATCGGTCAGGAAAATGCCAAGGTTACCATTGCGTACTGGGCGGATTACCAGTGCCCATTCTGTTCAAAGTTTGAGCTTGAAATTTTTCCAGAATTAATTAAGAAATATGTTGATACTGGTAAAGTGAAAATCGTGTTTAAGGATTTTCCATTTCTTGGTCCAGATTCATTGATTGCTTCAGAATATTCACATGCAGTCTGGGAGTTGTATCCTGAAAAATTCTACCTGTGGCACCAGGCTATGTATCGCAGTCAGGATGCTGAAAATGGTGGTTTTGGTGACGAAGCCAGTGTTAAAAAATTAACAGGTACTATTGCTGGCATTGATGCCAACAAAGTTGCTGCTTTAGTTAAGCAAAAGAAAGAACAGTACGATAATTCAATTACCGCTGGTCGTACCGAAGGCAGTTCATTGGGTATTCAGGGTACACCATCATTCATCATTGGCAAAACACTTGTGCCTGGCGCTATGCCGGTTGCCGCATTCTCACAACTTATCGACGCAGAGTTAAAATAGGGGATAATTACGTTGTTGGTAGGGGGTAGGCGTTGTATACTATACATATTACAAATTATTTATTTGTTCTATGCGTTTAGGTTTATTAGTTGTGCTTGTTGGTGTCCTATACCTCTTTCGAAATACAGGAATCATCATGCCTGTTGAGTGGCACATTCTTTGGCCACTGATTGTCATCTTGATTGGTATTGCTATGGTATTTCGTCGCCGATGGCATAAGGGTTGTTGTGGTGGTTGCTATGGTCACAGCTGGAGTCCGCAGGATGGTAAAACGTGTGATTGCAACTGCGAGTCATGTAACGATTGCCACGGTAAATAAAAAATCGGGCGATTCCGGAGGAATCGCCCGATTTTTACTGCTGCTTGATTGCTTATATAAGTAAGTGCTAATATTTTCTCATGGCAGATTTTTGTACAAAAATTCAGAAACTCGGCAAAGGTATTGGTAGCCCGTCTCGCTATCGTATCTTACAAGAACTAATGAATGGTGAAAAAACCGTTACTGAACTTGTAGCTGTGGCTCGATTATCACAGCCGGCCGTATCTCAACATCTCTCAACATTAAAACAGTGTGGTTTGGTTGTGGGTATAAAGCGGGGTCAGGAGGTTTGTTACTCAATTAATGTTAAGTATACTCTTGAAGTTCTTAAACGACTTACAGTCGGCATTGCTCAGTGCCCCAAGAAACCAGTATGAAAAAAGCGGGTTTTATTATAGGTCTTGCAGTCTTTCTTATTGTTATAGCCCAAACCTATAAGCCAGAATTGCCCCATAAGCAGCTGGCTGTGGCTTCGTATACTTTTACCCAAACCCAAACAGCAACCGACACAGTCAGGTTGCTGTTTGTTGGTGATATTATGTTGGGTCGATATGTTGAGACATTGTCACGCAAGAATAAAAATTACCCCTTTAACAATGTTGGCACATTACTCTCAAATTCTGATGCGGTTATTGCTAATCTTGAAGGCCCGATCCCTGATCTGCACAAACAAACACCAAGTGGTTCAGTTCGTTTCTCATTTACCGCTGATGCGGCTGAGATCCTGGCTCAGAACCGAATCAATATTGTGACGTTGGCCAATAACCACGCTTTCGATCAAGGTGAAGCAGGTCTAAGTTCCACTCGTTCGGCTCTTGATCGGGCCGGTATACTGTATTTTGGTCACCCAACCAAAGTCTCAGATCGAGATGTGATTCGGGTCACGATTAAAAATAAAAATTTTGTCTTTATTGGTATACATGGAACTGATGAAAATTCGTTTTCAATACCACAAACTATTGCTGCAATTAAAAAAATGGCCATATACCCTGATGACATCGTTATTGCCTTCGTTCACGCTGGCACAGAATATGAATTGCACTCCAGTCAATTCCAACAGGATTTTTATCACGCGCTCATTGATGAGGCTGGAGTAGATGCGGTTATTGGTGCTCACCCACACGTTGTGCAGGAAGTCGAAGAGTATCAGGGCAAACCAATTTTTTACTCGCTTGGTAATTTTGTATTCGACCAATATTTCTCAGATGATGTGCAAAAGGGTTTGGCAGTACAGTTTACCTATCATAATGATGACTTTTCATATGAATTAATTCCACTGCAAAGTAGTCGTAGTCAGCCCTACGTCCTTTCTGGGGCTAAAAAAGAGGCTTTTCTACAAGATTTAGCCAACAGATAACAACGTTTGACAAGTCTTTAAAAGTCTATATTCTTAACTATCGGACGGTGATGTACTCAGGCACGGTGCTTGGGTATTGAACCATTTTGAAAAAGACTACAGGAGGTCTTTGTGCGGAATCACGGAGTAATTTTGATTGGTTGCCAGGGTTGTGGCAAGGATACGCAAACCGACATTCTAGCAGATCAGCACGGTTTCGTGCCGATCATCATGAGTACGGTCCTTAAGGCGGTGACTGATGAAAACATCAAGCATCAAATCAATCTCTGCATTTCTCGCGGGGAACTTGTGCCTGACAAGATCACTATCGCGGCATTACGCGAGCATTTAAATCAGCGGGTAGCTCACAATGCCAACATCGTTTTTAACGGTGTGCCTCGTCAGCGTGATCAGGCCGAAATGCTTGAGCAGTTACTCATCGAGCGTGGCATGAGTCGTCAATATTTTTTGTTCGAAACATTGACTGATGAAGTCGCCATCTCGCGTATCAATGATCGCATAAGAAAAATGAAGGCGGCGGGTTTAACTCCTCGCGGCGATGATCTCGATCCCCAGGTTGTACTCAACCGTTTGGATACATTCCGGAATCGATTTCCTGAACTCGAGCGGTATCTTCGGGTTTTTGCCCGAGCAACCATCAGGGAAGTACCTGCCCGACTCGGCATTGAGGAGGCGGCCGAATTCATCAGGCAGGCAATACAGCCGTCAGGTCAGGTGGTAAGAGTCTAACAAATGTTCTTTAACGAAAAACGCGGGAGGACCGCGTTTTCTTTTTACTCTGCTGTTTCTTTGACAATCTCATCAATTTTTTCAGCCATTATGAAATCATTTTCCGAAAGCCCTTTAATGGCATGTGTTTGCAAGGTGACGGTAACTTTATTCCAGTTATGGATATTTAGATCGGGATGATGACCTTCAAATTCAGCCACATCCGAAACTTCGTTTACAAAAGAAATGGCTCGGCGAAAATCAATAAATGTATAGGTTTTAGTAATTGAATTGCGTTCTAAATTCCAGGCCCTGAGCTTTTTAAGATGAGCTGTAATTTCTGATGGACTCAGAGGTGGTGTGCCACCCTCACATGGTACACAATGTTTAATGCTTTGGTTTGACATGAGGTACTGAGGCTAGTCGGACACCCATACGAATTGGTACCCGTTTAACAATATCCATAATCTGATCTACGTCCTCGGTAATAGTGGC
>CAZHGQ010000009.1:14530-32320 GCA_964532205.1 uncultured Candidatus Saccharibacteria bacterium | reverse complement strand
AGTTTCTCACAACATTGGCGAAGTCCACAGTACCTATGGCACAAAAGAACTTCAGGAACTCGAAACGATCATCACACGTCAAGATGGCGATAATGTTTTGCTTGTGAGTGACGATCATTCAGGATCATTACAAATCGTGGCGCGTTTACAGGATGCGATTTTTGCTGGTGTTGCGTTACCGAGCTTGGAAGATAAACGTGTCGTGCTTTTTGATCCAGAACTTTTGGTTGCCCGTTCAAAAAACAAACAAGATTTTGAAGCTAATCTTTTGAAAATATTTAATGATGCGGTCAATGGCGGTAATGTCATCATGGCCATCGCTGATTTTCCCGGCTTTGTAAATTCAGCCAATAGTCTTTCAACAGATATCGTTTCGCTACTTGAACCGTACTTTACTTCATCAGCGCTTTGCATCATTGGTTTGTCAGATCCAGAGCGGTTCCACTCAATTCTTGAGCGCAACACTGCTCTCATGCAAAACTTCGAGCGGATTTTAGTTGAGCAAATTGATCCACTCAACACGTTGCGTGTCTTGCAAAACAGTATTATTCCATACGAACGCGCCGGACTCTTTTTTACATTCCAATCATTGCAAGCTCTGGTTGAAAGTGCTGAACGTTATTTCCCAGATGCCATCATGCCTGAACGAGCAATCAGCCTGCTCGAAGAAGTAGCCGGCAATAATATCGCTAAAGGCAAAGGCTTGATTGAAAAAATGGATATTCTAGAAGTGGTTGAAACAAAGACAGGTATTCCAGTTGGTCAGGTTAAAAAAGAAGAGCGCGAAAAACTACTCAACCTTGAAACGCTACTCAAACACCGAATTATTGGTCAGGATGAAGCAGTGGAAGCTATTGCCAATGCCGTGCGCCGTGCTCGTTCAGGTATCAATAATCCAAATCGGCCAATGGCCTCATTCTTATTCCTCGGCCCAACTGGTGTTGGTAAAACTGAAACCACAAAAGTCTTGGCTGAAACATTCTTTGGTTCAAGTACACACATTGAACGTCTCGATATGTCTGAATATTCTGGCCAGGATGCCTTGGAAAAACTCATTGGTACATTTGAAAGTCCAAAGCCGGGCGTCCTTTCGTCTATGGTACGAGAACAACCGTATGGTGTATTGTTGCTCGATGAATTTGAAAAAACAATTCCGGAAGTCATGAACCTGTTTTTACAGATTTTAGACGAAGGCTTCTTTTCAGATATGTCGGGCAAGAAAGTTAATGCCCGAAACTTACTTATTATTGCTACTTCAAATGCTGGTAGTGATTTGATTTGGGAATCAGTGAAACGTGGTGACGATCTTTCACACGCACGCGAGCTTATCATTGACTCAATCGTCAAGGCTCGTATTTTTAAACCAGAACTCATTAACCGTTTTGACGGTGTAATCATTTTCCACCCATTGGCTAATGAACAATTAAGTAAAATTGCTGAATTACAATTAAACAAACTCAAAGCTCGACTTTCAGAACGCGGTATCAATCTTAAGGTCAACGAAGCACTCATCAATTATGTCGTTTCATTTGGTTCTGATCCAAAATTTGGTGCTCGTCCGATGAATCGGGCTATTCAGGATAAGGTGGAGCAGGTGATTGCTGAAAAAATGATCCGTGGTGATATCCAACCAGGTTCAGAAGTTGAGCTCACGGGTAGCGATTTACACGCCTAGATTTTTATTGTATAGTAGCGTCTGTATTATAGACGTGTGTCTATTGCGTTCTTTTACAAAGGAGATCACATGGTTCCTCGAACTCATAATCAGCGTGTTGGGCTGGGTAAACACTTACCTTCGCCTCGTCAATTGCGTGAAGAATTTACTGCCGAAGAAGCAGATATTGGCTTTGTGGCAACGGCACGAAGTCGAATCCGCAACATTCTCAACGGCACTGATCGCCAGCACTTACTCATGGTGGTGGGTCCTTGCTCTGAGCGTTCGTTCGATGAAAGCATTCAGATTGCTGAATGGCTCAAGGTCATGCAGGCACGGTGTCCGCACTTTCTGCTGGTTAAGCGTACATGCGTGGCCAAACCTCGGACGAGTCTTGGCTGGGAAGGTATTGTCCGCCAGCCTTACATGGAAAATCGGAAAGTGTATGACGGCGCCGCCGGTCTCAAATTGTCCCGCAAGATTTTTCTGGAACTGGCTCGGATGCAGGTGCCGGCCTCACTCGAGGTTTTGGGTGTGTATCCGATACACTGCTTCAGCGACCTAGTGTCGCACGCTTGGATCGGCGCGCGCTCGGTGGGTGAAAATGAATACCGATTTTTGGTTTCGGGATTATCGATGCCAGTCGGTTTCAAAAATACCGAAGATGGCAACGTTGAGACAGCGGTTAACGCCATCGAACGCGCCGGTCTGCCGGCCGAGATTTGGGCGCCCAATGATGATGGTGTCTACGAAGCCATTCCAACCCTTGGCAACGAAGATACCCATGTTATCTTGCGCGGTAGTAAACACAACGTCAATTATGATGGCAATACTATCAGCAAGACAAATCATCTGCTGCACCAGCGCAATCTTAAGCGCAGCATCGTAGTTGATTGTGCTCATGGGAATTGCTTCAATCACCTGGTGGAAAGTCGGCGGCCCGAACACCAGATTACCGCCGCCAAGCTTGTGATGGATGATATTCTCTCCGGCAGGGTTGATCGTAAGGATTGTTATTCGTCCCTGAACGGTCTGATGATTGAATGCGATCTTGATGGTCGGTCGATTACTGATCCTTGTTTGCCACTTGAACAAACGGCGGAACTGCTTGTTCGCTTGCATGAGCAATTCGCAGAAACGCTCAATCCCGTGTACCTTTGATCTTTACCCGCAGGGTGCTTCGCACCCTGCGGGTTTTGTTTTGTATAAAAAAGATCCCCCACATATGTGGGGGTCTTGGTTAAAGAATGTTGTCCAACTTGGCAATGATAGCCCGCACACAGTCGGCTGGACTTTCACGTCTGAAAGCGCCGCCGTAGACGTTCATGGCGCAATGGATGGCCAGTTCATGGTGATCTTTGATGGCGTCGGTTGGAATTTCAAAGTGTTTGAAGTATTCTCGACCAACACATTCGACGCCTGATTCTTCGATGCGTACTCGGCACTTTGGTCGGCTGAACAACGTCAGTCCGCCTCGGCTGCCAAATCGGATTTTGAGATCCAGTGAGCGTTTAAGCAAGTACCGTTCCAGTATTTGCCCGGCGGCATTGCATTCGGTATTAAATACCTCGAGTCTGGCTTCTTCTTGTTTACGTACGAACTGTTCGTAGGCTGTCGGGCCTAAGTCAAACAATGAATTCACAGCAACTCCTTTCTGTAAAAGTTCTGAACCAATACTACCAAAAAAAGGTGAAAAGCCACAAGAGCTATGGTAAGGTGATCTGTATGAACTCCGGATTCTGGTCAAAACTTAAAAAACCAATTATGGTCCTAGCGCCGATGGCTGATGTCACCGATGTGGCTTTTCGCTCGATTATTGCTAAGTATGGCAAGCCTGATGTTTTTTGGACTGAATTCGTTTCAGCTGATGGTTTGGCCTTGGCTCCTGAAGAAGGCCGCAAAAAACTGATGCGAGATTTGGAATACACCGAAGCTGAGCGACCGATCGTAGCTCAATTTTTCACCTCAAAACCGGAGAATATGCAGAAAGCGGCCGAGCTGGCTAAGGAGTTGGGTTTTGATGGGGTAGATATAAACATGGGTTGTCCGGATCGTTCTATTGAGAAACAAAAGGCGGGTGCGGCTTTGATTAAAAATCCGGCTTTGGCGCGCGAGCTCATTCGCGCCGCCAAAGCCGGGGCCGGTGATCTGCCTGTCTCAATTAAAACTCGAGTTGGCTTTAACAAAGTTGAAATTGAAACGTGGCTACCCGAACTCCTCAAGGAACAGCCAGCAGTACTTACACTTCATGCCCGCACGCGTAAAGAGTTGTCACTTGTGCCAGCTCGTTGGGAATTTGTGAAGCGAGCCGTGGAACTTCGTGATCAGTACAGTCCAGACACATTGATTTTCGGTAATGGTGATGCAGCGGATATTGCGGATGGTCTCAAAAAGATTCAGGAAACAAGTGCTGACGGCATTATGTTTGGCCGGGCAATTTTCGGCAACCCGTGGCTATTTGCTAAAGACGGATATCGACCAACTCTGCGAGAAAAATTATCTGTCATGATTGAGCACACCAAACTTTTTTTGGAAAAACTTGGCGATATCAAAAACTTTGCCATTATGAAGAAGCATTATAAAGCCTATGTAAACGGTTTTCCTGGTGCGGCAGAGTTGCGCCACAAGCTCATGGAGTCACAAACGATAGGGGAAATTGAACAGCATGTAGCTGAATTTTTGAAGACTACAACTCTTGAAGTCGATGTCATGAGGATATGACAAAATCATTTAACTTTATTTCAAATAAAAAACTGTTTGTCAGAGATGGCAAACAGTTTTTAGTTTAAGTCTTTAAAATAACCACGATTTTCTGTCAGAGAAATATATTCATTTTGACGCTGAAACATTCGTATTGCTAATAGATATTCGCTCATTGCTGACAAAATAACCTGTGATTAGATACAACCATGAAACCTACATTGGTCTTGGATCTCGGAGCCCAGCAAGCTGAATACTGTTGCACTATACCAAATAGTTTTATTACTGCAGTTTCTTCTGATGTCGATGCACTCATTGATTACAAAGATGTTGTGCCTTGGGCTTGTACCAAGTTTTCTGTCTCAGCAGAATATAAACACAGCTTTGATATTGTGGTTTCCACTATGACACTGGATGAATTTTCTCTTCAAGAGGCAAGTGAATATCTAAAGCCTACTGGCGTGCTGATAACATTATTAGCTGAAACGCCGCAATTAGCTTTGTATGAATAAAGTCACACCTGTTTTAGTTCAATCAAGTGAACAGACTATATATAAGCAGTTATTATCACCTCTGAAAAATAAAGTTGAAATTGCTGCATTTACCAAACCATTTCATATTAAACGAAATGCGGCTGAAACGGTTGAGGATTATGCTCGCCGTCAGGCAGTTATCATTGCTCGGTATACCGGACAGATAAGTATTGTTCAGATTGTTGACTATGTTGTGCCAGCTTTAGAATATAAATCCAGTCTAACCAGGGAATGGAGCCAGGAAGCTCTGGGACCGACGGCATATAAAGAATGGAATTCGTTGTTTGTGGAAGCATTACGCCTGGTGGAGATCAAGCAACCAGCCGCCTTACGGCGGCTGGTTGTGGCCGTAGCCAACCCTTTTGGCATCTATACCATCCTCGAACATGTCATACCTGGCCACATCCATCTCGAACGCACCTCAGAATTACTAGACGTTTCCAAACCTACCATTCGTGACTATTTTTATATTGATAGTCTACAAAAAGTTGAATCTATAGCAACTCACGAAGAAATCATCAAGCTGTCAGGCCAGTTAAAAATAGACCTGGCCGAGGCGATTTTGCAGTTTTTGGCAACCGAGCTACAATAGCCTCATGTCAGACACAGTTTTATACCGCAAATACCGTCCACAATCATTCAAAGACGTTGTTGGTCAGGATCACATTATCTCTGTTCTCGAGGGTTCAATAAAGCAGGGTAGCATTGCCCATGCGTATCTCTTTGCTGGTAGTCGCGGTATCGGCAAAACCTCAATTGCCCGAATTTTTGCCCGGGAAATTGGCACCTCAGCCAATGACTTATATGAAATTGATGCCGCCTCAAATCGTGGTATTGATGATATTCGTGAAATTCGTGAAGCCGTTAACACACTACCATTCGAATCAAAATACAAAGTTTATATTATCGACGAAGTCCATATGCTCACTAAAGAAGCCTTCAATGCGCTTCTTAAAACCTTGGAAGAGCCACCAGCACATGTTGTGTTTATTTTAGCTACAACTGAGACTGAAAAATTACCAGAAACAGTTGTCTCACGTTGCCAAGTCTTCACCTTCAAAAAACCAACTCAAAAAATTCTCAAGGACACAGTTTTGGACATCTCGACGCAAGAAGGTGTAACACTTGAACCGGCTTCGGCCGAGCTCATCGCACTTCTCGGTGACGGTTCATTCCGTGACACCTTGGGCATGCTGCAAAAAGTTTTAGGTTCAACTAAAGCCAAAAAGATTTCTCACGCTGAGGTTGAAAAAATTACTGGCGCACCAAAATCAGCCATCATCAATGACTTTATTTCAGCCTTGGCGCACAAAGATGCTAAGCAGGGTATTAAAGCTCTGGAACAAGCTGCCGATCATAATCTCGATATGAGTTTATTTCTCAAACTTGTATTACAAAAAGTTCGCGCCGCACTGCTTCTAAGAATTGCTCCAGATACACTACCTCATTTTGAACAAGAATTTTCTCATGAGGATTTGAGTTTTGTAAAAGATTTAGCAGCTAAAGAAACAAGCCTTTCCTCAAAGGTAGTCCTAGAACTCCTCAAGGCTGAAGAATTAAATCGAATTTCACCCTTGCCACAGCTGCCACTTGAGTTGGCACTCCTTGCAATTACTGGCTAAATGGCCATTTTTGTAGTATTTTAGATTCACATTGCCGGATCGTCTAATGGTAGGACATCGCCCTTTGGAGGCGAGTATCTTGGTTCGAGTCCAAGTCCGGCAGCAGTCATGTGGTAGGTTCTAATGACCGAGAGGTGTCATGTTTTGAGCCACGCCACAGAAAAAAGTTCGAGTCCAGAAATGGTGGAGGTCTAGGAAATCGAACTGGTATAATTCAAAAAATGAAGCTAATTACATTAAACGTGTGGGGAGGGAAGCTGTATGATCCTTTAATCTCATTCATATCCCAACACGCAAATGACACAGATATATTTTGTTTTCAGGATACATTATTTGGATCCGAACCCAGTTTCTCCCCAGTAAAGAAAGCAAGATTAAATCTCCATAATGAAATCCAGAATGTTCTTTCTGGATTTACTTCTGATATATATCGCGATGGCGATGAGTCGTATTTCGAGAATGAAAATCTGTCGCCAGATATAGGATGTGGCCAAGCGATACTTGTGAAAGGTACAAGCGCGAAGATTATTGAAAGTGGTGGTTTCAGAAGTCATCCTGAGAGTACTTATTTAAGAGGAGGTGATATGGTAAGTGGTCGATGTCAGTGGGTGAAATTACGAACCCCAGATGGGAATCTGACTGTGATGAATCTCCATGGTCTTTGGCAGCGAAGTACAAATAAGAAAGATACACCTGAGCGGCTCCAGCAGTCAGATAAAATTAGAAAATTCTTTGAAGGTATCGGTCACAAAAAAATTATTTGTGGTGACTTTAATCTTGTGCCTGATGGAAATGCCATGGAGCTTCTTGAGAAAGATATGAGGAATTTGATCAAACAATACGGCATAACCTCAACACGGAGTAAGCACTATCCCAAAGATGAACAATTTGCTGACTATGTTCTAGTATCAGAAGATATAGAGGTTGAGAATTTTCAGACTGAGCAGGTCGAAGTGTCAGATCATTTACCACTTCTGATAGAATTTAAGTGACCCGTCTAAGATTCGAACCAATTTTTCGACAAACCAAAAAATAAAATCTATAATCTAAGCCATAAAATTATTGCGAGTTCGAGTCGTAGCGCGGCAGCAGTTTAGTTTTTTGTGCCAACAGACCTAGACACGTGAAGTAAAACAACGGTTTTTTGGAAAATCACAAAAAGCGTCCTAGACGGGTCAAAATTGATTTCTATATTTTGAGCCATGAAATCAGTTCGAGACCTAGGTGGGTCAAAGAGGTATGAGATGATAAAATATAAACATATATGAAATTATTCTTAGGAGGTGGGGGTGGTGGAAAAGATTCGATTGAACTCGACAAAAAATTTGTCGCTTCCTTAGATTTGTCTAAGCCACTTTTGTATATTCCAATTGCTACGAACACAGCCAAGTATCCATACTCAGGATGTGTTGCTTGGCTTGAAAGTGTTCTTGGACCATTGGGAGTCTCAAATATAGTAATGTGGGCTGAGGAAGATCTTAAGACTAAAACTAAGAAAGATTTTCGACAATTTGGAGGTGTATATATTGGCGGAGGAAATACATATAAGCTTTTAAAAGAATTGAGGGAATTTGGTACTTTCGAGATTCTCCTTGATCTGGCAAAGGAGGGTGTGTCTATTTATGGGGGTAGTGCAGGGGCAATTATTTTAGCTAAAACAATTATTCCTGCTGGTTTCCTAGATGAGAATAAGGTGGGAATTACTGATTTTTTCGCACTTAATTTAGTTAATGAATTTGATGTGTGGTGCCATTATTCTGGGAATGAAGATGATGCAATCCGTGATTATATGACTAAATTTAATATTGAGAAAATAATAGCTCTCCCAGAAAATGGGGGAATCGTTGTGATCGACGGTGTTATTGAGTCTGTAGGACCAGGTACTGTTGTAGCTTTTGATCCCACTAGGAGAGTTATTTGATTAGATGGTTTGAATTGAAAGAGCTTGGGACTCGAAACGAGTTAGTGTAGTATCGAGGCAAGACCGGAGAGCCTTATACTGCAACATATTTTTGAAGATAGTTGGTTCGAGTCTGCATATCAAATGTAGCCAGTGTTCTGAAGTTGTGATGTGTTTTAGAATTATAAAAAAACACCACCCGTTTGAGTTGGTGGTGTTATCTGAGTTCGATACTCCTTTCTATCCATTGACCGTTCGGGTCTTGGTGTATTGATCGTTCAATCCTATACATTGGAATCCCATTTTCTTCCATCGTCTTTTTATGATAATGGAAGATGTGGCAATTTCTAATGTAGTTGTCGCTGGATATAAACGAAGTGTAGTGTTCTTCAGGTATTGCATGTTGTAAGACGCGCATTGCCTGGACAGGTGCACCGTGTGTTACTGCAATAATTCTTCGGGCTTTATAATGGGCCGAAATATATTTGAGAAATAGTTTCATATTTCCCAAAATGTATCGCATCGATTGTCCGCCGGGAGGTCTCCAGTCCAACGAATCCTCTTCTGGCGAAATCTTTGCTTGAGAGAACAAAGTAGATCGTTCGGGGTAGGGAAGACATTCGATTCCGCCCCAATCCCTTTCACGCAACAGTGTGCAACGTTCCCACTTCGCGTCAGGAAAACCAAGGTGTTGCGCAGTTTGTTCAGCTCTGGGAATGTCGGCACATAGATAGCAATCAAATTCGGCTGCAATCGATGTGCGTAACTTATTACCCGCCGATTTTGATTGTTCAACTCCCAGCGATGTAAGTGGCCAGTCAAAACTTTTCTGTGATCGGAGTGTCGGAGTATAGAAGCTATGATCACCCTTTTTTGAGGCTCTGTCGGCGGCATTTCCTGTACATTGGGCATGCCGTACAATAACAATTTCTTGAGGCATACTGCTCCTTTTGTTGTTTTATATCTGTTTAATTTATAACATAAATGTTTAATTTGAGCAAATATAGATATTGACTAAATTAGAATTAATGGTAGTCTTATTCGAGAAGAAACAAATGGTAAGAACATTGAAAATCGTCTAAAATCAAACAAAACAAACAAGGAGAAAAATGTCTAATCTGAGTGTAAAAAATGTGGTGAAGATTTTCGGCGTTAAGCCTGTGCTTAGCGGCGTAAGTCTGCACCTTAACCCAGGTGACAAGGTAGCTCTCGTTGGTGAAAATGGCGCCGGCAAAACGACCTTGTTGCGTATATTGTCCGGAGATGAAGAACCTACAAAAGGGTCGGTGATGACAAACGAACGTATTCCGCGATTATATATGGCTCAGGAGTTTCCTGGTCACCCAGAACAGGTGGCCGGTGAATTTATCGGTGGTGAAAAGGCCCATCGGGCAGCATTGCGCTACTTAGATGAACTTGACATCGATCCGAAAATTCTAGAAATGCACACCGGTCTTTTAAGTGGTGGGCAGAAGAAAATGCTCCAGCTTGTAAAAGCCTTTGTCTCGAAAAGCCCCTACCTTCTGCTCGATGAGCCTGAAAATCACCTCGATTATTTCGCGCGTGAATGGCTCATTACAACCCTACGGAATTATCGTGGGTGTGTTGTCCTCGTCTCGCATGATCAGTATGTAATCGATCAGGTTGCAAACAAAATCGTAGAGATCGAGGATGGCAAACTCACGACATTCCAGGGAGACTACCAGTTTTACTTGGAGGAGAAAGCTCGGCAGGTGGAAGGAAGGTACCAGGAGTGGCAACATATGGAACGTGAAATCGAACGCCATCGCAAGATGGTGATTCGTATGCGTCAACATGCAAAGCGAAACTCAGACGTTGCCGGAGTATATCGCAACAAAGTTCGACAGCTTGAACGCTTGGTGGAGACACAGCAGGAGAGGCCGCGCATTGAACGCAAGAAGATGAAGGTTAATCTAGCTGATGTTGAGAGGAAGTCTAGTAAGCGCATTTTGCTTCTCGATAATTTCTCCTTGAAACGCGGAGGAAGGTCCTTGTTCTACAACACGGGCGCTCAGCTTTTCTTTGGGGAAAAAGTTGCTTTGTTGGGTCGCAATGGTTCAGGCAAAACGTCACTTTTCAAGGCAATACAGGGAGAGCTCGAAGCCAACGGTGGCAACGTGAGGGTTGGTGTCAACATCAATGTTGGTTATTTCTCACAGGAACACACCGAAGAGCTCGACGAGGACTCAACTCCCATCGAAGAGCTCAATAAGGTTATGAATGGTGGGGAACAGAAGGTGCGCAGTTTTCTGAACAACTTCCTTATCGACAGCACGGCAGCAAGTCGATCTATCTCTACACTGAGTGGTGGACAGAAGACTCGTCTTCGGTTTGCTAAGCTCTTTAGTCGGGATATCGACTTTCTCCTGCTCGATGAGCCCACTAATCACCTCGACACAATGTCGTGGCAGGTACTTGTGGAGGCCTTGAAGCGATTTACTGGGACAGTGTTGTTAGTTTCGCACGATCGCGCGTTTGTAGACGAGACGGTAGAAAAACTGTGGGTTATTGATAAATCCACGATCAAGGAGTTCTTCGGGAACCTCTCAGAATTCCTTGGTGAATAATTTGTTTCGAAGATCCTTTTTGTGCCCAGGCTAAAACCTGGGCACTTTTCATACGTTGACATATTAGGTAATTTAGTTTATATTTTATTATTATAACTGCACGCTCAAATGGACAAGAAACAAATATTTCTCAGTGGTCCAATGCGGGGGATTCCAAGGGAGATTTCACTTGGATGGAGACAAGAAGCCACAAAGCTACTCAGTAAAAAATTTAAGGTGATCCACGCCTTTCGTGGACGTGAAGAAAAGGAAACCTTCACCGACCCTCACGCTGCAGTTGCCCGAGACCTAAGTGATATTAAGAATTCAGATATTCTGCTCGTAAACGACACGGTAGAAAACTGCAGCATGATTGGCACTTCGATGGAAGTGTTTTTTGCTCACCAGTTGTCAATTCCAGTTGTGATTTTTGGAGCAGCACACGCTAAGGACTATTGGTTAAATTATCACAGTGACTTACGAGTTAATGATATGAAAGAAGCTTGTGAGGTTTTGAATACGATGTTTTCCTAACATGAAAATTCCACTCTACAAGCCAATAGTTACCAGTGATGAGATTGATGCAGTAACAGCTGTATTAAAGTCGGCGAAATTAAGTCGAGGTAGCCAGGTCGAGCTATTTGAGAGTGAGTTCGCTCAATATGTTAACAAAAAACATGCTATTGCTCTTAATAGTGGAACAAGCGCACTACATGTTTCAGTAAAAGCGTTGGGTTGGGGTGAGGGTGATGAAGTAATTACTACTCCTTTTAGTTATGTTGCCTCTAGTAATGCGTTGTTATTTGAGGGTGTTACACCTATCTTTGTTGATATTGATCCAAACACCTTAAATATTGATTTTTCTAAAATTGAAGAGAAAATTACCTCGAGGACGAAGGGTATACTTTTAGTTCATGTGCTTGGTCTTCCTGTTGATCCAACACCCTACCTACGATTAAAAGAAAAGTATAACTTGGAAATTATTGAGGATGCATGTGAGGCAATCGGTAAGCCCTCGCAGCAGTTTCCTGTTGGTGTGTGTGGGGATGTTGTAGTCTACGGTTTCCATGAAAACAAACAATTAACAACTGCTGGTGAAGGTGGAATGATCGTTACAGACAATAAATCCATTTCAAATAAATGTTGGGCAATGAGGGATCAGGGTCGATCACCCCAAAAGGATTGGATCAGGCATGTAATTCTTGGTTTTAATTTTAGGATGACTGAGGCGCAAGCTGCTTTTGGAAGAGTTCAGCTTAAAAAAATTGAGGATACTCTAAATAAAAGGCAGAAAGTTGCTCAAAAATACACAAACTCACTTAAAAAGATAAGTCCGATCCAGACGCCGCAAACCGTAGATGGCATTTCTAGAAGTTGGTTTTTATACTATGTTCTTTTTGAAAATGAAGAGGTTCGTAACCATGTGTACGAGGAATTAAAAAAGGCTGAGATTGATTCAAGTATGAATTATTTCCCTCCAATATTTAATTTTCCTATGTATACACATAGTAGGAATACCGATTGTCCCATTACCACCGATGTTTCGAAAAGGCTTCTAGCTTTACCACTCTTCTACGAAATGACTGATGTTGAAGTAGAACAAGTTGTCTCAGTTATAAAGCAATCACTCTAAATAGAAATGATTACCTCAAAAGATTTTTATTCAAAATTTGCAGCTTCCTATGCTGCATATGCTGAAAAACGCAAAGAATATGTATTGGCAGTTAATAAATATATCCTCTCCTCTGTTTCCAAAGCAGAGACATTAGTTGATGTTGGTGCTGGGAACGGCCAAAGAGCTAAAGAAATTTCACAACAACTTGGTATTTCAGATATTACACTTATAGATAATAGTGATGGGATGCTTTCATTTGCGAAAGCAGTGCCAGGAGTAAAAATCATTAAAGCTGATATTTCAGACGAGCAATTTTCAATAGGTGGTAAGCATGATCTTGTCCTTTGTCTCTGGAATGTTATTGGTCACATTCCTACGGTACGTGAGCGCCAGGTGGCAATTCGCAATCTATCCAAGCTTCTTTCCCCAAAAGGAGCTTTGTTTATAGACGTTAACAATAGATACAATGTTCTCCAGTATGGTTTTATAAATGTCTTGAAAAACATATGTAGGGATCTCTTTAGGCCCACCGATATAAATGGGGATTTTAATTTAAAAATAACTACAAATGGTGAGGAATTAACTACGTGTGTTCATATTTTTAACCCTCAGGAAATCTCTCGATTGTTTAAGGACTCGAATCTTAAGGTGGTTGATAAGAAATATATTGATTATAAAACAGGAAAAGAACGAAGAACTAGATTTAGCGGTCAGCTTGTGTATAAATTAATCAAAACATGAAAAGGATTCTTCTTGTTGCATCACTCTATAGGCCGCATGTGGGTGGGATTGAGACCATGATTGAAGAACTTGCAGACATATACCAGAGGCAAGGTATTGAAGTTAGTGTGCTAACTAAGCGTTGGCCTACAAACCTTACTATTGAGGAAAAGTATCGAGGTGTAAACATATATAGAGTTTCAAGTGCCCGGACTAACGAGCAGTTTGATGAGATTGTAAATTGGATACTGAAAAATGAAGACAAAATAAAGGCTGATATCATACATGTGATAGGTGTTCGTAGACCGTTACCACTTATTGCATTACTATGCGGTAAGCGTTGGAATGTTCCTGTTATATGTACGGTCGCTGGTGGGGAAATACCCGACTCCTTTGATGGGGGGCCAGCCAAGATATGGGAAGAAGGGGCACATATAATCCCGGAAACATTAAAGCAAGCTGACCATGTTAATTGTCTTTCTGATTCGCTCACAAACAACCTTCGAAAAGCATTACCAGATCTCACTAAGGCAACTACGCTCTATGCTGGTATGGATTTTTCGATTATTCGAGGAGCAATTCCTGAAAAAATAAAAAGTAAATATATTTTTTCACTAAGAAGGCTCGATCCTTCTAAAGGAATCGATGTGCTTATTCGTGCCTTCAGTGAAATTGGGGACAGTTTTCCAGACGTCGAGCTTGTTATTGCGGGTGACGGTTCAGAAATGTCGAATTTGAAAAGTATTGTTTCAGACCTTAAGCTACAGGAAAAAGTTACCTTCCTCGGGACAATTTCACTTAAAAGGGGTATATCTTTACTAAAAGGAGCGCTTTTTACTGTTGTGCCTTCATTATCTGAGGGGGGTGGTTTGGTAAACATTGAAGCCCAAGCAGCTGGTTGTCCAGTAATAGCCAGTCGAGTGGGAGGGATACCTGAATATGTTAAAGATGGATACAGTGGATTGTTAGTAAATCCTGGCAGCTATCACGAGCTAGCAGAAAAAATGTCATTATTATTGACTGATGATAAACTTAGGAACAAGATTATAAACGGTGGATTTTCTCATTCAAAAAATTTTGATTGGGATTACCTTGCGCCTAAGTATATTCAGATGTACGAGGATGCAATTACTGGCTATGCTCACAAAACATTTGTGCCTTGGTCTGAATTAACAGAACGCCTTTGGGCAAAATTACAAAACAATGAATTCAATTAAAACTGCACTTGAACATTATAGCCTTAGTGAAAAAGAACCAATAATTTTGGTGAGAGAGTCTAGTGATAATAGCGTTTTTCAAATTGGTAAAAAAGATAGAAAAATATTGCGTGTAAGTAAGCGCTTACCCATCTCAGATGTTAAATATGAATATGAGGCAATGCAGAAACTTCGGGAAGGTAATGTGGTTGTACCTCGTTGGGTGACAACCAATACTGGATCATTCCATACCCTTGTCGACGGTGCTGTTGCAGTATTATTTGATTTCATACATGGCAACCACATAACGGTTGATAAGGAAAACTTGCCAACTACTGCTCAGGCATATACGGCTGGAGCAGTACTAGGTCGCATGAGTAACGCTGCAGAGAATTTTGTATCAACCTCACCTAGAAACAGAACAATATTTTCTGAGTTGGAAAGAGTAGTCTCTCTTGCTAGTACATTTGAAAATGATTTTGAGGGTGGAAAAGTTTTTGTTGAACAAGTGCGAGCAGCGATTGAGTTTGCCAAAACTCAACATGAAGCTACTGGATTTATTCACAATGATTTTCGACCAAGTAATGTATTTTTCGATGACAAGCAAATGGTAAACGGGATTATTGATTTTGATTGGAGCTGTAATGGTCCATTAATTAAAGATCTTGCTCTGGCATTGGTGGAGTGGTCATTTCCCGACGGTGCAACTGAACCCAATATGGAAGTATTTGATAGCTTTTTGAGTGGATATAATTCCGTAGCAAAGCACAAGGCAACTAAAGATAATCGGCTCTATTCTTGGATAGCCTTCGCAACACTATCAGATGCTGCAACCTATTTCTGCGATTTGGCGACAGATCCAGAATCAACTAAGCGGATTATAAAATCATATATGTATCGAAAATTTGTCTACTTTTCAGCACTTATAAAATGAAACCCTATCTGTATTTAAATGGTCTCAAACAGTTGGTTAAGGATATAAATGGAGATGAAACAATACATATTGGCATTAGGCCATATGGATTCCATGCCGGAAATGCGATGGCTTTAATTGTCTATCCATACTTACTTTGCTACTACTTCGAAAAGCTAAACAGAGAGGCTAAATTTAACTTCATCATTTCTCTGAATGACTGGGAACAAGATTCCCTAGATGGACCCGATTATCGACGCTACCCATTTAATATTTATCCTAAGAATACGTCCCTACAGTTTACGCCTGATGAAAATGGATGCTGTAAATCGATTGTTGACCATTGGACCCCAATAATTGAAAAAAATGTAATAAAAATAAAAAAACGATTTCCGAGGATCAATTGTCGCTTTGTTAAGAATTCAGACTTGATTGATCATATCTTTTGCAAAAAACTACTCTTAGAGACTATAAAAAACCCAAAAGATCAACTTGAAATTTTTAGGACTTACTCAAATAAGGAAATTCTCGAAACACCTCTACAGTATGCTGGGGTAGTTTGTCCAAAGTGTAAAAAGACTCATGGCGTTACATCAGTAACTGATGACGATCAAATCCAGTGGGAGTGTGCCACTTGTGACACACGAAAGAAGTCAGATTTTAAAAAATTCAATTATTGGTGGTACCACAAACCACTTTTGCTTGCCAGAATGGAAATCTTTGACATAGATATTACGATTAGTGGAGGTGACCATTTCAGTGAAGGGGACTTTAAAATCAGAGAGGCTTTTATAAAGAAGTATTCGCCTCAAACAAAAGAACCCAAAATGTTGTTCACTCCGACGGTTATCGCTCTGAATGGAGAGAAGATGAGTAAGAGCCGAAACAACGTAGCTTATGCTGACGTTTCGAAACTTATTAGAGCCTCAGATCAGTATAAAAAGAAAGATTTTTATATTACACAGGACTTATTGGTAGATACAATCGATGAAAAAGACTATAGTCATATTCTCTAATCCGTTTGGATATGGACCAACTGGTGTTGCGGTGCCTGTTGTTGAGTACTTTCTGCACTCACTTAAAATAGACGAAGTCATTTTTGCAGGTAGTAGTTTATGTCTGGAAATATTAAAGGGCTCAAAAGTTAATACGGTTGAGGTAGACGAGCGTAATGAGGTTGAAATAGAAAGATTTCTAAAAAAAATTGATAATGCTCATGTAATAGGATCACAAAACAGATTTTCTATTAAAGTAGCCAAAAAACTCTCTATACCCTCTGCGTTTATTGATGTTCTGGCGTGGTTTTGGAAAACACTCCCGGCTGAACATCTCATGGCTGATGAAATTTTCTGGTTAAAGTTTCCGGACATAGAAAATAAAATTCCTAATAATCAAACCAATATTCACATTGTTTCAAGTGTGATCACCACTGGTCCTGAAGTCAAAAAACAGAACTTACTTGTTGTTCATGTTGGAGGAGCAAAATATCCGCTTATAAAGAGTATACCGTATGCGTATCTAAGTTTGTTGTCAAAAGGATTGAATGCGCTGGCTGAGCTTAGAATGTATAATAAGATACTTGTAGTTGGTGGAAGTGAAGCTGCGGCATACCTTAGATCTAAGATCTCAAACCCCTCTATCACAGTTACTTCTCTATCCAACGGTGATTTTATTAGAGAACTTGAAAAGTCTAGTCATATACTAACTACAGCTGGTGTTTCTTCAACTCTAGAGTCATTTTCAGCGAAAACCCCGACATCTTTTTTACTTCCAATCAATTTAAGTCATTTAGCTCTCACCGATCTTCTCAAGAGGCAGAGAGCCTGCCCACAAATGCTCCAGTGGAATAGTTACATAAGTGTAGACGAAAATATTAGAGATCTAAATGAAAAAGATGCTCTAACTTTAATTGATAGTTATGCTCAGAGGGTTGATGGCGAAGTAGAACTAAGTAAATGTTATATTAAAGATTTTATAGAAATGGCTAAAAGCATTCCTGATAATGTGGGGCAGTCTAAGCTCATAGAATATATGGGAAATTCAGGTGGTGAAGAGATAGCAAAGACCCTTATCAATAAATGGAAACTTGAATAGGAGATTAAGGGCTGTCTCACTTGTTTTATTTTGAAAATCTGATCCCGACCGAAACAGGTCGATTTAATAGGAAATAAAATGCTAGAATAGCCTTGTAGGTCTCACTTATAAAAGTTCTAGACTGGAGAACACAGCAATCATGGAAACCAAACTACAAGTCGGGGTCAAAATTTTTCTTCAAAACGAAAGTGGTAAATACCTCTTGGTAAAACGCTCGTCTGAAAAATACAAAGGCACTCAAGGTGTCTGGGACATTGTTGGTGGTCGGATTGATCC
>CAZHGQ010000009.1:0-14520 GCA_964532205.1 uncultured Candidatus Saccharibacteria bacterium | reverse complement strand
AATCTAAAGCGGGAAGTCATGGAGGAGACGCGGTTACAAATAACTTCTGAACCTGTTTTAATTGCTGCCCAGGATATTTTGCCGAGTCCTGATAAACATGTGGTCAGACTTTCGTATGTTGGCACAACAGCAGGTGAACCAACACTCGATGTTTCAGAAAATGTTGAGTACAAATGGTTGTCGCTTGGAGAAATGATGAGTATGGCTGATCTTGATGTATATGTAGCCGAAATACTTAAACAAGGTCTTTTAACATAATAAAATTCTATGCACCACATCACCCTCCACAATCAATGGCTCATCAAAGCATACATTGAAGATGTTTTTAACATAATTACAAACTTTGAAAAATTCCCCGAATATTTTCCCAAAGTTGCCACGGCAATCGAAGTCACAAAACGTGACGGAAATTATTTGGAAATGAATGCCACTGTCAGTTCATTTGGTAAAAACTTTCCAGTAAAGATGAAAACTCAGATTTTACCAGGTAAGGGTTTTATTTCTGACAATGACAGTTATAAATTTGGCACATCTGGTCATGAGGAGTTACTGCTTTCTCCGCATTCAGAAGGTACATTAATAGACTATACCTATCAGGTTTCGATTCATAAATGGTGGTTACGCATTATTGCGACACCTCTTATCAGGTGGTATTCAATGAAGTTTTGGGAAAAAGCGGTGATTGATGAGCTGAAAAAGAGGGTGGAGAAGTAAATGTAATATCTCAGGGGGTGTGTGATATAATTATCGCATTATAAAATATATGCGGAGAATTTTTTTAAGATTATTATTCATAATTGCTATTATTTTATTGCAATCGGGTAATGTTCATGCTGATACGCTGTCCTTAACTAGTGGTAATAATGCGACCACAACGCCAAACGTTGCCACGTCAATTACTGGTTTTCAGATTGTTGGTCCGGCAGCTTCCACAACGCCGGTAAAAATTCATGTTACAAATGGTACGGTTCATGTTTCGACAATTAGCGGTGTTACCATGAGTGGTAATGATACTGCTACGCTAAATTTGTCCGGTACTGTTACTGATTTAAATTTGGCACTTTCAACTTTAACGTACACCAGATCCTCAACGGGTAGTGATACGCTGGAAGTGGCGCTGGTAAATACAAACCAGATTTACTTTCCAACAAATGGCCATGTGTATCAATATGTCAGCAATTCTTTGAGCTGGAATGCAGCATTTGCCGCCGCTCAGACCTTGACCGCGTACGGTGCGACAGGGTATCTGGTGACGATCACGTCCTCAGCAGAAAATGATTTCGTTAAGGCTAGACTCTCAGGTGATGCCTGGATCGGTGCTTCAGATTCAGGATCAGAAGGTGATTGGAAGTGGGTCAGTGGTCCTGAGGCCGGTACTTCATTCTGGAGTGGAGCTGGTGCTGGACACACAGTAAATTCACAATACGCAAGTTGGGCTTCTGGTGAACCAAATGACTCGGGTGCTAATGAAGACTGTGGCGAGGAATATGTTTCCAATGGACTATGGAATGATTTGCCGTGTTCGGGTACAACAGTAAGTGGATATGTCGCTGAGTTCGGTACGCCGTCAGATGTGCCTAATGTTGTTTCAAAAAATGTCTCAATTGTGACTGCCGATGTGCCAGCGCTCGTCTCAATTTTTCCTGCTTCAGGTGCGACAAATGCTACTACGTCAGCAAATTTGGTAATGACCTTCACAAAAACAGTTACTGCTGGTTCGGGAAACATTTTGATTAAAAAAACGTCCGACAACTCACTTGTTGAAAGCATTGATGTAACAGGGGCTAGTGTCACCGGTGGCGGTTCTACTGCAATTACCATAAATCCAAATACCACTCTTGATGAGGGCGTTCAGTACTATGTTATTGTGCCGAACACTGCATTTAAGGACGGCTCCAACAATTATTACGATGGTATTTCAGCCACATCCACATGGTCATTTACCACTGCTGACTTTACCGCTCCCATTATATCTGCATTGACAGCATCCTCAACTGCTTCCACTACAGCAGCAATATCGTGGACGACAAATGAAAACGCTTCAACAAAAGTCGTGTACTCAGCAAACTTTGGATATGCTTCGTCTACAAGTCAGATTGATACAAGTCCGCGCGTTCTGAGTCATGCACAGAATTTGACTGGCCTTATTGCTTGTACTCTTTACAATTACAAAGCAGTCTCTTCCGATGCGGCAGGCAACTATGCCACATCATCGAGCTCGTATTTTATTACAACAGGTTGCATTGGAATTTCTACGCCGTCTATGGCCACAACTACGCCAATTACCGTCTCAAGTGTGGGTTCAACCACAATTTCAGATTCTGGACGCACGCTGGTGGTGACGACTCCAGCAAACTTCACAGCTACTTCTTCAACCATTATTATTCAAATAAAAAGTTTAGAGGCAAATCCAGTCCTCGGTACTATCGGTGCACCGTCAAGTTCACTTCAAAAGGCGGCTGGCATTGTCTTTGATGTAACTGCCCTTATTGATAACGCAACTATACTCGATTCATTTAATGCACCGATTTCTTTGTCCTACACATATACGGACAACGATATTGCTGGTCTCGATGAATCTTCTGTGACTATGTATCATTATCATAACGGTGCGTGGCTACCGCTTGATGGCTGTAGCGTTACTACAAGCACAAATACTATTACGTGTTCGACAACTAGTTTTTCCGTATTTGCCTTGTTTGGTTCGGCACAACAGGTACGCACAGCTGCTGCCGGTGGTTCAAATGGCACAATTCAGACGCAGGTAGCCTACCTTTTACAATATGGTCAACTAGCACAAGCTCAGGCTCTTAAAGCCCAGTGGTACTGGCTGTTTCCTGAGTCGAGTACGACTACCATAGCTTCGTTTACTCGAAATTTATTTGTGGGTATGGTCGGCACAGATGTTTTGCAATTACAAAAATTCCTCAACGCTAAAGGGTTTACGCTTGCTAAAACCGGTCCGGGTTCTATGGGTAGTGAGACCACGACCTTCGGTCCGCTTACCCGCAAGGCTTTAGCTGAATATCAGAAAAAGTCAGGTATTGCACCTTCGTCTGGTTACTTTGGTCCGGTCACCCGTGCGTTTATAGGAGCAGTACAATAAACTCCAAGTAATTATCTAGGTGGCAAATACATCGATGTCAACTAATCAAAAACTGGCTCAAATTGCCCGGGAAATACACTGTCCTATTGCGGTCATGATCCGTGACAGCCAGATTTTGACTGGTCACCGCCATTATACTAAAGAGAAATGGAAAGATATTTCAGTCTGGACATTGCCTGGTGGTCGCTCTGATGCCGGTGAAACAATTGAGCAAGCATTACGCAGGGAGGTGTATGAGGAAGTTGGAATTAAAGACTTTGAAATTACCGATTTTATTGGTGAGGTTCCTGGTGCTAAAGAAGGAGATATTGTGTTGATATTTTATTGTCAAACAAAAAGTGACGCTGTTCTGATGGAGCCAGAAAAGTTTTCTGAATGGATCTGGGTGCCGACATCTGAATACATGAATCATAATCGCTATGATGGTCACAACCCGGCTGCTAGAAAAATAATCTGTGATTATTTACAGAAAAGGTAAAACTATGTATGTGATATAATCCCGCCATGAGCACCACATGTCCATTTTGCGAAATACCGGAAATCAAAAAACGAGAAATTATTAGAAACGATTTAGCTTGGGCGTTTCCGACAAATATACCGATCGTACCCGGTCATGTACTCATTGTTCCCGTACGCTGTGTAGGTACGTTTGATGATTTAACACAAGCAGAAATTCGCGCAATCTTTGATTTAAGGGATATCTTAAAAAAGGCTTTATTAAAAGTATTCGGCGCTGAGGGTTTTAATTATGCTTGGAACGAGGGTAAGCTGGCCGGTCAGTCCGTACCTCACTTTCACCTACACATGCTACCTCGAAAGACTGGTGATGCAGGAATTACTGAATATGAACCTCGTAAATTTTTATACAGACCAGGTAGCCGAGAGGAAAGTTCTGAATCTGAATTATTATCAGTCTCACAAAGTATTAAAAAGGCTTTAACAAACCATGGCGCACGAAATTGAAACAAAAGTACTCGACATCAATCCGGATGCTATTAAAGAAAAGCTATTATCAATCGGTGCTGAAAAAATTCAGGAAACTAAATTAATAGTTGATTGGTATAGGATAAAAGGAGTTAAAGAAGGCGAGGATCCTTGGTTTTTACGAATTAGGTCAAATTCTGAAGGTGTTCATGAGGTAACATGGAAAGCAAAGTCTGATATTATCGGTACAGCCCGAAAGCATAAGGAAATTAATTTTGTCATATCGGAACCAGAAAAGCTGAGTGATCTCTTCGAGGAGCTGGGTTTAGAGAAATATGCTCACCAAGAAAAACAGCGCACATCGTTCATATATCAGAATTGGCAATTTGATATTGATCAATATCCTCATATGCCTGCTTATTTAGAAATTGAGGGTACAAGCGAGGAGTCGGTAAATGAGGCTATTAATTTGTTGGGTCTGGAGAATAATAGAACTTGGGCAAAGGGTGAAAGAATACTCATTCAAGATATCTATAGACTAGATTGGTACAGTATGAGTTTTGGGGCCTAAGTGTGATATACTTTCCGGATATGATTTCAAAAAACACAATTTGTCTTTGGTACGAAAAAGACGCAGAAAGTGCAGCAAAATTTTACGCCGAAACATTTCCAGATAGTAGTGTTGGAAAAGTTATTTATGCACCAAGTAATTTCCCAGACGGTAAAAAGGGCGATGCGCTTACAGTAGAATTTACAGTTTGCGGTATTCCGTGCGTTGCTATCAATGGCGGTCCCACATTTAAACAAAGCGAAGCCTTTTCCTTTCAGATAGCCACAGAGGATCAAGAAGAAACGGATCGTTATTGGAATGCTATTGTTGGCAATGGCGGTATGGAAAGCCAGTGTGGCTGGTGTAAGGATAAGTGGGGAGTGTCATGGCAGATCACACCAAAAACTCTTACAGAAGCGATGAGTAAGGGTGGCGACGAAGCCAAGCGTGCCTTCGAAGCTATGATGAAGATGAAAAAAATTGATGTGGCAGTGATCGATACTGCACGTAAGGGGTAGATATAGGAAATTTATCTCTCCGTGATATACTCCCACTAGAACCTATTTGGAGGTATATGGCCAAGAAAAAGATGACTCGAGCCGCTCGACTTAAGCGGAAGTTTGAGAGATTCCTACGAAGCCCAGCTTATCTGGAGGCAAAAAAGCAGGCTGAAAGTACGAAAGGTAGCTATGAAATTTCCATGGAGGAATGTCAGCGGATAACGGCTGAAGATTTGGCTGTCACTATCAATGCGCGAGCGTATTGAAACCCCCAGCACAATGCGAATGCATTGTGCTGGGTTTTTTTAATTTGGTATTATATACACAATAAATACGAATTATATGGAACATGTATCACTAAAAAATGCAGAATTTATTTCTATTATTAAAAACTTACCCCAAAATGCTCAAACTGAACTTATGCAGTTGTTCAACAACCTTCGTTCTGTAGCTCAGGTCACAGTTATTCCTGAATTTAAAGAGAAATTCGAGCCTACTCTTACTACACTTAAAGAAAATGGATTTTCACTTGTAAAGAAACAACGCGATAGAGGTATTAGTGAATATTTTGTTTCCATCGATTCAGCTTTAGCTCAGGAAGCATTGGATATCTACAATCAGGCAATGCAAAGTGTGGAATCACATCGACGATTTGGCGAATTGATGGGTTATCCTGCTGGATCTGTTGAAGCTTTTATTAAAAAAGACGCCAGTGATTTCTTGTCAGAAGAAGAACTTGAGAATGCTTTGGGTTTTAAAAACCATTTTTTTAATTTAAAGTTTTCAAAATCTCATCTTGAAGAGAGTCTACAATATTTAAAAGATTCTTATAAAGTTTTATTGGAGCAGGCACCGCAATTAATTACTGAAAGTTTGCCACTAGAAGAAGATAGAGAAGTTTATTTAGAGAGTGTTAAAAAGTTTGTATCTGCTATTTAAAACTTGCTATTTACATATTTATAAGTAGTATCTCTCTAGAGCTGCTTCAAAAGTCCATGGTGAATCCTGGCGCTTGGCGTGTGCCAAGTTACATAAGCAGCAAGGAGTTTATTATGCGTCGCTGGAAACGGACGTCTCTTGAATGGCATTTCGAGCCGGATATTATAACCCGCGTCCCGGTTACTGACAGTGAGTATCTCGATCAAAAAGAGTTCCACTCACTGAGGTCAATTGAAGCGGTCTCATATCCCGACCGAGAGGGTGAAATTGAGTTTCAGATATTTCGCTCCGGTGTAGGGGTAACTACCGAAGCGGCAAAAATTCAAAACTTACTTCTTGATGCGGTAACTCGGGCGGCTGGAAAGTTTAGTTCACCCAAGACCGGGGTTAGGACCGACATCAGGATGCCTCATGTGTTTGTGATCGAGTTTGCCCTAGCAAACAAGGTTCAGTTTTGTGAATTTGCTTTGGAGGTTGTGAAATGTTCTCTTGAAGGATTACTTCCTCCGGTCAGCGAAGAAATCTCAAAACAGACCCTAGCCAGCTTCAAGCTGAATTCTGTACTTTTCGTTGAGTGTTCGGCCATGGCCTTTGGTGTATATAATCATAAGGTCGGATGGACTCCGTATGAAAATTTCCTCAAGTTGAAGAGCGGTCTTCCGGGTCGGAGATTGTTTGTTCCGCCACGTAAAAGAAAGGAATTCGCCACGTTCTGAATTTGTGTCACCCCGCATAAAACTGCGGGGTGATTTTTTAATAATTTAAATTACTTAACTGAATTACCAGCCACAAATCCCGTCGTCCAGCAAATCTGCAAACTATAACCACCTGACGGCCGGTCAATATTGAGCACATCACCTACAATATAGAGGTTGGGAAATTTTCGTGATGTCATGGTTTTAAAATCAACTTCATCGAGAGAAACGCCGCCGCTAGAAACGATAGCTTTATCACTACCCAGGAGTGAATCAACGTGGATCGGAACATTTTTTAGGAGGGAAATGAGGTTGATGCGTTCTTCGCGGGTAATACTATTGCATTGAATATCGGGATTTATCTTTGATAATTCAACAACCACAGCAGCTAATGCTGGCGGTACAAGCTTGGCCAAAGAGTTTTTAAATTTTTTATTTGAATGCTCTTTAAATGTTTCTTGAAGTGCGGCATTGAGCTGAGCGTGGTCATATGACGGCATAATGTCGAGTAGGAGTTTTACATCACCGTACTTTAACAGTTCGCCAATATCTTTACTCATATTTAAAATACCGGGGCCACTGAGACCGACATGGGTAAATAGTACTTTACCTTTTTTGGTATCTTGCTTCTGATCATTTTGGGTAATAGTAATTTTTAGGTCAGGGAAACTCACGCCGGCTGCTCGCTTGACCCACTCATCCTTAACTTTAATTGGTACTAAAGATGGTTCAGGTTCGATCACAGTGTGACCAATTTGTTTGAGCCACATAAAACCGTCGCCGGTAGAGCCGGTTTCAGGGCGTGACGTGCCGCCAGTAGCTAAAATAATGTTGCGGCCACGAATTATACCTTGGCGGGTTTTGACACCGATTACTTGATTGTCTTTTGTAATGAGATTTATAACCCGAGTATTAGATAATACTTCTACCTTGTGCTGTTTCAAATATTCAACAAGTACATTCCAGATTGATTCAGCTTTATTTGAAACTGGGAACACACGTTGTTCTTTTTCAACTTTTGTTTCTACGCCTCGACTATTAAAAAACTGCAATGTCTCTTTAACATTCCATTCAGCAAAAGCTGAGAATAAAAATTTACCGCCGTCTTTATATTTTGAGAGAAGTTTGTGGGTATCAAATTCAGCATTTGTGACATTACAGCGACCGCCGCCGGTAATTAAGAGTTTTTTGCCAAGCGTATTGTTTTTCTCCAATAACACTGTTTTTAAGCCACGTTCTGCTGCTCGGCCCGCTGCCATCATCCCGGCCGGCCCGCCGCCAATAACCACTACATCCCAGACTGTTTCTTGCATGCAGGTATCTTAGCATACGTCGGGTGATATACTTAGCGTCATGAAAACGGCCTGGTATGTCTATATTCTTCAATGTTCGGACGCTACACTTTACACCGGTATTACACAGGATGTAACTCGTCGGCTTACACAGCATAACGGTGCAATTAAAGGCGGGGCAAAATATACTCGAAACAGACGGCCAGTGAAGTGTGTCTACACAAAACGTTACATGTCACGCAGCAAAGCTTTGAAACAAGAGTATGAGATCAAACATAAACTGAGCCGGGCAGAGAAGTTGAGGTTGATCAAAGGGAAATAAAAAGCCCGGCAAAACCTGAAAGGTTTTGCCGGGTGGTTTACGCACTTTCCTTACGCATCGGGAATGAATCCATACACGACCACGTCTCATAGTGCTGAGCGTGTTCTGTACACACATACACATTGAGGACAGAGCCCCAGATATTAATCCAGGACACTTGGGTCTGGTTGTGCGGACAACCTTCAACCATGCAGAGTTTATCAGGATCAAGTTTTGCTTTGAGCGTGCGCACGCTGTGAAATAGTGATCCAAATTTACGTCTGGCATACACCTCTGGCGCCCAGTCTTCATCGCGTCGCAGATGATCGGCAGAACAGATAAAAAAGATTTTTTCGTTCATCTGCTCAAAGTGATCAAGGTGATACGGAAAATCTTCGACATCAAATGCAACCAGTATTTCCGGTTCATCCCAAAACCGCAATTGAACGTCTGCAACCAGACCTTGTTTACCGCGTGTGGCAGACTCCCGCCACACATCAGTCACAACATCTCCAGCTTTTAGCATAGGACTCCTTGGTAAGGTTTCTGGCTAGATACTAGAATATTTGTGTCTAAATGCAAGGTTTAGTACTATGCAATGATGGAAAAAACAGTCACATCAATACCAGAATTAGTAGAATTCCTAAAAACCCAAAAAGTCGGTGTTTTAGCAGTTGAAATGCTTGATGGCGCACCGCATGCTGCTACCGTTCACTTTGCGTTTACTGCAGAGCCATTCATTTTGTATTTTGAGACAAATAGCGAAACGCGGAAGGCCGAGCCGTTGGTAAAACATGGCAAAACTCGGGCTTCATTTGTTGTTGGTTCAAATGAAAAGAGTAAAATTACGTTACAGCTTGATGGCACTGTAAGTGTCGTGACTCCTGAAGAAAAAGCTGAATACGATGCAGCTTACTTTGGTTCATTGCCAGAAAAGGTAAAGAAAAATTCTGATCCAAAAGCCTTGCCATTAAAATTTACTCCAACCTGGTGGCGATTTACCGATTGGACAACGCCAGAAGGTAAGAAAATGTGGTTATCACACTAATATGTCAGAACTCATCGACGGCAAATTTATTAGCAAAACAATCGAACTCGATCTTAAAACCAAGATTGCGGATTTACGTTTGTCGCCAAAGCTTATCATTATTCAAATCGGCAATAAAGAAGAATCAAATACCTATATCAAACACAAAATTGCCTTTGCCGAACGCATTGGCGCTGTCGTTGAATATAAAAAATACGCAGAAACGGTTGCCGAGGAATCTGTAATTGCAGATATTAAAAATTACAACACCGACAGTTCCGTTAACGGCATCATTGTGCAATTACCCGTACCACCACAGTTTTCGGCGACAAAAATTTTGGAAACAATTGTCGCTACAAAAGATGTCGATGGTCTAACTTCTGCTAGTACAAATAGTTTACTGCGTAATGAGCCGGGTTTTGTTTCGGGTGCGACGCAGGCGGTACTAAAAATTTTGGAAATCAAAAAGATTGATGTGACGGGTAAAAGAATTGTGGTGGTTGGTCACTCGGCACTTGTCGGCAAACCGACAGCCTTGGCCTTGATGAACAGAAATGCTACGGTCACAGTCTGTCATGAATTTACAAAAGATCTAGCCACTGAAACAAAACGGGCAGATATTTTAATAACGGCAGTTGGCAAACCCAATCTGATTACTACAGCCCACGTTTCGGCAGGTCAGATGGTTATTGATATTGGTATTACTGTGACAGCCGATAAAAAGGTGGTGGGGGATGTAGATTTTGAGGCTGTAAAAGACATCGTTGCCGCAATTACGCCTGTACCAGGCGGTATTGGGCCAATGACGATTGCTTGTCTCTTTGAAAATCTTGTTACTGCCGCTGCCGTAAAATAGCCAAGTTATTGACAAAATAATCTAAAAATGCTATTCTTAGAGCATAACTTAATCTCTGCGGTTTCTTTTTAGGATTCTTCTTAAATCGGCTCAACTCTTCGGAGTCTGACATAAAACTCTCGAGACAAGCCGGTCAGCCTTTATTATAAAAGACTGGGAGTTACAGGGACTAGATCCCTTTATATAATGTATAAAAAATCATTCGCCAAGCCATTTGGTCCTGGCCGAAGTCGTTCGCGTTTTCCTTCGTCACGCAATCGTCGTGGTAATTCATTTGGTTCATATATTGATCCAAAAAAGTTTATAAACAAATCGGCTGTGACTGAAGAAGTCAAACCGTTTACACCTGAACATGCGTTTCAGGACTTTGCTATTGCTGCTGAGTTAAAGCGAGCAGTTGTGACAAAAGGTTATACCTTACCAACGCCAATTCAGGATAAAGCTATTCCACATATTTTGAAAAATGTGGATGTTTTGGGTTTGGCCAATACTGGTACAGGTAAAACTGCAGCCTTTTTGATTCCACTTATCAATAAAGTATTGCTCAATCGCAAAGAACAGATTATGATCTTGGCGCCGACTCGTGAGTTGGCTATTCAGATTGATCAGGAATTGCGTGCTTTTACCTTCGGTTTCAAAATTTTCTCTGTTATCTGTGTTGGTGGTGCGCCGATTCGTCAGCAAATTCGTAATTTGCGCTTCCACAATAACTTCATTATCGGTACACCTGGCCGTTTGAAGGATTTAATTGAACATAAACATATTCGCTTGTCAGAATTCCGCACCATTGTACTCGATGAAGCCGATCGAATGCTTGATATGGGTTTTATCAATGATATGCGCTTTGTGATGTCAGGTATGCCAGCAGATCGTCAGACACTATTTTTCTCAGCTACTCTCTCACCTGAAATTGAAAAATTGATTAAAGAGTTTCTGCGTGAACCCGTCCGTATTTCTGTTAAGACTCAGGATACGTCAAAGAACGTTGAACAGGATGTGGTGCGAGTCCAACCAGGTGCTTCAAAGATTGATGTACTTCACAATATGTTGACTCAGTCAGAGTTCAGCAAGGTTTTGGTTTTCGGTCGCACCAAGCACGGTGTTGAAAAGATTTCTAACCTGTTGAGTGAGAAGGGTGTTCGTGCAGAATCAATTCACGGCAATAAAAACCATTCTCAGCGTCAGCGCTCACTTAAGCTCTTCAAAGAAGATGCAGTTAAGGTGCTTGTTGCTACTGACGTCGCGGCTCGTGGTCTTGATATTGCTGATGTCAGCCACGTCATCAACTTCGATGTGCCGGCCACATATGAAGACTATATTCACCGCATTGGCCGAACCGGTCGCGGTAATAAGCGGGGTAAGGCCTTGACATTTATCTCGTAAACAAAACCCGCGGGTTTTTGTTTACTGATTTGGAGCGGGGTTATTGGTATCGTTGCCAGAGCCTGTACCTGGAATTGGTACATTCACATTGATAGTGGCATTTTCTGGTTGATTTTGAGTTTGAACTGGAGCACGTCGGAAATACCAAACTAAACCGGCAACAATGATAATGAGTAGAATAATAACAGTCACAGCCCAGCCTGAAGAGCTGTTGTCATTACCTGATGGGGTGTTTATTACTGTAGCCATATATTTAATTTATTTAGTAATCTAAATTAGTAACGTTTTAGACATGCTATACTTACAGCCATGCAAAAACATACCAAACGCTTTAAAACAATAGATGAGTATATTGCCGAATTTCCGAAAGAGGTTGCTGCTCGACTTAAAACAATTAGAACAATAATTAAAAAACAGGCCCCGAAGGCGGTTGAGGTTATTAGTTACAACATGCCTGCTTTTAAATTGAATGGTGTCCTTATTTATTTTGCCGCTTTTGAACATCATATTGGTTTGTATCCATATCCGAGTTCTGTAACAGCATTTAAATCTCAATTAAAAAAATATAAAACAGGTAAGAGCACTATTCAATTTCAGCATTCTGAAAAATTACCAGTGGGTCTCATTACAAAAATTGTAAAATTCAGGATCAAAGAAAAAACTACGAAATAAGAGTAGCAAAAACCACGAGGCGTTTATCGTATGTGCCAGCGTGGGGCAGCCATTTACCGTAGCAGGTAATAAGATTGAGGTTGTGACCCTGACTTGGCCCGAACACAGCAGCGGTTTCTTTGGTGTTGTATGGGTAGACTCGCACTGTGGCGACTTTAAAGTGTAGTTGTTTACCATTAATGTCGGTCACATAAATATCGTCACCCGGCACCAGTGTTTTTAAATTATTGAAGACACCTTTTGTATTGGGTTTGAAACCGCCGTTGTCGACATGGGCGCCCATAACTGCATTACCAACATTTCCTGGAGCAACCGTAAGAGGTGAGTCAAACCAGCCTACCTCAGTATAGTTATCGGGTACAGCCATTTTATTATCTGGAGTCAGACCCATGGCCTTAACAGAGTTATTAACCTTGATTTTGGGAATAGAAAGCAGCATCGGCTGAGCGTATGTCGATGTTGCGGTTGTATATGGAGTTACAGAGAGGTAGTTGGCAGCTTTGGTTATACGGAGTGGCAGAGCGAACGTAATTACAAACGTTGATACCAGTACTACTATCACTGACCTAAACCAAATTACCACAAGTTCAACTATTATATCGAACCTATTTTAGGTCTGCAAGTACAATTATACGATGATCATATGTTTTTTGATCTGGCAACCATGTACCTTCGCAAGTGATAAGGACTAATTGAGCTTTGTTGGGGTCGTGGAGTGCATATATCTCATTAATCCCAGCATTATGATCTAAGGTTAACGTTTGCCGAGCAACGTATACAACTTTTTTACCCTTGGGATTGGTGATGATAATCTCATCACCAGCTGAGATCGACTTAAGATTTTGGAAGACGCCGGCCAAATTGAAACCATTATTAACATGGCCGCCCATGATGACCAAACCTTGTTCGCCTGGATCAGCACCATAGCGATACATAGCCACTGTGGTGTATGTAGTTGGTGAACCGATGGTGCCGTGGACAGTAATGCCAGTATCTTCAATGTTGGCTTTAATACGCAGACTCGGAATGCTTAAGGTTGATTGCGGAGCTTTTTTGGCGGGAGCTTTTTTGACTGCTTTTTTGGTAGTGGTACCCATAACAGATTCAGCAATAGCTTCCTGAATTTGTATCGGCAATTGAGCTTCGACATCTGGATAAAAAGCTTTTTTAACGGTGTAACCGATAATTATTATAGATAAAAGTATAAGTGCAGTCCCGACAAGACCAAACCAACTACTTCGTAGTTGGTTTGGTTGTCGGCTGTTGTGGGGTGAGACAGCCATAGGAGTTGGGATTACTTAGTGAGCGAAATATGTTTTTTTGTGAGCTACGATCCATGTACCGGCTAGAGCCGCCAAGGCACCGACTGAGAGAAGCGCGACATTAAGTGGAGCTTCACCGCCTGCACCTGTATTAGGCAAACCTACTGTACCAGAACCCGGTTGGTCACCGCCGGTGGCGTTTGGACCAAGGGGAGCACTAGTTGAGTAGAAACCAGTTACAGGATCATAGTACATACCCGTTGATGGGTTGTAGTATGTGCCATACATTGAAGTGCTGTAGCCAGATGGAATGATATAATTACCATTACCATCTCGACTTGCTGCACCGCTTGGCGCAGTGAATGAATACTGGCCAGTTACCGGGTTGAAATATACGCCGTTGCCGGAGTTATAGTAGACACCATTGGTGTAACTATTAAAGCCAGCTGGGACGCTGTACATCACACCGTTACTGCCGGTATAGACAGTCTGCGCATGAGCAACACCGCCGCCAATGAGAACTGCACAGGCAATCACAAGTGCAGTAGTAAAGGTGGCTAACGTATACGATTTTGTTGTTGTCATATAAGCGTTTTATTTAGATGAGTAATTTCGAGGAATCTGCACATTCCTCACGTATTTGTTGACGTAAGTAAATCAAAATTATTACAATAGTAGATATGAGGAAATTTATTGTACTGTGGTCAGTCGTATTTATAAGTACCCTGTGTGTTGTGCCGGCGCAGGCTGCCACAACTGCTTTGTGGCTTTCAAATTTTTCAGCGGGCAGTGTGTCGGTGAATGCAATTGGTTATCCTACAGCTCCTGTCGAACTCCATTATGGACCTGATGCCATGTATGCTAAATATATTGGTGCAACTGATGAAAATGGCAACTTCACTACGATGTTTAGTAGCGATAGTTATTATTTGTCTGAGTGCAATCAAAAAGCTTTTGCTGTGATTTACGGTGTACAAACAGCGACAATTGATTGGTCTTCAAAACAAAAAAAT
>CAZHGQ010000008.1:0-39250 GCA_964532205.1 uncultured Candidatus Saccharibacteria bacterium | reverse complement strand
ATACGTACACCGTGCACATCACGGTTGGCCATAACCTTCTCTACAGTCTGTTTCAAAACGCGGCGGAATGGCAAACGCTTTTCCAAACCTTCAGCGACCATAAAGCCAACGATTGCAGCATTTGATTCTGGTGAGCGAACTTCTTCGATGTCAACTTTGAGTTCCTGATTGAATGAGAGCTTGAGCTTCTTGATGAAGTTTGTAATGTCTGTGCGAAGTTTTGTGGCACCTTCCCCACTGCGGCCAATGATCATACCAGGACGTGAGGTCTTGATAATGATGCGCATATTCTTTTCACTGCGTTCAATTTCAATTGAACTTACATACATGCCGCGAAGTTTCTTTTCCAAGTATTCGCGAACCAAAACATCACCCTTGAGGTATTCACGAAGCTTCTTGTCCATGCCGAACCAGCGTGACTTCCAGTCGCGAATGATACCGAGTCGATGTGAATATGGATGAACAATCTTAGACATAGTAGTAATTATTTTGCAGCCTTCTTAGGTCGTGGATTTTCTGTATCCAAGACAAGCAAGACGTGGCTTGAACGCTTGTTAATTGGGAATGCTCGGCCGCGGGCACGAGGCATTGAACGCTTGAGAGTTACGCCCTGGTCAACGCGCAATTCCTTAACATAGAGGTCGCCTGAAATGTTGAGGTTTTGTGCATTAGCCACAGCGGACTCAATGAGCTTAGCAATTGGGTCGCTGGCTCGTTTGACGGTCACGCCCAACTGATTCAATGCTACTGCTACTTTCTTGCCTTTCACGAGGTTAGCCACAAGACGAACCTTGCGTGGAGACTGACGATAATTAGAAATTTTAGCAGTAACTGTAGCCATAATGATTATTTTTTAGCATCGGCTGTAGTAGATTTTGCAGCCTGAGCAGCAGCAATTTCAGCCTCCTTCTTTTTAATTTCGAGTTCCTTCTGCATCTTACCGCCGTGCTTTACGAACTTGCGAGTTGGAGAGAATTCACCCAAGCGGTGACCCACCATTTCTTCTGAGACTAGAACTTCAATGTGCTCTCGGCCGTTGTGCACGCCAAAAGTAAAACCAACCATTTCTGGTGCGATTTGACTGCGGCGAGCCCAGGTCTTAATTGGACCTGTTTCTACAGGACGCTTACCCGCGATCTTAGTGAGTAATTTTGCGTCCACATATGGACCTTTTTTAAGTGATCGTGCCATGTTACGAAATAAAACAGCTCGAGAGAGCTTGAGAGGTATACTATACAAAATAGTCTATTGTGTCAAATGTTTTTTGAAAAATAAGCCTTTTTTGGCATTTTCCCTCTCAAAATGTAACAAAAAACCCTCTGTGCGAGGGTTTTTTGTATTAGATTTCCTTCTTTTTCTTACCAACACGTCGGCGTGAGACAATATGAACGTTTGAGTATTTCTTTGCTCGGCGTGACTTCTGACCCTTACCTGTTGGCTTGCCATAAATAGACTTTGCTCGGCGAGTACCACGACCCTGGCGGCCTTCACCACCACCGTATGGATGGTCAACTGGGTTCATAGCTGTACCACGAACTGTTGGGCGAATACCGAGCCAGCGTGAGCGACCAGCTTTACCGAGACGAACAAGGCGATTTTCTTCATTTGAAACTTCACCAATTGAGGCCCAGGCAAAATCAGGAACTTTGCGAACTTCTGATGACGGCATTTTGATGTGGGTATAACCAGCGTCTTGAGCCACAACTTCTACGAAGTTACCAGCTGAACGGGCAATTTTGGCACCGCCACGAGGTTTTAACTCAACATTGTAGATGAATGTACCAACTGGGATATTCTTGAGCGTGGTGCGATTACCAGGCTTAAGGTCAGCTTTTTCTGAAACGATGAATGCATCACCGACTTTAACTGACTTTGGTACCAAAACATATCGGCGAGTACCGTCGGCATACATTGCCAAAGCAATGAAACCAGTTCGGTTTGGATCATATTCAACTGTCAGGATTTTAGCTGGCATGTCGAATTTGTTGTATGAAAAATCAATATCACGATACAAACGCTTATGACCTGAGCCCTTGTGACGAGTTGTGATCATGCCGTGATTGTTACGGCCGACAGCTCGTTTAAAACCCTTTGTCAAAGGCTTATATGGTTCTGAAGCAGTAAGGTACTGACCATATGAGATGGTCGACATATTGCGTCGTGATTTTGTTGTTGGGCGGTATGTTTTCATAATTATACGATTTCAATCTTATCGCCTTTAGCTAAGTACACATAGGCTTTTTTACCACCCTTCTGTACACCGTAGCGACCGCGCACGATTACATTCTTTGATGGAATCTGAGTGATAGCAATTTTAACTGGTGTAACCTTGTAAAGGTCGGCAATGGCATTTGAAATATCAATCTTTGAAGCAGTTGTAGCAACTTCGAATACGTACACGTTCTGTTCTGACTTCATTGAAGCCTTTTCAGTAATGCGTGGTCGGACAATCACATGTGATGTGTTTACTGAAACTGTATTCTTTTTTGTAGCAGATGAGGCCATGATATTTATGCTTTAACTACCTGTGAAAGTGATGTTTTTGGATCAGCAATGATCAGATACTTATGATTAAGAACCTGAACAGGATTCAAATTGCGAACTTCACCAATTGCAACGCTGCCGATATTACCAAAACTCTTTTCAACACTCTTGTCCTTTGCAGGCAAAGCGATGAATGCAGCATTAACTTTCTTTGTAGTGAGACGTTCGAAGCCCTTGATACCACCGAGCGATTTCAAAACTGAAACAGCTTCTTTGGTCTTTGGTTCTTTGAAATCGATAGAGTCAACGAAAATAATTTCATTATCCTTGAGCTTTTTACTCAAGATTGTATAGAGAGCCTTAGCCTTCATCTTGCGATTCACTTTGCGAGCAAAGTTTTTGTCATTGCGAGGACCATGAGCCACGCCACCACCTACCCAAATTGGTGAACGAGTAGAACCATGACGTGCGCGGCCTGTACCTTTCTGCTGCCATGGCTTTTTACCACCACCGCGAACTTCACCACGAGTCTTGGTATGAGCGATTGCTGCACGTGCTGATGACATCATTGATGTCACAACCTGGTGCACTAAATCTGCATTCCATGTTGCCTCGAAGATTTCTTTTGGTAGTGTGACCTTGCCAGCCTCTTCCCCTTTTCGGTTGTATACTTTTGTTTCCATGAAAATCAATTAACCTCGAACTTCTACCAATGTTCCTCGACGACCTGGAACAGCACCGCTCACCAAGATCAAACCAGCTTCTGGATTGATCTGAACTACTTTCAAATTTTTAACAGTTACTCGGTCTGTACCCATACGGCCAGCCATACGCATACCAGCAGGCACGCGACCACCGTTACGTGTACCACCAGAAATAGAACCTGGTTCACGTTCTGAGTGCTTCTGACCGTGTGATCGTGGACCACCATGGAAACCATGGCGCTTCACTACACCCTGGAAACCCTTACCTTTTGAGATAGATGAGACACGAACAACGTCGCCTGCCTTGAAAGAGTCGACGTTGATCTTGTCACCAACTGTAAATGTATCTTTATCACCGATTCGGAATTCCTTTACATAGCGGAAGTTACCGAGATCTTTGAAATGACCTTTCTGAGCCTTATTTACATTTTTAGGACTCTTGCTGCCAAAACCAATCTGCACTGAAGCATAGCCGTCTTTGTCAGCAGTCTTAACCTGAGTCACAGTCATTGGACCCGTTGAAAGTACAGTCACTGGCTGGACTTTTCCTTCGGCATCAAACACCTGCGACATATTCTGTTTTAATCCTAAAATGAATTTCATGGTCTTACATTATTTTCACATCGATCGTAACTCCTGATGGCAGAGAAAGGTTGGTCAAAGACTCAATGATTTTCGCTGAAGGGTTAATGATGTCGATCAAGCGCTTGTGAATGCGCATTTCAAACTGCTCGCGTGTATTTTTGTAAATAAACGCAGCGCGGTTGACTGTATATTTCTTAATTTCTGTTGGCAGAGGGATAGGTCCAACAACCTGCGCATCATAGCGAAGCGCTGTATCCATGATTTGCTTCACCGACAAATCAAGTACTTTGTACTCGTACGCTCGAACACGAATGCGCAACTTAGCAATGCCGTCTTTTTTAACAGCAACCTTGGGCGCTCGTGGTTTTTTTGTCGTTTCTGCAGTCATGATGTAAAAGTACTAATGTGTGATTTAAGCTACGATTTTTGTAACAACACCGGCACCAACTGTCTTACCACCTTCGCGAATAGCGAATCGGGTCTTTTCTTCAAGAGCAATTGGAGCAACGAGCTTTACTTTGAATGTTACTGTGTCGCCTGGCATAACCATTTCAACACCTTCCTTGAGAGTAACTTCACCAGTAACGTCTGTTGTTCGAACGTAGAACTGAGGCTTGTAACCTGTAAAGAATGGAGTGTGACGACCACCTTCTTCCTTCTTCAAGATGTAGACTTCAGCTTCGAAATCTGTGTGAGGAGTCACTGAACCTGGCTTAGCAAGAACCTGACCGCGAGTGATATCTTCCTTCTTGAGACCTCGAACGAGGATACCTGCGTTGTCGCCGGCCATACCTTCATTCAATGACTTGTTGAACATTTCGATACCAGTAACAGTAGTCTTTACTGTTGGCTTCAAACCAACAACTTCAACGTCCTCACCTACCTTGACCATACCTCGGTCGATTTTACCAGTTACCACTGTACCACGACCTTCAATTGAGAAGATGTCTTCGATAGGCATCAAGAATGGCTTATCTGTATCTCGAACTGGCACTGGAATGTATTCATCCAATGTCTGGGTGAGCTTGAGAACACCCTGAGCCCATTCATCGTTGAGGTCCTTAGCTTCGAGAGCCTTGAGACCTGAACCGCGGATAACAGGAGTATTTTTGCCGTCGTAATCATTTTTTGTGAGGAGATCTCGAACTTCTTCTTCCACGAGGTCAACGAGTTCAGGATCTGAAACCATGTCCACTTTGTTCAAGAAGACAATGATGCGTGGCACACCAACCTGATGAGCCAAGAGGATGTGTTCACGTGTCTGAGGCATAACACCGTCAGTCGCAGCTACCACGAGGATAGCACCGTCCATCTGAGCTGCACCAGTGATCATGTTCTTGATGTAGTCAGCGTGACCAGGCGCGTCGATGTGAGCGTAGTGACGATTAGCTGTTGAGTATTCGTTGTGTGAAAGAGCAATGGTGATACCACGTGCTTTTTCTTCTGGGGCTGAGTCAATATCATTGACGCCCTTGAGCTTAACCTGCTGGCCAGCAAGACTCAAAACATTGAGGATTGCGGCTGTAAGTGTTGTTTTACCATGGTCAACGTGGCCAATTGTACCAACGTTGAGGTGTGGTTTTGATCGATCAAATGCTTCTGCCATATGTTTATAAGTTACCGCAAGCGTTATGCAAGGGTAAGAATGAACTATTAATAATTAATGATAATTTCTGAGTCTAAACGAGCGTTTAGATACAAAAAACGACGCAAAAATTGCGATAGTGCCTATATTAGCAGAGCTGTGAATATTGTCAAATTATATGGCTCTAGACTACGTTCAAGTTGGTAAAATATAGCAACAATGCTACACTTGCCCTACTACGTTATGCCTTTAAATCGAGTAATGAGAAAAATACTAATATTCATTGTCGGCAGCCTCGCCTTCATTGGTTTAATTACTGTGGTAATTTATCTGATTCTCTTTTTGGGTCTAACTAAAAGCAAAAGTATTATCGATACCACCAACCGCCATCTCACCGACACCACCCCCAACCCCACACCAGCTTGGACCACCACCGAAGAGTGGCAAACTTTGGCAGTAGCTATTGAGAAAGATCAGACTGCTATCGAGCGTGCGGCGGCAGATGCTCAGATCAACCCGCGCATTCTTGTGGGCCCACTCATCTCGGAACAAATGCGACTCTTTTTCACCAACCGAGAAATATTTAAAGAGGTTTTTGCACCTTTCCGTATTCTGGGCGTACAAAGCCAGTACTCATGGGGTGTGATGGGTATGCGTCGTGACTCAGCTATTGAAATTGAGAATAATTTAAAGAATCCTCAATCCCCTTTTTATCTCGGTCCACAATATGAACATTTGCTCGATTTTCAAACAGCAGATCAGGAAACGGAACGTTTTGCCCGTCTCACCGACCAGAAAAATCACTACTACTCATACCTCTACAGCGCACTGTTTTTAAAACAAATTGAAAAACAGTGGCAAGCTGCCGGCTACAACATCTCCAATAAGCCAGGTGTGCTCGCTACTCTATTCAATATTGGCTTTATTCATTCAAAGCCCAATGCCAATCCTCAAATTGGTGGTGCAGAAATTGAAATTAATAGCGTAAAATATAGCTTCGGTGGTATTGCCGAAGATTTCTACCATTCAAATTTGCTAACTACAGAATTTCCTAAGTAACAAAAAACCGCCGGGCGGCGGTTTTTTGTTTACTATTTTCGAGATTCAACGATAACCTTTTCTACCTGAGGAGGTACGATATCATAGTGACTAAATTCCATGGTGGCTGTACCACGACCTTCGGTCATAGAACGAAGTGAGGTTACATAACCGAACATTTCTGAAAGCGGCACTTTTGCTCGGATTGCTTTGAGCATTCCACGATCATCCATACCCTCAATCTGACCACGCTTTGATGAGAGGTTACCAGTAATATCACCCATGAACTTATCTGGTACTACCACTTCAACTTTCATGATTGGTTCGAGAATAACCGGACGAGCGCGCTTTGAAGCTTCTTGGAAGGCTTGTGAAGCAGCAATCTTGTAGGCGATTTCAGATGAGTCGACATCGTGGTATGAACCGAATGTCAATTCACATGAGATGTTTACCATTTTGAAACCTGCCACAATACCACGATCCATAGCTTCCTTTACACCCTTCTCTACGGCTGGAATGAATTCCTGAGGAATCACACCACCCTTAATAGAATCGATGAATTCGAAGTCATCATAGCGATGGACGTTCTTAGGCACTTTGTCACCTTCAGCCAATGGCTGAAGAGGTTTGATATTGATCTTAACGTGACCGTATTGACCCTTACCACCAGACTGTTTGATGTATTTGTGTTCAGCTTCAGCAGTACCTGTAATAGTTTCACGGTAGGCAACCTGAGGCTTACCAACGTTTACTTCGACGCTGAATTCACGCTTCATACGATCAACCATAATTTCAAGCTGGAGTTCACCAACACCTGAAATAATAGTTTCCATTGTTTCTGAGTTTGAAGACACAATGAATGTTGGATCTTCATCGGCCAATTTTTTCAAAGCCATACCCATCTTTTCCTGGTCAGCTTTGGTCTTTGGTTCGATTCGTAGAGACACAACTGGATCAGCGAATTTAATTGGATCTAGAATAATTGGCTTGCTCTCATCACAGAATGTGTGTGATGTCTTGGCGCTCTTGAGACCAACGGCAGCTGCAATTTCACCCGCGAAAACTTTCTTCACTTCCTCACGCTGATTGGCCTGCAAGCGCACGATACGGCCAAGGCGCTCCTTTTCACCTGTTGTAGCATTGTAGATATATGAACCGGCTTCAACAGTACCTGAGTAGACACGGAAGAAGGTCAATTGGCCAACGAATGGGTCTGTCTGGAGTTTGAATGCCAAAGCCGCAAATGGTTCTGTGTCAGATGCATGACGGACAATTTCTTCGCCCGTAACTGGATCATGACCCTTAACTGGTGGAATATCGAGTGGAGATGGCAAGTATTCAACCACAGCATCGAGAATCAACTGAACACCTTTATTCTTAAGAGCCGAACCAGTAAATACTGGGAAGAGATGGTTGGCAATTGTAGCCTTACGGATTGTCTTTTTCAAATCCTCGATAGATGGTTCCTGACCTTCCAAATAACCAGCCATGAGAGCGTCATCAAATTCAACAACCTTCTCTACAAGCATAGCGCGGTACTTCTTGGCATCAGCTACCATGTGTTCAGGAATTTCTTTTTCAACTACAGTATTACCCATATCCCCTTCGAAGTAGTAGGCCTTCAGTTTAAGGAGGTCGATAACACCTTCATGCTGAGCTTCTTCACCAATTGGAATCTGCATGCGCACAGCATTTTTGTTCAAGCGGTCGATGATTGAGTTATATGAGCGTTCGAAAGAACCGCCAGTACGATCGAGTTTGTTGATGAAACAAATGCGAGGCACATGGTATTTGTCAGCCTGACGCCACACAGTTTCTGACTGAGGTTCAACGCCAGCCACACCGTCGAAAACAACGACGCCACCGTCGAGCACCTTGAGAGATCGCTCCACTTCCACAGTAAAGTCCACGTGGCCCGGAGTGTCGATAATATTAAAACGATGCTTGAGCGTCGTGTCTGCACCCATGTATGTAGGGTTCCAAAAACAGGTAATCGCCGCAGCAGTAATTGTAATACCACGCTCTTTTTCCTGTTCCATCCAGTCAGTTGTCGCTTCACCTTCATGCACTTCACCGATCTTGTGACTCATACCGGTGTAGTAAAGGATACGCTCTGACGTTGTTGTCTTGCCCGCATCGATGTGGGCAATGATGCCGAAGTTTCGGACTTTCTCTAGGGGATAATCTCTATTCATAAATTTAATTGATAATAAAAATCCGGCGCTAGCCTATTTTTAAGTACCGTGATTGTAGCGTAAAAGAGGTAAAAAGTCTACCGAGGGTTATTGACCAAACTGGTATTGGCACTTGGTGTATGTAATACCGTACTGAGTTATAGTGCCCGAGCTTGGATCAAGTACAGCACCCATGGTCGGACATGTTGCTCGACCCTCAATATATGTAATGAGCTGCCCAACATTACACCTACCGATTGAATCTTTGGTGTAACAACCATACCAATACCCTTTTACAGTTATATTCTGTGAATACGCCACAAAAGAAAAGCTGTGTGCTTTTAGTGAACTAGCACCAGAAAAATATGGCGTGAGCTGATTAATGATTGTGCTATTTTGAGAAACAGAGCCATTAAGTTCACAGGGTCCTTCACCAATACACGAACCATAGGTAATCATCCCACCTACTGATACAGTCTGACTTTGATCATTTATGCCGTAAGCTGCATCGGGGTAAGAATTATTCTGCAAGTAATACAGTGAGATAGCATTACCAATTTGTCGAAGCGAAGCCACAACATATGCACCCTGAGCTTTTTTACGAGCAGAGACAATGTTCGCTAAAACAATAGAAGAAATTAATCCGATAATTGAGATTACCACCAGCAGTTCTATGAGTGTGAAACCTTTATTGAGAAACTTTTTAGAGCTCATTTCGAATTTGATTAAGAGTCTTTGTCGTAGCTGGCTGATTATTAAGATATGATTGAAGGCCACTTGGGCTAAGCAGACCGTATGAATAAAGGAGCAAAGCGATGGCAATCACAAAACAAGATACGATGAGTACGACCACAATGCGGTATGCGGCAATCTCGCTCCCTACTCCCAACTCCATAACCATGCGGACCACTTTTGGAGTATCAGGGATTCGAGCAATACCTGTGTAGTAGACGCGATTTTGATCAAATTGAACTGACATAATGTAAGTATAACAAAACCGGCGAGCTTTGCTCGCCGGTTTTACACAGTTTAGAATTTAAATTACCACGCAAAGTGGGCAAAGGCCTTATTGGCTTCAGCCATCTTGATAGTATTTTCACGCTTCTTCACAGCTTCACCTTCATTCTTTGAAGCCGAGATAATTTCATCAGCAAGCTTGATGTGCATTGGTGAACCCTTCTTTGATCGAGCCGATTCAATGATCCAGCGAATAGCGAGAGCTTGCTTGCGTTCTGGACGAACTTCGCGAGGCACCTGATAGTTGGCACCGCCGACACGACGTGAGCGAACTTCCATAGCTGGAGAAACATTGTTCATAGCTTCATTGAATACCAACATTGGGTCTTCAACCTTAGCTTTTTCCTTGATCACATCCATCGCCTTGTAGACAATGTTACGAGCAGCATTCTTCTTACCACTCACCATGATACTGTTGATAAATTTAGAAATTTTCTCAGACTGATAGATCGTATCAGGAGAAACCATATTTCGATTCTTTACTTTTCTTCGCATAGGATTATTTAGGCTTTCTTAGGCTTCTTAGTACCGTACATTGAGCGAACCTTGCGGCGCTTCTCTACTCCCTGGGTATCAAGTACACCTCGAACGATAGTGTAACGAATACCAACATCCTTCACCTTACCACCTCGAAGTAAGACAACAGAGTGTTCCTGAAGATTGTGACCTTCGCCTGGAATATAAGCTGTGACTTCCATACCGTTCGTCAAACGAACTCGGGCAATCTTACGAATAGCAGAGTTAGGTTTCTTAGGAGTCTTGGTTGTCACCTTTGTACATACACCTCGCTTAAATGGTGACGGGAAATATACCGGATGATTCTTAATAGTATTAAATGAACGCTGCAAAGCAACCGCCTTTGGTTTGCGGGCTACCTTTTTGCGATTTCGTCGAATGAGTTGATTTACTGTAGGCATTTTAGAATAAAAAACTCGCTCATAGGCAAGTGAGCATTACTATAGTATAGAGACGAAAAAAAAGCAAGACTTAATGGAGACCGGTTAGCAAAAAAGTCAAATAGTAGACAATTGAGTTAAGCCAGATACCAAAAGCCGGAATAACCAGGATTAAAAAGACCACAAAGAGAGAATATCGTTCAAATTGCCAGCGAATATGACTAAAACGTAATGGTAATAAGCCAAAAAGCACCTTTGAACCATCGAGAGGTGGGATCGGGATAAGATTAAAAATAGCCAAACTAATATTAATAACGATTACTAGGAGCGAAATACTAAGGAAGGCGGGCGGTAAATAACCCAGACCAAAACGAATTAAAAGGCCAAAAACAACAGCAATAAGGATGTTTGAGGCTGGACCAGCGATAGCGACAATCATTTCCCCGAAACGCTGATAGCGCAAATTATAAGGGTTAAATGGCACCGGTTTGGCCCAACCGAAAGGAAAACCACCCAAAGAAGTAATGATTGGCACTATAATAGAACCGAAGAGATCGAGGTGTTTGAATGGGTTGAGTGTCAATCGACCCTCATATTCAGCTGTCTTATCCCCTAGCAAATTAGCCGCATAACCATGAGAAACCTCGTGGATAACGACTGACATAATAAGAATGGCGATAAAAAAGACTACTTGCATAAACTATATTCACATGATACTATAGCCGAACTAATATTCAAAATTATGGCAAAAGTCTGCCCAGTCACAAATCGAGGTTCAAAAATGGGAGGTGGTTATTCAAACCGCACTCGTGCTACCCAGTTCAATCCAACTGGTAAAGTTCGACGTTATGTAAACCTCCAGAAGAAGCGTATCTTCATTCCTGAAATGAATAAGACAATTGTCGTGACTCTTTCTACTAAAGCAATCAAGACAATCAACAAAAACGGCGCCTACGCTACCCTTAAGAAAGCCGGCGTAATCTAAACAAGCAAAAAACCACCTCACTGAGGTGGTTTTTTGTAATGAACGTGTCGGATAATTGCTTCCCAGACGTAACCACAGACATTGCAACGTCGCGGTGAAATATTGTCATGTGGAAATGCGACCTGATCCCAATCTTCCTCTTGGCACTGTGGGCACTTACCACCAATCATCTTCATTGTGCGATATTGAAGCACATCACACATGAGAAGCAGGGAGAGTAGAATAATCATAACTACTTCGCTGGAATGTTTTTTTGTACCCAGCAAAGCGTCCAGAAAGTCCTCATTGACGATCCGACTGTAAAACAGCGTGGCAACACCGAGCAGCAGGATTAACTTCTCCTTCTTAAGGGCGTACCAAATGGCGGTTATCATATGCAACTCCTTTCTGTAGATAGTATACCCCTATTTTATTTATAAATCAGATCGCAGCTCAACATCGTGCAATGCGCGATAATTGTGCCCAGCTTAGCTGTTAAAAATATTGGGATATGAAGCTTGGTGAGCAGGTCAACAGTTTCTTGGTGTGGGTGGCCATACTTATTTTTAACCCCAGCTGAGATCACATCGAATTGCGGATTCACTGCGGCAATAAAAGATTCTGAGGCAGATGTCCGAGAACCGTGATGTCCTTCTTTTAAAATTGTGCTGCGCAGATTTGCGCCATCCAGAGATAGCACGTATTCTTCTGTGGCATTTGGCGCATCACCGGTGAGCATGACTGAGGTACTGCCATATGTCAGTTTCGCAACTATCGAACCCTCATTTGTTGAGGAAGCCGAAACATCACGATCAGGAAATAAAATAGTAAGATCTGTCGCCTGCCCTAAATGCAATGTCAGGCCACGTTTAGCAATAATTGTTTCAATATTTTTTTCTTTAAGAATTTTTTTAAATTCTTTGTATGTGGCTGTATCAGTTTTTGTGCCAGGTTCAATAACTCTAGAAACTGAATACGTCTGCAACATGTCGATAAAACCAGCGTAATGATCGGTGTCAGGATTCGTTACAATAAAAGTGTCAAAGTGACGCTCATACAATGGCATGACTTTGGCAAGTTCATTTAAGATGGCGTGAGGCGGACCACCATCCACCATGATTCGATGATGGTCGGGCGATTCGATATAAATGGCATCACCCTGCCCCACATTCAAAAAAGCTACAGTCATGTACGGAGCTGGGCGCTCCGAATATATCACATATGATATACCGGCGAGTATAAGCAGCAGAAAAACAACGACTGCGAGTTTCCAGTTTTTTCTTATAACTCTCATGACCCTAGTATACGTTACCAAGATGAAATCTAGATAAAATTTAGATAAAGAAAAGATAAAAATTAGATGAAATTTGCTACACTATATAAGTATTAACTAATCCCTACAGCTATGTACCAAGAAATGAAATTTAATATTCCGGAGCTTGTCGGCATATCACGTCAGAGTATTGACGAGCATTTAAAATTGTATGCCGGCTATGTAAAACACTCGAACGTTATACTCGATAAAATAAAGGAATTTAGTGTCGACAGTGAACGTCACGCGTATGAGCTCGGTGAATTACAGCGTCGATTTGGTTTTGAATTTAACGGTATGCGTAACCACGAACACTACTTTAAATTGTTTGAGGGTGGTGCCAAATCCCTACCCGCTGATTCACAGCTCAAGAAAATGATTGAGGATCAGTGGGGTTCATGGGAAGCCTGGCTGACACGTTTCAAAGCCATAGCCCTGACCCGTGGCATCGGTTGGGCAGTTCTTTATTTTGATAAACAACATAACCAACTCGTTCACGCCTGGGTTGAAGAACAACATCTTGGACAACTCAATGGCCTGCCAATGATCCTAGGTTTGGATATGTGGGAACATTCATACATGCTCGACTATCCCCCATCAGAAAAGAAAAAGTATGTTGAAGCGTTTTTCAGTAACATCAACTGGCAAACGGTCGAAGACAATTTAAAACAAGCCTAACAAAACAGCCGCCCCGAAGGGGCGGCTGTTTGTGAAACGTGGTTAGGATTTTTTGTGTACCCAACGAATTAAAACCAAGTAACATCCGTACACCACTGCCATTAACCATAAAGGGAAGGAGTGTACCGAGAGTAACGCACCTGGGATTTGTGATAACACATGAATAATTGTGAGTACGTAACGCAGAAACACAAAACTTAATAAACCAATTGGCACAGCTATTGTTTGTGAAACAAAGCCGATAAGCCCGCAGATAAATGCCAGAAGCATCGTAAACGGAATCACTAGCGTTACTAATAAATTTGCCGGAAATGCTACCCAGCTTATATCTCCAGATGCATACAAAAGATATGGCATAACAAATAACTGAGCGGCAAATGTGGCGCACGCCACAGATCGTATACCAAACTTTTCTGGAATCCATTTTAAATACGGTTCGATAATTGGTGAAACAACAATCAAACCAAACGTGGAAAGAAATGATAATTGAAATGATGGATCGTACAAAAGCAACATCGGATTTTGTAACAACATAATAAATGCCGTCAGCCACAACGCTCGTGAAACATTGTATGTTCTTTTGAATAACACCGAGACCAACGCCACAATTGCCATGACACATGCTCTGACCATGGTAGCCGTGGCCCCGGCCATAAGTGTGAATAACACCAACAAAACAATCGCACAAATAACAGACCAGACAATCGGTAAAAATGCCAACAAAGAAATTACTGTTTCCGAAACAATAGTGATGTTGTAACCGGAAAGTACAACGATCTGCACAGCGCCCGTAATTTTAAATTCGTTTAGAATTGCTTCGGGTAAAGCTTTCTTGCCGGCAATTGTCAGACCTGCAGCCAAACGTGATTCGGGAAACGGAATAATAGCATCGAGGTTGTGATTATATTTTTGTTTCAACCATAACAATATCTCGACAACTGAATTGGCTTTATGGTGATCAAGTAATTCAACACGGGCTTCAGGCATCAGAAAAAATATTTTGTCTTTAGCTAAAAACTTTTGATACTCAAGTGTTCGACCATTGTCCCCTTCAAATGCTTCAGGTAGTTTAATTTTCCCGCGCACTAAAATTTCATCACCATAAAAAAGTTGCGAGTATAACGAATCAGAAATAATAATTTTAGTTGGTTGGATTTTTTTAACAAAACCTTCATCAATAACTTCAAAAAGTTTTACCGTAAATCGTGTGGCTTTCTCACGCTCATCTGGTTCGCTGACCACCACGCCGCGAGCATTAATTTCTTGTTCAATCTGTTGATAAAAAATTGATCACCGGTAAAAGATGTAAAATATTTTGTGCGCAAAACTCCACCGCAGTACATGGTGATGAAAATGAGAAATAAAAAAGACCAGGTGTAGATTTTTAATTTTTGTTCAACACAACGTTTAGTAATTTGTGCGTGTACGATAAAAACCAAAGTACTGATTATAATTAAAAGTATGGATGTTTGATGGTGAGTCGATAATAACTCAGCCGAGCTGCCAGCGATGTAACCATATAATATCGTTGGGATTAAAGAAACCCGCATCGCTACTAGTGTAGCGATGCGGGTTTCAAATTTTAATCAAATTTCAATAAATTATTTTTGCCACTCAGCGATCAAAGCCTGTTGTTCTGTTTCAGAAAATACTTTTTTAAATCGAGCGGCTTTTTTGCCCCTAACTCGTTTCTCACATTCAACCCAACTTTTATCAACAGTAATTACGCCATCAACCAAACTTACATATGAGTATGCTTGGCGACGATCTTTTTTGTTTGATTTTGTCTCTTTTTTTTCTATATCTTCACTCAGATTAAAAACATCAACCGGATAGTCAGCGAGTTCACCGTTGTACAAAGACACGATGTCTTTATCAGCGTAAGCAGTGGCAATTTCATCAACCCGCTCATTGCCGGCGATACCACTGTGTCCAGCAATTATCTGCCAAGAAATTTTTTGCGAAAATGAATCCACAACTTCAACCAGACGCTCCCACAAATCACGATTAAGTACACCTTCTTTTGTGGAAGTTAACCAATTATTTTTTTGCCAACCCTTGACCCACTTGGTAACACCGTTTACTACATAACTTGAGTCCGTGTAAATAGTTATCGGTTCTGTTGCACCTTTAATAGATTGGAGCGCTTCAATAATACCGGTCATTTCCATCCGATTGTTTGTAGTTTTTTCTTCGCCACCACCACCTTCAACCACCTCCCCCGTTGGTTTCACTACGATGTATGCCCAACCACCCGGACCAGGATTGCCGCGTGAACTGCCGTCTGTAAAAAGTGTAAATGCTTTGTTCATGGTTAAAGTATATCAACTATTCGTAAACGAATCTCTGGTCGTCCAAAAAAAGATTTTTCCATGGTCGCTAAGATATCGACAGTTTTAGATTTCTTAGGTTGAACAGTGAACGATTGTGGTTCAGCAAAGAAAGCGATAGCTTTAATCATTTTTTGTCGTGAGTTCGGTAATAATAATTCTAAGTGTTCCTGACGTTTACCAAATGATCGAGTCTCAGCAATCAATTGATTCTTGATAAGAAAAAGTGGTTTAGCATTACCAACACCAAATGGGCCGAGCTGTTCGATGTCATTATATGTTTTTTCTGTGACATCATCGATCGATAATATAGTATCAATGAATTCTTCTTCAACTGCTGTTGATTCTTTGACTTTACTGTAGGCATTTAGTAATTCTGTTTCAAGTGCGTGAATATGTTCGGACGAGACAGCGAAGCCGCCGGCCATTTTGTGTCCGCCAAACTGACTAAAGGTGCCGGCGGCTTCGCTCATAAGCTTCACCACATCCACCGAGCCATCCGAACGACACGAACCTTTTATCTCCTGCCCCTCCTCTCTACCCCACAAAAATACTGGGCGGTTATATTCTTCAGCAATACTACTTGCCACCAAACCCAGCAAGGCAGGTCGCCAGTCTGGATTACCAGCCACAATCACATCAGTAATTTCCCGAGCAGCCACATGCTTTTTCACTTCCTTGACCAAAACTGCCACGCGCGTTTTTCGCTCCTGATTAATTTCCTCTAAATGTTGGGCCAAGCGGCCAGCCTCTGCCTCATCGGTCGCTGATAACAATTCATACGCATCAAGTGGTGTGCCCATCCGCGAGGCGGCGTTGATCCGCGGTGTAATCATAAAACCCACATCATCTTCGGTAAGATTTTTTTGATCAACCCGAATCAACCGCAACAAACGAGCTAGACCCAAACGCGGTGACTTACGCAACACTTTTAAACCATAGTGTGCCAATACCCGATTTTCACCAACCAAAGGCACCATATCAGAGAGCGTAGCAATACCCACCATATCCAGCCACCACTTTTCTTTGCCAACCGCCAAACCAAAACGGTTTTTGGCCAGTAAAGCTAGGGTCAACTTATACCCCACAGCCGCACCACACAACATCTTCTCCGGATACTCACAATCGGATTGCTTTGAATTAATAACGGCATAGGCCTTAGGCAGTATCTCACCCGGTAGACGGTGGTCAGTCACGATCACATCGATACCCAATTTTTGAGCATGAGCCACTTCTGCGTGATCCACAATACCGCAATCAAGTGTAATAATGAGTTTAATTCCGCGCGCTGGGAACGTTTCAATAGCTTCTAGATGTAAACCGTACCCTTCTGTATGACGATGCGGAATATATACCTCAAAATTTGTGTAGTTAATGGCCCTAAACAAATCAGTCAGGACCACTGCGGCTGGAATACCATCAGCGTCGTAGTCACTATATATAAGAATACGTTCATTCCGTTCAACGGCCTGTAATATCCGCTCTACTGCAGCCGTCATCCCCTTCATCAAGAGCGGATCATGGCTATGTCTTTCGTAGTTAGGCTTAAGAAATACCTCTGCCTCATCAGCACTCTTGATATTGCGAAAATAAAGCAGTTTTTGGAGTAAATGAGAGTACGAACCTAGTTCAGTCAGTTCTGTGGCCGCAGGCTGTTCACGCAGAATATAGGTTTTCATTCAGGCCATTTTACCATATACTAACCCCATGAATGATTGCATCTTTTGTAAAATTATTGCCGGTGAAATTCCCGCATACAAAGTCTATGAGGACGATGCTTTTTTAGCCTTCCTCGATATTCATCCTCAATCAGCTGGTCACACTCAAATTATTCCAAAAGCCCACCATCGCTGGGTCTGGGATGTGCCGAATGTTGGTCAATATTTTGAAATTGCTCGCAGAATCGCCAAAGCTCAACAGCAGGCTTTTAATACAGAGGCTATCTGGAGCCGTATTATGGGCGATGAAGTACCCCATGCGCACATTTGGATCTATCCAAACCCTCACACGATTGATGCAAATCCCAACGACTACGAAAACAACGCCCGAAAAATTAGAGAGGCTTTAGGCTAGCGCTTGAAGCCCAGGCAATGTTTCATTCGCCAAAAAGTCAAGCATAGCGCCACCACCTGTCGAAATAAATGTAAATTTTGATTCAAAACCCAGGGTCGAAATCGCTGCCAGTGTATCTCCTCCCCCAACTAAAGACAGCGCACCTGATTCGGCAATCATTTTAGCCACATCAATTGTTGGCTGAGTAAAACCTTTTTCGTAATTACCCAAAGGACCATTCCAGAGAATGGCTTTGGCATTTTTAATTAAATCCGAGAGTTCTGCCAACGAGACTGGGCCCGCATCCATAATTTTTTGATCTTTGGCCAGCTGTTCCACTCCGACAACACTTTTATCTTCTGCTACAGCATCCGCTGGTAACACAATTTTCGTTTCATTCAACAAATCCGAAACATCTACACCATTTGAAATAGTCGACTGACCAACTTCATACCCCTTAGCTTTATAGAAGTCATTGGCCAAAGCACCACAGACATATATAGTATCAGCGACATGTAAAAACTTTTTGACTAATGGTAGTTTGGTATCAAACTTGGCCCCACCTAAGATGAATAGAAATGGATGTGGTGGATTAAATGCTTTGGACAAATTCTCGATTTCTTTTTGAAATTGTAGACCAATGAAACCTGGAATGAATTGTGGCACACCGACAACCGAGGCATGTGAGCGGTGTGAGACAGAAAAAGCATCATTAACATAATATTTTGCCAGTGAGGCTAATTTTTTGGCAAAATCTTTATCATTACGCTTTTCACCGTCATACAAACGAATGTTTTCACATAAAATAATTTCACCCGGCTGGCATTGTTCGACACAGGCATTACCTGACTCGACACAATCCAAACAAAAAGTTACTGGCAGAGATTTTTGAAGATATTCAAAAACCGGTTTTAAGGTATCACTTCCCCCTTCAATGTGGCTAATAATAAGGATTTTGGCCTGCTTTTGACGCAAAAATTCAATGGTTGGCATGGCCTGTTTGATCCGGAAATCATCTACCACCACCCCATCTTTAACCGGCACGTTCAAGTCTAATCTGACAAGTACAGGTTGACCACTTATATCCGGCATCTGATCGAGTGTTTTTGTCATGTTATATCGTTTTTACCAGCGAAATAATTTCAGCAAAATTTTTTGCCTCCAGACTTTGGCGACCAATTAACAAACCATCAGCCTGACCGTCACCCAGAATACCAAAAGCATTGAGCGGATCAACCGCTCCCCCGTATAAAATAGATATTTCAGGCAAACTCTTGAGTCGGAAAAAATCAACGATGGTTTTTTTGATAAAAATACTCATTTCATGTACTGAACGAGAATCGAGAGCTCGGTTTGAACCAATAGCGAAGACCGGTTCATAGGCAAAAACGATTGACTGCAGGCTGGTTTTTGAAACACCAGCTAAAGCTCGTTCTATTTGATGCTTTACGAAAGCTAGATAATGACCTTCTTCGTCTCGTTTTTCTTCACCGACACAAATAATAGGTTTAAGGCCGGCCGAGAGTGCCTGTTGCACTTTAGCATTTACCATATCATCAGTTTCACCATAAGCTCGGCGTTCAGAGTGACCAACTATCACATAGTGGGCTGAAGCACTTTTAAGCATTGCTGCTGTGACTTCGCCAGTGTGAGAACCGTCAAAAAATTCCGAGACATCTTGAGCGCCGAGCGTCAAACGCTTCGATTTTAAAGCATGTAAGGCGGGTAAATATACCGATGGCGGACAAATAACCGCTTTAATATTTTTAGCCAATGAAATATTTTTATCAATTTCAGAAAAAAGTTTAACTGCCCGAGTTAAACTATCTGGATTCATCTTCCAATTACCCACAATAAGAAAATTTCGAGATTTCATACAATCATTCTAACACGTCAGTAACCCGGTTTTATCTTGACTATTGAACTTCCTTCCAGCTTGTTACATTCCAACCACCTGAAGGACCGGATGAGAAATTGAGATCAGCCAAACCGCTGTCGTAATTTATACGAGCGCCACCTGAAACTACGATACGATTAGCAACCATGGCTTTTGCAGAAGTACCACCACTCATACTCATGGTGCCATTTTGTGCCACAAGGACAACGGCGCCGGCGCCACCGGAAAGGTCGATAGCATTGTGCGTCCCACAGCCGGCGCCGACCGGACAATTACTTGTTGTAGCCAATACAATATAACTACCCGTTTGACCTGAACCGTTAAATGTACCGCCACCTGAAAGATCAAGATAACCGTCAGCTACAATAACCCCACTATTTGTGCCATACGAAGCATTGAGTCGCGTCGTGGCACCGCTTGATTGAGTTAGATTACCCACCACCCAAAGTGTACCCTTCATACTGAGCGTTGACTGAACCGAGATATCACCGGCAACTTTAGTTGGACCGACAGTCAAGACTCCACCGCCAGTAATCAGCACATCACTACCAGCATTAAGCGAGTCCATGGTTGCGCCAACATTTCCAATCGTCACATCACCACCCACCTTTACATTATCAGCGTTCATTTGGCAACCACTTGAAACAGACAAAGTACCAGTCACATAAATGTCACCAAAATTTGCTGGGTTGCTACTGCAATTAAGTGTTAGATTACCATTCACCTGTCGCAAACTGGTTGTGGTGGTGCCCAAATAATTAATAGTTAGGTTGCCATTATATGTCCAGCCACCGGTAAATGTATCCGGCAAAGCATTATCAACATCACCCTTAAACTGCGCTATTACTGCGTCAGAAATTGGGTATCCTGATGGTGTTGGCAAACCCTTTGAAGTGTCACAACTCTTATTATTATAAGCGCCTTGCTGACAGTAAAGATTTCCAGCCACATTTGCACCACCGACATAGTATGCCCACGCGTTACCAGTGCCACCACTTCCGATCGTTGCTTCCCCCACATATGAAGGAGTCTGATTACCGATATATGAATTACCGCCACCGAGATAAAGTCTAAAGTATGAATCAAGTGTTGATGGTGACGTACTAGCCCATGTGCCGCCCCATGCGCCAATTGCTGATGAGCCAGATGTGTAACCGCTCGTATTAGCACCAATAACGTAATATTTAGATGCATTACTCCCGGCATCAAGTACAACCCAATACGTTTCATCGGGATCAAGTATTGGATAAGCTGCCAAACTAGCTGAAACCCATCCAAATGACGTAGTCACGCTTGAAGCTGCAATTGTACTTGTAATTAAGGCCGTAGAACTTGGTTTACCAGCATTATCTGTTGTGATTTTAACGGTAATGTCGGCTGGGGTACTAACTTTTTTCAAATAAAAAGCAATGCTATTGAGTGATTGACTGCTTGAAACCCGAAAACTCTGAGCGATATCTTGCGTACCACTACTATTACCGAATGTAATACAATTTGATGATGAACAGCTAGAAATTGTCGATGGTGTATCATTACTCTGATCTGTCGAGGTTGCTGAAGGATTGGCAGCTGTTACACCACCAGTCACGCTCGAACCACCGCTTATCTTTACCGAGCCGTTGCTATAAATATTCCCTACAATTTGTGATCCACCCGTGATATTAAAACCACCAGCACCACTTTGAATGGCATAGTTGAACGCTGCACCAACTCCTTCTGTTACTTGAGCCTGCATTTTTCGTACCAAGCCATCGCGGCTTGTATATGTTTCAATCGTCTTGCCGCCTGCAGTTGTGGTAAGTGTAACTGTTGTTGTGTATCCATTGACCACATATGTGTCCCCCGAGGCTAGGGTCTTACTATTTAAAATACGGTATGTACCGTCTTCTAGTGCGCCCTCAGATAGATAATAACTTTCAACAGAATGAATTGTATCCGTACCAATTTTCACTTGCTTAATAATTGGCGCAGCAATACCCAAAACAATGACAACGGAAATTGCCAAGAAGAAAAGTGTGGCCAGAAGCATGGCTGCACCGCGATTATGTTGTTTTTTAGTTGCAAATATCATATACCCTTCATCACCACAGTGGTGTGGAATTTTTTAGTTATTGTAGTCTGACCGCTAACACCATTAACTATCATGTCAATTTTCACCGCCTTTGAATTACCATTATCAATGACGGCAAAATCGAGGTCGGTTATCCAGGCACCCGAAGGTGTGAGTGGTCCACTTAAAGTGCCGTTAATATCGACTTTAAGCACACCGTTTTCAACATAAAACTCGGTGATTGTTGAACCAGCAGTTAACGTCAATGCATGGGCGGTTGTGCTTGAAGTATCAACAGTAGCTGCAGTTGCCAGACGAATTTCCCGAGTTAACCGCTCTATACTCGAGACCGCTGCCCGATCAGCTACACGTAACGCTGCTACCGGGCGATATGAACCAGTGAACGATAGTGTCGTGTTGATGATGAGCAACAACATTAACACTAGAAGCGCAACGTAAATCAATATTTCAATGAGTGTAAAGCCGCGTTTCATATTAATCAGCAAATAATTTACTAATATACATACTCATTGTCTGAGTCGTGGTAGCCTTGCCCTGAAAATACGATACTGTTAATGTCACTTTTTTGGTGTAAGGGTCCCAGATACCACCAGATGTCACAATGTTATCACTGACATCACGTCTAACATCCGAGATCGTTAGCTGGCGAAGAAATGTACTGTCGATATAAGCTGGTGCCGATGTTGTTGTGGTCCAAGTACTACTAAATGTGAGATAAAAAGGGGTAGTGGTGGAGATCGAAGCAACATTACTTGCCCAACCCTTGTCTCTCAAAAAACCCATAACCTCAAAACCCTCCTGTGCCAAATACGCGGCCTGAACATTTTTGTCGTTAGACAGAGCGTATTTAATATAGACAGTAAACGAAGTGCTAATAGCCAAAATTCCGATTGTAATAATCGTAGAAGCAATGAGTACTTCAAGTAGACCAAAGCCTTTTGTGTACGTTTTCTTCATTATTGAATCAAACCTGTTTTATATATTGTAACAGTTAGAGTTCTACCTGTCGCTGTGGATGTCAAAGTAATTGTGCCATTTTGATCAGTGTCACCGATTAGACGGTTAAAAAGAATATCAGCGCCACCGCCAGTCAATGAATACGATGCGGTGTTTGCATTATTGAGTACAAAAACTTGATTGGTTGCCGCATTTGAAACATATGTTGCACCAGCAAAGAGTGTTGTACTTGTTGAAGTAACATGCACACCATACTGTGAACCATTTTTTGCAGCCAATGTATTTGAACGAGCCAGTTCCAGTTGGGCAATAATATTTTCTGCATCACGTGACAAAGCCTGACTCCTATTAAATGTTTGAAATGATTGCAATAAGATACCGGAGATAATCGCCAGGATAACAATGACGATAATAACTTCGAGAAGTGTGAAGCCGCGTCGATACATATTAAATATTGCTACCCAATGAATAAATAGGGCCGATCATCGCCACTGCAAAAACGCCAACTACTAGGCCAATAAAGACCATTAGAAACGGTTCAATAACCGAGGACATGTCTTTGGTCTTCTGATCAACTTCATTTTCATAAAATGTGGCCACACCAAGCAACATTTGAGCCAATTGACCTGTCTCCTCACCCACCGAAATCATCTCACCGACAAAGGGCGGGTAAAGATTTTCCATGGCATTAAACACTTCGGCAATCGGCTGACCTTTTTGGATTTTTGTCTCCACAGCAGCCATAACCTCTTTATAGTATGAATTTTGCAACACATCAGCAGTAATGCGTGTCGCCACAAGGATATCGACACCCGCTGAGAGCAAAGATGAGAATGTGCGCGCTGTACGAGCTGAGTTCACTTCTTTTGTTATTGGACCAATTACCGGTAATCGCAATAACAAATAGTCCATAACTCGCTTGCCGCGCGGCGTCCGAATAGCATAAAAAATGCTACCAGCCAAAACTATAAATGCTGATATGGTAAAGATAATGTGGGCCTTAATAAAATCGCTGGTGTAGATAATGATCTTTGTACTCATTGGCAACTCAGCATTGAGTTCTTTGAATGTGGCACTGAGCGTTGGCACCACATATGTCAACATGAAAAAGCCGATCAGGAGCATTGCTCCAACCACAATCATTGGATACATCATGGCACCCTTAATTTTCTTGGTCAGTTTATACGAATTCTCCATCTGACTCGCAACCACTCGCAGAGACTGGGCCAAAGAACCAGATTCTTCACCGGCTCGCACCATAGAGATCATGAGCGGACTAAACACATCCTGATACACCTCTAAACTTTCGTGCAATGTTTTACCGGTACTAATACTTTTATTGATATTGCTGACAATATCCTTGAAACGTTTTTGCTTTGTCTGCTTTTCAATAACGGTAAGTGCACGTGACACAGCTAAACCCGCCTCAATCATCGCACCAAGATTGCGTGTAAAAATAATCTTGTCGTGAAGCTTGATTCGATTGAAAATGTTTATTTCAATATTAAACTTCCAACGTTTTTTCTGACCATCAACACCCACTTCAGTAGCAGAAATGAGCGTCATGCCTTGATCTCGCACAGTGGCATTGATCGCACCCTGATCAGCGGCATCAATTATTTCCTCACGAACTGTACCGGCTGAATCGATCTTTTTAACGCTATATTTAGCCATATTATTCACTAATCACACGCAAAACTTCCTCAATCGTTGTTAAACCTTGCACCGCTTTAAAAATACCGTCTTCGATCATGGTGATCATACCCTCTTTCTTTGCTTGCTCTTCAATATCACGACTCGTTTTACCCTGCATAATAATCTCTCGAATTGCTGGTGAAACTTTCAGAACCTCATGAATACCGACTCGGCCTTTGAATCCATCTTCTGATTCAGCAGATGGTTTTGGTTTGTAAAATGGAATTGAATCCCAGGTAGCATTTTTTTCAACAATTTTTTCAGTTTTGAGTAGCTGTAGTAATCGATCAGTGTCAATAATTTTTTTCAACTGTTCAAGTTCAGCAGCAGACATTTTGTGAGCCTCCTTTTCAGATGTCAAACGTCGAATCAAACGCTGACCAATGATCACATTCACGGTTGAAACAATCAAAAATGGTTCAACTTTCATATCGATGAGACGTGGAATGGCACCGGCCGCTGAGTTGGTGTGCAGAGTTGAGAGCACGAGGTGACCAGTCAAAGAGGAGTTGATGGCCAATGAGGCTGTTTCAGTATCGCGAATTTCACCAACCATGATAATGTCCGGGTCTTGTCGCACGAGTGAGCGCAAACCGTTGGCGAATGTAAAACCAATTTCAGATTTAACCTGAGTTTGATTAATACGCTTCATTTGATATTCAATTGGGTCCTCAATGGTCGAAATATTTACATCAGGTGTATTTAAAATATCGAGCACAGCATAAAGTGTGGTGGTTTTACCGGAACCGGTTGGACCGGTGGTGAGAATCATACCAGTAGCCAGCTTTGTTGCGTCATGAATTCTTTCCAAGCCAGTACCATGAAAACCCAACACCTCAAGTGTAAAACCAGAAACGTTCTCACGCAGTAAACGCATAACTGTTTTTTCACCATAGTATGTTGGCAGCATAGACACACGGAATGAGACCTTCTCATTATTCATTTCCACCTTGAAACGGCCGTCTTGTGGCAATCGCTTTTCATCTAGCTTAAGGTTAGAAAGAACCTTAATTCTGGCCGTAATTGAGGGGCCAGCGGTACGAGGCAAAACCATAGCGTCATGGAGCATGCCATCAATACGGTAACGGACCAAGACTTCATTTTCGAGTTGTTCAATATGAATATCGGATGCATTTTGAATGATGGCATGCTTAAGAAGTGTGTCGACAACACGAACAACAGGCAAATCCTCAGCCAATTTCTTTAGGTCTTCTTCAGATTCATCCCCTGTTTTCTCTACAACACTTTTAATTGAACCGACTTCTTTCTGAATAATATCGCCGAATTCAGCTTTCAGGCTCTTTTGATACTGCACCAGAGCCGATTTCATCGACTCGTTGTCAGTCAAACGCGGCATAATCTTCATGCGCGTCTTCTTTTTGATGAAATCGATCGCTGACAAGTCATCGGTATCAAGCATAGCAACTTCCAATGAGTCAGCGGTCTTTTTGAAAGCAATTATATTGTGAGTGCGGGCAATTGGTTCAGGAATGAGTGAAAGCACTCCGAGGTCTAAACGCTGATCTTTAAGATCAACGAATGGAATACCTAGAACATAGGCCTGCATACGGCGCAATTCATCGTCAGTAAGCTTGCCTTGAGTAACCAAAAACTTGCCGAGACTCTTACCTTCTTTCTCAGCTTGGGTTTTGGCAGCTTCAATTTCACTCCGTGATACTAAACCAGAATCGACAATGAACTCAATTAATTGCTTGTCTTCAATGTGCATGAGAATGTTTGATACTTATTATATCAGAGGCGCGCAAAGAAAAACTTGTCCTTTGGGGACAAGTTTTTCTTTGCGCACATTTTAGAACTCAATAAACTGCGGCTTTGGTCCAATATTTATCGTTTTACTACATGTTCCAGTACCATCGCCACTAATTGTTACAGTTGCTGTCTTCATTCCGGATGTTTGGTAAGTGACCTGAATCGATTGACCACTACCCAAAGACACAATACCAACACCAGTTACAGGATCAGTGCCAGTCCATGAATAGGTGTAATTACCAGCTACGTTTGGAGTTACAGACCACGTTACCTGACTGCCTACTGTCACAGCGACTGGGTTTGAACCACACGAAGAACCCACACCGCCACCACCTGTTTGCTGAGCATTAACAATCAAATTGAACGACGTAGTCACGCTAAACGGCGTACCTGTCACTGTAATTGGATATGTACCCTGTGGTGTGCCACTTGTAGTTGTAATCGTTAGGTTTGACGTACAATCTGTTGTACAACCAGCTGGACCAGAGACACTAGCTCCTGATGGCAAACCGCTAACATCAAATGTCACTGCGACATTTGAACCAAACTGGCGACGAGCTGTTATTGTATTCGAACCAGAACCACCAGCATTAACTGTAATATTACCCGAATTACTCAACATATACGGCTGAGTATTTATTTTTTCATATCGCCAAACAACTTTAGTCACTGTATCAGCCGAAACATTTACATCGTATTTACACAACCCTGTCGTCTGACTACAAATAACATTTTCACAGTTATTACCATCCGTACATGAAGCTGGAGTAAAACTTGAACCAAACTGATCACCAATAATACATTCAGTGCCACCTCGAGGATATGTACAAGTACCCACCGAAATTTCATAATCAGTTTTATTTTGAGCATACACTGAATGCATTTCTGTCGGTACCTGTAGGTATGTTGATGGATTGAGTGTAGTTGTTGCAACAGCATCAACATTAAACTGGACACTCTTCGGTGCTGTATTAACCGTCAAATCAGAACCGACTAATTTCACTTTAACATCGCCAGTATTGCCAGCAGTGTATCTAAAGACAACCTTCAAAACTCGATCGTTACCAACACCGAGGTTACCGGCTGTACAAATTCGAGTCGCATCGTCACAACTCCAGGTAAAACCTGTCGCCTGACCATTAATAGAGACAAAATAGTTGAATCCCGTGACCGCACACTCTGCCGAACCGCGTGTGTACACACAATATCCAGGTGATACTGTGTAGCCGGCAGGATATGTCACGGTTACTGTGTGCGGATTTTGAGCTTCAGTATATGTCCTGGTAATTGGATTGCCCGACTGAGTCACATTATCTATCTTAACAGTGGCTGTTGGTGCTGAAGCAGCATACAAATCTGCACCCACACGTTTGATTTTCAGGTCACCGGTATTTGAACCTGTTTGATCTTCACCAGTTGGTACATATTTGAAAACAACTTTTCGAACATAATTGGCAGGCGCAGCATCAATTCTTCGGAAACACAAACCAGTTGAACTACTACAACCATAATCACTGTGATAATTTTCAGCACTTGGATTTGTTGATTGAGCAATAGTGTCTATTATTCCCTGCGAACTATAGAGTCGACTTGTTAACTCGACTCCGCCATCATTGGCATAACCAAATGACGGTGTACATGGTGTACCACCACGAGGGTATGTACATGAACTTGCACCAATCTGGGCTATGGAAAGAGGTACATATGTAGTGTACACATCATATGTTTGGCCAGTTGTCATTGATGTAAACCAAGCTGGATTTTCTGTTTTTGTCACACCGTTAATTTTTGCTGAGGTTGAGAGCGCTGTTGATTCTTGTTGTTCATTATCACGCTGTACCACGAAGTCAAAGGTTGATGGTGAAACATAACGAAATACCACTTTGTAAACTCGATCTGTCTGCCATGTCGACACATTGACACTACACCACAAACCACTGCAGCTGGCATCTTGAAAATTCGTTGGCTGGCACTGTATACCACCACGGGCATAATCACAGTAACCCACGGTAGTTATCTGACCTGAAATATTTGTACTGTAAACTGTATGCGAATCACCCCAACCATTTACTGAAATACCATTGAAGTAACCTGGGTTTGTAGATACCGTTGTAGCCGTACTATCGAGAGCCACGCTCGTGCCACCTGGCGCAGTTGTTGTGGCTTCATCACTACCAATTCGCATGACCATAAAATCAGCGGTTGTTGGTAGAGTATAACGAGCAATAACTTTATACACATAATTTTGACTCGTTATGTCCTGATTGAATGTGCACCAAGCCCCGCTACATGTCGGTGACTGATAATTTGATGGTACGCATGGAATATCACCGCGTTGATATGAACATGTTGCGTATGTCACGGTATAGCCCGAAACATTTGAAAATGAAATTGTATGGTTGGTGTTTGAAATTGCTGAAATTGCCGAATAAAATGCGGGGTTTGTTGTAGAAGCAGTATAACCAGACACATTGGCTTGAGTACCGCTTGGCGCAGTTGATGTGTCACCGTTGGCACCGACACGCGTAATTAAAACGTCAGCCGAAGTTGTTGGTGAATTGTTTACATCCTGACCACCAGTGTCTGTGCCTGTATCAAATTTGAAAACAATTTTTGTGACATAGGCATTACTAATATAGAAGTTGTTGTATGAACAAAGACCGGTATTTATATCACAATTTTGATTACTATACGGACTGTTTGGATCAAAAATTGTACTAAAGCTGCTTACACCACATTCATTGTCTCCTCGTTGATACATACACGTACCTACCCCAACTCGTTTATCTGATGGAAATGTTGTGTAAGCAGTGTGAGTATTACCCGTTGAAACAGAACTGAAAACGACAGGATTAGTACTTGTTAATGATTGTGAATCAATTTTTACTTGAGTACTTGGTGCGGTGGCTGTGGTGAGATCTGTACCCACACGCTTGATGCGTACATCACCTGAACCAGCCGCATCATATTTAAAGACAACTTTTGTAACAGTGTCTGCTGTAACTGACAGAGCTGGACTACCATACACGCTACGAGGATACATACAAAAGCCTGTATTAGCATCGCAGCTTGCCGCAGTGTAATTTGTCACGATACATTCCTGTCCCCCACGCGGATAGGTACATGTACCAACTACCGGACTATAACCTGCTAGATATGTTGCATAAGCGTCGTGATTACCCAATACCAAACCCAAAAATGTTGAGGGATTACTTGTGCTGAGTTGATATGCATCAGCCCGAGTTGAGATACCAGCTGGCGCACTTGAAGTTAACAGGTCTGAACCAACAACCTTTATTTGCACATCGCCAGTTGAAGCATTTTGAGCAGTACCACCATTGTCTGTTTTTGGAGTATAACGCCACACTGTTTTAGTTACCTGACCACCATCAGTAATTGTGCCAAAGTTGAAATAACACAAACTCACATTACTATCACACGTCACGGAACTATATCCGAAGCCGGTACAATCACTCTGACTAGCTGGGTCATACACGCAGTAACCCATATCAATGTTGTAATTGAGAAGATAATTTACATAAACCGTGTGACTTGAATACGGATACAAGCCAGTGACCATAAGAGGGTTTGTTAGGTCAGGACTGCCTGAATCTACCTTACCCGTGGTACCTGATGGCGCTGAGGCGGTAGTTTCAGCGGCACCGACCCGAACAACCTTAATAGAACTTGTCTGGCTGGATGAGTATTGCCAGACAACTCTTGTCACCTGACCACTATTGACTGAGATTTGATAACTACAATAGCCAAGATTTGCATCACACGTTGGTGTGGTGAAGCTAGTTGCTGAACAAGGAGTACCGTTAATTGTGTAATTACACGTCGCAACAGAAATTACTTTACCCGAAAGGTAAGAGGTATAAGCAATGTGTGTACCAGTGGTACGACTTAAATAATTGATGTTATTTGTCGATGACGGCGCACTCGTATCTATCCACGAGGTAGTGCCGGCTGGCGCTGAACTTGTTTGCAGGTCGGCACCCACTCGCGTTACGTTAACATCACCTGTCGAACCCTGGGCTTTCACGCTTGAAAACCACAAGACGCCCGCAACCACAGTTACCAGGCTTAAAATTACCAACGATTTTTTAAAGCTCATCCTTTCTATGAGTTATTAATAATGTATAATTGTATCACCTCGCCTACATTGACAATAGCAGTTTTTGCTATATACTGTGGGTATCTGTAAGTTCGCCGCGAGGCGGGCTTATTTTTTTAAGTAATAAGCAAAATATATGTTTGATTTAAAAGTCATTAACTCGGTTCTCGATCAGCTCGAAGAGGAACGGGGTATACCAAAAGAGAAGATTATTGAGGCTATTGAAGCCGCTTTGGCGACTGCCTATAAAAAGGAGTACGGCAAAAAAGGCCAGATAGTTCGGGCTAAATTCGATATTAACAGCGGTGGCGTGGAGTTCTTCCAAGTCAAAATTGTTGTCGATGAATCTCAGATTATCGTACCTAATGAAGATGGTTCATTGCCTGAAATTGCTGAAATCGCCGAAGATGAGGACGATAAGGTCGTTTTCAACCCCGAACATCATATTTTGCTCTCTGACGCTAAAAAAATTAAAAAAGATGCTCAAATCAACGACGAAGTCGTTTTCCCTCTGGAAATGAAGGATGATTATGGCCGAATTGCTTCTCAAACGGCAAAGCAGGTCATTATTCAGAAGATTCGCGAAGCTGAAAAGGTCTCGGTGTTAGGTGAATTCGGCAAACGTGAAGGTGAAATTGTCTCTGGTACAGTGCAGCGCATTGAACGCGGTAATATCTTCGTTGATATGGGTCGCGCTTCAGGCATTTTGCCCTATGAAGAACAAATCCCTGGCGAACGCTATCGCCAAGGCGAACGTATTCGCGCATACCTCTACCGAGTTGAAGAAACACCGCGCGGTATTTTCCTCCGGCTCTCACGTTCACATCCAAAATTCTTGATCAAACTCTTCGAAGCTGAAGCTCCAGAAATCGCTAACGGTGTAGTTGAAGTCAAAGCCGTAGCCCGCGAAGCTGGTTCACGTACCAAGATTGCTGTGGTTTCAAATGATCCTCACATTGATCCGGTTGGTTCAATGGTTGGTCAGCGCGGTGTTCGCGTTTCAACAGTTATGAGTGAACTCGGTGGTGAAAAAATTGATATCATCGAGTGGTCAGAAGACAATAAGCGCTTTATTGAAGACGCCCTCTCTCCAGCAAAAGTAATCGGTGTTACCACAAACGACGAAGAAAAAACTGCTCAGGTTCAGGTTTCAGAAGATCAGCAGTCACTGGCTATCGGTAAGGGTGGTCAGAACGTGCGCTTGGCCGCAAAACTCACAGGCTGGCGCATTGATATTCAATCTGTTAAAGGTGAAAACATTGGCAGCGCCGACAGCGCTGACGAAACAGTGACTGACACAGACGAAGGTTATTCACCAATCGACGCTCTTAATCAAACAGAAAATAATTAATCAATAAAAACATATGGCATCAATGAATATGTGGCACGACGTTTCAGTCGGCAAAAATGTTCCAGAAGAGTTCAACACAATTATTGAAATCCCAAAGGGCTCATACAACAAGTATGAGATCGACAAGGAAACAGGTTTGATCGCTCTCGATCGAGCAAATTATTCATACTCACCATATCCATTTGATTATGGTTTCGCCCCTCAGACCCTTTGGGAAGACGGCGATCCATTGGATGTAATTGTACTCACCACCTTCCCGCTCGCGCCAGGCATTTTGGTTAAAGTTCGTCCTGTTGCTGTGATGGATATGACAGACTCAGGTGATTCAGATTACAAAATCATTGCTGTGCCTGTCGACGACAAGCGCTGGGATGACACGCAGGATCTCGCCGATCTCAACAAGCACATGATTAAAGAATTCACCCACTTCTTTGAAACATACAAAGTTCTCAAGGGTAAAGGTGATATTGTAAAGATCAACAAAGTTGAAGATAAAGCTGCAGCTAAAGCGGCAGTACTCAAATCAATTGATATCTACAATCAGAAATATAAGAAAGCTTAAATGAAAGATTATACAGACGTAAAAAAGACAGACAAGAAGGAAACTTCTGAGGTTGAATTGACTGCTTCAATCACTGCTGAAGCGGTAATGAAACATCGCACTAAAGCTGTAAAAGAATTGGCCAATACCGTTAACATTCCCGGTTTTCGCAAAGGTCATATTCCAGAAAAAGTGTTAGTGGAACGCCTCGGAGAAAAATTTATCATTGAAGAAGCAGCTGAGCTCGCACTTAAGGAAATCGTGCCTGACATGGTAGAAGAACACGTACCAAATTACATTGGTCGTCCTGACATTACCATTACCAAACTCGCTCCTGGTAATCCCCTCGAATTCAAACTCATCATTTCGGTTCGCCCTGATTTCAAATTGCCTGACTATAAAAAAATTGCGGCGGCCGAAATGAACAAGAAAGAAGAAACGTTGGAGGTTTCTGAAAAAGAAATTGATGACGTGATTGAGGAAATTCGCAAGCGCCACGCTCACACTGCTTACCACAAAGACGAAGCCAACAAAGATTCACACGACCATAAGCACGCTGAATCTGATTTGGAAAAATACAAGCCAGAATTCAATGATGAATTCGTAAAAGGTATGGGCAACTTTACTGACGTGGCTGATTTTCGAACCAAGGCTAAAGAAAATATTCTCAAAGAAAAACAGCAGCGAGCTATCGAAAAGCGTCGCATTACCCTTTTGGAAAAACTCATCGAATCGACTGATGTTGTAGTACCAAAAGACCTCACCGAACTCGAACTCAACAGAATGTTTGGTCAATTTGAATCAGACGTTGCAGACATGGGCTTGAAAATTGAGGACTATCTCAAACACATCAAGAAAACACCGGAAGATTTGAAAAATGATTGGGAAAAAGATGCGCAAAAGCGTGCCAAGCTCAATCTCATTTTGGAAGAAATCGCAGTGACTGAAAAGATTAAGCCAGCACCAGACATGGTGGAGCAGGAAGTAAAACATCTCAAGCAACACTACAAAGATGTTGATGATATGCGAGCGACACTCTATGTCACTCAGACCCTCACGATGGAACAGACGATTAAATTCCTCGAGAGTCAGAAGTAAAGAAAAGCCGGAGAGTTACTCCGGTTTTTCGTTTACGCGTGTGGAACCTCAACCCACACAAAGAACGTTTTCTTGTCATCCTGAACCTCGACATAACCTTCGGGTTTGAAAAATTCGGGTGGCAGAGCCACTTCAAACTTACAAAATGTGTACTGCGTCATCATGCCAGGAAATGACGGCGACTGTTCAGTTTTGACAGGTGGGGCTGGCATTTGCCTGATGTTTGCAGGTTCAACATGAACAGACAATTCCTCTTTCAGTGCCCGAATCGTGGCCAGTACAGGATCTTCACCAACCTTCATTTTCTCGCCCAAAGAGCTGGACAGATTACGGTTGCGTTTACGACCGTCGTTAAACTCTTGGTAATCTTCCTTGAGTTTAAGAATGACACCATGGTGAACATAATAGACATCGATCCAAGCCACATGAATGACCCGCTTGAGCACGCCGCCATCGACTGACAAAACTGAATCATGTTGCTCAATTTCTTTGAGCAAGTGGTCAAGGGTTTTAGCCTCACCTGTTCCCCAACTTCCAAACGGCACACCGTGTACCGCCAATACATCAGCCAACTCTTCCTTCGTCATCAGGACTCCTTGTTAAATCTGTCCTGATACTACTTAAAAATCAATCGGGTGCAAGCTTAGATAATTGACCACACCGCTACAATCGCCGCCGTCTCGGCACGTAACACTTGTTTACCTAAAGAGTTAATCGGCACATTTTTTTCCTTAAAAAGTTCAATTTCTTTGTCGCTCCAGCCGCCTTCTGGTCCTACAAATACTGCCTGAGTACTTGAGTGATTATTTTTTTCAAACACTTCACCTTCGGTATGGAAAACAAGCGCTGGTACAGTTAGCGAATCAATTGCTTCTGATAGCGATACAACCTGATGGAGCGTTGGTAATGTACCCCTACCTGATTGTTCTGAGGCCTCGGTTAAAATTTTCTGCGCTCGTTCATAATTTAAATCTTTTTTCTCAGATCGTTCTGAAAGTACTGGTACAATGTGTGAGACACCGAGCTCTGTGGCCTTTTCAATAATCCATTCAAAATTATCTTTCTTGACCAATGCTGCATATAACCATGTTTCTTTATCAGGAACATTGGCTGAAACTTTTTTCTCTTCAATATCAAGTTCAACCTTGTCTTTAGCGACAAGCGTAAATGAGCAGAGGTATTCTACTCCTGAATTATCAAGAATAATGACCTTATCACCCTTCTCAAAACGAAAGACATGCTTAAACTGGTGGATTAAACTGTCTTCAAGAATGGTTATGGTCGAACCCTTTATAAGGTTGGGTGCAATGAAAAATCGATGTAAGCGCATGTAGCGAGTATATCACACCATATTAAACTTGTTGTCAATTACCAATTCTCTGCTATACTAGACATCTAAATAAATAAACATATGAGTTACCTAATCCCAACCGTAATTGAAAAGTCGCAGTTCGGTGAACGCGCCTACGACATCTACTCTCGCCTCTTGCGTGAGCGTATTGTCTTTTTGGGTGGCCCGATTGATGATGCTGTAGCCAATACAATCATTGCTCAGCTCCTCTTTTTGCAGTCTGAAGATCCAAAGAAGGACATTTCACTCTATATCAACTCGCCAGGCGGCTCAGTAACCGCAGCTTTGGCCATCCTCGACACCATGAACCACATCAAACCCGATGTTTCTACTACCGTGGTTGGTATTGCTGCATCTGCTGGCGCCCTCCTCCTCTCAGCCGGTGCTAAAGGTAAACGCTTTGCCCTACCAAACTCTGAAATTATGATTCACCAGCCTTCAGGCGGCGCTCAGGGTCAGGCTACAGATATTGAAATCACCGCTAAACAAATTTTGAAGACACGCGAAATTTTAAATAAAATTTTAGCTAAAAACACCGGTCAGACACTCGCTAAAATTGAAAAGGACGTGGAACGAGACTACTTCATGGGCGCAGACGATGCTAAGAAATACGGTTTGATCGACAAGGTTCTTTCTTAAACCAAAACATGAACAACATTCTGGCAACAATAACTCGTCTAAACAGTACGGGGGTTTCTCCCCTAGAAATAGAGGCGATCTTTGCTGCCTACGAAAAAATTCCCGAGCACTTACGAAATCATGAAAATCTACTCGAGACCGTACGTTCCCGTTATCCGCACATGTTTACCACAGACATTCATGGTTCTGAAGCGATTAATTTGGAGGAACAAATGCGTCGAAAGCATGTAGTACTTGGCGATGAATCTCATTCTCTTGAAAAGCTTTCTGGGTTACTGAAAGATGTTGGTGGACATCAGGATTTTATAACCATTCGCAGCAAACTCCAATCAGCATTTCCTGACGCTGAGTTTCATTACTCTGAAAGAGTTAAAAAACCCGAGACATTCATTGAAAATTCTAGTCTCAATAAAAACTGGGCCCGAGTTGATGCTATTGGTATGAGAATAGTGCCTAAAAACTCTCAAGGATTTCCAGCTTTGATCCAAAGATTTGAATCATTGTTTGGGCACCACATGGCCTTTAAATTAAATTTGTTCTTAAAGGAGAATAAAGAGTCGACCAGAATTCACAAATCCAACCCACACTACTTTGCCCTTCACTATCATATTGCCTTCCCGCCATTTTTTATTGAGATTCAGATGCGTACACCAGCGATAGATATTTGGTCTATAGTTACTCATAGTACGTTATACAAAAAGAAGGTCAAAATAACCGCTGAAGAGGAGGCGGCTCTGATGGAATTTGGCCGGATAGCTGATTGCGTAGATTTTTATAATCTCATCAGCTAAATTAGACAAATCCTCATTCTTCTTGTATGCTGTAGGCATTACTGAATTTAATTTGACGGTCTTGCTGATTCCGGAAGTAAAAGTCATATGTCCCTTCACTTTTTTGAAAATCTGAGTACTCTTACTGCCTCATAAAGCGAGTCGTCGCTTATCATGTCCACAAAAATAGCCTTACTTCTAGCCATTCTGACAGGCGGAGTAGGTATTGGCGTTGGTTACTACCTGCGTATGATCATAGCCCTCGGTAAAAAGGGCTCTATCGAGCTGGAAGTCAAACGCCTGTTGTCAGATGCTCAGGAACAAGCCAAGGTCATCACTGCTGAAGCTGAAAAGAAGTCAATCGACACCTTGCGCGAAGTCCGAGCTGAAATTAAGGAAAAGGAGGAAAAACTCAAGAAAACTGAGGATCGTTTGGTCAAAAAGGAAGAATTACTCGATAATCGTCAGACCGACATCGACACCGAGGTTGAAAGCCTAAAGCAAAAAATCAATGAGGTTAAGGAAATTAAGGAAAAAGTGCTTTCTATGGAGGAAGCAAAGCGCCTAGAACTTGAAAAGGTTGCTCGCCTAAGTGAGGCCGAGGCTAAAGCTCAGCTCGAGCAAGCTCTTGAGAAGAAATACGAAGAAGACCTGCTGGTTCGTATGCAGAAACTCGAACGTGAGGGTGAAGAAAAGCTTGAGAAGCGAGCTCAGGAGATTTTGACGACATCTATTCAGCGTTTGGGCAATTCTATGGCTTCAGATGTCATGGCCACTAACATTCCTATCCCAAGCGATGAAATCAAAGGTAAAATTATTGGTAAAGAAGGCCGAAATATCAAGGCTTTTGAGCGCATTACTGGTGTCGAAATCATTATTGACGATACACCGGGTGCCATTACTATTTCTTCATTCAATCCTGTACGCCGACAGATCGCACGCATAGCATTGGAAGCCCTGATCGCCGACGGCCGCATTCAACCAGCCAAAATCGAAGAATTTGTTGAAAAAGCCAAGAATGAAGTCAATAAAATCATTAAGGAAAAGGGCGAATCGGCTGTGTATGAGTGTGGTGTCTTCAATCTCGACCCACGAATTGTCCATGTTTTAGGCCGTTTATACTTCCGAACCAGCTATGGCCAAAATGTCTTGCAACATTCTATTGAAATGGCTCATATTGCCGGCATGATTGCTGAAGAGCTTGGTGCCAACGTTTCCGTGGCCAAAGCTGGCGCTCTTTTGCACGATATCGGTAAGGCAGTCGACCACGAAGTTCAGGGTACACACGTCGAAATTGGCCGCCGCATCCTGCAGAAATTCGGTGCTTCAGAGGAAATTGTTAAGGCTATGCAGGCTCACCATGGTGAATACCCATTTGAGACCCCGGAATCTGTTATTGTCCAGGTAGCCGATGCTATTTCCGGCTCTCGCCCGGGTGCTCGACGTGATTCAGTAGAAAACTACATTAAGCGTCTTGAAGATTTGGAGGCTATTGCTAACGGTTTTAAGGGCGTTGAGAAGTCATTTGCCCTTCAGGCTGGCCGTGAGATCCGTGTATTCGTTAATCCAAGCGAAGTTACAGACATTGAAGCTAAAGATATGGCCCGAGAGATCGCTTTACGCATTGAAAACGACCTTAAATATCCTGGTGAAATCAAAGTTACGGTCATTCGTGAGTCTAGAATCATTGAATTTGCAAGGTAGCAAATTCTATTCTGTAGTTTTTTGACTACTATAATTAAAATACGGCTTATTATATAATGTTTTTAGCAACAGGGTCGAATTAATAGTAATTAAAATTCGTACAATGAACAAAGCAAGTATCGTTGATGCAGTTCATGGTAAGCTCGGCGGAACAAAAGTTCAGGCAGAGCTCGCAGTTGAAACTGTCATTGAATCAATCGTCAATGGTTTGAAGAAAGGTGACGAGGTTTCAATTGCCGGTTTGGGTATTTTCGCTGCTAAGCAGCGAAAGGCTCGCAAGGCACGAAACCCTCGCACAGGCGAGATGGTTGATGTGCCAACTATGCGCGTACCCAAGTTCCGCGCTGCTAAGGCCTTCAAAGACGCAGTAAAATAGTCTCACCTCTTTTTACGATCGTAACAAAAACTCCCTTCGGGAGTTTTTGTTTTGTGTTAGTATTATTTGATATGGATTCAACATTATTTTACATCTTCCTTTTCATTCACCTTATATCATTAATCATTGGCTTCGGTGCGGTAATTGTCATTGATACATTTGGTTTACTCTGGATGAGAAAGACCGTACCACTCAGTCGCGTCAATCAAACAGCACACATTACCCAACGACTCATTTGGATCGGTTGGACTGGTTTAGTTCTCTCAGGTATCGGTTTAATCTCACTTAAGGGTTATATCGACAATCTCACTGCTATTAAACTCTTCTTTGTTGCTCTCCTTGGCTTGAACGGAATCTTTCTTCACACAATTAAAAAAAGTTTTGATTCTGTTTCCGATTCAGATCAGATCTCCCCTCTCCTCTTTTTTAGAATTTCATTAGCTTCAACAATTTCTCAACTTGGCTGGTGGGGTGCAGTTGTTATTGGCTTTGTACATCGCCATATCGATCATTACATTGTCTGGCCAGCGCATCCATCACTGTGGATGGCGGGTATGTTGCTTTTGATCTCAATCGTTGCCCTGCTTGGAGAAACGCTACTGAGAAAAAGAACTATCGGTGCTTATAACTAAATTACTGTTTCTCAGCAATAAAATGAAAGATGTGCCAGTGTTTTGAATCGCCAACAGCAGCCTTATCATCCATCTCCTCTTCTTCAAAAGAGTGCAACTTCATGTCCGAAAACATTTGTAGCGCTTGATGCTTATTATGAAAGGTCATAAGCGGATCTTTTGACCACTCGTCTCGATCACCAAATAATTGTCCACAAAATATTCCACCGGTACGAATTGATTTTTTTATTTTTTCAAAAAATATATCGAAGTACTGTGGCTCACAAAACGGTAATGCATACATTGCATTTACAAAGGTGTAGTTATTTTCAGGAAATAAAAAATCTTTGAATGACACGTTGCTTACGTGAAGTCTGCTATTCTCGATTTTTTTTGCCTCATCCACAACCAATTCACAACTATCGAGCACAGTCACATCAAAACCCATATCAAGAAGATGACGAGTGTCACGCAATGCTCCCC
>CAZHGQ010000007.1:14553-41117 GCA_964532205.1 uncultured Candidatus Saccharibacteria bacterium | reverse complement strand
CTGTTTCACTTACTCCTTTATTTTAGCAAAAAACCCCGATAAAATCGGGGTTTTTTGCAATTCTTTGTGGATAACTTATATCTTAAAAGCCTGCTTACCGGCAAATACTGCTTTAGCGCCCAATTCTTCTTCAATTCGGAGCAACTGATTGTACTTTGCGGTGCGTTCTGAGCGACAGAGTGAGCCAGTTTTGATCTGACCTGTACCCAGACCAACAACAAAGTCAGAAATGGTTGTGTCCTCTGTTTCACCCGAGCGATGTGAGACGATAGATGTGTATTTTGCCTTACGCGCCATATCGATTGCATCAATCGTTTCTGAAACTGTACCAATTTGATTAAGTTTAATGAGAATTGAGTTGCCAACCTTGCTTTCAATTCCCTTTTTGAGGCGTTCTGGATTTGTGACAAACAAATCGTCGCCCACAATCTGAATTTTTTTGCCAAGTTTTTCTGTCATAAGCTTGTAACCTTCCCAATCATCTTCTGCCAAACCATCTTCGATAGAAACAATTGGATATTTATTGACCCAATCGGCATAGAAATCAACCATTTCTGAACTTGAGAGAACTTTGTTTTCGGTTGTGAGATGGTATTTACCGTCTTTATAGAATTCTGTAGCGGCAGCATCGATGGCAATACCGATATCTGTGCCTGGTTTGTAGCCCGCCTTTGCAACTGCCTCGAGAATAACTTCAATAGCTGCTTCATTTTTTGGTAATGACGGCGCAAAACCACCCTCGTCACCAACTGATGTGTTAAGACCTTTGCTTGAAAGAATTTTTTTGAGCGCGTGAAAAATTTCGGCACCCATTTGTAAAGCCTGAGCAAAGCTTTTGGCACCAACAGGCATGATCATAAATTCCTGAAGGTCGGTTGAATTGAGCGCATGCTTACCACCATTGAGAATATTCATCATCGGCAATGGCAAACACATCGCTGGAGTTTTAGAAATTTCTTTGAAATATTTATAGAGTGGTTTTTTCGAGCTGGTTGCTGAAGCGTGAGCGAAGGCTAATGAGACACCGAGAATAGCATTGGCACCGAGTTTGCCTTTATTTGGTGTGCCATCGAGAGCAATAAGTGCCTGATCAAGTGTGCGCTGCTTGAATTCTTTACCCTTGAGCGCTTTTTTTATGATGATATTTACATTCTCAACTGCTTTTGCAACACCTTTGCCGCCATAACGTTTGTCACCATCCCGAAGCTCTACCGCTTCATGGGAACCGGTTGAAGCACCGGACGGGACTGCGGATCGGCCGAGAGAGCCGTCGGAGAGAATTACATCGACTTCTACTGTTGGATTGCCGCGGGAATCCAGAATTTCGCGAGCTTTGATATCTTTGATTTTCGCCATATGCTATTAATTATTTTTTGCTGTTCTACTTTACCACCAAATGTTACATGATGCCATGGATCGGCCAGGTGATGAATTCCAGGAATTTTTTCAAGAATGGCCGCTTAATCCACTCACTATACTGCAGCTCCTCTGAGGCCTGAATATCCTCCAGAAAATGCTGTTTGAGGGTTGAAACAAAAGACGGATCGGTTGAAGAAATATTTATTTCATTGTTAAAAAGAAAACTCAAATTATCGAGATTAAAACTGCCCGCTGTGGCCCAGGCATCGTCGATGATGGCGGTTTTGGCGTGCATCATAATGGCTTTATAGCGATAAATTTTGACACCGACTTTTAGCAATGAAGCGAAGTAGAAACCGCCGGCATGGTCGACAAACGGCGCGTCGGCGACGGCCGGCACGAGCAAGCGCACATCAACGCCGCGCCGACGCGCCGTTTTCAAAACCCGCAGCAATCGGGCATCGGGCACAAAGTATGGTGTGGAAAGATAGATATAATTTTGAGCAAAACGCAGACGAGCAATCAGAGTACGGTAGATGTATCGCTGACCAGGACGTGGACCATTTGTTAAAATATTAAATAATTTCGGTATCTGTTTCTCACGGCGAAATGGCAAAAGTCGAGCCGCACTAACATTTTTCCAGACCCGTTCAAATGCTGCAGTAATATCAGCCACCGTCTCACCGGTAATTCGCATATGGGTATCGCGCCATTCTTCCATTGAAGCTTGAATGCCGACCCCACCCACGTGAGCAATTTCACCGTCAATAATTGCCAATTTGCGATGATCTCGCCAAAAATTTGAGGTGAAGTTGGTAATACGCCACGGACTAATCGGGTTATAAATCCGCACCACGATACCATGTGACCTCAACAAATCGGGCACACCTGATTGATACATGGTAAAACTACCCACAGCATCAACAAGTAGTCGAATTTTGACACCCTGTTGAGCCTTTTCAATCAGAGCCGTTAGAAATTTTTGACCCGCGGAATCAATCGAAAATATGTATTGTTCAATATCAATACTTTTACGCGCATTCTGAATGTCATGTAACAAGACATTCCAAGCATCACGCGTCCAGACAGAAAAAGAAACTGACGTATTCATATCGTCAGCCTATCACCCCTCTTTTAAACTGGCTAGTTCATTACCCTGGAGCGGAAATAGCAGAAGGTGCGGTATGGGAATTTGATAAGAATTTTTTGTAGGACAAAAAAACCGGCTACGCCGATTCCAAGGCACAAAACTTTGACGACAAGCTGGGTATTAACAAATGCCTGAGCCATATATACCGCATATTCGGTCATAGAGTGATGCTGCATAGCATTAGCAATAACACTCTGAATAGAAATCATAAAGAGTGTAATGGTAAAGAATGTTGAAAAAGCTACCAGTTCAAGAGTAAACGGTGTAATAAAAAGGCGTAGCACTTTAACAATGTATACCCGTGCCATCACGGACGAGGTCATAAAATCACTTTCCATAACTTTTGTGAACAGTTTCGTATGCAACTGAAACTTTTTTAAATAACGCTTTGGCACGATGCAAACGTGTTCGCACAGCACCCGGCGATATACCTTCAATCACCGCAATATCTTCCTGAGTTTTACCTTCCAAAATTGTCAGTGACAAAACTCGAGCTAGGGCGACGGGTATCTTTGATAGTTTAGACAAAAATTCATCAATATCAAGATACTTCTCCGCAAAACTCTGCGTATCACTAACCATACTCATCATTTCATCATCGGCACGCTCCACAAATAGCTGTTCGCGCTTACGTTTTTTGCAGTACGTAAAACACGTATTGATTAAAATTTTATAAGCCCACGATGAAAAGTGCGCATGTGGCTGCTCTTTAAATGAGCGACCATGACTGAAAATTTTCACAAAGGTATCTTGAACTATATCCTGTGCCTCCTCTTTTGAGCGAACGATATGCAAAGCGCGAGCCATGAATCGTTTTTGATATCGCTCAATAATTTCAGCAAAAAGCTCAGAGTCCTTTTGTGAACGTTCGAGAACTTCAACATCCGATAGTGCCTTACGTTCTTCAGTCGTCATTGGATTATGCGCAAAAGCGACGTACACATTTGGTTAGTCGCTTTTGCATAAAAAAACTATAAAAATTGCAGTTGATTATCCTTTCGACCTTTACACTAATTGTAACTACAGCATTCATGGTTTTGTTACATTAATTATAAAAATCTACGAATTTCTAGCAATAAGCGGTCAATCAGTAGAACCAGAATATTGGCCACCTGAAATATGACGTAAAAGGCTAATATACTGATTAAAATGGCTAAAAAGGCATTGTAGCCGATGGTATAGAGCTTTATAAAGAGCAACACACAAGAAATAAGCGTCAATATGGCCGCGAGAGAGCCAGACACAGCAGTGTGCCAGGCCGAAATCTCTAATTCTTTGAGTTTGCTAGCTATACTCATACCGCCTATGACGGTCTCGAGCTTACTTCTTTACAGTCCAACCCTCTTTGAGCAGTTGGTCGACTTTTTTAAACTTAACTTCTCTCTCAACACCGTCTTTAGTTACAATTATTTTATCATTTCGGCCGACTTTTTCAGCATCAGCTCCAGAGACCATCACCGTCGGGTTTTGTGAGCGAATAGCTTCGGTACTATTTTCCGAACCGCCAATCAATTGGGCCTGCTTTTGGACTGAACGCAATTTTTGTTCCTCGGCCGCAAAAGCACCCAAACCAATATTAGGAATAAGTGACATAACTTGATCATTAATACCCTGCTCCATTTCTTTGAAAAGTCTTAGACCTTCCTTCTTGTATTCAACCAACGGATCTCGTTGACCATAAGCCCGGAGATTTACCGACGAACGAACGTATTCCATAATTTCAAGGTGGTCGATCCAGAACATATCAATTGTCTGAAGCAATAAACGACGTACCACATTATAGAATTCTGATTCACCCAATTCCTTTTTCTTGTTTTCAACTTGGTTACGAATAGCTTCATCAGCATTTTCAAAGACAAGAATTTCTTCAATCAAATTTTTGAGTGTTTCACCTTCACCCATTAGAACTTTGCGGCGGCGTTCATAGACAATTTTACGCTGATAGTTGAGCACATCGTCGTATTCTAGAGTGTGCTTTCGTGAATCGAAATGGAAACCTTCAATTTTTGTTTGAGCAGTTTCCAGACCACGAGTAATGATACGATTCTGAATTGGCTGATCTTCGGGAATACCAAAACGACCCATTAAATTTTTAATAGTATCAGCGGCAAAGACACGCATCAGACTATCTTCAAGTGAGACAAAAAACTGCGTCGCACCAGGATCACCCTGACGACCCGAACGACCTCGAAGCTGGTTGTCGATGCGGCGGGCCTCGTGGCGCTCCGTACCCATCACAAACAAACCACCGAGTTTTTTAACCTCATCGCGCTCAGCTTCTGTCGCGTCCGGCCCGCCGAGTTTAATGTCCACTCCACGACCGGCCATGTTTGTGGCAATTGTGACTGCACCCTTGCGGCCAGCCAAAGCGATCACCTCGCCTTCTTTTTCGTGATTCTTGGCATTCAAAACCTGATGCTTAATGCCTTCAGAATTCAAAAACGAGCTTAGTAATTCATTCTTTTCAATTGAAACAGTACCGATCAGGACCGGCTGACCAATTTTATTGAGCTCCTTAACTTCTCGAGCCACAGCTTTGAACTTACCGATTTCAGTTTGGAAAATTAAGTCATTTTTATCATCACGCGCAACCGGACGGTGAGTTGGCACCACAATAGTATCGAGCTTGTAGACTTTGAAAAATTCCTCTTTCGATGTCATAGCTGTACCAGTCATACCGGCCAACTTTTTGTACATACGGAAATAGTTCTGGAATGTGATTGAGGCGTACGTGCGAGTTTCTTTTTGAATTTTGACACCTTCTTTGGCTTCAATAGCCTGATGTAAACCCTCTGACCAACGACGACCCGGCTGCAAACGACCAGTGAATTCATCGACAATAATTACTTCATTGTCGCGAACAACATATTCCTTCTCACGTTTATAGAGTGCCTTGGCTCGAACTGCTGTTTCCAGATGGTGCACGTATTTAATACCTTTTTCTGTATAGATATTTTGCACGCCAAGAATTTTCTCGGCTTTAGAAATACCTTCATCAGTCAAACTAATGGCCCGCATTTTTTCATCGACAGTGTAGTCTGTGTCTGCAGACAATTTGTGAGCAATGCCGGCAAAAACCTCGTAGAGATTTTCCGATTCAATCGTTGGTGCAGAAATAATCAGTGGCGTTCGTGCTTCATCGATTAAAATTGAGTCAATTTCATCGACAATCGCAAAGTTAAATTCCCGCTGACGTAAATTGTTTACGTCGTATTCAATATTATCGCGCAGATAATCGAAACCATATTCGTTGTTTGTACCGTACGTAATATCCGCATGATATGCTTCGCGCCGAGTACATGGTCGCAAAAACTGATACACAACTTTAAATGAGGCCACATCGTCACGCTTCTCATCCAATTCTTGGTGAGCTGGATCATATAAAAAAGATGTCTCGTGATTGATAACACCAACAGATAGACCAAGTGCTGAATAGATTTGACCCATCCAGACAGCGTCACGGCGTGAGAGATAATCATTGACTGTAACCACGTGCACACCTTTACCAGTGAGTGCATTAAGATACACAGGCAATGTGGCAACCAAGGTTTTACCTTCACCGGTTTTCATTTCTGAAATTGCACCTGAATGCAAAATCATACCGCCGATTAATTGCACATCGAAGTGTCGTTGACCAAGTGTGCGCTTGGCTGCTTCCCGAACAACAGCAAAAGCTTCAGGTAAAAGATCGTCTAAACTTTCACCGTTTGCTAGTCGAGATTTAAATTCAGTGGTCTTATTTTTTAAGGCTTCGGTTGATAATTCAGCAAGGGTCGCCTCCAAGTCGTTAATTTTTGCTACCAGAGCCAGAAAAGGCTTAATTTTAGCCTTATTTGGGTCGCCAAACAGATTTATGCCAAACATAGTCTGTATATAATAACACAAAAAAACGGCCTTAGAAAATGGTTTCGAGACAAACAAAAAATCATTCTTGCGAATGATTTTTTGTTAAGTGGGACAATTATTTGCGGCGCTTTGAAGTCTTCTTCTTTTTTGATGCCTTCTTAGTTGTCTTCTTCTTTGCCTTTCGAGCCTTTTTCTTTGCCATAGTAGTTTTAAAAAAATTTACATTATTAATAGTACATTCACATCGCGTCGACCTAGAAAATCTTTTCGTTAGTGAACGACTACTAGTATTATCGTACGAAACAAAGTCAATAACAATATTTTTTGCAGAAAATTTGTGGATAACTTTTTATTTGCAAAAAAATTAAAAAATAAATTGAACTTCTTTTTCTAAATTTATTTTTGTTTTTGTCGCAACATCGGTAATCATTTTCTCAGCTAAATTTTTTATTTGTTCTGCTGTAGCCGCACCGTAATTGATTAATACCAAGGCTTGGTTTTTGTAAACACCCACATCACCATCACGAAAACCTTTATAGCCACAGACATTATCAAGAATCCAAGCCGCTGGCACTTTGACTCGATCATCATCTACTGCATAGTGCGGCAGATCAGGATAGGTTTGCAATAATTCCTGATACTGAGTCTTTGGAATAATTGGGTTTTTAAAAAATGAACCGGCCGTGCCATATTCGGTCACATCAGGTAATTTATTTTTACGGATTTCAATAACAATATCGCGAACTTTCTGAAGGGTTAGATCTGCTGGTGTGAGTTTATGGCTTTCAATATAGTTTTTAATATCTTTATATTCAGTCTTTGGCTGACCGGTTTTTTTCAAACGAAACGCAACGTGGGTAATAACATACTTCTTACCAGCTGGTTTCTTAAACAGACTGTCACGATAGGCAAAATCACATTCGTCGACAGACAAAGTCTCGACTTCCCCGTTTTCCATGTTTACAGCTTGGACCCAGGAAATAGTGTCTTTGACTTCGGCGCCGTAGGCGCCGATATTTTGAACGGGAGCGGCGCCGGTCGTGCCCGGAATCCACGATAAGGTTTCCAAGCCGTACAAGCCTCGTGACACCACATGCGCCACCAGCTCGTCCCAGTTCACGCCGGCGCCGCTCACCACCTCCACCTCATCACCCCGATCGTTTTCCTCAATGCCAGCAATTTCGATTTTCAACACCAGACCTTTGTAACCTTCATCTGAAATCAATATATTTGAACCACCACCAAGCACAAATACTGACACAGCTTTACTCTGAGCAAATTCAACTGCCTCAATGACATCATCAATATCTTGTGCGACAGCAAAAAACCGAGCCTCCCCGCCAATTCGAAATGTATTTTTATCGGCTAAAGAAATATGCTCGGAAATTTTCATAACAAGCTTCTGACCAGAATCGGCTGATGGGGCTAGCTCCAAAACAAATGTATTATGTGAGTGCGACCATCAACCGATCCTAACCACAAGCTCCTATAAGTATATCTCACCCGCTTTGACATGCCAACCATAAACAGAAAGACCAGCCGAAGCTGGTCAGTCTGCTACATTTGTTGTTAAGGGCTAACAGTGTTAGCACTCACACAAGACTAGTATAACGCTTTCAAAATAGCCGTCAACTAGAAAATCTGCTTACCGGCGCGAATATCTTTAATATATTGTTCGCCTTGAGTCTTAAACTCTGGCACCATTTCAATCACCTGCTGAATCTCGGCTACAGCATTCTTTGTATCGTTGTTGAGAATATAGGCTGCGGCCAATGAGAGATGATATTGTGGATTTTTTGGATACATACCAACGCGAATCTTCCAAAGTTTTAGCAATTCTTTATACTGACCGCTAACATAGTAGGCATTAAGAATCTGGTCATTATCTGCCAATTCTTCTTGTGGTACATCTTTAAGAAGCTGAGCTGCTTCAGTATTTTTCTTAGCGTACATCAAACTAACTGCATAGTACGCTCGAGCCTCAACATTTTCTGGTAGTAAATCGTATGCCTTCTTGAATGTCGCAACTGCTTTATCGTACTGCTTCATACCAAGATATGTTGAACCCAAAATGTACAAAGCGCTCTGCTTTTTTGGTGTCAGCTGAACACCTTTAGCAATGACCGGTTCAGCACTTTGATACAAACCAACACCAGACAAGAATGAGCCGTACAAAATGTAGTAACGAGCATCACTTGGTGTGCGGAATAATTGTTTTTGACCTTCATCAATAGCTAATTGACCCAATTCCTGAGCGCCAGCCACAGCACCACCAGCACCTACAGCCTGCTGAGCCAAGATCATTATCTGTTCACGAACTTCGGGTGTACCGAATGAATTATCAGCCAAGGCTTTTTTAAAGGAAACTATGTTGGCCGCTACAGAAGGATTACTTGGTTGAATTGGACTTAGAGATTTGATCAAATCTCTATTCTGAAGCAAAGCCGGAACATTAACATAGTAGATAACTAAGACTGTCGCGATCAAAGCCAACGGTGCAACAACACGATTTTGAACACCACTAGTGGTTACCTGACGATCAAGTAATGTGGTCTCTGAGTACACAAACGCAGCCACACTAATAAACAACAGATAACTTATCAGGTTATCGAACACAAAGAGATTGTGTATAAAGTACGCTACCCCAAGACCGAGTAGTACACTCTTTTGAACAATTGAGAAGCGATTAGATTTATAGACAAACCAAAAAATTGAACCGTAGAACAAGAGGTATGAAGCCAGACCCATGATACCGCCGGCAATTAACCAATCGAAGATAACATTGTGAGTCCGATCAAACCACTGTTCCTGGTTATAAAGTCGAGCGTCATAATATCGATTGAAGACATAGTTGAAGCTTTCTTGACCCCAACCCAAAACTGGACGTTCGCTGAAGCCTTGGAGTGCAATATTCCAGAGATAGAATCGAGACGTGGTTGTTTTCTCACTAATCGAGATTGAAGAGAAACGAGACAAAACTGGACTATTTTTTACAAACGAAGTGTCTTTAACCGCAAAGAAAGCCGCGACAATAACAACCAAGCCAATCAGAATTCCGATAGCTGTCTTACGGAGACGTGGTTGCTGTTTTGCTTTAAGAGCAATAAGTAGCGCTGAGACACCCAGACCAGCGATGAGGCCCAAGATCGCACCTCGAGTTGCGGTGTGATAGAGCACAATCAATTCCATCGCGATAATTACCCCAGCAATTATCATTTTTTCTTTCACAGGTTGACGACCATTTCGTGGAACAAGCAAAAACCAATCTGGCGAAACTAAAACATAAATCGTAATAAAAATATGATAGAGAATGTAGACAGCGAGATATGTAGCGTTACCGAACGTGGCATCAAGACGAACACCACCTTGGTTGATGGTAACCTTGCCAGCCAACTGCAAGAAGCCGTAGATTGTTGTAATGAGACTAACAACGATTGAAGTATTCCAGAACCAATTCCACCAGCGTTGTGTGTTAAGAACAGTGGCTACTACAAAGAAGTAAGCAGCTAAGTGAGCCAGTGTAACCCAGCCTTCCATACGTTCAAAGTTTGACCAGATACTCTTGTAAGGGAAAATACCAACTGCATCAGCTAAGCCAATAATGGCCACAAATGCCAGCAGGAAGCCGGGCAACCAATTCCACTTTGGTCGGAACTTTGGATCTGTTACTGCCAAGATAGCCCAAGCACCAAATATAATCTCGACGATAATTCGGAAAGCAAAGTTCTTACCCGTAATAAATGGGAAGAATAACTGATAAGCAACCACCAGCGGCAAAAACGGCAATAAAAATACCCCGGTGAGACATATGTATCGCAGTAATTTATTCATATTCTTATTGTTAATTATAGGCCCTACTATAGCATGGATACCCTATTGATGCTACGAGCCTGTATGGTCTAAGTAGATAGAAAAAAGACTGTTTTTAGAGTAGTATATGCAGGTATGAGTATCATCGACAAACTCAAGCATAGAATCCTCAATACCAGTGAGGGAGTTTTAAAGACAGATGTTAATTACCTGGCCCGAGGTGGTTTTTGGGTAACCGTCAGCCAAGCCGTATATGTTGGTACTGGTTTTTTGCAATCTGTAGTCTTTGCCAATTTTTTAGCCCCAACACTGTATGGTGTTTATAAATACATCACTTCTGTATATTCACTTTTTAGTATTAGCACACTTAATGGTGTCAGCACTTCATATTCACAGGCCGTGGCACGTGGCAATGAGGGTGATTTGAAGAAAGTCATCAAGACTAAAATTTCGTTTGGTCTGATTGGTACGCTAGCCAGTCTGGTTTTGGCTGCCTACTACTTTATTAATGCCAACACAGAATTCGGTTACTCATTTGTCTTGGTAGCAATTTTCCTACCATTCATGGAAACGTTTAGTGTGTATGATGTTTACTTCCAGGGCAAGCGCCGTTTTGATTTAGCTACATCATACTTACTAGTAGAACAAGTTGTGGCTGTGGCGGTTTTAGTTATCGCTCTCGTGTTATTCCATCCATCTGTCGTGGTGTTAACCGCGCTCTATCTGATTTCTTGGACAGGCATTCGGGCTTTGTTGTTGTGGTACATGAAGCGAACAATTCCACCCAACCACCAAACGGAAGACGGCACAGTGACATATGGTCTGCATTTGACGGCTATAAGTATCATTCCGTTAATCGGCCAATATATTGACCGAGTATTAGTTTTTCATTTTCTGGGACCAGTAAGTTTGGCCGGTTACAACTTTGCCACCATCATTCCTGATCAGATTAAAAGTTATTTTAAAAATCTACAAGGTTTAGCTGTGCCAAAAATGTCGGTGGCTGATCCATTACGTGTTCGCACAGGTGTCTTGCGTAAAACCTGGTTAATTATTTTGATTTTGGCTTTTGCCATGATCTGTTACCTACTCATGGCCCCATACTTTTTCATGTGGCTATTTCCAAAATACGTTTTTGCTGTTCAGTATTCTCAGCTCTATGCCCTATCAATTATTTTTACCGGAGCGGTATTACCAATGCTAGCTTTACAAACACAGGAAATGAAAGCGGCTTTGTATAAATACAACATCATTCGTTCACTGTTTCAAATTGTCTCGCTGGCGTTGTTGCTGTGGTACGCCGGTTTGTGGGGCATAATTATTGCCCGTATTTTGAATGATTTATTTGCTTTGCTGATTGGTTTACTCTACGTCCACCAAATGAAGCGAGTTTAGTTCAGCATCGTCTGTATCGATTGCTCTATTTCTGACTGCGGAATATCATAAAGACAACGAAAATATGGCAGGTCATTTTCATACACTGTACAATCGCCCGTTTTGTCACCTTGGCACGTACAGTTTTTTGGATTGATTAAAATTTTTGAAGTTGAACTATATGTTGGTAGCCAAGTTGGATTTGAGCGATTGCCTATAATCAGACTTTTTTGACCAATGAGTGAGGCTAAATGACTAATGCCAGTATCAACACCGATGTACAGCGCGGCTTGTGAGATGAGGGTGGCGATCACAGAAATTGGGACGCCGCAGACGATCGTGGCCGGCGTTGATTGTATAAGATCGCGTGCTTTTTGCTCATCCTGAAAACCACCGGAAATAACAAGTTTTAGGTGAGGAAATGTGTGTGAAATAAAAACAAACAGATCATGCCAACGCTGGGGTGGTAATGATCGTTTGGCATTGGCTGCAAACGGCTGAATAACAATATAATTGTGCGGCTGAAGGTTATAACGAGCTAGGGCGTCAGCGGCCGGGCTGAACACAAAACGCGGCGGCTGCAAAGCAGCCGTCAGACCCGCCGCCCGCCCGGCCGCCTCAATATTATTATAAAAAATTGTCTGTAAGTTGAACTGCAATTTTTTACCATACAAATTATTCAATTGACCTTTGTCTGGAAAACCAACAAAGACACTGCCTGGCATTCTGGTTAAAGAATACCCGAGTAGTTTTAGACTATTCGGCACAGAACCAAAGGGTGGCGGAATAATAACGATATTTTTTTGAAACAGTCGGCGGCTGAGCCAGCGGAAAAATTCAATGCGTTTTTTTGTTAAAACTATCTCAACCGCCGGCTCAGCCGCCGCCAATTCTTTAAATAATCCCTCGCTGCGCCCAACCACAATTGAGGCCCGCACTTCTGGTGATACAACCTTCACATTGGCAATGTATGCCAAAATCATCAGACCGTCGCCGATCGAACCGTTGCTTAAAAATATCAGCCGGGGCATGTTATTTCTTAGTTGCAATACCAATCAAAATGTCACGCAAGAACGGATTGATAATACGTGACATAATTCGAAAAATAAGTGGCGCCTTTGAACGGGCAATGAGATTGGCTGAACCCAAGTCTGACTCAGTCCGTTTTTCGCTTGAAACATGGTACTTACGTACGAAGAATGTTGTCGAAGAAACCGACACAACATTATCAACTGAAAAACCATGTTCAATAAATAGTTTATTGAAAGCGAATGGCGTAAAAATTCTTAAATGAGTGTAGTCATTCCAGAAATATAAATGAGCGAATGGTGCAAATGACCGTGTCCAATTTGGTGTTTCAATATAAAAGCGGCCACCCTTTTTCAAAACCGCCTTCATAGCATTGATCATTGGCATTGGATGAAGCAGGTGTTCAATCACATGCTGACAGACTATGCCATCAAAAAAGTTTGCTGGATACATTTTATCAAGCTCTTCGGCTGAACCCTTTTTAAATTCCACACCCTGAGGCATGTATGCTGACATATCAGTAATATCTGTGGCATAGACTGTCACATCTGGTCGATACACTCTTATCATCTTGATAGCTTTGCCAGTGCCACAACCCACATCCAAAACCTTGGCGTTGTGTGGTAATTCTTTAACAAACTTAACCAAATAGCGTTTAAAGGGCGCCAGCTTTTTTTCGAATTCTTCGACAGTCGGAATGCGAGTATCAGCTTTTTCGAAATAACTTTTTGGAAATTCTTGATAATTCATAGAGCAATAATAAAACAATTTATTAATTCTGGCGAACGCGACTACAATCACGCACACTACCACTGATTACACCGGATTGAGTCTCAAATACCGCTGGACATTTATAGATCCCCTGCCCAAAGAAATTGTGAGGGTCAAGATGAGGCATGTCCACCATCATATAGTGACCACGAAATGTTTTGAAGATTGGCTCGTACGTTGGCATGAATTGCGGATCAGCATACAAACGGCGTTCGTATTTATCAATATTCATCAATTCATAGGCACCGACGTCGTTATATGTAATCACATGTTGAACTTCAGGATGAGTTTTAATGTAAGACAGAGTTGACTGAAGCACCTGTTGAGCGCTGCCATTGATCGCCCCGAGACTATATTCTTCAACAAAAGCAAGGTTATAAACCAGACCGAGCATGATTACGGTCGGTAAAACCATTGTGAGTAAACGAGGTCTGGTCTTGATGACCACCAAACCGGCAACAATTGCTATCCAGGCCACCGCAATAAATAAGAATGACATGTAAAAACCGACAGGACCTGAACCACCGGTAAACGGAAAAACAAAATTCCATTTCACGTGAATTAAACGATTAAACCATTCAGTTTTTGGGTGCAACGACGGTACAACGTGAGGCACAAACTGCAGCATGTACGCCAGAGCACAGACCACAAAACCCCACATAACGGCTGACAGCTTTAATTTGTAGACAGAATCAAGACGAGACAAGATGACACCGGCAATGATTGAGCCTGGCACTATAAGTAGTTGCCAATAACGGTCTAAAGCCGCACCGGAAAAATCGAAAAGAACTAAATAAAAGACGGCTGCGACTATCAGGAAAAAGTAGACTGGTGTAATTTTGGCCGCATCTTCTTTTTTATGCAGAATCGGTAGCAAAACCAGTAACGGTGACGTTAGCATCAATGCCTTACAGGTTTCAATAACAACTTGTAAATAATTACGATGACTAAAATTAATGAAATGTTCCCAGTACACCACAGAACGGCCAAGATTGAAGAATGGAAAAATAAATTTTGAAACAACAACCAAAAGTGCAACAAGGAGTGCTGCGCCGATAGCTGAAAAAACGATATTGAGAATAAGTTTTTTTGACAGGCGGCGGCGCTCGTGCCAGAGGTAATCAAGCACTAAGGCCGCCGGCACGAGCGCCGCACTCATCTTGACCATAATTCCACCCAAACAAATGACCATCAGTATAACCACTCGCCACCAGCGTTGCGATGAAGTTTTAGCTGCCCGCCAATAATCATAGACAATAAAACCTGCCAGTAAAAAAGCTGGCAAAATTTGACCATCGGTATCAATCATTAATGAGGCAATAACCGAGTAGATCGACACTACAAAAAAGAGACCGGCCCACGTGGCGGCTCGCTCACCCGCTCGCCGCCTTACGAACCAATACAACAACACCACATTCAGTGCCCCGAATAGCAGTGGCACAATTCGCACATGAGCATATCCCACCAAGGCACCGGCAGTCGAATAAATAAATTCACCAAGTGGTGGATGTGGAATGATATATGAGGTAGTAAACGACGGATCAATGACAGTCGCCCAATCGACCTCGTCGTGATGATAGACAAAATTGAAACCCGGCAACCGCAGTACAAAATAAAGAATAAGAAGTATACCAATCAGCCACATTCCGGATTTATTTTTTTTCATATTATTCAGTCAGTTTTTTCCATGAAGGTGGCATATTCTTCTCAATTTCAATGCCCTTGAATTTTTTACCAATCTGAGGACCCATCGAACGTGCCCAGGCAATCATTCGACTGATTCCAGTATCCAAATCAACATCTTTAATTAGATCACCAAAGTAAGTTCGCACTTTATCATGTGCCGCATAGGCGTGTTGAACCTCGTTGCGGGCATCAAGGAATTTAATCTTTGGTTCTGTACTCATTGCTCGGCCAATTGATTGTGCCAACTCCAACACTGTGAACGGCTTATCGGCACCGATGTTAAAGACTTCGTTGTACGCTTCAGCCTTTTCAATTGAAGCAGCAATGACTGGCGCCACATCACTAATATAACTAAAGGCTCGAGTCTGAGAACCGTCCCCAAAAATTGTCAGCTCCTTACCCTGCATTATTTGGTTCATAAAAATTCCCACTACGTTTCGGTATGGATCACCCATATTCTGACGTTCACCGTACACATTGTGTGGTCGGAAAATAATAAATGGCAAACCGAACATTTCATGAGCTGCTTTCAAATCAAGTTCCACAGCATATTTTGAAACACCGTATGGATCTTCTGGTTGCGGCACGGACCACTCAACAATTGGTAGTTGATTTTTGCCATAAACAGCAATCGATGAAGTAAAGACAAAACATTTTACTGTGCCAGCATTTACCGCGGCATTGATCAGGTTCATGCTACCAACCAAGTTGGTATTGTAATTATAGCGGCGAATGAAGTGACTCAAACCCTCAGCAGCATAAGCCGCTAAGTGAAAAACATATTCAAATGTGTGTTTGGCAAAAAGTTCATCAATAAACCCAACGTCAGTAACCGAACCCTTCACAAATTTCACTCCAGGCACAATATTTGATTCGGAACCTCCAGACAAATCATCGACACCGATCACCTCATAACCCCGCTTTGATAATTCCTCAGCTACATGCGAACCAATAAATCCTGCCGCGCCCGTAACAAGTACTTTTGCTTTCATATATTTAAAAGAATAATTTTGCTACAGATAAAATACCTTGTTTCCATGGCACTCGGTGTGAGACACCACTTTTATCTTTAAAATCATTTTGGTGTTCTAAATACCATTCGTAATTACGGATCAACGCTTGTTTATTTGAATATTTCGGCGCATAGCCAAATGCTGCCTGAGCTTTCTCAATTGAGACAAAGCTATCTTTTGAGGCTGTTTCATACACCCATTTGTACAACGGTGACAAATGCAATGCTTCCAAAATTCGCAAGGTCCAAATCATTGGCTCAGCCGGAAAACCTTTAATTTTTTTACCAAAACCAGCCTTATCTAGTACCGCTTGATAATCCTCTTTCATGGTTGTAAATTCTTTGGCACCAATGTTGAATGTATCATTCACTTTTTGTGGCTCACGTGTTGCAGTCAAATACACCGCATCGCACAAATCCTCAACATCGAGTAGTTGATATCGATTATAACCCCAGCCAATCATTGGAAAACCATGACCGGTTGACGCCCAGTCATAAAATAACGCAAAGACTCCGAGTCGTTCAGGACCAATAAAAGATTTTGGTCGAATGATTGGAATGATCATGCCCTGTTTACGATATTCAAGACAGATTTCTTCTGCCGCAATTTTGGCTTTGCCATATTCACCAACACCATCGAGCTTATCTGTTTCATACAATGGATGATGATCTGGGATACCATACACTGCCGTTGAGGAGATGTGGATCATACGTTGTACACCATTGACCCGAGCCGCTTCACACACATTTCGGGTGCCATCGATATCAGTGGTACGAATATCTTCAGGTGTATAGAGAGGCAATGCAGCTGCCGCATGAATAACAATATCAGCGCCTTTCATAGCCTCAGTTAATGTCTGAAGGTCACGAATATCGGCTTTAACTTCAGTGATGCGAGTTCGTTCAGGATAATCAAAATCGGCAATATCATACGACACCACACTGTGACCACGTGCCAAAAGATAACGAGTAATATTTATACCAAAAAAGCCTGCTCCACCGGTAATAAAGTATTTCATAGTTTTTGAAATTATAATCGATAGATCTCGAACCGTCCATCACTGTATACGCGCTTAGCACCGAGTTGCTCCGGTCGATACCAGACATCTCGAACTGTGTCTTTGATGATATACCGGACATGGTATTTTTTTACATACTGCAAAATATGCGGTTGAATATCCAGATTAAATTTTTGTTGTAATTGTTGAAAATTTTCTTCACCAAATAATTCTGTGGACGTCTTCACTTCCCCACATTGGGCTGGATTCCAAAACATAAATAGTCGACAAACCTTAATCTTTCGTTCCAGATTTTTGGCTTCATGGAATGTTTTACCACGACCGGCAAATGTGACCATATCTGCTTTAAGCGTTTCAACGGTTGGTCGATCAAAATACTGCGAGACAAGGTAGCGTTCATAAAAGTCCGTATTCGACATGAGATTAAACTGACCAAACTCTTCGTGTAAAACATAGTGTTTCGTAAAGGCTGGGATGTATGCTACGAGCGGATTGTGCGGATTGGCCCACACCACGACCGGTTGCGACTCTCGAGCATTAAGCCAAGCCAAGGGTTTAGCATATAATTGTTCTTCACTCCACAACTCCCGATTTGCTGGCGTCGGATTAAAACGTAAAGCATCCACATACAAAAACCAAATATTACCAGCAATAAGCAGTGTCATGGCTGACCACAATAGCACACTTCTTGATCGACGAATCAGATATAGCACAAATACCGAGACCAATCCCAACCACGGAATAATAAAACGACGTATGTGCTCACCGACCTCAAAGTTTTGACCGGTCAGAATGTTGCTGACTTCAGCAAGCAATAAACCGATGCCAGAAATATAAATAAAAACAGTGACTGGTTGAAGATTCAAAGATTCTCGCTGTTCTCGTTTATATACAAACACAATTGCCAACACTAGCACCACCCAAAAACCTGAATACAGAATTTCGGCTTGGGGCATTCGGCTTTGGATTAAGCCGAAACGATTCATACTTTCCCAAAAGTGAGGCACAGTGGTAATCCACAATGAATACACAAAAGGCGGTAAACCGATAATCAGACCGAGGATACCGGCACTAATTGCTGTTTTTGTGAGTTGCCATTTCTTAGCAAAAGCACTATAGAGTACGAGCACACCAATGGTTAGACCCGTTAATTGCCACAGAAAACCGTAGATCCAAAACGTAATTCCGGTGGTAATGGCCAGCCCCCAAAAATGTTGTTTATTCGGCTTACCTAGAAACAATAATAACGCGATATAAAACAGGAAAAAGAAAGGGAAAATTTGTTGTCTTACGCTGACTCGAAAAATTAAATCGTATGATTGAAGATACACAAACAATGTTGCCGCCGCTGCCCAGATCTGTGGCAAACCCATTCGGCGCGCTAACCAATAGAGAATAATGACCAGAGCCACACCCCAGATCACAAAATTAAAAACCAGCGTTGCTGAAAGTGATAAACCAAAAAATAGTGGGATGGCCGCCAAAATACTCGAGCCAAACAGGGCGATTTGTGGATCAAAACGATGTTCAAGATAATAAGGATTACCGAACAATATATTGCCAGTACCAATTTCTTTCAGATGTGAGTAGTAGATGAACTCGTCACCATATGTAACCGAAATTTTTTGCCACACTCCTGTTGAAAAATATGTTAGAAGAAAGGGTGCAAAAACAAGCAATACTGCGCAACAAATAACCAGTATCAACCATTTGTACTCAAGCCAGATTTGTTTCATAAGTTATAAAAAATAATAAAGACGTACATAATCCAAAGCACAAATGAAACCAGAATCCAACCGTCTTTAATTACCAATAACTCAGGAGACTCGGCCTCTTGTGGTGATGTATAAATATCATTAAGTAGTCTAAATAAAGCAAATAGTACAAAGATTGAAGAGTACACAAGCCACAAAGAATCGTGAGCCACAATACTGTAAACACTGTACGACATAATAGCTAATGTGGCTGATGCGACCAACATATAATCCAAAGCTTGGGTTGAGTACGAATTCAAAACCTCACGGCGATGAATCTGAGAAAATTCTGCTCGACGTTTACCAACAATAACAAATAAAGAACCAAACAGGACACACAAAATAATCCAGGGAGAAAGATGGGTATTTGTTGCCACACCTCCCACCACGATCCGCAAGATGTAAAAAATCGTGATCAAAACCAAATCAACAACAGGAACGTGTTTTGCTGAATATGAATACAGTATATTAAGAACAACATACAGAAGGACTGCGGGCCAGATAGCCGGCACCGAGACAAGACCCCAGGCCGCGATCATTAAACACACCAGAGCAATACCTGTAGCTGACCAAGGTGAGATTGTGTTGGCAGCCAGCGGTCGCCAGCGCTTACGTGGATGGAGCCGATCGCGTTCGACATCCACAATATCATTGAGGATATACATCGCGCTGGCGACCGCGCAAAACACCACAAAACCAATACCCGCTTTTACTACCAAGTCAGAAGCCAGAATTTTTCCGGCAAAAAAGAGCGGAGCAAATACTAAAATATTTTTCAACCACTGTGCCGGCCTCAATAAGGAAATAAACGGTTCACATATAGCCAAACAATCATCAAGCCAATAGACGATACGAGCAGACCAGGGATCGCGCTGTCCCCTGATTCGTTTCACTTTTATAAATTCAGCATTGATAGCCCGCGCGAATCGGCCATCCGTACTATATTTATCACCAATGACCACCACTGGTTTATCAATTGGTTGCGGCAATAATTCCAAGATTTTTCGGTTTGGTTTACGTAATGCCCCATTTATATACTCCGAGCCAAAAGCCCTGCCCAGAACCTGGGCACGAACCTGATCAGATGTATTTGAACACAAAAACACATCGTTATTCTGCTGCAGCGTCTTAAGCGCTTGCAAAGCCTCGGCCGATACATCAGTTTCGATCTCGGGTATCAATGTCCCATCAACATCAAGCAAAATAGTTTTGCCTTTCACCTCGTGAGCCAGCTCGTGAAAAAAACGTAACGCTTTCATGTTAGGTTCGAGCAAAAGTAATAACAAAAGTAATGCCGGTCAAAATTAGAACATAGCCCAAGACCTGCAAGGCTGTAATTGTTTCCTTAAAATAGAAAAACGAAAAGGCATTTACAATTACAAAACTCGCTACTGTCATGACCGGGTATGCCACCGACAGAGGCAACTTAGACAAAGCCAATGAATAACACACCAAGTTCAAAGCAAACATCAATAAAGCGGCCAGAAAAAAGAAATTTTGTGCCACCAAGCCCCACAGTGAAGTCTTGGTCACAAAACCGTGTTCAGAATGAACTTTAACAAAAACAGTACCCAAAGAGTTGAGCACGAAGGCCAAAATAAGAAATAGGTAGCCGGTCATAGGCATTAGCATAACAAAAACCCGACGATTATCAATCTTCGTAACGCCACACTACAGCCGTCGGATTTTCATACATTTTAGTATAGTGTTGGATAAACCAATCACTCAGCACAAAGCAACGCGGTAACTGATTTTCGTTTGCCACCAACCACAACGGAACCTGATTCATTATCAATTTTGGTGGCACCAGATAAAATGTACGTTCAGAGTTACAATCGTCTTCAACCGGATAATACTCCACAGCATACGTGTTTGTCAGACCTATAAAATCAATAACCTCGGCTTTGGTCGCGTAACCAACAATACCAATATCGGCAATACCAACAGTGTCAGTCGGCTGAATATTTTGCTCATTTAAATACTGAGCAATATCAAAATAGTCTTGTTTACTGCCGCGATCATACGTAGTGACAAGATGTGCCCAGCCTGTTAATGGGCCGATCGCCACAATAATCAGAAGCGCATAGACAAGCCAATTGTTCTTAATCCATCGGCAAACATACATTAATCCGACACCAGAAAGCAAAATCCAGAACGGCTCCATTTGGCTCAAGTACCACGGAAAAACAATTGGATTTGAAATGGCGAATGAAGCAAAATAGACAACTGGAATTGCAAACAAAATCCAAAACTTTGTAAAAAGCCACCTGATTGCCGCCACAGCCGTCAAAAACAGTAGCGGAAATAAATTTATAACTGTCTGCAAACCGATATTATTTGGATCAAAGAGTTTACCCCAATACACACGACTCAGATGGGCCAGTTGAACTTTAGTAGCCTGCCACGCTGACTGATAATAAATATCTCCGGAATGCAGCTTGGTTGCCAACGACTGCGGCACAATTGAACCAAAGTATGCGTAAGCAAATACAAGCCAGGGCACGGCCACAAGTATACAGGTCGCTGTGTACTGCAAAGCTTTTTTGAATCCCCGCTCAGACCACCAATAGCAGAACGTTAACATAGCAATGAGTCCGGCATCAGGTCGAGTTAGCAATGTCAGCGCCAACCACACGCTTGAGGTATAATATTGTTTTTTAAACAAAGCCACTAGAAACAAAAGTACCGTGAGTAAGAACAACGGTGTCTCCATACCCTCGGGGATCGTGCGGGCTAGATTGAACACGTACACCAACACAACAAACAAAGACCAGTGTTCTGGCAAAAGCATTTTAGCCAAACGGTAAAACACAACCGCTGAAAACGATACCAAAACGATATTTAGTGTCGCCACGATGTCGGGAGTTGCGGCAAACGGTAACAATATTTTCAACACACTAGCAATCAGGGTAAAAAGTGGAGTTGTCGAACCTAACACACGTTGCCCTAGGTTATAGACAAAACCGTGACCGGCAGCAATATTGTCGATATATCTATATAGAATAAACTGATCATCATTGGGAAATCGCAACGACGACAACAGCAGCACGCTGCCCGAAACCAGGAGTGAAAATAAAAATATAAATAGTTCGTGCTTAAACTGAGATTTGCCAGGACTAGCTATTACTGGGAGGCTGTTGGGGGACTTTTTTATCAAAACCAAACCAATGCTTGAATCGTTCTTTAATAATGAAACCAATCATGATAAAGCCCAGTTTTATTGCTTTATTCTTTTTGCCGGTAATTTTTGAAGTACCGATACGTGGACCATAGAAAACAGGAATTTCAACCACGTCCAAACCAGCTTCCAAGCACCGAATCATGAATTCAGGTGAAAAGTGACTACGATTAACAGTAAAGGTGTCCTTAATTTTTTCGTATGCGTGGCGATGAATAAGTTTAAATGTGCAGCCCACGTCAGTGAATGACGGGCCATTGAACAAATATTCCAACAACTTTGCAACTGCCCAATTACCCATACGCATTGAGAAATCCATATTAGCCCCAGACCAGACACGAGTTCGCGAGGTACGGGTACCAAATACTGCATCAAAATCTGGACTGTAAATAAGTAAGCGGTCTAAGTCTGTGGGTCGAAATGTGCCATCTGGTTCAACAGTAACCAAAATGTCACCGGTCGCCGCTTTCAAACCAGCCTGTAGTGCTGCACCATAGCCCTGTTTGGTCTCATGCACATATACCGCCTTGGTTTTTTTGATTTCCAAATCGCTGCCGTCTTTAGAATTATTATCAACTGCCACGACTTCATCGACACTTGGCATAGCCAAGAATTCCTCAATCGCCTTGCGGATGTTCTCTTTCTCATTGTAAACCGGGAAAATAACGCTGACTTTTTTGTTCTGGTACATGTACGTGATTGAGCTATTAAAACGTGTCTACATTACCATGATAGCTACTTTGTGTGAAGCCTGAAAATAAGCCACTGGTAAATGATGAAATTGACGATTGCAACAACAACATTACCCACAATTTGCGACAAAATATAATGGATATGCAGAAATTCAACGAGGCTATACAGCAAAATGGAGTTAAGTCCAATACTAAACAACCCGGTCGCAACATACAAAATAATTTGATGATGAATACGGTCAGTGGCCTTGTCTTTAAATGTCCAATATTTTTGCAAAACAAAACTGATCGATAAGGCAATGGCAAAAGCCACCGTTGCCGAGAACATGTACCACAAACCAAACCAGTCAGTAAAAATATAAAGCAGAACTAGATCAGCGCCCGTAGCAAGAACGCCGGCAATAATATATCTCAGTGGCCGAAAGACATCTGCCCCCTTTATTGGACCGTTGTATATTTCAGAAATTTTTTTGATCAATGTGATAATCGACTCCTGGAGCACAACATTATTTCGACCAATGCGACCGAGCGCCTGTTTCTCACTCTCAGGTATGTTAAGTGCTCGTTTTATCGTCTCCGCTAATGAGACAACGTTATTTTCTTGAAAAATAAATTGTTCAGGCACAATACCGGCAAAGGCCTCACTTGAAACCACCGATATTTTTTCACAAGCCAAGGCTTCCAATACGGTTTTATCATAATTGCCACGAGGTGTGAGGTTAACTACAATTTGATGTTCACTATAAATCTTTGGGGTTAAGCGATTGGCCACTGAACCATGGTAGGTAATAACACCCTGACGTTCGAGCTCCTGACCACGCTGATGGAGTTCAGCTTCATATGTAGTGTCATGTACTCCTGCCTCACCAATAATATCAAGAGTTACATCCAGACCCTCGGCCCGCAAGCGTTTTATCGCCTCAATCAACACATCGACATGCTTCACAGCTGATAATCTGCCGACATATAAAACAGAATTTGGTTTTGCTGCATGTGGCTGATGTATAAATAGTTCTGTATCAATACCGGCGGGCATGCGGATTGATTTTGGTGTGTTAGCCGAAAGCGCGTACGGCGAAGTATGAAACAATAGATCGGCAAACATAAATGCCAGAGACGATTTCCAATTACCAAACGTGTGGTTATACCACAAGCCATATTTTTTACCCAACAATTTCCAAAGCCACCAACCCAAAATCACATACTCAGAATTCATATGCACAAAGACAGCATCATACTCATTGCGGTACTGCCAACTATATTTAAAAAATCGGTATATATATTTAATTCGTGAGACGCCGTGTTCTTTACCGAGTGACAACACAGTAATGTTGCCTGGTAACTGAGTTTCACCTTGATATAAACAGATTACTGTAATGTGTTCGAAGTTTTTGGCAAAAAGTTCTAACCAGCGGTGAATAAAACCGAGAACAGCATCATTTTTATCAACCTTTTGAGTTATAAACAGTAATTTCATTTAAAGTTCAAGAGCTTTTTTATATGCCGCTAAATAAGCAGACTTCTCGGTGACGATACCCCGTTGAACATCAATTTTAGCCTGATTTCCCAATGTTTGTCGCAACTCTTTGTTTGTCGCTAATTTTTTAATTGCCTTTGTTAACAACTCACCGTTATTCACCGGTATAACCATCGCCGACGTTTCATTATGCAGTATTGAACCAATTAAACCAACATCGGTGGAAATAATCGCCTTACCCGCCAACGCTGCTTCAACCAACGTTAAACCATAACCTTCGTAAAGTGAGTTTGCAAGAAAAATATCGGCGGTGGCAAAATAATCTGTCATCTGAGCTTGCCAGCCACAAAATACAACATTATTTCTTAAACCAAGCTTGGCAACTTTCTGTTTAAGTAAAACGTGTTCAGAACCGTCACCAACTATGACCAAACCCACTGATGGATGTTCAATACTAATCGGTTTAAAACTTTCCAGAGCTTGAGCAATATTTTTCTCCGGTGACAGTCGTGAAGCCATCAATATAATGGTGGCCCACTGCGGATACTGGATGTGTAAATCTAGATGCGGTTTTGTTTGTGTTGGTTGTGGTACAAATATCGGCAGCACTGAAATGATTTCCGACGAATAACCCTTTTTCAATAATGAATCTTTAATACGTTGCGAAACTACTCGAATAGCCTTGGCTTTTCGCAAAACCAACGGACTCAGCCAGACTCGAATTCGGTTGAGCCATGAAGATTTTTTAAACCATGGACTCAAAAAGTCGGTGTGGATTTGCACCTGTAGCTTATAACCACGCTTTGCAAGCCAGCGACCAACTAAGCCAGTCTCAAATGGATCCTGAGTTGTAACGACAGTGTTTTGCGGCGACAATGAGTGTTGTTTAATAATGTCCTGAGCAATCTGCTTGGCCTGGGAAATGTAATTCCAGCGTGTGGTTGATTGTGTTGGGTACAGCCAAACATTTGTAGCAAGCTGAAGTGGCTTAAGATTTAGTGAAGCCTTGGTAAAAACAACAATGTGCAACTGGTCAAACAATGTGCCGTAATCGATCATGCGTTGAGCGACCGCTGTTTCTGGATTGAATACCTGTCGATCAGTACTAATTGAAATAACATTCATAGTCTTAATGTAAAACGTTTTTGAAAACTTTCATATGATCCACCAAAACCATATCCCAACTGTGATGCGGATGAATCGTGCTTAAAGCGGCAGCGTAACGCTGATAATTATTTTTATCCAACAAACTGTTAATTGTCTGGGTAATTTGATCGGCTGAATGCGGGTCTATAGCCAGTGGCAAATCCTTGGCAAATGGCAAATAATTTTCCTTGGTCAAAAGTACTGGTATCGAAAGAGCCAAACACTCAAAGGCTTGATTTGGTGAAATGTCAGTCCAACTTGGGATTATAAATAGATAGCAGTTCATAATCCGTTTATAGAGCTCAGGTTGACTGAGGTTGGGCAAAAATTCTACGCGTGACTGCAGAGAAAGCTGTTCAACCTGGTTTCGCAGCAGCGATTCTGTTGGACCGGAACCAATCAATACCAAACGAAACTGCGGATCTTGAATTTTAGCAAAAGCCGAGATCAGCGTTTCCAGATTTTTCATTTTAATAAAACGACCAGCAAAAATAATTTCTTTATCAGGTACACTGAGTTCATGTTTGTAACTCTGTACCAGAGCACTAATTTTAGGTTCAGGTACGGGATTGAAAACAGTCGAAATCTTTTTTGGATCAAGGTTGTAATATTTTTGATATAGCTCGCGCTGCTCATTTGAATTAAAAATAATGTGAGCGGCAGCATGAAAAACCCAGTTCATGACCCTAAACATCAGCCCGTACTGCTTATACAAGCCTTGTTGATAAAACTCCTTAAGTGAAACGGGCGGTTTACCCTCTGAGAGATATTTTTCCCAGATATAACCACCACCAACACGTAAGACATATTTTTTATGAGTCAAACGAGCCGCTAACCAAACAGGGACACCAGCCGAGAACCAATCAAGCGAATAAATAAGATCGTACTCTCGAGCAATTTTCTTAACCTGTCGAAAATATTTAAAGTAGTTGAGAAATTTTGATGAAGTGCGCACAACTCTATATAAAGGAAATGTAAATTCCCGATCATCCATATATCGAGGTTCGTCCGAGTATGTAACAACTGCCACCTTGTGACCAGTCTTTTGTAAACGTTTAGCAAATTCAGCGGCAAACGTAGCCGGGCCGCCCAGTTCAGGCCTAAATATACCAGTCGTAATGAGGATCCGCATACGGTAAGCATACTATGATATTTGGATAAAATAAACAAAACCGGCAGCTGAGACGAAGTCTCAGCTACCGGTAATTTACGGCTCCTCCTTAAGAGCCGGAAAAGAGACAATGGGGTACGGGTCGCCGCG
>CAZHGQ010000007.1:0-14543 GCA_964532205.1 uncultured Candidatus Saccharibacteria bacterium | reverse complement strand
CATGTCAGGATATGTCGCTCGCGTACAACGGCTCGATTTTTACTCGACAGCCAATCATATTCGATATCATATTCAGATCGGCCAACTGCCGGTAATGGCACACGCACAAATCCAGTGCCACGACCAGGAATACACGTAATCCCATGTACACCTTTGACGAGCACAAACACATCAAAAATGTTTTTGGAATTATCAAATCGTAGATTGACTTCACGTGGCGGCCCGATTGAAATCGGACCGGACTCTGGTGTACCGACAACTACAGTCTTTGTCGTTGAACTCATCGTCCGAGTAAAGCCAAAGAAAACGAAAATCAACACAAGTACTGCCAAGACTTTTTCCATGTAACTCCCTTGAAAAATCCTTTTGGATTATATCACGAAAAATAGCTACTTGTCAATTATTCAAATAATGGCTTGAAACAAGCCTCATTTATCTCATGAGCGATGTTTTGCCAATCATATCGGGCCAGAACCATAGTTTTTGCTCGATCGACAATTCCCTCTCGTAACGCCTGATCAGATAGCAGACGCTCAACAGCTTTGGCAATGGCGGCCGGATCTGCCACTGGTACCACCACGCCCGTTTTTTCATGGTGCAGAAAATCGGGTAAACCACCAACTGCAGTACCAATCACTGGCAGTCCGGCCGCCATGGCTTCCACAAATGAATTCCCCATCCCCTCTGAGTGTGACGGTCGAATAAAAATATTCGCAGCCGCTAAATATTCCGGAATTTTTTTATACTCAACCAGGCCACAAAACTGCACTCGAGTCTGTAATGAATGACGCTCAACCTGTTGTTTCAATTCCACTTCAAGTGGTCCGACTCCAACAATTAAAAAACGAGTGGTCTTTGGCAACAATGTCATGGCTTCGATTACATCAGCGATGCCATTTTTTTGAATCAAACGTGACGTGGTTATGAGCACGGTTTCATCAGTGACAATACCTAGACTTTGCCGTACGGCCTGTTTTTCTTCTGCCGAGAATAATCGACTAAATAATGAGATATCGACACCATTTGGAATGATAGAAATTGGTGCCTTGGCCCACATCTGTCGCGCCCACCGTGCCAAAAAGTTTGAAATAGCCTGAATATGATCGGCTTCGGTAAAAATCATTCTAAAGATTGGCTTGATAAACCAAACCTTTTTGAGAATTGATTCAAGTGGATCGCCCTCCTGGAGTGTTAATAAAAATGGTATTCGACGATGTGATAACTTAAACAGCAACGCAGCGAAACCACTGAAGCTGGCCATAATACTCCACGTTGCATTATAGCGCCGAGCGTAATGTAATTTTGTGGCCAAGAAAAAAGCTCTAAAGGGGTATAATAACTTACTTAAAAAAGATTCCCGACCGAACCGATAAACAGTCACATTACCAATCTTTTCAACTGCAAGTTGTTGTTGATCCAAATTAAGTGTAATCAGATCGAATTCAACATCTGGAATTCGATCGGTAATTTCTTTGACAGCAATTTCGGCGCCGCCAATAAACGGTAGATATGCGACAGAAAAAATAAGGATGCGTTTCATTACATGTCCAATTCTAGAATTCGGCGTAATACATCTTCAGGCACTTCTTTAGCTGAAGCGGGTTTAGCCGGTTCTGCCGGCGCCACTGCCTGCGGCTTAGGTTGTGTCACCTCGACTTTCACTTGCTGCACCTGGGGTGGTGGCTGCACGACCGTCACCTGAGCCGGCTGAGCCGCCGGCTGTGGCGCCGGCTGGTTTTTTACTTCTTTCAAAACTGTTGCCAAAGCATCACGCAGAGCATTCACATTCTCTTTACTTGGCGCTTTTGGATCAGTCGTTGGCTTTTTCTTTTCACGCAATGGATCATTACGTAAATAATTCAAAGAGATAGTTTCGCGCAAGGCATTTTCTCGTGTATCTTTCGGCTTAGCTTTTGGAAAATTGCGCATACCTTCAAGCTCTTTATTCTCGAACGGTACATCATGCTTACGATCGGGCTTTGGTGCCAATTGAACTGGCTCATGCCATTTTCGAATTGACTCCTCTACCTCTGCCCGTGGATGAGCATATGTTTTACGAGACAATTCAATAATTTCATCCTTAAATGATACAAGTGGTTGCGCATATGGTGGTAGTGTGCGCGCTGAAAAGGGTGCGGAACTAACACCATCAATCATTAATTTCAAATAAATCTGGACAAAGCTTAAGTTCACCAAATCTTCTTTGGTAAATGTTGGGCCGAATTCTTTCTCCAACAACTCTGAGTCTAGGGCGCCAACACGAAAGGCAATCATGGTACCCACGTTACCGAAGACCGCCGCCCTCACCTCTTCAGACATTTGTTCTATATACTGGTGAGCAATGAGCAAATTCAATTTATACTTTCGTGCTTCAGAAAGAATATCGGCAAATGACTCATTGGCAAATGATTGAAACTCGTCGACGTAGAGATAAAAGTTTGGCAAACGCTTCTGGACATTGGCCGGCATATCCGCACGCGACATAGCGCCTAAATAGATTTTGGTAATCAGCATTGAACCAAGCAAGTTGGCATTACCTTCACCAACTCGGCCTTTGGAAAGATTCACAATGAGAATTTTTTTCTCATCCATCAGTTTACGTAAATCAAATGTTGATTTTGGCTGACCGATAATATTACGCACAACCGGATTTGAAACGAATTGGCCGATTTTGTTTTGAATTGCTGCACCCGCCTCTTGCATATAACGTTCACCATATTTCGCAAATTCATCAGTCCAAAAAGCTTTTACGGCAGGATCATTAATATTCTCAACGACCTTCTTGCGGTACTCTTTGTCAGACAACATTCTATTTACACCCACAAGCGTAGCCTCTGGGTATTCCAAAAGAGCCAACAAAATGTTATTCAAAATATATTCCATGCGAGCACTCCAGGCATCCACCCAGATCTTTTTGAAAGCGCTCATCAGACCATTGGCCACCAAGTGTCGCTTGTCATGACCCACATCTTCCATAACATTGAATGAAATCGGAAAGTCCAGATCGAACGGCGCAAAATAGAGCACATCTTTCATGCGCTCTTGGGGAATATAATCCAGCAATAATTCAGCGGTTTTACCGTGCGGATCAATAAAGGCCAAACCCTCGCCGTTGCGAATATCCTGAATCGCCATATTTTCCAACAGCGTCGATTTACCCATGCCCGTTTTGCCAATAACGTACATGTGACGAGAACGATCTTTGGACTTAATACCAAAAGGCACTCGCTTGTTGCGAGCGTCCGTCTCGGCAAAAAGTGTTACTCGCTCCTCTTCATTCATACTTAACATGATTATACCACTAGAGATGTGTTTTCGCTTCAGAGTAGGCACGGAGCGCATCAGCAATGAGCACGATGCCAGCTATTACAAAAAAGATTGTTTTCCACAGATACGGAAAGCCTAAAAACGGCATGATCAGAACCACAATCCCAGCAATTAAACGGATTTTTATACTAGACATAATAATATTATACCTTAGATTCTTTTTGGATTAAATTTTTGAAGAAGAGGATCACAAAAATAATAGTTAAAACAATTAGACTAAGAATGATGTAGTGGCGCACTGATTCAAGAATCCGAATAACCATATGAATTTGGTTATGAAAATAGTAACCGAGCAGCACAACCGCCGGCACATACAATGCAGCTGAAGCTGCGGCAGCTGGAACAAAAATGCGCCAATCTATTTTTAATAGACCTGCCACGAGTGGATTCAAAAAGCGCATACCAATAATAAAGCGTGACAAAAAAATAGTGCGGGCTGGATTTTCCTCAACATGTCGTAAATACCAGCCAAATAGTGTACCGTGCATTCGGTGACGATGGCGGGCCGCAAAGCGACTGCCATGCCCACTCAAATAATAAATCACAATATCACCAAAAACTGCACCCAGAAATGAAACGAGTATTACTTTTGACAAACTAGCAATATGTCCGGCCGCTAAAAAACCACCCAAGACAAGCAAAATTTCTTCAGGGATCGGAATAGCGTAACCACTGAAACCGACAGACAAAAAAAGGCCAATATACGACAGATGTTCAACCAGCGAGATATCGTAATACATATAATAAGTATAGCTTATTCCTCTCCCACCCCGACCATTTTGTCCCCAACCACATAAACATCGCCCGCACCCATGGTGATAATAATATTTTTCTCATTTAATGAAGCACTTTGGAGCTGACGCACAATTGAATCAAAATCCGGATAAGCTTTAGCATTAGTACCATTTTTAACAATTGCTTCCGCCAGCATGTCAGACGTAATGCTCGGATCATTAACTTCCCGCGCAGCATAAATTGGCGCTAACAAAACTTCGTCAACATCTTTAAATGCCTGAGCAAAATCATTGAATAATAATTTTGTCCGACTATATAAATGTGGTTGAAACACGGCAATGATGTGTTTGTCAGGAAATTGTTCACGCGCGCCCTGCAGGGCAGCCATGACCTTTTGTGGGTTGTGGGCGTAATCGTCGTAGACCAACGCCCCCTGAGCAGTTTCACCTTTGTACTCGAACCGACGCCAGGTCCCCTTGAAGCCCTGCAGGGCGCGCTGACAAATACCCCCATCAATATTAAGTGTCGAAGCTACGGCCAGAGCCGAAGCGGCATTGGCCCGATTATGCACGCCCGGCACCGCCAATTTATACGCAAAATTTTTAAACTGAGACGAATCAATAATCTGACACTGCAAACCCTCTAAAACAGGTTTTACATTTTTATTGGTACAATCAGCAATAACATAACCATCGTGTGGAACTCGTAAAGCCAACTCACGAAAAGCATCCTGAATATCGGCCAAGTCTTTATAAAAATCTAAGTGGTCCAAATCCAAATTATTTATCACCATAATCTTGGGCGATAGATTATGGAAAGATTTTTTGTATTCATCAGCCTCTACAATAAAATAATCACTTTCACCAGCAATAAAATTTACCCGCTCAGCTGGGTGATATGGGTTCGTCATCAAACTTCCCACGAGCACCGTTGGTTGTAAACCTGCTTCAATCATAATTGAAGCCGTCATGGCAGTCGTTGTAGTTTTGCCGTGAGTGCCAGAGACAGCAATGGTATATTTTTCAGCTGAAATAATGCGCAATGTTTCTGGATATGTCAGCATTGGTAAAGAACGCTTTTTGGCTTCAGCAAACTCTGGATTGTCCGCCGGAATTGCCACAGTATAAATAATCAAATCACAATCAGCCGGAATATTTTCAGCTTTTTGACCTATAGAAATAGTTGCTCCGGCTTTTGTGAGCTCTGAAGTAACTTCCGATTCACCACGGTCAGAACCTGAAACTTTTTTGCCTTGCAGTAGTAACATTCGAGCCACAGCCGAAATACCAATACCTCCAATACCAATAAAGTGAATATGCTGAGCTTCTTTAAGTGGATTATTCATAGGCTTTGATACTATCATTGAATTGCTCACCCCGGTCAAATTCATTTTTAAATAAGCCAAACGAGGCAAAGGCCGGACTCAATAAAATCACATCGCCAGATGTGGCCAAAGACTTGGCTTTTTCTACTGCTTCTTTCATAGAAGTCGCTTCAAAAGCATCTGAGAGCTGAGCCTTAATCACTTCTGTCCCAGAACCAGGTAATAACACAACAGCTTTTGTATAAAGAGGTACCACCTTGATCAATTCGGACATATCAAGTTTTTTGTCGGCACCACCCATTATTAAAACAATATTTTTTTGGTGACCCAATGACTTCAAAGCTACAATCGTAGCATCGGGCACAGTGGCAGTTGTGTCATTATAATATTTCACACCCGCAATTTCTGTAACCAATTCCAAACGACCAGGCACGCCAGTAAATGATTCGCATGCATCTTTAATGATAGTTTCTTCCACGCCGAGTACTTGAGCGGCTGCAGCCGCAAGCGCGGCATTATACCGATTATGTTCACCGGGCATTTTCAAAGTCCAATCTTGAGGTAAATCTTTACCACCCACCTCGATAATGTTACTTTGAATCTGCGACTGACTTTGTTTGAAAAAATTTTGCTGAGCAATTTGCTCGCCAACAATTAACACGTCGTCTTTGTTCTGAAATTCAAAAATTGCGGCTTTGTCAGAAAAATAATGCTGCATATCATTTTTGTAATAGTTCTGATGATCTGACAAAAATGTTGTAAAAATAGCCACGTGGGGACTGATCTTGCGAACACGAAAACCTTGTAGCTGCCATGAATCTAATTCAAGCACAGCGATGTCACCTTTTTTCGCCTGCGCTAAAAACGGTAACGTCGAAACACCGCGTACATTACCACCCAAAAAAATTGTGGTTTCACTACCCTGATATTTTTCCTGCAAAACAGTGTGCAACAAATGTGTAACCGTTGATTTACCTCGCGTGCCAGTAATACCAACAATAGTTGCCGGCGTCAGTGCCGCAAATAACGCTGTACTCATTTCAACTGGAATACCCTGCTTCTCAGCTTCCGCTATATATATAGAATCAAATGGCACACCAGCCGCTTTTAAAATAAAATCCCGATCTCGAAAATCTTCTAAGCGATGCTCACCCAAAACGTATGTAATATTTGCAAATTGCTTGAGTGGTTTTAAACTTTCGGCCAATTCATCGGCAGTTTTTAAATCCGTGACAATAAGCTCTGCGCCCTGCTCGGCTAAAAAAACCACATCACCAATACCCCGACCCAATAAGCCGAGTCCCATGACTGTTATTTTTTTACCCTTAAAATAGTTTTGCATTATTTCTTACCTTCGAGCATATCTTTAACCTGAATCAATTCTTCCAGCATTGCTCGTAATTTCTTCTGCTCGGTAACAGTTGTCAAAGGGGCCATTTCAAATTCTGTTAGTTTATTCAACAACAACTTATAGACATCATTGAAATAACTTTCCAGTTTACGGCGATTGCGACCATCGAGTTGATCACGTTTGTATTCAGCCACATCTTCACGAACAAAATATAATGAAGGCGTTAAACAGTACATGTTATTCGTAATCAACAGCCACACTGACAAATGACTCAGGACCAATGATAACGTGGTCGATCAAATGAATACCGATGAGTTTGCCCGCAGCGACCAATTGCTTGGTAATTTCCACATCAGCCTGACTGGCCTTAACTTCTCCTGACGGATGATTGTGAGCCAACACAACTGCCGCTGCACCAAATTCAATTGCTGGTTTGAAAACTTCACGCGGGTGAATAATACTTGAGTTTACCGTACCAATCGAAATAATTTCATCATGAATCACTTTGTAATGATTGTTCAAATAGATACCGCGCAAATGCTCTTTGGTAAGCGAACGCATATCTTTTAAATAATCAAACACATCCTGACCAGAACGAATCACAGCTGTCGTCATTGGATTACGCTCAAAGAAACGGCGTCCAAGTTCAGCACAGGCAATAATCTGAGCGGCTTTCATTTCGGGAATGTCTAGATCTTTAGCCATCTGCACTGCATTTGTTTGTCGTGACAAAATCAATTCGCCATATTCCTTTACTACACGCGAAGCCATAGCCATAACCTCTTCCTTTTTAGTACCTGTCGACAAAACAATAGCCAACAATTCAGCCACAGATAAACCCCCTGGTCCGACAGCAATAAGTTTTTCACGTGGCCGATCGACATCAGGCATGTCTTTAACCTTCGGCATGACATATTCGCGAGCCATGGTTATTACCTTATCTTCGAGAAACAGATCTGTGTCTTTGATTACATATTTTTGCTTCATACTTTTATTATATATATTTGATATGAATTTTCGATAAAGAAAAGATAAAGTTTTACACCAGCTCTTTAGCTACTGCCAGCATACGCCCCTTGGCCTTTTCCAAGCTTAAAACCTTCATGATTTCATAAAGGTCTGGAGTCCGGCTTTTACCTGTCAAAGCCACCCGAATAACCATAGCCACATCACCCACCTGACCCTTAAAATGGGCCGGATTGGCCTTAAAACTCTTAGCATCACGTGCAAAACCCTGACCCTCAGCAAATACTCTAAAGGCCTCAAACCACTCATCTCGGGCCATATTTATATCCACAACCTTGGCATATGCAGTCAGGATTTCAGCCGCCAAAGCACTGGAAACCGTCTCTGGTAACGGCAAAATATTCTTGGGAATTGCCGCATATATATCATCAAAGAAATAGCCGATCTGATCTTTAACTTCAGACCAGACAGCAATATCTTTGCGCGGCTTATCACCCGTGCGTTCAATTGAAAGCACGTCTATAACATACTGCTTGTGTTTAGTGAGAAGCTCAGCAAAACTCGGATCATATTGTGCTGCCCAAGCTAATGTTTGAGCATACACATCTTCAGCACTCATGCGCGACACCACATCCTTACTAATATCATTGAGCTTGGCAATATCAAACAGCGCCCCACTCTTACTCATTTTTTCCAAAGCAATGTGGAATTCCGTATTTGGCAAAGCCGGATTCGCTTTGCGCCAATCTTCAAACGCTGAGTTGGCAATATTTAACAGATACTCAATAACAGCATGTATTGGATATCCTTTTTCGTTGTAGTACGAAACAGCCGCTTCAGGATCCTTGCGTTTACTGAGTTTTCTACGAGTACCATTATCACTCTTCATTATTGGTGATACGTGACCGTATTGTGGTGCCGACCAGTCAAAAGCCTTAAACAATTCCAAATGAATCGGTAATGATGACAGCCATTCATCAGCTCGAATAACCGGATTGGTACGCATCAAATAATCATCAACCACGTGAGCAAAATGATATGTTGGCAAACCGTCTGACTTCATCAAGATGTGGTCCTGATCATTTTCAGTTACTGAGATTTTACCTTTAACCAAATCATGATATTCGAAACTCGAATTTTCTTTACCTTCCGAACGCAAACGTACGACAAAACCCTTACCCACTTCTAGGTTTTTCTTTATATCCTCAAGATCATCATTACGGTGTACGGCCCATGTACCGTAATAGCCTGGTCGAACTTTTTGAGCTTCCTGCTCTTTACGTGAAGCTTCCAAGGCTTCTGTTGTACAGAAGCATGGATAAGCATAACCTTTGGCAATTAAAGCTTTTATAAAAACATGATAAATCTCTTTGCGTTCGCTTTGTATATATGGACCATAGTCGCCACGCTGCTCGCCATGACCTACTACACCTTCATCAATTTTGACCTGAAATTCACGCAGAGCTGAAATAATACCTGAAACACCATCTTCGATTTCTCGCTTCTTATCAGTATCTTCGATGCGCAATAAAAACAGACCTCCGCTCTGGTGCGCCAGCCGCTCAGCGATTAAGGAAGTAAACAAACCACCGATATGCAAAAAACCTGTTGGACTTGGCGCAAAGCGGGTCACCAAAGCACCCTCAGGCAAATTCCTTACAGGATACTTCTTTATATAGTCGTCGATAGAGCCGGTAACATCCGGGAATAGTATGTCGGCAATTTCTTTAGCATTGTTCATGGCTTAAATCTACCATAAAACAAACATTTGTGGGCACGGGGAGATTTGAACTCCCAACCCTTGCGGGATACGCTTCTGAGACGTACGCGTATACCAATTCCGCCACGTGCCCCTGTCTATTAGACAGTCTCCACCATCAGCATGTTTGAGTCAATCTTCTTGGCAAATGGTGTACCAGCTGCCATGATAAACTTGTCGCCTTTCTGGGCAAGTTTGTTCTTGATAGCGTGCTGACGAACAACTCTGATCACTTCATTAAGTGTTCGGAATTTTTTAATGAGAACCGGTTCAACACCAAAGCTCATATGAAGCTGATTGAGTGTTTTTTCATTTGGTGTAAAAGCCAAGAGAGGTTGCAAGGGCTTGTAACGAGCAATCATGCGCGCTGTGAAGCCAGAATATGTGAGGGCGACGATAAATTTTGCTTTGACCGCATTGGCAATATCAACAGCTTCATTTGAGATAGCATCTGAAACTCGTTCACCCATTGTTTCATGCTTAAGCTTTTGTGTTTCCAAAACCTGTGAAATGTAGAGCGGATCATTTTCAATACGCTTGGCCACCTTGGTCATAACATTCACCGACTCGATTGGATAATCACCAAGAGTGGTTTCTTCTGAAAGCATAATGGCATCTGTACCGTCGAGGATAGCATTGGCGATATCTGAAACTTCAGCACGAGTTGGCACAGGTGCTTTGATCATTGATTCAAGCATGTGTGTCGCAGTGATAACCATCTTGCCGAGTTCATTACACTTCTTAATAATGGTCTTTTGCACCATTGGTACATTTTCAGCACCAATTTCAATAGCCATGTCACCACGAGCCACCATCACACCATCAACAAGCTTGATGATTTCATCGATGTTTTCCAAACCCTCAACGTCTTCAACTTTGGCAATAATTTTGGCTTCTGATTTAGCCTTTTCCAAAATACCGCGCAGTTCACGAATATCGTCAGCGCGACGGACAAATGAGAAGGCCACAAAGTCTAAATCATTCTTAATAGCAAATTCAACATCGCGCTTGTCTTTGTCAGTTAATGAACTGATTGAAAGATGCGCACCAGGCAAGTTAATACCACGTCGATTTTTAATATCACCACCGACAATAACTTTACACAAAATATTGTTACCTTTAATTTCTTTAACTTCCAAACGCTTTTTACCATCGTGGAGTAACACAGGACTGCCAACAGAAAGTTCTTTGGGCAGAGGTTTGTAATTTACTGAAACCCGAGTTTCATCGCCCATCACATCATCGGTTGTAATAGTAAACATCTGACCTTCTTTAAGATGCACCATACCGTCTTTAAAATCACCAATACGGATTTTTGGACCACCTAAGTCCTGCATGATTGCTGCGGAAATACCTGTTTTTTTAATAGCTTTGCGAAGATTGTCGACTTTAACTTGATGTTCAGCAAAATCGCCGTGAGAAAAGTTCAGGCGCATTACATTAAAACCAGCCTGAAGGAGTTTGGCCAACTGTTCTTCTGATTGGGTAACTGGACCGATTGTTGCTACAATTTTTGTCTTTTTTTCCATGGCGATGATATTAAATTACAAACTAAGGAGTATCTATAATACTAAATTATGGCCGAAAATCAAACGAAAAGCCAGCACCCTCTGATGCTGGCTTTTGTAAATGAGTTAGTACGAACGTACAGGTTCGCCTTTGCGGCGGCGCTTAATGGTCGAGCGTTCGGCGATGCGAGTCCTGGTGACTTTGCGCCGATGCACCGGTACTTCAGGCTCCTGTTGGACGCTGTTTTTGTGCGGTCCAATGATGTTGAGCAATTCAGTTTCCTGGGCCGAAAGCTCAGCCAGACGTTTTTTGCGATCATCGCCGCGCATGTGCTTCTTAGCCCGCGCCATGCTACTGCGAATGTCCTGCAGCCTAACATGCGGATTTTTGTGTTTCGCCTGGTAGGCTTCCAAGAACTGGGCTTTTTCAGCCTGATCCTCGGTTTCAATGAATCGCTGCGGATCAGCGAACGCAATCGGTGGTTCCAAACATTCGTCTTTCATACCTATCTCCTTAAACCCGTGACGTATCCATACGCCAACTTCTGGAGAAATATAATACAACTTTATATTTTTTTGGCAAGGACGAGAAAACCCGCAACGTCCTAATGGACGTTGCGGGTTTTAGCGATGAAACACTTAGCCGCCGACTTGTGGCTGAACATTGAGTTGTTCAGTCACAATCTGACGAACCCGTGATTTCTTTTTCGGCGCCTTAGTCGGCGTCGCCGCTGCTGGCGTCTTTGTGGGACCAAAAGCATTGGCATAGTAACCACGAGAACTAAACGTGCGTTGCATCGCAACAGTTCCTCGAATCGAAGGCATAAAAGCCCCTTCCTCGGACTTCCTGAGTCCGATCTTTGATCCGAACAAAAACTCTGTGTGATGAGTATCCATACCCATCCTGGAGTCAGAGTCTCCATCCCGAATCTCCTGGATATTAAGCTTATGCCTGTCTTAAAAACTTGTCAATTAGCCTTCGAATAGAACTGGGAATAAAATGTGGGCGTACCAGGAGTTGAACCTGGGACCTCGTCATTATCAGTGACGCGCTCTAACCACCTGAGCTATACGCCCGCAGTACCACACACCATACCAAAAAAAGTCTCATATATCAAGATAAAAAGAAACCCCGCGAGTATTAAACTCGCAGGGTTTTGAATGTCCGCCACATCTCCCATTCTCCCCTCCAGAGGGAGTATAAGGTGCGACGAACAAGAACAAATAACTATCCGCGCGGAAACAAGTCATCGAGCAAACGATCGACCACCACGTCCGTTACATGTTCTTGGACATCGTAACGAGGCGCAATGGCATTGATGATATCGGGATGAATTTCATTCTCGATCTCATCGGCCCGTGACTGTAGGAATGCCGCAATCTGTGCCTGTGTCGCCTGTTTGGGCGGCTGGACAGAGTTGGCTGGGATTTCACGATACACTGGTCGAATTTTCATGTCATTCTCCTTACGGCGAAGTAGGTGTGAATGACTGTGGGTCGGCCGATCAATGTTGCGAACAGTAAATTGCCGCAATAAGTAGGAATCCGATTGTGCCGCAAGCGACAGCAATCAAAGCTGACGACAGAACACTGGAACTTGAGTTCCCCTGTCCGCCTTCAACCAAAGACTCTGAGTTACTCATACAATCTCCTTCCGGCGTTATTGCCTGGTATAATAGTAGCATTAAAAGAATAATAAGTCAATAGGTACGAAAAAGCGGCCAGGAACGAATGTTCCTGGCCGCTGGATTAGCACTACAGCTTGGTTTTGAGTTGCTCCCAATACCTCACCGCCTCACGCTGTCGTTGTGCCAGTTTTTGCCAATCTTTCTTGGTCTTTGTACCAAACCGGTTGATAGCCCCGTTATCGAAGCAACCACATGGACCCCGATTCCAGATCCGAGCCATATCCTGATACGTTGGCTCGTGGCCAAGTCTTTTGGCCGTGGCGTAACGCGCCAAATACTTGCGCGCCACATCCTTCGAAACCTCGAGGTTGGCTTCCACATCGGTCAGTGTGTAGCTGGTGTGAAATGTTTCATTCACATCATCCAAGACACACTGTTTGATCATGAGCGGTCCATGGGATTGCCCATTATCGCCCGGTGCCGGTGCAGCCTGGCCGCTTGATTCCTGCAGATGCAGGGCCTTGAAGAATTTTTCATCTGGCACATCAGCAGCCACAGAAAAAGCAAAAAATACTGACAAAAATGTAACGAACTTCATCGCGTCCTTCCTTTCGTAAAAAACGACGATACAATAGTATTATATCACAAAAATACTAATTGTCAATGTTTGATTTTGCCCTAAAAACGAGGTACTTATAGCCAAAATAGTTGGAGAGCATGACACAGAGTGTGCCCACTACACCAGCCACATCACCAAGCATAACCACATTTACCTGTGGCCAAATATACAGACCGAGCCAAAATACACCTGTAGCAATAAGAGTGTTAAGTAAGATGCCTATGAGGCTAACGAGTAAGAAACTAACTGCCTCGGTTTTTGTTGTAGTGCCCTGCTGTTTGAAAACCCACTTTCTATTCCAAGCATAACTATTGACCACTGCCACCAAGAAGGAAACGGATTTAAGAATCGGGTATGAATACGGACTCCAGTCAGTACCAAGTACAAACAACAGAACAGTTAAAACACCGAGATCAACAAGTGTATTGATGGCGCCCACAAAAGCAAATTTAATAAAGCGCCAAGAAATTGGAAACTGCATGAAGCCAGTATAGCCTATCGGACAGTAACCTGCACCTGATTAGACCAGATGGTGTAATTACGCTGATTTTGCTGAGGGAAGCCATTCTGTGAAGCTACCCGAATGCGATAATAGTATGTGCGTCCTGGGCGAGCATTGTAGTCGGTAAATGAGGTGGTGTTTGGACTGACTTTCGCAATAAAATCACCATCGCCATCCGTGTCACCATTCGGTGAAGAGGTGCGACGAATCCAAAAGCTTGATTCATTAGATGAATTGTCCTGCCATTGAAGTGAAACACTGCCCCGACCATTTGAGTAGGCACGTAGATTTGATGGCGCATTTACTTGGTATTGCTGCTGATACTGCTGATTATAATTTTGATTGTAATATGCGTGGGTAACAAAAGTGGGACTCATTAAAACAACTGCTGCACAAACCGCAAGGATATATTTTGTATTCATAATGGTGTGATTATGCAGTTAAGACGCTACCTACAGTAATTTGTTACAAAAGAAAAACCGCCGTGAGGCGGTTTTTCTTTTTCTATCATCCTTTATTTTGTTCCGTTCATTTCTGGTCTTTCCCAGCGTCCGAGACTTTAGGATATTCTCAATCCATTATGAATCCTTAAGGAATCCACAATATCGACGCGATAAGTTTTTAATCTAAAAAGAATTAAAAACGGTTTCAAATTGAAATGTTCCACGAGCAGCTTCCGCTACCCGTGCCTTGTTACGACTTACTCCCTGTCATTGAGCTTACCTTAGGCCCACCTAAGTGAGACTTCGGGTATTCCCAACTCCCTTGAGTTGACGGGCGGTGAGTACAAGACTTGAGAACGTATTCACCGCGGTATAGCTGAC
>CAZHGQ010000006.1:10848-46887 GCA_964532205.1 uncultured Candidatus Saccharibacteria bacterium | reverse complement strand
CGCCCATAGCTCAGTCGGTAGAGCACCTGCCTTTTAAGCAGAGGGTCGTAGGTTCGATTCCTACTGGGCGGACACGTGAATACTATTATAGATTTGGTGCAAAACTAGCTAGCCACGTATTTGGTGCGCCAGCTGGTAATACGAGCGCACCCTGCTCTTTCATGATGCGGATGAGTGCTGCATTGTCTTCTTCTGGTCCCCAGACAATAACACCATCAAATGATTCAGTCATGGTTTTGACATATTTTCTCAGGTCGCTGTCTGGCACAAAACTATGAGGTGGATTCCATGTATCATGAAAAGCACCCCAGACAAACGGCACAATTGGCGTATTTGGGTAAGCTTTACGCCAATCGATCGAAAGCTGTTTAAAATAAGCTAAATCACGATCAACAGTTGCACCAGGACCTAAAAGATATGCGGTATACACGTAAGCATCGATGTAAGGAACAATTGGTTTGTAGTTGTCTACTAACTGCTGGAAACAAGCTTTCCAAGCTGCATTGTTGGCCATTGCATCATCATTGTTGCAACCAACCTTCCATGGGCCTATATATGAATAGAGTCCAAGCTTAAGGTTTGGCGCCACATCTTTTATCCACTTCATCCTCTGGGCCATATCAGCGGGCGGCATTTGCTCTAACGCCACATTTTCCACATCGATTACCAAGAAAGAATTAGCTGGAATCGGTATATTACTCCAATATGCTGGGCCACCGTCGCGGGCAATAATTGCAATCTTTTGCACATCAGACTGAGACATGTAAACTCCATCGCTGTGTGACCATGGACCAAGTCCAGTCCAATATAAAGGATGGCCGATAGATTTAAACATTGGTGTGGTAAAGTTGCTATCGAACACACCGAGCTTACGACCTGATGTTGGATTGGAAATTGTTCCGATTTTATACGTCACCTCATTTGAATATGGCGAGTACGTACTACTTGAACCCAACGCTTTAATGCGATACTTGAATAAAAATCCAGGGGCGATACCGTTGTCAGTGACCGTTGTTAAGTTTGAAGCAATCTTACCCGCAGAGGTAAATGCTCCCCCATCAACCGATCGCTCAACTTCAAAACCAATTTCGTTTGATGAATTGTCTGCCCATGAAAGAATAACCGATGAGTTTGTGTTGTACTTCACTGAAAGGTTTGTTGGGGCGTTTACCGTTGGCTTGGTGCAACCCTGAGGACTTGCCGCGACGCTGGCACTCATGGTTGATTTGCCGCCGACAGCATTTACCAAACGTACTGCATATACAAACGAGTCATTGTTGCCGAGATTTTGATCGACAAATGTACCGTATGTTGAATCAATAGTAGAAACCAGATTGTTATTACGAAAAATTTCAATTTTAGAAACTGGTGAAGAACCAGCTGGAAGATTTGGTAATGACCAGGTCAGCCAGATTTCTGAACAGCTTTTGGCTGTAACAACCAGATTGGTCGCAGGAGCAAAATCACCCGCTTGGACTGAATTCGGTGTATTAGCAGCCACAGCTACTGCCTTGGCACGGGTCAGTGGCCCAAAATAACCACTTATTGGCGAGATGTTATATGCTTTCTGAAAAGCCATAACTGCATTTTGAGTCAGGGTGTAATAATTTCCTGTTGGCTCAGAAACCAAGTAGCCCTGTTTAATGAGAAAATTTTGCAGTTCGATGACAGCCTGACCTTTTGAGCCATATTTAAGATTTTGGTCAAAGGCAGCCGAAACCATCACTGGCACACAGGCTAGAATAAGTAACCAAACTCGCAAAACATGTTTCACCTCATTAGTATACTAAATTCTTTAGAGTTCTAAAATGAATTGTTCGAGTGAATTTTCAAAAGGTGTCAGACCACGACGCGCTTGATGGTAAAGTGTGACTAATTTATGTGAAAGATTACCAATTTCTCCCTCAGCAAAATTTTTGAGATAACGTTGTGACTTCTGAAAGACAAAGGGATTGAGTCCTGCATGTTTGGCATCTTTTGATTGTTGAGCGAGGAGCATGGCTTTAATCTGCCAGAACAACAGACCGTGAATTTCTTCGTCGGCTGAACCTTGAAATTTGGCTTTGTGATAGAGCGACCACAATTCTTTTTTATCCCTCTTCCCTAGTGCGTCGGTGAGTGGAAAAAGGGAGAAGACTTTTTCTGGTGACTGCTCTTTGGCTGCGTATTCCTGGATTTTTTCAGCAACTTTTTCAAACGCAGTGATTTCTTTTTTAAGAAGCGTGCCTTCGAGGAAAATAAAAATATTTTCTGAGGCAGCTATGTCTTTAAGGTTATCGATAATGGTTTCTTTGGCAATTTTATTTCTAAAGACCATATCCATTTCCACAATCGCCCGACTTGAAAAGAGGCCCATACCCCCCATGAGTTCCTGGAGAGCATCTGGAGTGAATGTTTCGTCTGTGATTTTCTGGTGGCTGGCGTCAGGTTTTTTGGCGATGAGTGAATTAACAAGCGAGCGCGCTTTGGCGCGAGCTTTATCAGTATCAGTACCGTAAATAAGATAGATCATATTAATCCATGTCGCCCCAGCTCGGGCCGACTGAAGAGTTGGCAATTATTGGCACGCCTTTATTTTGTTCTGGCGTGAGAACATCCTGCATAATATTTTTGATTTCTATTGAAAGTGTTTCTACTGCATCGTCTTTGATTTCGTAAATGAGTTCGTCATGGACTTGTAGGAGTAAGTGAGCTTTTTCCTCGAGTCCAAGTTCTTTGATGCGAGCGTCGATGCGGGCCATGGCAATCTTAATCATGTCGGCAGATGTGCCTTGCAATGGGGCGTTGATGGCCATGCGTTCGGCCGCCGCCTTGATAAACGGCAACTTTGATTTAATACCTTCAAAATAGCGGCGGCGGCCGAACAATGTTTCTGTATACCCCTTCTTCTCCGCCTCCTTCTTGGTGTTTTCCAAATAACCGGCAAGACCAGTAAATGTTGAGAAGTAGTCATTGTAAAACACCTGCGCCTCTTCGCGGGTAGAAAGTAAATTTGTTTTCAATGCATTCACGCCCATACCATACAAAATACCGAAGTTGATGACTTTAGCTTTGCGGCGCATTTCTTTATCAACATCTTCTGGTTTTACTTTAAAAACCTCAGCTGCAACTTCAGCATGAACATCGCGGCCTGATTTAAAAATGTTAATGAGCTTTTCATCACCAGAAAGTATAGCCGCTAAACGTAATTCAATTTGTGAATAATCGAACGAAACGAGTTTATAACCCTTTTCAGCCACAAACGCTTTACGAATATTGCGGCCAAGTTCAGATTTAATCGGAATATTTTGCAGGTTGGGATTGATCGAAGCCATGCGGCCTGTTGTTGTACCTGGCAAAACATATGTTGTGTGGAGACGTCCATCTTCTTCAATCAAGTTTGGAATACTGTCTATGTATGTCGAGAGTAATTTTTGCAATTCGCGATAATGCAAAATATCAGAAATAATTGGGTGTAAATCCTTGAGTTTTTCAAGTTCTGACTCGCGCGTAGACGCCGCGCCAGTGCCCGTCTTTTTGAGACCCTTCACTTTAAGCTGCAGTTTTTCAAACAAGATGCTGCCCAACTGGCGCGGCGAATTAATATTGAACTCCTCCCCCGCCTGCTGCCAAATCTTTTGCTGTAACTTATCGAGTTCGCGATGATAATCTTCACTCAACTTTTTCAAATAGCTAGCATCAACTTTAATACCACGGTCATGCATAGCTTTGACTACAGGCAACAATGGCTTTTCAATATCATTAAACACACCGGCCGCTCCCCGCTTTACGAGCTCGGTTTGAATAAACTTTTTCGCTTCAGCAAAATGTTCGATGTGAGCAAAACCCAAAATATCTTCGAGGGTTGGATTGGTAATATTTGAATCAATAACCCATAACATGAGACCAACCTCAGCGAGCTCCGCCTCACCAACAACTTCGGCTGGCTTTTTCTCCTCAGGTTCATCACCAAAAGCATCGGTCAGACCCAAAATTTCTTTGACGCGAATAGCCAGTGTACGAAATTCTAATTCACGGAATAACTCTTCAATCTTTTTAATATCAACCGTTTCTTTCCAACTCTTTTCTGGCAATACAAAATCAATTGGTGCGTCACGACGGATCGTGGCCAACATTTTTGAAAATACCGCCTCTTCGTGACCATCTTCCAAAAGTTTCATGATACGCGGTGTCACACCGATTGATTCAAATTCATCTTTCTTCTTTTTGAGCGCTTTGTATATTTCTTCAATCGTGCCAAACTTTTGAATCAACAATGTCGCGGTTTTTTCACCAATACCTTTGATGCCAATAATATTGTCAGATGGATCGCCACGCAGACCCTTGAAGTCTGGTAGTAGTGCCGGACCAAAACCATAACGTTCATTGACTGCTTTTTCATCGTATAAAATTGTATCCTTAATTCCCTTGCGTAAGGTGTAGACCTGAACTTTTTTATCATCAACGAGTTGCATAGTATCCATGTCGCCGGAAGCGATCACAATTTCAATGTCTTTATTTTTCTTGAGCTTCTCACAAATTGTGCCGAGCATGTCGTCAGCTTCGAAACCCGGCTTGTCGTACATTGGAATTGAAAAAGCGGTAAACAAATCGCGTGAACTTTTCATTTGTGCGACCAAATTTTCATCTGCCTTCTTGCGACCAGCTTTATAGTCCTTGTACGCTTCGTGTCGGTAAGTAGCCTGAGGCAGGTCGTAACACGCCACTATATATTCTGGTTTTAATTCTTCCACAATCTTCATGAGCATTGTCGCCACACCATAGAGGCCACCTGTCGGCACACCTTTTGAACTCATAAAATCTGGCAAGGCATGGTAGGCTCGATGCAAAATTGCGTGAGCGTCGAGGAGAACTAAACGTTTTTTTGTTGTTGTATTTTTAGGCATATTCGATTTCGCGCGTTGATTCATCAATAAAGGTAAATTTCAAAACCCTCTGATCTTTCGGCATAATATCTGCGACTTTTTCTGGCCATTCAATAGCAATGATATTGCGCGGATTACTCAGTATATCCTGCCAGCCTAGACGAGCAAGCTCACTGCTTTGTTCCAGACGGTAGGCATCAATGTGGATCAGATGATCAAACGCTTGGTGGTCTAGTTTGTATATTTTCTCAATAACAAATGTTGGGCTGGTGACTGTTTCGGTCACACCGAGGGCTTTAGCTAAGCCTTGAGTAAATGTGGTTTTGCCTGTACCCAGATCTCCAAAGAGAGCTACCACGACCGCTTGCTTATCTGACACGAGTGATGAACAATACTGTTCCGCAAACCGTTGCATTTCATATACATTCTTTACAAGAATCTTCATGGGTATCGGTTAGGTACTAAAACATCTCCATTGACCTGGACCTGTTTGTGTACATGGTTCAGGATAGACACAGCTGTTATTACACATATCAGGAGTATTGGTCTCACAAATCCAACCCACTATCGATTGTGTATACGTCTGAGGTAAATCAACATGATAACCACTTGGACATGCCGCTGTAGATGTATTTGGTGTTATGTTGGGATGACAAAAGTATCGGTACGCGTCGACAGTGGCCAGGCTGAAACCACTTGGACAACAAGCCACATCACCACCAGTACAGACTAGTGGCCCCCCATTACCGACAACCACGTTGGTTGTCTCATTTACTCCTCCATTCTGACCACAGACCACACCCCCTGATCCAGACAAAACCAATTTACCTGTCGTACAGGTTGTGCCACTTTGTGCCCAATACACTGCGGATTTTGTACAAGTACCGCCCGAAGCTTCTGTACATTGATAAACAATTCCATTGTATTCTTGACCACCAATTACTACAGAACCCATTGAGCCACCTGTCGAAACAATAGAGGCTAGCGAAGAATGTCCTGTAAAATCTGATCCCCAAAATGTACAGTGTTCAGAAGCGGCTTTTCCTAAACAATAATAGCTGTTATTTGATGCCGTATACGTATCAGGCATTGCCATTGGATTGTTTGTTTTAATAAGTAAGGCTTTTTGAAATTGTTGGGTCTGGGTCACGGTTTTTACATCAATTGCTTTTGCTTTAGCCCGTGTTGTTGAGGCGAGTAATACGCTCGACAAAAAAGAAATGATTGAGATCACAACCATAACCTCCACCAACGTAAAACCAGCTCTTTTTTTATCTCTCATTTGCATGCTGTTGTTCAAAAATCCGATAAGCATCGGGTGGTAATTTTGCTTTGGTTGATTCGGGAATTTTGTTATAAGGTAAAACTTTTGTCTTGTTTGTAGTGTAAATAATAAAAATAGAAACGCTTAGCAAAATAACTATTATTGAAAGATACGCAACAACAAGCTGTCTTTCATTTTTGACAATACCCCAACGAATGAATAGTGGCTTTTTTCTTGGCGTTACCATTGTCTGATCATTAGTTTGATAAGGCATCTGCTCTTCAAATTCAACAGGTGACATACAGGCACATTATATACTCTAACACTGCTCTAGCAAACAAAAAGGGCGATGCTGAAAGCATCGCCCTTTTTTAAAAAAACAAACCAATCACGGCTGTGCCGGCGGCGGCACCATATCAGGCGGCGTCGGCAGGCCAGGATCCCATGTCGCAAAACTCCAATCGTTATACGGCACCGAGAACCACTGAATTGCCGGTTGACCCCAGACCTCATCGCGATCCGGATTGTATGGATACGCCCTGAGGCTCAACTGCCCGTTGTAATAATACGAATTATTATACGAGAAGTTGCCGAAGCCACCGTAAGGCCGGATGGTGATCTTCACTTCCCGACCAGCTTTACTGTAGCCTTGGGCCGGCGGCACAACAATGCCGCCGGCCTGATCGAGTTGTGCCATACCGCACGAAACGAAGAGTCCGTTGTTGGGACTGCTCGGCCCCGGCAAGATTTTGATCGGAAATGGATTGGGGTTGGTGACTGTAATCACCAAACCATTCACAGAATCCGGAAAAATCCGCACATTGCCGTTGCGATCCTTGTACTCGCAGCACAAACTGATGAAGGCCAGGAATGTCAGAATGATCATTTTCTTCACGAAATCTCCTTGTTTAAACTAAAAAGTATAATATCATATTTTTATACCAAAGTCAATGTTTGGTTATAAGGCCTAACCACGGTATTATTAGTTGAAATGGTTATCTTTAATGATGATAAGCAAGATAAAAAGCTTGATGAAATCCATCACGCCGAAGAGGAATCACTCGCCCGCACTCTGTCTACCAAATACGGCATCAACTACATAGACCTGACCACCGTCGCCATAAACAGCGATGCGTTGCGTGTTATCACCGAACAAGATGCTCGGGCAGCAAACCTGGCCGTCTTTGATATCGTTGGTAAAAAAATTAAGGTCGGTGTCTTGGCACCAAACAATGATAAAACTGTGGCAGCCGTGCAAACCCTCGAGGAACATGGTTACAGCGCAACTCTATACATGGTCTCGATGATTAGTTTGGAAAAAGTTTGGAGCCGTTACAAGGATCTATCATACTCATTTGAAACAAAGGCCGGTGCCCTTGATATTTCTAACGATCAAATCACCACCTTCCTCAATCAGGTGCGTAGTTTGGAAGATGTAAAAAAACTCATCACCACCATGCTCGGTGAAAAGAAGGGTTACAAAATCTCGCGCATTTTGGAAATTGTTTTGGCCGGTGCCTTAGCCTTACAAGCTTCAGACATACACATTGAACCTGAGGAAAAATTTGTGCGTATTCGTTATCGCCTCGACGGTGTACTCACCGACATTATAAACTTTGACGCTGAAACATTTCACCTACTCACTTCCCGTTTAAAATTGCTTTCGGGTATGAAGCTCAATGTCAAAGGCGCTCAAGATGGCCGCTTCACTATTCAGGTTGGCAATGACGCCATTGAAATTCGTTCGTCTATTTTGCCGAGTGCGTATGAAGAATCGATCGTGCTCCGTGTTTTGAATCCAAATGCTATTGCTGTTTCACTCGAGGAACTCGGCATGTCGCCAAAACTTTTAGAAATTCTACTTAAAGAAATTGAAAAACCTGAGGGTATGATTCTCACCACCGGTCCGACAGGTTCTGGTAAAACCACCACGCTCTACGCTTTCCTAAAAAAGATTTACACGCCGCAAATCAAGGTGATTACTATTGAAAATCCAATTGAGTACCACTTGCAAGGTATTGTACAGACACAGACAAATGCCGACGCTGGTTATACGTTCATAGAGGGCTTGCGTTCGGCACTTCGCCAAGACCCAGATGTCATTATGGTCGGTGAAATCCGCGACGAAGAGACTGCTGAGATTGCCGTGAACTCTGCGCTTACCGGTCACTTAGTGTTTTCAACACTACACACCAATAACGCCGCCGGTACATTCCCCCGCCTTATTGATCTCGGTGTGAATCCCAAAATTATTACCTCAGCTTTAAGTGTTTCGATGGCACAACGTCTGGTGCGAAAGCTCTGTCCTGACTGTCGCAAGAAAGCTATACTCGATGGTCACAAAAAAGAATTGCTCGATTCGATCATTGCTTCAATTCACAATCCAAAAGAATATATTGAAACAATACCGAATTCGATTTATGAACCCGTTGGCTGTGCCCGCTGCAATTTCACCGGCTACAAAGGTCGCGTCGGTATTTACGAAGCGATTTTACGTTCAGAAGAAATTGAAAAAGTCGTAAAAGAAAATCCGAGTGAGCGAGAAATCTGGAAAGCGGCTAAAAGTCAAAATATTTTGAACATGCGCCAAGATGGCGCTCTAAAAATTCTCAATGGCACCACCTCATTTAATGAAGTTGAACGTGTGATTGACCTAGAATCTGAGTACTAAAACCACAAAACAGATTTACCGCTTGTGAATATTGCCGGTTTCACCGGATAGAGTAGTATGAATAGTGCAGAGATGAAAAAAATCCACTGCATAAATCTCTAAGCAACACTTTTAACAAGTTGTTGAAAGCTAAGCGTTGCCCTAAGGATAGTCACAGCAATTTGTCGAAACAAAAAGCCATGGCGTCCTCGAAAAAACGCTAGTAAGTCTCGGAAGACCTTTGCTTAGAGATTTATACAGTGGATTTTAAATAGCGAAGTTCACCAACTGAACTTTCCAATACTCTATCACAAATAGATTTTTATGTCAAGTGACTTTGAGCCGCAGGAACCACCACGAGAAGAGGGGCAGTTTCTAGACACTACCCTGCGCCCTAACCGCTGGGACGAATATATTGGCCAAAAAACAATCAAGGATAACCTAAAAATCCTGCTCACCGCCGCCTCAGAACGCAAAAGCCCACCCGAACACATCCTTTTTTACGGTCCACCAGGCCTCGGCAAGACGACATTGGCCCATCTTATAGCCAAAGAGCTCAATGTTCAGATGAAAGTGACCTCAGGTCCAGCCATTGAAAAGGTTGGTGATCTGGCTTCAGTCCTGACCAACCTCTCATCGGGCGATATTCTTTTTATAGATGAAATCCACCGCTTAAATAAAGCTATTGAGGAGGTACTTTATCCGGCTATGGAGTCGGGATCGCTCGATATTATCATTGGTAAAGGTCCTTCGGCCCGCACAATCCAGCTCGATTTACCACCCTTCACACTCATTGCCGCTACAACGCGTATTGCCATGCTCTCTTCCCCACTGCGTTCACGCTTCTCGGGCGGTGTCTTCCGTTTGGAATTTTATTCAGAAAAAGAAATTGAACAGATCGTTTCGCGCTCGGCTTCAATTCTCGGTATCGAGATTGAACAAACCGCGGCTCAAGAAATTGCCAAGCGCTCACGCTTCACTCCTCGTACCGCCAACTATTTCCTCAAACGCTGCCGCGACTATGCTCAAGTACACAAAACCAAACTTGATAAAAAAGCTGTTGATGCCGCCCTGGCCATGCTCGGCGTGGACGAACTTGGCCTGACAGGCTCTGATCGGGAAATTCTCGAAACAATTATTAAAAAATTTAATGGTGGTCCGGTTGGACTCAACACCATTGCCGCTTCCCTTTCCGAAGAGCAGGCGACTATTGAAGAATTTAATGAACCGTATTTAATTCAGATTGGTTTACTGGAGCGCACATCACGCGGACGCGTGGTGACGCCGCATGGGTATAAGCATTTAGGGCATAAGCCGCCAGAAAAACAAGATTCATTATTATAATCAAATACATATATGTCAGGACATAATAAATGGTCAAAAATTAAACGACAGAAGGGTTCAGAAGATGCGGCTCGCAGTAAATTGTTCGGCAAGCTTGTACGCTACATCACCGTTGAAGCCAAAAAAGCTAATGGCAACTTAAGCTCTCCCGGCCTAGCAACAGCTATTAAAAAAGCTAAGGAGGCCAATATGCCAAATGACACAATTGATCGAGCGGTCAAAAAATCTACAGAACAATCTGCGGCTATGGAAGCCATTACCTATGAAGCCTACGGTCCTGGTGGTTGTGCCATTATCATTGAAGCTTTAACTGATAACCGCAACAAAGCATCTCAGGAAATAAAACACATTCTTTCAAAACACGGTTATTCTTTGGCGGGTATTGGTGCAGCTACATGGGCTTTTGAAAAAACTCCGGAAGGTTGGTTGCCACAAACCAAAGTCACTCTCTCCCCTGAAGATGGTGATGCATTAGGCACAATCATTGATGAACTTGAAGAAAACGACGAAGTTCAAGATGTCTACACCAACGCCGAATAATATGCGCGTTATTGCTGTCGATCCAGGCTATGAACGACTCGGTATTGCAGTATTAGAGAAAACTCCGAAGAGTAAAGAAGTTTTGTTGTACTCCGACTGTTTTGTGACTTCGGCCAAGCTACCCCACAGCGAGCGTCTCTCCCTCATTGGTCAGGAAATTTCTCGCATCATCAAAGAATACAAACCTGAACGGCTTGGCATTGAAACACTGTTCTTTAATAAAAATCAAAAAACCGCTTTTTATGTAGCAGAAGCTCGCGGTGTAATTTTGTATGAAGCTGCTCGTCATGGCCTAGAAATTAACGAGTTTAATCCGTTACAAATAAAAATTGCAGTCACGGGTTATGGTCGCAGCGAGAAAGATCAAGTCACCTTCATGGTTAATAAAATTGTAAAAATTGATAAAAAAATCAAACACGATGATGAATATGACGCCATTGCCTGTGGTATTACCCTCTTAGCAAGTCATCGCTAGATTATCCCCATATGAAGCGCTAAAAAAACTATTGCAAAAAAATTAGGATTTGGTACAAAATAAACACGTTTTTATTAGTTTTAAGAAAACACAACGTATTATGGACGACGAACGAGAAGATCGAGAAGAGGAAGAAACCGAAGATAAAGAAGCGGAATTCGATCCCAACTCAGTTAAGGAAGAGGAGGAAGAAGATGAGCTCGACGATGAGTGGCGAGAAGACGGCGACGACGAGTTCGACGATGACGATGATGAAACCGAGGAAGAAGCCGCAGGTTTTGATCTCTACAACGGCGAAGATAAAAGCTATTAAATAAAAAAACCACCTCACGGTGGTTTTTTTATTTCACTTCAATCTTTATGAAGCGGCGTTTACCAATCTTGTAAGTGCCAGCCGACTCGACTTTAGCAAATGGGTCGGTGATTTTTATATTTGAAGCAGTTTCGGTCACGGCATTTTCTGTAACCAAACGGCGCCACTCTGTTTTTGAGGCCACAATTCCCTTCTCCACCAAAACATCAGCGAGCAAAGAATCTTTTGAAGCTGAGATTGTTTCAATATTTTCTGGTACACCACCTTTGCTAAATGTATTTGTAAAATTATCTTCAGCCTGCTGAGCAGCTTTGGCTGTGTGATACAACGTTACAATCTCACGAGCTAAACGCATTTTAATTTCCTTTGGATTTACGCCCTGAGCCAGCTGCAGTTTAATGCTTTCAATTTCAGTTTCCGAAACGTCAGTACAGAGTAAGAAATACTTTACAAGCAAGTCATCGCGAACAGACATAATTTTGCCGTACATATCATTGGCATCATCGGTAATATTGATGACATTGCCCCAACTTGTAGACATTTTGCGACCGTCTGTACCTTCGAGCATTTGGAACGTAATAACATCCTGCTCTTTTTTGCCATAGTGCTTTTGCACGATACGACCAGCCTTAAGATTAAAAAGTTGGTCAAAACCACCGATTTCAATGTCTGCATTTACGGCCACAGAGTCATAACCCTGCATGAGTGGGTATAAAAATTCCCGCATTGAGATTTCTTCTCCCCGATCGATGCGATCCTTGAAGTTGCGACGAGCAGACATCTGTTGCACCGAAAAAGCTTCAGCGAGTTCAGCAATCTCCTTAAATGTTAGTTTTGAAAGCCAGGTGCTGTTATAGACAAACTCTACATTATTTACATCAACAATTTTGCCAAGAATTTTTTTGTAATTAGCCAGGTTTTCTTTGATCTTAGCTTCTGTGAGCATCGGGCGCTTCTCAAGTTTGTCTGAAGGATCACCAATAAGAGCAGTAAAGTCGCCGACAATGAGCACAATGTGGTGACCGAGGTCTTGAAACTGACGTAATTTACGCAACACAACAGCCCGACCGATGTGAATCGTCTTACCTGTTGGGTCGATACCAAATTTTACACGAAGTTGCTGACCAGACTTAAGTTTAGCTTCTAAGCTTTCTTTTACAAAAACATCTTCGACACCACGCTCAATCAATGAACGGATTTGCTCAGCGTCGGTGTTAATTTTTGGAGTCTTACGGAAAAACATGGCTATACTCTAACACAATAATATGATACTGTCCTCACGTTATAGCTATTTTAATCCGATAATGCTACCATTTTGCCATGTATAGTAAATCTCGTTGGGAGTCGTTGAAACGCTGGTTTTTAAGCCGGCACTTGTGGGGTCGGGTTATTGCGTTAGCGGTGGTTGGTTTTTTTATTTGTGCTGGTTTTTTTATTCTGTGGATCGCCACCCTAAAAATCCCTGATCTGCAGTCATTTCAGGATAAGGTTTTAGCTGGTTCAACAAAAATTTACGACCGCACTGGCAATATCTTGCTTTATGATGTAAATCAAAACGCTAAGCAGCAGGTGGTATCATTCGATAAAATTTCACCCAACATCAAAAATGCCACAATCGCTATTGAAGATGAAAAATTCTATAGTCATAGCGGTATTGAATTAACTTCTATACTCCGTGCAATTTGGGTAGATATTAAAACCCTCAAATTTAGTCAGGGTGGTTCTACTATTACTCAGCAGGTTATCAAAAACGCTCTTCTCACAACAGATAAACGTATTTCTCGAAAGGTTAAAGAGTGGGTTTTGTCATTGAAACTTGAAAAAGTGATGTCAAAAGATGACATTCTTAATCTTTACCTCAACGGCACAAGTTATGGCAGTAACTACTACGGCGTCGAGGAAGCGAGTGAAAATTATTTTGGTAAAAGTGCCGCTGATGTGAGCATCACTGAAGCCGCCTACCTAGCTGCCCTACCTCAGGCTCCGAGTCGCTATTCACCTTATGGTAACCATCTCGATCTGCTCGAAGCCCGAAAAAATTTGGTGCTCTTTAAAATGAATCAGAACGGCTTTATCACCAACGAACAGTACGAAGCCGCTAAGAAAGAAAAAATTACATTCAAAAAACAAGACGATCACAGCGTTAAGGCGCCCCACTTTGTCATGTTCATCAAAGAATATCTTGAGGAGAAGTACGGTGAGGACATGGTTAAAAATGGCAACTTAAAAGTTGTCACGACCCTCGACTATGAAATGCAGAAAAAGGCCGAGACAACAGTTAAAGAATATGCATTAAAGAATGTGGAAAATTTTGGTGCTCAAAATGCTGGTTTAGTGGCCATGGATCCGACTACTGGCCAGATTTTAAGTATGGTCGGTTCGCGCGATTATTTTGACGACAAAATTGAAGGTAATTTCAATGTTACCCTCGCCCACCGTCAGCCTGGTTCATCATTTAAACCTTTTGCTTACGCTACAGCATTTAACAAAGGTTATACACCCGAAACAGTTTTATTTGATGTGCCAACAGAATTCTCAACAACCTGTGATGCCAATAGCAACCCACTGAGTCCTGGTGCAACATGTTACAACCCAGAAAACTACGACCATAATTACCGCGGACCAATGTCATTACGAAACGCTTTGGCTCAATCAATTAACATCCCGGCAGTAAAAGTTTTGTATTTAGCTGGTATGAAAGACACCCTGACCACGGCTCAACAAATGGGTATTACCAGTCTTTCGAACGTTAATCAATACGGCCTCACCTTGGTGCTTGGTGGTGGTGAAGTTTCTCTTTTGGAAATGACGAGTGCATACGGTGTTTTTGCAAATAATGGTTTGCGTAACGCCTACACAGGTATACTTAAAGTCACAGATAAAAAAGATACTGTATTGGAAGAATATAAACCTGATGCGACCCAAGTCTTACCTGAACAAACCGCTTTATTGATCAATGATATTCTTCATGATAATAATGCCCGACTTGCTTTAAACGGTCCGGGTTCACCAACAGATTTTCCAAATCGTGAAGTTGCCTTGAAAACTGGTACTACCAACGACGCTCGTGACGCCTGGATTTTGGGTTATACCCCACACATTGTTGTGGGCGCTTGGGCGGGTAACAACGACAATAAACCGATGGTCCGTCGCCCCGGTGCTACATCAGGTTTGATTATTGCACCAATGTGGCGAAGTTTTATGAATCAAATTTTAACCGACTACCCAACTGAATCATTCAAGCGTCCAGAACCTACTAATTTGAGTCTAAAACCAGTTCTGCGCGGTGAATACCTTGTGCCAGACACATTTGGCATACCTCAAATCCACTCAATTTTGTATTGGGTTAATAAAAATGATCCAACAGGTCCAGCCCCAAGTAATCCTTCGGCTGATCCACAATTCAATCTCTGGGAACCGCCAGTACTCGCCTACGCAGCATCACATTACGGCACAATGAATCCAACAAACCCAACCAACCCCACTCTTCCAGGCACACCCACAGAAGATATTCATGGTGTAACAGCTATTCCAAAAATCTTCATCCAGACTCCATTCAATGGACAGAGTTATCAAAAAACCGACCGAGTAAACGTTACTATTTCACACCAAAATAAATATCAATTACAACGTGTTGAGTTCTATCTCAACAACATATCAATTGGCACAGCAATTTCTGAACCATTCAGTTTTAGTTTTGTTCCAAAAAATACCCCAAGCAATCAAACAAACAATGTTTTGAAAGTAATAGCCTTTGATATTCACTCAAATAGTGCCGAGGCTACAGTTAGTTTTCAAACTCGTTAATTAAAACGAATATCTTTCGGTGGATTCGTTGTGATAAGAGCCTGTAATTCCTTGAGAATTAGGTTCTTTTTCATAAAAATTTCATTGCGTAGCAAAGCTGGAGCTTTGATGTAAATTATGGAATCCTTAAAAGAAATATCTTTTTTTGTTAGACCAGCTCGGCTCTGCGTATTAATAACATGCAACACAGATTCCTTGTGAGCTTCTGTTGAAGATAGAAGTTTTTGAAACTTTTCTAAAAGTGAACCGAGAGGATTCATTATTTATTAATCGGCATTACGATATAAATAAATGTCGGATCATTCACCCCTTTCATGACTAAAGCACGGGCCAAGCCGTTAAACTCCATTACCAGACTGTCTGTTAGTATTGATTGGAAAGCATCTGTGATATAGCGATAATTAAAGTTAATATCAACATCCTCCCCTTCGCTCATTGAAGATAGATTATTCACATTGTCACCAACTTCGTTATTTTTGGTAGCAATTTCAAATTTTTTCTCGCTTGGATGAGCTTTGATATACAACTTATTGAATTTATCTGAGAAAACAGTGGCCGTTTTAAGTGCATTTACTAGATCTTGTTTAAGAATGGTGACTGACGTCTTAAAACCTTTAGGAATAATCTGTTTGTAATCTGGAAAAACACCATCTACCACTCGAGATGTGAGATAAACACCGTCAAATTTGAAAGAAATCTGATTTTTACCAAGTGTGACTTCGACTAAACCATCAGATGTTTCCAGTATTCTCATAATATCCGGAATATTCTTAACTGGGATTAGAAGTGAGCCGATATCTATGTCACCTTTAGTGTGTACACGTTTTTCTGCAAGCCGAAATGAATCTGTTGCCGCGAACACTAGGCTATTGTCGTCAGAATAAACGTAGACGCTTGATAACTCCGGTTTCATGCTCGAGGTAGCAGAACTATACCAAACCGCTTTAATGCCCTGTATAAACTCTTTGGCAGGTATCTGGATTACCCGCTCATCGACTAAATGTGGAATTGTTGGAAAATCTTCATCATTAAGTGATTTGATGGTGGTAGTTGTGGTGTCAGTGGTCACCTTTAGGTTACCTTCGATAAGTTCGAGAGTAATATTCTTTGAAGAAGGGATTGTTGAGAGGAAATTATTGATTATAGCCCCTGGTATAGCCACCTTTCCAGGTTTATTAACCTTAACTGGTATATCAATTTCAATACCTAAATCCAAATTCGTGGCTCTAATTATGAGTTTTGAGTCTTTGGCTTCCAACAACAAACAACTCAAAACGGGCAGAGTAAGATTCTTACCTGTTATCTTCTCGGCTTTACTAACAGCTTGAGCTAATTTATCTCGGAGACATTCGATTTTCATAAAAAGCTTCTTATTTCTTCTATTAAATACCTATTACTACTATTAGCACTGTGGATATGTGGATAACAACGTTTTACGACCTAAAATAATGGTTTTTCTGGCTAATTATTTTTTGAGCAACTGGGGAAATTAATTTCTATCTGTGGGTATAATACCCCGATCAGATTTTTTGTACACATTTCATTCGAGAGCTATTAGTCAGTTTCCAACCACTTATTCACATACTTATATCCAAGTTATCCCCAAACTTATCCACAGTTTTAAACTAGAACATCGACTTAATCTGCTTAAGTTCCTGAGCCAAAATATGGTTAGTTTTAAGCTCATTCTTAATCTTTTCACATGAGTGGATAACGGTTGTGTGGTCCCTACCCCCAAGTTTTTGACCTATAGATGGGTACGAGACATCAAATTCTTCCCGAAGGATATACATAATCAATTGACGTGGTTTCACCACCTCTTTGCGACGAGTTTTTTCATATATACTTGCCTCTTCAACATTATAGAAGTCGGCAATAGCTTTTATCACATCCTTTACTGAGACTGCTTTTTTAGGTTTAGCATTATCTTTGACCAAGTTTCTAATTTCAGCTAGGTTCAATTCCCGACCCTTAAGCTGTGTCTGCATCATTATTGAGTTGATAATACCTTCGAGCTCACGGATATTACCCTCGATAGTAGCAGAGAGGAAGTCTATAGTATCGGGTGAGATAGAAAGGTTTTGCATTTTGGCCTTGGCTCGAATAATAGCCGCTCGAGAGTCTTGGTCTGGCTGAGGCACATCAATAATCATACCGGCAGAAAACCTCGATTTTAAGCGCTCTTCTAGCTTTGGGATGTAATTTGGGTGCTTATCTGATGAAAAGATAATTTGCTTGTTATTGTCGTAGAGGTTGTTGAACAAATGGAACAATTCCTCCTGAGTTTTTTCAGTGTTAGAGAAAAACTGAATATCATCCATGATTAAAACATCATATTTTCGGTATTTTTCTTTAAATGTATTAACCCTGTTGTTTTGTACTGAGTTGATGTAGTCGAGAGCAAACTTTTCAGAGGTAATATAGTACACCTTTTTTGAAGTATTTGTCTTAATTGCATTTCCCACCGCCTGAATAAGGTGAGTTTTACCGCGACCAGTGTCGCCATAGATAAAAAGTGGATTGTATGTGATACCAGGCTTTTTAATAACAGCCTGAGAGGCAGCAAAGGCCAATTCATTGAATGGTCCGACCACGAATGTGTCGAATGTGTAGCGTGGGTTGAGGTTATCCTCTTTATTTATATAGTAATCATTAAGTGGTAATTCACTAGTCGGATTAGCAAAATTGATTTTTTGTGGCTCTATATCGTGTTTTTTTGGTGGTTCCTTAGAAACAACATACTCTATTCCCCGGATATCAGCCAGACTACGTAAGCAACGTAGAATAAAGATGTGAAATTTGTTTTTTAACCAATCTTTAACAAAAATATTAGGAACACCGAGGAAAACTATGCCGTCATCGATCTTGGCAATATGGGTATCTTTAAACCACATATTGAAATTAGCTTTAGAAACATTCAATTCAACCTCAGCTATAACAGAATTCCAAAGTTGTTTTGTATCGAGCATAGGTTTATTGGGTAGTATTATATACTGCTCAAAAATTCCGAGAACTTGTGGAGATCAAATAAGTATGTTGATAAATTGTGGATAGTAGTATATACTCGTTTTTATGTCACAAACATACAATCCAAAACGTGGACGACGTAAGAAGGTACATGGATTTCTTGCTCGTATGAAAACTGCCTACGGCCGCAACACTCTCAAGCGACGCCGTACTAAAGGCCGCGCTCGCCTTGCCGTCTAAGGTTAATAATAACCTTATTTTAGGCCATATTTATGCTTAAGCGTTCACACCGCATTACTACTAAGCTGTTTCCGGCCATTATCGAACGTGGTGCCACTCACCACGTTTTGCATTTTTACAGTAAGGTTTTGAGAGTGGGTATAGACACCCCCACCCTCTTTTCAGTCGTTGTGCCAAAGAAAATTGAAAAGACCGCTGTGGCCCGAGCATCGTTGAAGCGCAGGGTTACTGCGGTGTTGAGAAAACACCTCACTGGAATAAAAAAAGGTTATCAGGTTTTACTATTTTGTAAAAAAGATGCCAAAAGCCTGTCGCCTACTGAATTGAGTCAGGAAATTCAACGATTGCTCATTACTTCTAACTTGCTACAATAAACCCCATGAATCACGGATTTTTTGCCACAATATTTTACATTCCTCTTTATAACGCATTAATTTTTATTATCGATCTGATTCCAGGTCACAATGTCGGTTTGGCCGTTATTCTATTGACGGTCATTATTCGTTTCGTGCTCTACCCTCTTTCTCGTTCCTCAATTAAGACTCAATTGAAAATGAAGGAAATTGAGACAGACTTACAGGCTCTCAAGAAAAAATATCCTGACACTCAGGAGCAGGCTCGCCAAACCATGGCTCTCTATCGAGAAAAAGGTATCAACCCATTTGCCGGTTTTTTGTTGCTCCTCATTCAATTACCAATTCTTATTGCTCTCTACCAAGTGTTTCTTATTAAGTGGCCAAAAGTCAGTACAGATATCTTGTATTCATTTGTGCATGTACCGCAGGCAGTAGCTATGAATTTTTTGGGTGTTAATTTAGCAACACACACGGTTATCACAGGTATTATTCTGGCTTTGATAGCGGTGGCGACACAGTTTATCCAAATAAATATTGCGTTACCTAAAGTTAAAAAAGCTGAGGTTGCTTCATTTGGTAATGATTTGGCCTACAACATGAATATGCAGTCACGATATATTTTGCCACTCATTCTCTTTCCTGTTGCCTATGCTTTTCCAGTGATCGCTCTCTATTTGATCACAAGTAATATCTTTATGATTTTTCAGGAGTTGTACGTCCGAAAAACTCTTAGAACAGCTTAGTGTTCTTCGTTGATCTGTAACGTCCAGAGCGTTAGATCTTTTTTGTTGGTGAAGACGAGATACGATTCGTCAGGACTCAGTTGTGGATTCATGACGTCAAAATTTGATTTGAGTTTTTTGGTGAGTGATCCAACGAGGTTATTCTCCCCTGTTTGGATATCAATTTGGTAGATGTTATCACTGTATGAAACTGAGCCGATGTACCAGCTATTAGGAATTTGACCGCTCGCAATTGTTGATGGTACAGCACAATAAAGGATGTATGAATAACGGTCTGACCAAGTACACTTATCAGCGATGGTGCGTAATTTGGTTGAGGTCGCGGTACCAGATTTGGTGTTGTGGATAAACAACTCGCCCGTATTATCGGTATAAGCAATATTGAGCATGTCCGGACTTGCCTTGGTTACCAGGCCATTAATACCGCCTAGTATTCGCGTGAAGGAGTTATTTTTAAGATTGATTTTATAAACAGCGCCCGCTACGCTAGCCGACGGCTTTGCTGTTAAGGTAATTGTGTTTTCTTCAGGCCATTCAACGAGCCACTCGTTCAACGGTGATGAGAAGGTTTCGGTTGGTTTTGAATTTGTTGGTGTGGTTTTATAACCCTTTGAACCAAAACCTGAACTTTGTAAATAGAAGACGGATTTTGAGCTTGGTGAAAATGCGATCTGCTCAATGTTTTCTGGGAATGTGCCACCGGTCATTTTATAACCAGTATCTGTTGATGTGCCGGTTTTATTGATGGTAGCAACATACGTTGTAATTGTTGTGCCAGCTTGATCTAGAGATTGCATGGCGGTACTGCTACCATTGGCTGACCAAATTGAATTGTAAATTTTAGAAATAGTTGTATTTGAGACTCGGCTTACATCCCCTGTTTGCAGATTTACATCCAAAATATGACCCGTAGCGCGTTCGGTGTAACGCACTGTATATGTGTGTGGTAAAAATTGTGCTCCAGCCACCGGTTCAGTTGATATGTTTGTTAGTTCACCCACAGATACAGTGTTTTTTGGGGCTGTGACCGTTGTGCTGGCAATGTTGCCCACTGTGCGGTCGCCTGCGGGATTGCCGAATGGTGATGTGGTGTCAGTGGTTGTCGTCTTCCCTGGTAATTGTGACGGGTTGCGCCAGAAATAGAAGCCGGCAATCCCGCAAGCTACGAGGAAGAATATGAGACTTATAAAAAATATTCGCTTGTTCATATTAATTTTTTTGAGTACATTGGCCGGCTGCGTATGGGCCAGGCTTCTTTAGATTCCATGATGATGCCTCTGCATCACATGACTGTTTGTTTATGGTGTTTGGTTGCAGATACTGTGTCAAACAATCTGCGTTGCTGCCAATTTTGTACGGTGTGCCGTCATTGTTGTATACATCAAAACATAATTTATCATTGTTGACATAGCAGTCTTTGGTCTTATCAACCTTATATTTTGAAGTTGGATAAGATGTCATTTTTGCATGGCATGTTTCGTAGGCATTTGGGTTGATCTGATAAACTTTCCCAGTACAAATCTGTCTAATAGCTGCCGAGACTGAGCCAGAGTTAGGATCTTTAGCAAATATATTGAAACACCATTGTTGATCAGCTAAAGCACCCGATGAGGTTTTACACAGGTTACTCGTAAATCCCGAACCAACATAGTAATAGTGGCGATTCCAGTAATTGGCCCGCGAACTACATGTTTCTTGACTACCACAGTCGTTTTGGAAAGCCCTCCCTTCTTTTGTGACATTGATACACCAATCGCCGTTGCCGGTTGTTCCAGTGTTTGAGCCGCCCGTCACCTTAGCATCAGATGAAGCTCTACTTAATGCGCTTAGGTCTAGTATTGTTGGGTTAATTGTTTTGAGGATAAGAAAACAGCCAATGATAATGATCAAACCCCACAACGCTCGTTTAACAATTTTAATCCCCTCTTGTTTTTGGGTAACTGCATCGGTTGTCATGTACACAAGACCTCCATAACTTATATACAAAACTGCCAAGACTCCACCCAGACCCACCAATAACAAAAACATATTATTAACATAGGTTGGAAAATTTGAGACATCAACTTCAGAAATACTCCCGTCTCCACCAGCGTCAGGTAGAGGTTGAAGAAGTGAGTAATTATTTTCACTAAAAAAATCACTTTCAGTTTGAGCTGTTGCTGCAGTAACTGGTGATACACCAATTTTAATAAAACTTACAAGAATTAAACTGAAAATTAAAAATCGTTTCATTTTGTATATGTGATAAGTACTTGTGCGGTGCTGCCCTGCATTAATGCTGCCTCACCCTTACTGCCAACTGACACAAGGGTTGAACCAGTGGTATTGCTTGGTTTGCGAAGTGTGAGTGTATTTGAGACAACAGATTCTTTACCATTAATACTCCAGACTAGATATGAAGCTGGTAAACCATGGCTTGTGGCTGTGCTGAAGTAGTAAGGAGCAGCGTTTATGCTTACCTCCTGCCCTTTTAAAGAAACCTTATCACTCAGTGTTTGGTTATAAAGCGTTCCATACAGTGGACTGTCTTCGTACATCACAATCGCTGGTGACTGAGGGTTGATCGTTATCGAAGTCCCACCCGTGACACTCTTACTTTTATTTGTAACCACCACTTCCACATTCATAACTGGATTAATAACATCAGCGGTCAACTCAAGTGTACTGCGGCCATACCCCGAGAGACTACCCAACACTCGCCCATTGAGTTTCCAGGTGTATGTTAGTGTGTCAGCTGCGAGTTCACTGCCGCCACTGATCAAAGATGGCATAGCTACGATTTTTACCTTACCTTGGTACGGTACTAAAGCCTTACCTTTATAAAAAGCTGGAGTGTATGATTCAGCTTGCCACAACAAATCAACACCTGTAGGACGGATAGTCAGGTTTTTGGTAAGAGTTGAACCATTATCCAGTGTAACAATGGCAGAAACAGATGTTTGGCTACCGTTAGCCCCAGCAGTAATGTTAACTGATGTCTTACCTACTCCTTCGAGAATCTTTTTACCGTCTTGGTACCACGAAATTGGGCTACTGTTATATTGAGCCGAAGAATCGTTGATGTATACTCGCACGGTTTTGTGTGGTTGTGGGTAAAGAGGGGCTGTTGCCAAATTGAGATCAGGTCCGATTTCGGTGCCGTAGTCCGTACCTGAATAATCACCTAAATCACTTATGGTGGCGCCGTAATCCCCCAATGAAGGAATTTGTGCATGAGAAATAGAGATCAGACACAAGCTGAGTACAAAAACAAAGCCAACGCCGAGGCGAAATTTCATGCTTAAATTATACTACAAGTCTAGACTCTTTTGCTGACTCGGTTGGGGGTAATTGTCCGAGGGTTTTGTAATGGTATGCGTGTTTGTGTTTGGGGGCGGTTCGGATTTTGAATATTTCGGGCAGTTCGCATGCGCAAAGCCTGGCCAGATGTCATGTTTTGCGGTTGTTGATCTTGTTCGGCTACCATTTTTTCTGTTTGGCGGCGCTCTCGGGCATCAAGCCAAACAATAATTAAAATATCGAATGTCCACAAAGCAATATCACCAACAACAGGAATAGCGTTGGCGACCAAACCAACTAGGAATGCGGCTCTTTTTTTAAACCCCCGAGTCTTAATACCAATCGCATTTAAGAGGGCGTAAAAAACAATACCAAAAAAGATGTCTATAACAACATTAATAGCCCAACCCACCAATGGAATAAAATCCAATATCAGTTGAGCGATATCAACAACAAGCGCCAGAAGTACAACGAGGAGGATGTATATAAAGCTGGCTGGATTACGTTGTTCCATGAAGGTCTTTTTTAGCCTTTTGAATGGCTAAAATCTGAGATGGATCAGAGGTAATAATCTGATCCTCAGTATACGAAGCGATAATTTTGATGGCCACGTGTTTAACACCGGCGAAGAAGATGCCCTCCCCCACATCCGATTCGAGTAATAGGTACTTTTCTTCATCCGTTAAGTTGAATGTTTCCTTGAGTTTATCAATCGATGTTGGTGACTGTTTGAGCAAAATTTGAATTGAGGAGTTTGTAATGATCGGCATACCGTACGGTGATTTCAAAAAGTCGTCGACGTCCTGAGTAATTGTCGCCAAACCGAGGTAATATTTACGACCTCGTTTTGCCAAGCTCAACAAGAACGAGGCTGTGTCTTCAGACTTCATCATCCACCACGCCTCATCAATGACGAGTAAGCGCTTTTTAATCTGCTTACGAATAGCGTTCCAGATAAAATGAGTCACGATGTACATGGCAATCGGCTTAAGCTCATCTTCCATGTCACGCACTGAGAAGACGACAAACTTTTTGTTCATGTCCACGTTTGTCGGACTATTAATGAAGCCCGACCATGTGCCTTTGGTGTATTTCGTGAGACGCTGAGCTAATGATTCCCCACCTTCCATACCCGCTAAGACCAATTCGAAATCTGACAATAGTGGTGGTTCAATCTTTGAAAAATCACTTTCAGGCGTGATGTCTTTGAGGGCATATGTTTCGGTAATTGCTCGGTCGATGATCGCATCCTCTTCTGGTGTCAGGCCTCCCATCATAATGCGGAACAAGCCAACGAGGTTGATAATGTTTGAACGAAGCACTTGAGCCGGTGATTCATCTTCACCAACAGGCGGCAATTCAAAAGGGTTAATGTGGTTTTCTGAGTTGAGCGAAATATTGAAATAACGGCCTCCTGTAGCCTCGGCTAGGTATTCGTACTCACGTTCTGGGTCGATAACGATAACTTCTGTATCGAACATCAAGGTACGCAGAATTTCGAGTTTTGTTGTGTATGACTTACCAGAACCAGACTTAGCGAATGTGATCGAATTGTAGTTTTCTAAAGAAAAACGATCAAAGAGTACCAAGCTTGAGTTGTGACGATTGATACCGTACAAAATACCCTTGTCAGAGGTCAGGTCGAATGAAATAAATGGAAAAATACTTGAAAGCGGTGATGAATTTATTTTTGAATTAACAGAAAGTTCATCGTTGGCCAATGGTAAAATGCTGCGGAAACCTTGTTCTTGTTGAAAGAGCGCTGGTTTTACGTACACCAGTTTGGCTTCGAGAATTGATTTAATTTCCGATTCAATTTTATCGAGCTCAGCTTCCGTTTCACCATAAATAGAAATATATAAACCAACATCAAACAGTTTTTCTTGAGCCTGTTGGAGTTGATCACGCAATGTCTCGAGGTCCTGATACGCTGTATCAAGAACTGGGTCGCGCACAAGCCCCTTCTCTTCCCGCATATTGATCTGGCTCTGCACCTCAGCCACCTTTTTTTGGAAGTGACGCAAGATTGTTGAGGTCTCAATCGGGTGAATGAAAATTGAAATATCAAAAATTTGATCGAGGTTGATGATGGGCGCAAACCAATTTTCTGTTAGGTAACGAGGATATGAAATAACAAAGAATGTGCGGACAATTTTGTCGCCAAGGTTTAGTGAGCGTGGAGTTATTTTGAGAGCTGATGGTGCAATAATATCCTTCAATTCCAAGGTTGAAGCCTGATAGACCTGACTTGGCAGGCTAGTGCTTACATTTTGTTGTTCTGCTTTCTTTTTTCCAAAACCAAACATACTAGCTTAATTTAATTGGCTTCTCTGTCTCGCCCGGATTGAATAATTTGTAGAATAATTCGACGATTTCTTCTGTACCAAGTTGTACGACACGAATACCACAACGCACCAACCCCTGCTCTACCACCGCCACACGCTCTTCAAGCTGGGCTCGGCTTTCTTCAAACAATTCTACATTCTGCTGATTCACCTCTTCAGCACTTTGACGCTTTAAAATATTTAAACCACCAGCTTTTTTAATGATGGCCGGAGTATACGGAATGATAATAAAGAAGCTCTTAGCCATAATATTGGTGGTTTCGGTGAAATTTTTGATGAAACCAATGTATTCTTGAGTCTGGATTTTCATTAAATCCCCTGTTTGCACTTTGACTCGCTCTTCCAAAATGGCTAAGTAAGGCCGTATATCAAGCTTGCGAGATTCAGCGAAAATTTGAATTGAAAAATCTAGTGAATTGAGCAAATCCTGAAACTGCAACAAAATAGCATTTTGTTCATCAGCTGATTTGAGGGCAAAGTTAAGTGATGAGGTCAGCAACACAGCTCGAAGCGAACCGTCGTGAAGCACAACGTAGCCGTCGCGAATTTCTTTGATAGGAACAAATTCTTGTGTTGGTTTACCAGGTCGCTGCATGTGTGTATTGTATCACCCTTCCCTTATTCTTGAGGTGTGGATGTGTCACGTGTGACAGGATTGAGGGCTTCTTTAGTGTCGAGTGACCACGTCAATTCTTTCAACTTGCTGTTTGCTAATTTTGGAATGAAGGCTGAACCCGTTACTGCATCCGTTGTGGCCTGCTCGGTCTTAGGTTCTTCCTTGATCCAAATATAGAGTTTGGGATGCATGATGTACTTTGTAGCTGCCTCCACCATAAATATAAAGGGTTTATTGTTAATTTTGTAGAAGGCCAAAGCAACTGAAAAGACCATTACAGGCACAATAAAGAGTAGTGAGATGTAGATTGGCAGAAAAACGTAGAGCACAACTGAAACACCAGCACCACCGGCCAAGTAGATAAACTGTTTTAGGGTCAGCGGACCGAAAATTTTGTCCTCGACCTCGATGAATTGAGGAACTTGAAAACGCATACTATATATATATTATAGCACAGACTATATTAATCTCGCCTAGGCAGTGGGTGCCTCGCGGTATGGATCTGGACCGGTATATGTTTTTTTCTCTATCGGCTCCTGGTTCTGTGGTTGCGGTTGGGTTGGTAGATTTGTTGGCGGTACAACCTGTGGTCGCGGCATCGTTGTGATTTGGCTGAGTTTAGCCTGTGCGATTGATGGTTGAATCGATGCTGCTGGGGCGTTAGGGGTAGCTGGTTGCTGTATGCCTTGTTCCTTGGTACCGTATTGTTCAATGTCTGTTGCTGTGATTTTGTTCCCTATTTCGCGCAACTCATTTGTATATTTATTTAAGAGTTGTTTTTTAAGTTCAAAAACCAAGCCGGCAACACGCTGTGGCTCTAATTGAGTATTTTTTTGAATATTCAGTTCTAGGTCGTCAATATGAATGATGCCTGTGAGCACTAAAGAAATCACGCTCTCAAGGGCATCGACTTGTGAATCATTGAGACCGTTAATTCGGCCAATGCTGCTTACCCGGGTAAATGTTTCCGGGTCCATAACTACGGCTGCCAGCGTGTCTGGTAGGTCGTTGAACTTCTTTTCAATTATTTCGTTAGTTAAAGCCATAATTAACTCTTTTTAGTGTCATCTTTCTTATCGTCTTTATCTTTGTTGTCATCCTTCTTATCATCCTTTTTTTCTGCGTCAGCAATATCATTTTCTTTATCAGAAAGCTCTCTTGCTATAGCATCATATCCAGTTTTTATATCGTCTAGCCTTGCCTTGAGTGGTCCAAGCTGAACCTTAAGTGCATCGATTTGTGCTTGGTCAGGGACTGCAGCAGCACCCAACTCTTTGATTTTGTTTTCAATTTCTTCTTTCTTGGTTTTTACTGTTTCCAAATCATTAAGTTGTTTTTTCAGACGATCACGATCGTTCTTGAGTTTACCAAGATTTGCTTTATTGCTCTCTTTCTTAGCATCTTTGAGCATGTCTTCGCCAGCCTTGTATCGAGCTGGGAATGTCTTGCGATAGACTTCGTTTACAGTCTTACCACCAAAGAGAATCTTAAGAGTGTTATCAGGTCGGGCCACAGTGTAAAGTTTTTGCAGGAAGCTTCCCTTCTTAAGCACATTTCGGGCGTAAATCTCCTTGCGAGAATATTTTTTGTAGCCAGCATCTTGTTTTTCTTTGACCAAAGCATTGTAAATATTCTTTGATTCTCGTGCTGCCTGTTCTTCATCGTTGGCAAATCGAGCTTTAGCTTGAGCGTCAGCAATTTTCTTGAGTTCTGTACCGGTAATAATGTGGCCAGTATCTTTGTTTTCAAACATGTCGCCCTTATCCAATTCAGCGGCAAATTTCTTTTCCTCTTTAGCAACTTGCTCCATGTAACCAGCATAACCACCCTTGCCTGGATCCTTAAAGCCAGCAGCCTTGCCAACAACATTATTAAGTGGATCCAAACTTGATTTTGAAACAGCTTTTGAGGTGCGTAGTCGTTGAGCCGCGATGAAGCCTCTAATACCACCTTGAGCTGCACGCTCCTTTAGATCATCACGCTTTGATTCATTATATGCATAACGACCAACAGTACTTCGCATTGCATAACCCGGTAGACGGAATGGACTGAAGGTTGTGGCCATTTTTGTGACGGCCTTACCTGAACGTGAAGCGACGCTGATCGAGATAATACTTGCAGCAATCATTAAACCAATAATCAGTAAGTAATTAAAGATGACAATTGAAGCTGAGGTTAGTCCATACCCTGTTGATGCCTGGGCAGTATTAACACCCCCTGAAAATGTATTAAGTGCATCTGAAAGTGTTAGACCCTGCACACTACTGTCACGGATGGTGCCACCGACAAAATCTGAAGTTCGAATAATAACGAGCACAACCCAAATCAAGATCATGTAAATTGGTGCGAAGAAAAGTTGACCCATCAGTAAGCCGAGCCACTTATCAAACCACGGTTTGGTGTTTGGTAAGATGTAGGCAAAAAAAGCTAAGGCTGACATGACCATGGCGAAAATCAAAACCACAAAACGGATCAAGAACATAACCGCAGCTTGGAGGAATGTAATTGCCAAAACAAGTAAGAAAATTGAACCGCCGACCGTGGCAACTATTGCTTTCCATGAAGCTGAGAGGTCATCGGTCAACACACTTTCTTTGGCATCGTAAAACGTCTGAATACCAAGTGGTTGGACGAAGTTTTGGGAGAAGCTTGTAAGCGAACTTGTGTTGGTAATGAAAAGCTTGTAAAAACTCAAACTCACCACATTTGAAACATCAATCAAAAATTGAGTGATGAATAAGCTGAAGTTAACCAACAAACCAATAATAATCACATTACGAATGAGGCGACGCGTATCTGTGCCCTCCATACCCAGAATGGTTCGAATGGCAATGTAAATAAGAATAAAAATAAAGGCCAAGTTACCGACATCGCGCATCACTGTCCAGGCACCGTTTATGGCTTTGGTCGGCAGATAGGTGTGCATTTCAAGTGTGCTGTATTTGATGCTTGTATCAAGTGCCAAACCAGCCGCAGCAGTCAAAAGTGCCATTGCCTTGAGTGTGTAGTAGGCAATCTGTGACAACATGTTGTTGAGACCAGCTATCAAAGCAGCTTTGACTCCCAAATCCATGGCGTGTGCAACATTTAAACTGCCGACAAGAATAATGGCAGCGATGAGGACAGCTATTTTTTTGTTAAACAAAAACTTCATATTACTGCACAGTCACCTCTCGGGTTACGGTTGTGGTTAAACCCGAACTATTTGTCACCGAATAATCAATTGCATATACACCCGTTCGACTTGTGTTGATTGTTGTTGGTACCACCTTAACTTTGTCTGTAAGATTGCCATCTTTGCTGTCTGAAGCAGTGAAGCCGGGATCAACAAATGTGTCACCCTGATTAACTGTAATTTTGTTACCCTTTTTTAAAGTAATTGTTGGTGGATTGCGGTGGTAGACCTCAACTTCCGCCAATTCCAAAACGCCAGTACCAATTCCTTGAATGCGCACATACTGACCTGTAACCGGCATGTTGTTTTTTGTAACGGTTTCATAAATTGGCACGCCAAAGTCTTGGTCGTGGATAATACCCTGCCAAATTGGTTGCTCACTAGTTTTGCGATCTGGGCTCGGGTAAATTTGTACAACAAACTTCATACCATTTGTGCTGTTCCTTGACGGGTGTGTACTTTGAAAAATAGAAATATCAGTAATTGCATACTCTTTACCAAGATTAATCTGCATATACGGATTGGTTTCATTATTTGTCATTGCTCCCATGAAGTCATCGCCGGCATAATAATTGCGACGATCGCCATCAGTAATAGCTATGAGCGGATGATCCTTAGCCTGACTTGAACCAGTAACTTTGGCTTGCAATGCCACATTTGTTGATTCTGAAACATTACCACCCCCTGTTGTGGTGTCGGTGCCAGTTGTATCACCAGCCGAATTATTTGAGTCATTCAAATTGCCGTTAGCCTTATCTCGGGCTCCATCTGCTTTTGTCGATGCGCTTGCTGCTAAGTCATCAACAAAACTTCGGCCGCCGCTGGACGATCTTGTGCCTGCGCCCAAAAGACCACCCACACCACCCATGACTTGTTTGATGAGTTGGTTCAAAAGAGCATTAGCAATTTTATCTAGGTCATCTGCCAAGCCGAGTTGTTCCGCAGGAATATCAAGTTGGTTTTGTAATGTACCAGCAATCACAGTTCCTGGAGTTTTTGTTGTACAATTTTTACCATCACCGAAGAATGCTCCCTCATCTTGAGCTTTTTCTGTACCACCAACAGTAGCGCCGCCATACTTGGTGTATGAACTGCCGTCTTGGTTTGTACATGTATCCCACGACAAGAAGCCATTACCCCAATTAAGTTTTTGTAGTTCTATGGCCTGTTGATCGCCTATCTTCAGACTCAACGCCTGGTCAGCTTTTAGGTATGCACCATACGGATTGTTCTGATCATTCTGAGTCATGGCTATCCAAGCAGGCCAACCACCTTGATCGAAATCCTTAAAGAAGCCATCAATATTTTTTATGATATCGCTCAATGTACATTTGAACTGATAGCCCCGGCTATTTGATCGATATGAATAGTTGAGAGCGAGTTGTAATTGAATTTTAAATTTGAAAGGACTACACAAAAACGCTAGATCTGAGCCCAATATAAATTCACCGGCAATACCATCAGCAATGTTTGTGAGAAATTGTCCAGGATTTGTAACGAAGGCCGGATTGCCATCAAAGCCATTATCGATCCAGTTCACAATCTGGGCGGTCATTTGTGACAACAGCATTTTGGCAATTGCCAAGGCCAAACCGTGCTCGATACAATCTCGAATAAAGCTGGAGTAAACACTGCCGCTCTGCACGCCCTGACTTTTCATGTCCGAGTACACATTTACTGGCACAAAAGGTGTGGCGGCAGCGTGGTCAGTTGCGCTGCTGAGAATACCAAATGTGTAACCACCCAAACATTTTGTGGTTTGGGCCCCAACTTTCTGTGGCATGACACTCAGTGCAGTGAGTGGTGCCGCCATAAGCACAGCCAAAAAGAGAATAAAACCCTTTTTGTATGCTGCTGTGAAAAAATGTTTCACGTTAATGTGTTAAAGCGTAACCTGATTCAGTGGCATTGTATGTAATACCCATTGAATCTAATTTTTGTCGGATAGCTGTATGTGTACTACTGAGATCTGAGGCAGTTTCAAGATAACTTTGCAAACCCACAAAACCAGACAACGGGTCGCTGAGAACTTTTTTTATACTCTCATCCGCACTGATAACACTATTATAATCATTTATGAGCTGAACATGAAGTGTACTAAGTGATTTTGGTGTTTTTACTTTCAGTAAGCGAGCAACAATATTTTTATAGAGAGGAATTATTTCATCAATTTTTTTCAAATCGCTTTCATTTCCTGAGTTTATTGCACTTTCCATTAGGGTTAATTCAGTATCATGGCCAGAATATGTATTGGCCTTAAATGCAGCACCGACTTCGTTGCCATAATCATAAAAATTGGAGGTTGTATCGGCGACAACTGTAATGTTTTTCTCAGAATAGGTTGTTGAAGGGGCGAGCGTGTATTGATTAGCTGAAGAGAGGGTTTTGGTTACGAGCTCAGCTTGAATTTCTGGGGTGATTTCCCGACCTGATTGCTTGTAACGCAGGTATTCTGTGAAAAGTTCCTTACCAAGGCGGTCTTCGGGGGTTTCCGGGGTACTCGTACCAGTGGTACTTTTGCCTGGGAATGATGAATAGGCTGAATCTTTCAGACTGTCATTTGGGCCTTTGATTAAAGGGTTGCGACCAGCGTGGATTTCATCACCATCTTTGGTGTTGTCGCTATCAGTGTCGGGGTTTTTTGGATCTGTACTCCAAACCGTCTCTTCCCAATCCTTGAGACCATCGTTGTCTGTGTCGATGCTGAGGATTTTTTCCTGGGCGGTGTTAGGTACTACGGTTAATGTGTTTTCTTTAGGTTTTTTCGGTGAAGAACCGGCGTAAAAGTAAGCAAAAACAATACAAGCCAGGGCAAGTACGCTGGCAATAAGAATGGGGCGAAGTTGTTTGGAAGGTCCTTTCAAAATAATGCTGATTTTTCCTTTGTATTATAGCAAAATGCGTTGGAAACTGGGCATAAAATGGGGATAACTGTGATATACTTTTTGTATGTTTGTAGGCCCGAGCCAAAAAGGTGTTATTGCTCTCGTGTTAATCGGTATGCTCCTGCCCTTTTTGGCTCGGGCCAGCTTCACACGCAGTCTCAAACTCGGTGACTCTGGCGAAGATGTGCGTGAATTACAACAAATTCTTAATTCCAATCCAAAAACTCAGGTTTCTGGCTCCGGAATTGGATCATCAGGTCAAGAAACTACCTATTTTGGTTCTAAAACTCAAGAAGCTGTCATTCGGTTTCAAAATCTGTATCCAACAGAGGTATTGGCACCGGCCGGGCTATTGTCAGGAAATGGCTTTGTTGGGCCATTAACAATCAAAAAACTGCAAAATTTGTCTCCTGGCAGCACTTTGGCACCACTTTCTATAGAATCGAACAAAATAAGGCCAAACGAAGCCATAAATATCTATCAAACAGACCAAAAAATTACCGATTTTCAGCAACGAATAAACACTGAGCTTAATGCCGCTGTTCAGCAAAGTCGTGTGCCTGATTTAAGCTTTGCTTCTACATCAAATCCGGCTCTATTTAGCCCTGTTTTGCTTTTTGAACTCAAACCGGTTGTAGTTAAAGCTGGTGACACTGTGTATATCAACGGTATGGGTTTAACAACCAACAATAATATTTACTTCGGTTCAGATTACATTGTTCGAAATATTTCAGGTATAGCTGGAGTACTCTCGTTTAAAGTACCAGCCATCCCTAATGGCCGATACGATATCGCCATAAAAAATGCTAGTGGTCAGAGTAACACAACATCGTTAGTGATAAACTCTTCTGGTAAAACAACAACCTCCCTCACCTCAATCTCCCCGAATACAATTAGTTATGGCGACACTGTAACGTTTGTTGGTAAAAACTTTTCAGTCACAAACAACGATATCGTCTGCACATTTGGTACAATTAAAAACATGCCATCAAGCAATGGCACAGCAATTTCTGTAAAAATAACCCCTGGCGGACTTGAAGCTGTCTCAAAAACAAATCACGAGAAACAAAAAATGCCTGTCGATTGTTTTATTATCAATGATAATGGTAATACGCAACCCCAGTCTCTAACCATCACCTATTAAATGAAAATTAAAAAAATAATTTCAATAGCGTTGACTCTGATTGTAATTTTTTCTTTTACTACACACACTGCACATGCTCTGCCTGTGCCCGGAACATATTTTGGTGGGCTTTCAACAGCCCTGACGCCATGTACCTGTGGTGGCACTGGTCCGTTTATTCAGATGTTTTCTCCACTTTATTTTAATAGTGCGCCAACAGTTATGTGGATGTCTGTGCCGTATACACCTCTGGCATTTGCTAACTATACGATTAGCCCTGGCCGCTGGGCCTTGGGCCATGTTGTGCCGGGTGCCGGAGTTTGCTTAATGTATTATGGTTTTGGTTGTGCTCCAATTCCCCTACCGGTTTACGGATTAATTACACCAATGACCGGTTCGTCTCTAGCGCCGTAAAAATAATTTCCAATCTTGGAGTTTCAAATCTTCAGCTCGCACAGTTGCGCTGAGATTATTTTTTTGCAAAATATCTGTGACATTGCCAAATTGTTCTTTCAAATTTCCTACCAATTGTTTTCGTTTGTGAGCGAAACCGGCTTTGATAAGCTCAAAAAACTGTTCTTCAGAAATATCTTGAAAAAAGTCGCGGGAGATGCGCGTGATTTGAATAATGGCTGAATCGACATTTGGCTCAGGTGAAAAATATTTTGATTTCACAGTCATGATGTACTTTGGTGTACCGTACGCCTTTACACTTAATGAAAGTAAAGTTTCTTTATTATCACGGGCCACAATTCTATCAGCTACCTCTTTTTGTACTAGCAGGACTAATCGTTCTGGTTGGTGGGCGGCAGTTAACAACTTTCTGATAAGTAAACCAGTGATGTAATACGGAATATTGGCTACAACTTTGTAAACTGGATTTTGCTGATGAATTTTTTCAATATCAAATTCAACTATATCGTCAGCGATCAATCGTAACTGATTTTTGGAAATATGTTCAGCAAAAACTTCGCGTAGATGTTCCACCAGAGCCTCATCTTTTTCTACCGCATAGACGACTGCACCTGCTTCAAGGAGTTTGCCGGTAAGGGCACCCTTGCCTGGTCCCACTTCAAGCACGGCATCACCCGGCTTTATTTCTGCGGCTTCAACTATAGCTTTTAAAGCCTCTTGTGATTTGAGAAAGTTTTGACCGAGTGATTTTTTGGCGCGCATTTAGTCGAAATATATCGTCTTAATGCTTGTGCGTCTAGTGCTTTGCCGTGTCTCGGCTTGGGTGATGTCGTCTTCCATTTCCAATAAAAATTCTGACGGAATATTCATTTGTTTTGAGCCGAAAATGGTGCGCATGCCAGCGTATGTCATAAAAAGTTTTTTACGAGCACGTGTCACTGCTACATAAAATAACCGTCGCTCCTCTTCCATGTCAGCATCGGTTTTATCTTCACCCATACGAGTGTGTGGGAATAAATTTTCTTCCAGACCAGTAATAAAAACATAATCAAATTCCAAACCCTTTGAAGCATGAATGGTCATGAGTTTAACAGCAGTCTCATTTTTAATGAGCGAGTCTTGATCTGAAGCTAGGGCTGCATCAGCAAGCAAACTTTCTAACCCCTGCTGAACATCTTGTTCGTCATATTTTGTCGCCAACGTCACAAGTTCTTTGATGTTTTCCAATCGTTCCAAATCTTCCTCGGTGCCGCTCTTCTTATATGCAGCTTCCATGCCTGTGACATTAATGATGTGTCTGACAAGATCACTTGTCTTGAGCCGGCCACTGGCCTCCTTAATATTTTCGAGGATGGTGTAAAACTCATCAACCTTTTTCTTTGTGGCTGCCGGCAATGTATCTTTTTGTCCGGATAAAATTTTAAGCAAGGTAACTTTGCCAATACCACGCGCTGGGACATTGATGACTCGTTTTAGGTCGGACATACTTTCGGGACTGAGTGCGGCACGCAAATAACACAATACATCTTTAACCTCCTTGCGTTCAAAGAAACGCACACCGAGCACTTGGTACGGCAAACTATGAGTCAAAAAAGCCTCTTCAAGTACGCGCGATTGGAAGTTGGCTCGGTAGAGCACGGCAATTTCGCGTGGATCAACGCCAGACTTGATGAGCTCTTCACTTTTTTCAGCAATGAAATCAGCTTCTTCAGCTTCATCATAACCAGCAAAAATACCAATCTTCTCCCCTTCACCGTTTTTGGTAAAGAGATTTTTTTCGCGACGCTGTTTATTCTTTTTTATTAAACGATTGGCTGCAGTCAGAATTGTTTGGGTTGAACGATAGTTTTCCTCAAGGATAATAACCTTGGCTTCTGGATAATCTTTTTCAAAATTCAAAATATTTTGGATGTCAGCGCCGCGCCATGAATAAATCATCTGATCGATGTCACCGACCACGCAAATATTTTTATGCTCAGACGCCAAAATCTTAGCAATCATATACTGGACTTTGTTGGTGTCCTGATATTCATCAATATGAATGTATTTCCACTGCTTTTGGTATTTTTCGCGAATTTCTGGGTGCTGACGTAGCATTAAAACTGTTTTTAAGAGCAGGTCGTCAAAGTCCAGAGCTTTTTCTTTGCGCAAAATAACTTCGTATTTACGCCAAATTTCTGCAGCGAGCTGCGAAATGTACTGGTTGTCTGTGTGTTCGCTAAACGATTCAGCCGTTTGTAAATTTCCCTTTTGCTGCGAGATGATATTGAGAATTTTATTTGGATCAATTTGTTTTGGATCCAAATTCATTTCCTCCATCGCTTCCTTTACTGCACGTTTTGAATCGGCTCGGTCGAAGATGGTGAAATGGCGAGGCAGGCCTAGGACTTGAGAGTTTTCTTTAATAATATGTACGCCCAGAGAGTGAAAAGTACTCAGAAATGGTCGTTCGTTATATGAAAGTGGCAAATTTAACTCTTTATCTGTTGATAAGAGGTGGTCTACGCGCTCGCGCATTTCTTTAGCGGCTTTGTTGGTGAAAGTGATAGCTAAAATTTGTGAAGGAGCAGCGCCATTTTTGATCAAATGCAAAATACGGTGAGTTACCGTTTTCGTTTTACCGGCACCGGCACCGGCG
>CAZHGQ010000006.1:0-10838 GCA_964532205.1 uncultured Candidatus Saccharibacteria bacterium | reverse complement strand
CTTCTAGATATTGCATTCAAAAACTATATCACCGCTTATTCTAAAAACAAAAAACCGCACTACTGCGGCTTTTGTTCGTCAATTTTTTTGTACCACGGACCAGGGTTTTTCCAAATATTCTTGAATGCTTTGAAGAGATTGCCTATTATTTTCCGTAAACTAAATGGTTGTTTAGTAGCGTCTGATTCTGAGCTTTTTTGTGGTATTGGTGCCTCACGTGGCTTTTCCCTCACTAAACCATCGATCTTTTGTTTAATGAATTCGATGGCGCGCATCTGGCGTTCTGAAAGGATGTGTAAATCCTCAAGTTGGATTTCAAACACGTCTTTGGCGATATTACCCGACTCAAATCCTTTGGTAAGTTGCTCAATACCCTTCACCGTGACTTCATACTCATCTGAACGGCGCTTTAGCTCTTCTTTAAGCTCGGAAACGTCATCGTGGGTCTTGAGGTATTCGAGAACGTCTTCTGTGGGCATAGTATCAATGTCGGCAAGGCTGACCACCTTCGGTGTTTTTTCATCTGCCAATGAGTCCCGAACAGCTTCAAGAGCCTGTTCGTCTGGGGTTATTCGTGTCTCTGGTGCCCAGCTAGCCTTGGCTTCGGAAGAGGGTTCGTCTGAGAGTTGATAATAATTGGCAGAATCACTTGTTTCGGAAGGTGTTACGGCATAGATTACTTCATCTTCAGCTGGTTTGACGGTAACTTCTGGTGCTGGCGGAGTAGTTTTTCGACGGCGTGGCTTGGTTGTGGCAACCTCTGCTTTTGGCGTTCTGATCTTGCGAACTTTGATTTGTATGGTCTCGTCACTTGGTGTTTCGGCAACAGTCTTACGACCCTTTGATCTTGCCAATGTTGGTTTTTGTGTGGTGCGACGCTTTTTCTTAACCGGTTCAGTTTCGGCCGGTGTTTCTGTTGTGGCTACCTGAAATTGTTCAATTTCTCGCATAAAATATAGACTTTTCAGTTAGTATAGCACTTTACAGTAAAAACAATCTAAATTTTTTATCCACAGCTTATGCAGTCCGTCAATTGACACTGATTTTCCATCGTTTATAGTAACTAAGCCCGTTTACAAGGTAGACGGAATATGTTTTTCTGAACTCATTTAATGGCTTAACAAAGCCATATTTTTCCGAGACGCCGATTTACCCCTTAATTTTAGGCTTATTTTACCGATTCCACAGGATCCAGCTTCTCGTTCGCGTAATGCTCAGAGTCTGGTGACAAAAATGTTAGTTGTTACGTTCTTTTTGGCCCGTATCTCAGTGCCTCTCTGGTTCTTTGTGTCGGCCAATGTTGCTGAAGCTGGTATTATTTCCGGCCTCTTTGGTATGGGTGCTCAGGCTCAATCTGTAGAAAAAACCACTTCCTCAGCCGCCAATTCACAGAAAATGCCTCTCCTCGAAGCACCTCTCAATCCCCAGCCACAATCGGCTGATAACCGCAGCACCGTCTCGACCCAGGACGGCGCTTTAGTTTCTGCTAAGCCACAAAGTGAAGCTAGTGGAAGTAATAAAATTACCTCATATACAGTTCAAAAAGGTGATACTCTTTCGGCAATTGCTGCTAAATTTGACGTGACCGTGGCCACAGTGCTTTACGCTAACAACTTAACAAAAAGCAGCACCATATCCCCTGGTCAGAAGTTGGTTATTTTGCCAATTAGCGGTATTTCATACAAAGTTGTGAAGGGAGACAATATTAGTTCAATTTCCGCTAAATTTAAGGCAGATACAAAGGAAATTTTGGCTTTCAACAACATTGACGACAGTGATGAGATAAAGATTGGTGATACCCTCATTATTCCCAATGTCGATCTTAATGATCCGCAGGTAGCAGCCAAGGCTTCGGCTACTGCCAAGGTGGCAGCTACGGTTAAAAAAGTGGCTTCAGCGGTAAGTGGTGTCTCAACTGCCTCTGCCCAAACGGCTGGTAACGGCTATTACTCACGCCCTATCTCAGGTGGAACTCGAACCCAAGGTATTCATGGTCACAACGCTGTTGATCTGGCTGATTCATGTGGTACCCCTATTTACGCTTCTGCAGCCGGTACTGTTGAAATTGCTTTGGCTAACGGTGCCTGGAACGGTGGATACGGTAATTACGTTGTAATTGATCACGACAATGGTTCTCAAACCCTTAGCGCCCACATGCAGATAGTATCTGTGACTGAAGGTGGCCGAGTTTCTCAAGGTCAGCAAATCGGTACAATTGGTTCGACGGGTGAAGTGCACGGTGCGACTGGTTGCCATGTTCACTTTGAAATTCGCGGTGGTGGCGTTGCTAATCCATTCTAGTTTCTTGTTTGTATCTAAATTGTAGCGCCTCCAAAATTGCCTCCTCATCAACGGAGGTTTTTTGTTGAAGGTCGGCAATTGTCTGTGCCACCTTAAGAATGCGGTGATGTGATCGGGCGGAAATATTAAATTTATTACAGTACGTCACCAGTATATTTTGTGCACTAGAAGTAATCTTAATTTTTGTATGAAATTCGGGTAAACGAATCTCGCTATTTGTGCGTCGCTCGCCATATCTTTTGTATTGTCTCAATCGGGCTTGTACCACCCTCTCTCTAACCAAGGCCGATGGTTCTGACGCGGTGGTGGTGAGAAGTTGATTATGCTCAACACTGTGAACCTCACTCCACATGTCGATACGGTCAATGATTGGTCCAGATAGTTTTTTCTGGTACTGCAGAATCGTTGTTGTGCCGCACTGGCATTTTCGATTGGCGATACCGAAGTTGCCACACGGGCATGGATTTAAGGCAATTACCAATTGGGTGTTCGCGGGATATGTAATACTGCCTCTATTGCGTGTGATGGTCAAATGTCGTTCCTCAAGTGGTTCACGTAAAGCATCAATAACGCGCCGATCAAATTCTAAAAATTCGTCGAGGAATAAAATACCACGATGTGCCAAGGTTATCTCACCTGGTCGAAGTTGTGGTCCGCCACCAACAATTGAGCTATATGAAGATGTGTGATGAGGTGATCGAAATGGTGGTTGTGAAATGATGTGTTTGAGTAATCCAGCTGAAGAATACAATGATGTAACTTCGATGATTTCTTCAAATGATAAATCTGGAACCAAACCGGTCAGGGCTTTGGCCAATAAGCTTTTGCCGGTACCAGGTGGGCCATACAGGGCAATGTTGTGCCCGCCGGCCGCTGCTATTTCCAGTGCCCTTTTGGCCAAGCCCTGACCGGCAATTGTTGAAAGACATTGCTCAGGTGAATAGCGATTATGTATTTTGGTTTGTGGTTGCGGAATAATACTTTTTTGTTCGTGAATATTGGGCGTGATATGCCTGACGATTTGCAGCAGTGTTTCAGTTGGATATATTGAGACGCCTCTGACGAGGGCCGCCTCCTTGGCGTTATCTTTTGGTATGAAAATGTTTTTAAATCCCCGTCGCTGCGCCTCAAGAGTTAATGGCAAAGCCCCTTGAATCGGTCTTACACTGCCATCGAGTGATAATTCACCCACAAAGACAGAATCGCTTGGATCAAAAGTAATATCACCGCAAGCCAAGAGATATGAAAGGGCAATCGGCACATCAAAAAGTGAGCCCTCTTTTTTAATATCTGCCGGTGCTAATGAGGTGGTCACTTTTTGATTTTTTGTCTTAGGGGAAATGTATCCGGAATTTTTTATGGCTGCAGCAACCCGGTCTTTTGCCTCTTCTATCCCCTTGTCAGGTAAACCCACAATTGAAAATGAATGTAGGCCGCGAGAAATATCTGTCTCGACAGAGACAATTGAACTGCCTGTTGTGCGGGCTTGAGCGCTATACACACGAGCGAAACTCATACCCACAGCATACTCAATAGGTGTCAAGAAAAAATAAAATCCCCTTAAAGGGGATTTTATTTACATATGAGCTTTACAGGTTTTGGCTGAAGGGTTGGCATCAAGGCGGTCTGTTTCGATTGGTTTATCACATGTCTCGCATGTGCCGTATGTGCCTTTAGAAATTTTTTCGAGGGCAGCATCAACGTTGCGAAGCTGGCTTTCTAATTCCTGAACCAGAGCGGTGTTGTTTTCGTAAGAGCCAATACGATCGCCGACTTCATTCGGATCGGGCAAATCAGTCTCGGTATTATCTGGCTTGGCTTCCCAATCGTCAGGTGACTTATTATTTTTAATTGTGGCTACGCCGGAAAGTTCACGAACAAGGACACCTCGTTCATCTTCCAGTTTTTTCTTGTATATAGCTGTGTCTTGCATATGGGTAATGATAACAGGTTATTAGATCCGTGCAATTTGCTACTGAGTGAACTTTGTTGCTGTTAAGCGATTGAATAATTCAATCAGTGTTGCTTCGTCGGTGGTAATTATGATGGTGTCTTTGTCAGGTAAACTGTAAAACAATATATCCTGAGTACCATAGCTTAAATGTCGTACATCCTTATTTTTAATAACGACATCTTTAAATGTTCCGGTAAGCGGTGTGGTGGAGGCAGTCTCTAGTAATGGCTGTAAATCTGAAGCGATTGTGCTTTCCCACTTCAACATGCCCGAGAAACCGTTTTCATATGAATCTGTTTTCAAAATAATAAACGGATGATAGCTACTATTATTACTACTGCCGATAACGTAATCTTTTTTCAGTGAGCGAGCCAACCAGGATGGAGCATTTGGAGCTAAGCGGGTCATAACCTCTTCAATGCTGAGGGTTTCATTTTGGATCTTGCTGGCTGTTGTACTACCTTGAATCAAGTTGTAATTGTTGAGACCTGGCTTTGAATTCTGCATTGCCGTACGGATAACTTCAAACAAATTGTCTTCGGGAAGGACCCGCACGCTGTGGACTGTGTCGACATTAATGATGGCAGTATTGAGGGTTGGGTTTTGCACCGGCACTTCATGTTTCATGAAGGCGTAAATAAATGTGCCAAGCGCCGCCAAGCCGGCAATTACTAATAACAAACTCACAGCTAACAAAAAAGTATTTTTACCAACCTGAGAGGTTTTCTTTGGAGCGGGTGCAAATTCAGGCGGTTTCTGTTTCTCTTCTTTTTTTTGTTGAGCGATGACAACTTTAGCCACGGTGGCGTGAGTGCTCTTCATGGCGTCGGCCACATCACTTTCGTACGTGCGAAGCTGTTGAATGGGGCCTTGATTGTGGAGTTCGTCGATTGATTTCTGGATATTATATTTTTCCGGTTGCGCCAGAGGCTCATTCGCTGCCTGAAGCGAATCGTAAGCGTTATGATTTGGTGTAACCTGCGGGTTGAGAGGTTTGCCGGCGACACCGTTTGGATTTTCGGGAGTTTGGCCTTCCATGCCTAAACTATATCATGCTTTAAGCGGCTTGATGAAATCAGCCTGAGCCATTTTGATTGAAAGATTGATGCGTTTTTTCTCGTCGATTTCTTTAACAACGACAGGTACCTTGTCCCCGACTTTAACGTAGGCGGCGACATTGTCGATTCTAAAGCCGGCCATTTCTGAAACATGCACCAGACCTTCAGCATTTGGTCCAATGCGAACGAAGGCGCCGAATTCAGTGACCTTTGTGACTTCACCAGTGTAACGCTCACCTTTTTTGTATTCATGAGTCATGCCCTCGATAATTTCTCGAGCAGCTTCAGCTGAACCATTTTTGCCTGTCATATAGACGCTGCCGTCATCCTCAATGGTGATTTCAGCGCCAGTTTTTTCTTTAATGCTCTTAATCATTTTGCCGCCAGGACCAATAACCATACCAATAAGTTCAGGATTGATTTTAATAGTGACAATTTTTGGTGCATTAGGTGAGATTTCAGAGCGGGGTGCGGCAATGGCAGCGGTGATGGTTTGCAAAATGTGCAAGCGGGCCGCGAGTGCTTTTTCCAAAGCTTCTTTAAGAATTGGAATTGGTACGCCAGAAACTTTAACATCCATTTGAATGGCGGTGATACCATTTTTTGTACCGGCGACTTTGAAATCCATATCACCATGATGATCTTCTGGGCCCTGAATGTCTGTGAGAAGCGCATATTCTTTTGGTGAGTTCATCATCAAACCTGAAGCAATACCTGCGACTGGTTCCTTGATGGGTACACCTGCATCCATAAGCGCGAGCGTTGAAGCACAGACTGAAGCCATTGATGATGAACCATTTGATGACATTGTTTCTGAAACGATACGAATGGTGTATGGAAATGTTTCTTTTTCGGGAATAACTGCGACCAAAGCTTTTTCAGCCAGTGCGCCGTGACCAATCATGCGGCGATTTGTACTACCAGCTCGGCCGGTTTCGCCGGTTGAAAATGGTGGAAAGTTGTAGTGGTGCATGAAGCGTTTGGTGTCCCCCACTTCCATACCATCAATAACTTGTGCAGCCTCTGGACCACCGAGTGTTAAAGCAGATAAGACATGTGTTTCGCCGCGGTAAAAAATACCTGAACCGTGCAAAATTGGTGAAATACCACCAGCTTGAGCATAGAGTTTTCGTACCTCATCCAAACCACGACCGTCCGCTCGTTTGCTGTGTTTGATCGCCTGTTCATGAACAACATCATTGACCATATCTTCGTAGTATTGATCAGCTAATGATTTTTTTTCGTCTGGAAATGTTGTGGTAAATAATTCAAGCCATTCTTTTTTAAGGTTTTCAATTGGTTCTTTGCCAGAAATGTTGCTGAACACCTTACTCATTAAGTGCGGTTGAATTTTTTCAGTAAAGAGCGCGACCGCAGCTTCGCTAAATACTGGTTTTTCAAGTGTAACTTTTGGTTTGCCAATCTCAGCAATAATTTTTTTCTGAAAATCCTGTATTTGTTCAATATATTCTGAAGCTTTACTCAGAGCATCAACCACGTATTCGTTGCTGACTTCATGACTGCCCACTTCAATCATATTGATGTTGCCATCTTTACCACAAGCCACCATATCAAACATAAATGAGGGATCATCGCGGAATTGATACGATGGATTCATCTCCCACTGCTCTGTGTTGAGGTGCTTGCCGAGTCGAACTGCACTCACTGGACCATTCCAAGGAATATCTGATGTCCCAATTGCCAATGATGCCGCTACCACTCCGAGAGTATCAGGATCCACAGTGTCGACAGATAGTACGGTAATGATGACCTGAATTTCGCGACGAATATGCTGATCAAAAAGCGGACGAATAGTGCGGTCAATGATACGACCGCTTAAGATGGCGTCGTCTGAAGGTTTGCCTTCGCGACGTACGTAGCGTGAACCAAGAATTTTTCCTGAAGCGTAAAATTTTTCTTCGAAGTCAACAGTCAGGGGAAAGAAATCAGCGTCCTTATCTTTCTCTGACATAACTGCAGTTGCTAGCACTACCGTATTGCCTGAACGAACAATAACTGAACCATTGGCCTGACTTGCTAAATCATTAAACTCGGCCACGATCTCCTTATCACCCAGCTTGAGGGAAAATTCTTTTTTATTCATATGCTTTTATTATTTGCTACAGTGTATCAGAAATTAGAAATATTTCAGTTGACAGCATTAAAAAGTCTGTTTACTCTTTTATAAGAACAGGAGGTTCTTATGTTTCTTCAGGAAGGTTCTGCGTCGGCCGCAGGGGCGGATGTTGAACACAAAGTGTATTCGGGACAAACCGAGGATTCTCAGAATGATGACAAGAAAGGAGGTAAGGAAAAGCCGTGGTGGCATGCGCTTCCTGGTCCCGAGGAGTTCGTGCTGCAAAAGGATCTTGGTGGGTGCTAAGATCTAACGATCGAAAAAGGCCGAGAGCTTCGCTCTCGGCCTTTTCTTACACCTCCTTCTTTTCCTCTACTACCCTTTCAACTTTAGTTGTCGCATTTTTATTCTGCTTAAACTTACGGTCGAATTGTCGTAGATTTAGACCAATTAAATATTTTCGTGGATTCTCTGAAAGATCAAAGAATTCATCAGCCGCCTCTTTCAGACGTAATGATGATGATTGACCAAATGAAACGACTTCCACCTGACAGCCTTCATTTGTCTGTAAATACTGAATAAGTGGTACGAAGTCACCATCGCCTGTTACTAGAATGATAGTGTCGAGTTTCGGTGCCATTTTAATAGCATCAACAGCGAGACCAACATCCCAGTCGGCTTTCTTGGCGCCACCCATAAAGATTTGCAAATCTTTAGTTTTGGCTTCAATGCCCATTTTGCCGAGAGCCTCGAAGAAATTCTTCTCGTCACCCGACTCGGTGGTGATAACGTAGGCAATAGCACGAATAAGTGCTCGGCCGGCTAAAGCATCTTTGACGACCTGACCGAAGTTAACTCGGGCTTGGTACAGATTCTTAGCGCTATGATAGAGGTTTTGCGTATCGATAAAAATGCCGACACGCTGTTCCTTATGTTTGATTACTGACATAAAAAAATAATTTACGAACTTTTATAAAAAATCATGTCCCCTAAAAACAAGAAGAGCGTGATCATGTCACGCTCTTCATTGTATTATGCCTTCTTCTTTAAGTTAAGTTTTTTGGCGAGGGCGTTGTAACGTTTAACGTTGTGCTTCTGCAAGTAGTTGAGGTGTGACTGTCGGTCAGCTACCATCTGCAACAAACCGCGACGTGAATGCTTGTCTTTGGCGTGTTTCTTAAGATGATCAGTTAATTCCTCAATTCGTTTGGTCAAAAGCGAAACCTGAATTTCAGGAGAACCGGTGTCTGTTTCGTGCACACCAGAATTCTTGATGATCTTGGTTTTTTGTGTTTTCGTTAACATGATTAGGACATAATAGCATAAATACGAAATAAGCGCAAGTGGTGTATACTATTAGTACATGAGTACGCAAACCAGCGAATTAGGCCGCCTCATCCGAGAGTTTTTGGAATATATGGAAATCGAACGTGGCCGAAGTCTCAATACCATCACCAACTACGATCACTATTTAACCACGTTTTTAAGCCATACCAAGGTTACAACGGCTAAGGGTATTACAGAGGATGTGGTCAGAGAGTATCGTTTGTGGCTCAATCGTCAGCCTTCGGGTAAAAAAGTCGATGGTCGCGAAGAAAATCTCAAGAAACGCACCCAAAACTACTATTTAATTGCCCTGAGAGCATTTTTGAAGTACTTAGTTCGTCGTGGAATTGCTTCTCTATCACCGGAACGTATTGAATTGGCCAAGGTTTCTGAGCGATCGCTAGATTTAATCTCTTCTACCGAACTGGATCGCCTGTTAGCTGCACCAAAAGGTACAGAACTCAAGACATTGCGTGATAAAGCCATTCTTGAATTACTCTTTTCTACCGGTCTACGCGTTTCTGAATTGTGTTCCCTCTCCCGCGAGCTTGATATTGATAAAGATGAATTTTCTATTCGCGGTAAGGGTGAAAAAGTGCGTGTGGTCTTTATTTCTGATACTGCTCGCCAGGCGGTCAAGAAATATCTTGCTGCTCGCAAAGATATGGACGATGCGCTCTTTGTGCAAATGGGCAAAAATGTCAAAAATACCAAGGGTTCGCTGCGTTTAACAGCTCGATCTGTTGAAAAAATTGTTAAACAATACGCAATTAAGGCTGGTATCTCAAGAAAAGTTACTCCTCACGTCGTTCGGCACAGCTTCGCCACAGATTTGTTGCAAAATGGCGCTGATTTGCGCTCAGTCCAGGCTTTACTTGGTCATGCTAACATTGGCACAACCCAAATCTACACCCACGTTACCGATAAGCATCTTAAAGAGATTCACAAGAAATTTCACAGTAAGAATCGCGGCGACTAATTGCTTTTATATACGATCTGATATTATAAACCCATGAAATTCATTTCGTGGAATGTAAACGGCCTTCGTGCTCTGCACCGAAAAGGTAATTTTCAATGGCTTATCAAGGAAAGTCCGGATTTCTTTTGTTTGCAGGAAGTCAAAGCGAATCCTGACCAGCTTCTCGAAGAAATAAAGCAGATTGAAGGTTATCATGCCTATTTTGACTTTTCTAAGGTGAAAAAGGGCTATAGTGGTGTAGCTGTATATACAAAAATTGAACCCTTAAAGGTGGATTATGGTATGGGTATTAAGGAATTTGATGATGAGGGTCGTCTCTTGGGTCTACACTACAAAGACTTTGTGCTTTTCAATGTTTACTTCCCTAATGGCGGCGGCGGACCTGTTCGTTTGGACTACAAATTACGATTTTACGATGCTTTTTTGCAATATATTGAAAAAATCCGCAAAACAGGTAAAAAAATCATTTTTTGTGGTGATATCAACACTGCTCACGAGGCAATTGACTTGGCTCGACCGAAAGAAAATGAAGAAAATACTGGTTTCCTACCTGAGGAACGGGCCTGGCTCGACGAAGTGGTGAATCATGGCTATGTTGATACGTTTCGCCATTTAAATCCAACCAAAACTGGTGCTTATACATATTGGGATATTAAAACCGGTGCTCGTGAACGTAATGTTGGCTGGCGTATCGATTATTTCTTTGTTTCAAACGACTTAGTCAAGAAAGTTAAGTCAACAACTATCCACAGCTTGATTCTTGGATCCGACCATTGTCCTCTGGAATTAGAGGTAAATTTGTAAAGGACAAAATAAAAGACAGTTATCCACAGGTATGTCCTTGACGACTTTTTGACGGTTGATATTATTACATCAGAACAAGAAAAAGAAGTGGTTTGCGAGACGAGTTTTGGTTTTATTGAAATGCGCTGTTAGATCGTGTTTCAAACATGACCAGCCTCATTTCTTCAAGTGTCAATTCAAGTTTCCCACTCCGTTTCAATTTCATTGGTTCCGTCTTGGTTAGACGCTAAACAAATCCTAGTAACTATATTTTTTTAGGAGTAACAATGGTTGCAAGGAAGTAACCCAAGAGATAACTTGAGCAAATCGTTATAAACGGCCCTATACTCACCTTTGAGT
>CAZHGQ010000005.1:0-65753 GCA_964532205.1 uncultured Candidatus Saccharibacteria bacterium | reverse complement strand
GCTAATATCACATCGAATCTATCTTTCTCTTGTATGTCTGCAAGATTTTCTGACAGTGTATTGGTGTGAATAATGTTTGGTGCATCGATACCATGAAGAATCATGTTCATTACACCGATGATGTATGGGAGAGTTATTTTCTCTTTACCGTAAAATGTCTTTTCTTGCAGTGTAGACCAATCCTTTGAAGAAAGTTTTTCTCTCTTCTCAGTCATATGGTCATATGCTTCGATAAGAAAGCCAGCAGATCCACAGGCACCATCGTATACAGTTTCTCCAATCTTTGGATCTACTAATTTAACAATTGAACGAATGAGAGGACGGGGGGTGTAATATTGTCCACCATCACGTCCAGCGTTACCCATTTCAGCGATTTTACTTTCATATAAATGAGAAAGCTCGTGTTTTTCTTTACTTGATTGGAAGTGCAGACCATTGACAATATCGAGAATTTCACGAAGTGCATATCCACTTTTTATCTTATTTTTAAGCTCACTAAATATTTCACCAATCTTATATTCAATTGAATTCGGATTTTCAGACCTAAATTTTTTAAGATATGGAAAAAGTTGCTCATCGACAAAAGATTGTAAATCAGCACCAGTAAGTGCTAAATTATGATTCAATTTATTGTTACCATCCAGAGGGTATGCCCATGAAGCCCACCTAAATTGTTTATCAATAATAAATTGATATTTCTTACCTAAAAGTTTTGCCGCTTTTTCTCTTTCTATCTCAAGATCGTCAAGGTATTTTAGAAATATAATCCATGATGTTTGCTCAATATAGTCCATCGCCCCGCCCGCATTATCATTTCTAAGTATTCTATCGATATTCTTAAAGGATTGTTCAAACATTATATTTGGAGCATTAATCTTAATAGCAATATTATAGCTTATTTACTCCAATAAGCTTGATATTGAGATTAGATTATGACTGCTGCGGGACTAGGACTCGAACCTAGATTAGACGATCCAGAGTCGCCTGTCCTACCATTAGACGATCCCGCAATGTCCATATACCATACTGCAAAAACGACTTTATTTCAAGCTCGATTTGGCTACTGTGGTGGCTGTTGGCAGTTTAGAGAGGGTTTCCTTTTTAGCAATTTCCGGCGTGAATTTCGTGGGTACCGGCTTAGCGCAGGTAATGGCTGCCTTGATAAAAGCGGAAAACAGTGGGTGCGGATGCAGCGGTCGAGCCTTAAATTCTGGGTGAAATTGAGTACCGAGGAAGAATGGGTGTTCGGACTGCGGCAATTCAGCAATTTCCATTAAGCGGCCGTCAGGTGATGTGCCAGAGAATACCAGGCCCGAATTTTCTATTTCCTTTATGTAGTGTGGTGAGACTTCGTAGCGGTGGCGGTGACGTTCGGATACCAATTCTTTACCGTAGGCGGCTCGGGCCACGGTCCCCTTCTTTAGGTAGGCTGGGTAGGCCCCGAGCCGCATTGAAGCGCCGTAATTTCCCATGGCCAAATGTTTCTTCTGATCCGGCATAATGTCGATGACCACATGCTTGGCTTCGGGATTTATTTCAGCCGTGTGTGCATTGGTGAGATTGGTTTTGTGACGAGCGTATTCAATAACCATAAGTTGCATGCCATAGCACAGGCCAAAGTATGGAATTTTGTTTTCCCGACAATAACGAATGACATTGATATTGCCTTCGATACCGCGTTCGCCGAAGCCGCCAGGCACGATCACACCATCATACTGCGAGAGCTCACGAACCTTGGACGGATGTTTTTCAAATTCGACAGAATCAAGCCAGTGTAAATTGGCTTTAGCATTTTGATGAAAAGCCGAAAATTTAATAGCTTCAATGACCGAGACATAGGCATCTGAAAGCACAAAGTCCCCTGTTTCAAAATATTTACCTACAACTGCCACATTCAACTGCTTCTTTGGATGTTTTGATTTGCTGACAAATTTCTTCCATTGTTCCAAACCACCGGTCTTACGCTTTTTAATATTGAGCGCTTCGAAAATAGCATCTGCTAGTTTGTCTTTTTCAAAATTGAGCGGCACATCATAAATACTTTCAATGTCAGGCGCTGAAATAACGCGATGCTCAAAGACATTACATGAAATTGAAAGTTTCTCTTTGCGCTTATGATCAAGTGGCACAGCTGAGCGAGCAATCAAAAAATCCGGCTGAATACCATTGGCATTGAGCATGCGCACGGCAGTCTGAGTTGGTTTGGTCTTCATTTCGCCAATCTTTGATGGCACCGGCAGGTAGCTCACGAGCATAAAAATAACGTCGCGAGGACGTTTAAGTTTGAGGATACGTGCGGCTTCGATAAACATAGCATTCTGGAAGTCACCGATGGTGCCACCAATTTCCACAAGTGTGATGTCGGACTGGTTTTTCTCGGCTGAGGCCAAAATGCGTTTGGTGATTTCTTGAGTGATGTGCGGAATGGCTTCGACACATTTACCTTTGTAGCCAAGATTTCGTTCGCGGTCGATGACTGTTTTGTAAATCAAACCGCTGGTCATGTAGTCTTCAGGCGCCAAATCCATTTCCAAAAAGCGTTCATAATTGCCCATGTCTTGATCGGTCTCGAGGCCAGAGTCGAGCACAAAAACTTCGCCGTGCTCAGTCGGATTCATCGTACCAGCATCGACATTAAGATAAGGGTCAATCTTGATTGGATTGACCCTTAAACCTTTTGCGACGAGAAGTTTGCCGATAGATGAGGTGGTGATGCCTTTGCCGACGCCAGACATTACTCCGCCAATGACGAAAATGAATTTGTGATTTTTCTTCATGTTAAACAATTAAATATCGCCGTACTGCTAAATAACTTGAAATCGCCCCGATGACCACCCCTGCGCCCAAGAGCAGCAGGAAGATCTGACCGAAATTCTGAATGTAGTACGAATAGATATTAATTGTTTCAAAAAAGTCCTTAGTGTAACGTCCCAGGTAGTACGCCGCTGGGTAGAAGATCAGCATGGCTAAAATGGCAGAAAAGGCGCCGTACATAATACCCACAATTACGAATGGGCCACGCACAAATTTTGAGCTGGCACCCACCAAGCGCATGACCGCAATTTCATCACGTGAGATGTAAATGGTCAGACGAATGGTATTGAAGGTAATCATGATCGACATAGCCACCAAAATGAGCACAATGATGAAGCCCAAGCGTTGGCCAACAGAAATAATTTTAGTGAGTTTATCGATAGCAATTTTATTCTGCTGATAGTTGATCTTGTCGATAATGGGCAAACCATCACGCTGTGAAATACTCTTCTGCTGCAAGAAGTCGGCAATGCCAGCGTACTGTGACGGCTGCTTAGCTTTGACATTGAGCACTGCCCCAAGTGGATTGTCATTGAGTTCATCCAAAGCCTGCATCGTAAACTGATCATTTTCGTGGCGAGCTTTAAATTCCGCCAAAGCTTGTTCGCGGGTCGTGTATGTAACTGTGGCTACTTCAGGCAGACCCTCGAGGGATTTTTTAATTGAAAGAATGTCATTTTCCTGAGCATTCGTTACAAAGTACACATTAATATCAACTTTATCCTGCACTTGTTGCAAGGTAGTCTTGAGTAAGACACCGGTAAAAATAACAGAGCCAAGGAACAGGAGTGTAATCACCATCACTAAAATCGAAGCGATAGACACAAAGCCATTTCGCCAGAAATTGACGAAACCGGCTCGAATAACTCGTTTTGTATTAGTCCACAACATAAATTATAAAATATAGCGGCCCGACTTATCATCGCGAACAATGCGGCCGTTTTCTAATGTAATAACGCGGCGACCCAAGGAATCAATCACACCTTTATTGTGCGTGGTCAGCACCACCGTTGTACCGAGGTCATTAATTTTTTTCAGGATCTGCACAATTTCATACGTATTGATCGGGTCAAGGTTACCGGTCGGTTCGTCGGCAATAATAATGTCTGGATGATTCACAATAGCTCGAGCAATTGCCACGCGCTGCTTTTCACCGCCCGAAAGCTGATGCGGAAAACTCCACATCTTGCGACCGAGGTCGACGAGTTCGAGGACGTGCGGTACATCAGATTCAATCTCCTCATCTGTCTTGCCAGCCACTTCCATGGCAAAAGCAATGTTTTCGTAGGCAGTTTTGTTTGGTAAGAGTCGGAAGTCTTGGAAAATAGTACCGATGCGGCGGCGGAATTGGTTGATTTCGTTGCGGCGGAGTTCGTGAATGGGTGTTGATTGAAAAAAGACCGTGCCTTCGGTCGGTTTTTCTTCGGCCAAAATCATTTTAAGCAGCGTTGATTTGCCGGCGCCTGAGTGGCCGACGACAGAGACGAATTCATTGGGTTCGATGGTAAAGCTGACTTTATCTAGAGCTACAGAAGTATCTGGGTAAACTTTGGAAACATTATCAAAATAAATCATACCGTTCTTTCTATTGTAGACTCTTTCGTCGATATTGCAACCCACAGACATATCACACCCGCACACATGTCTCAACCACAAGAAAAGCGCCTTAAATAAGGCGCTTTCTCACCACGACTGGCTTAAGCTACGGCGTGGCATGCTCATGGATCCGGAACCAGGCCCGATCAAAGACCGGCTTGAATTGGTCCATGGTGATTTCTTCCTTGACCCGGTTCCAGAGCGCATGTTCACTAGCAACTTTTTCCAGGTCGCGCTGGTCGAGCAAACGACTGATGAGCTCCCGCCGCACAAACAGCATGAGCTTTAGGTCATTCGTCAGCGTCAGAGACTCGCACTCTTGAAGCTTGGCATCGTACTGCTTGAGCGTATCCTTCAGGTGCTTTTCGCACGGTGGGAGCACACGAATATGTTCACCGTTAATATGCATAATACCCCCTTTCAAGGGTTGTGAGTAATTAACGTTGTGAGGAATCAAACAAACAAAGAATGATCAGAAATATCTGCCCCTAGATTATGCCTTTGGCCGCAAAAATGCAAATGTCGGCAGTAGAAGCTTCGTGTCCAGCACCGCCGCCATTTTTAGCAGAAATTCCAACGACGGTACCGCCCGCCCACGTTCTATTCTGGCAATATTGCCCTGCTGTGTGCCAACGAGGTCGGCCAGTTGTTTTTGCGTTAGCTTTTTGACAAGCCGGGTGTGCAAAATCAGAAATGCAGTGTGCCGCCGCGCGGCGCGGCGGCATTTCCATTGAAGAATTTGCTTCTTGTCTTTGCGATTTCGCTCTTCATTGCCCTTTTGACCACCACTCTTATGATCAGGAATATAATACGTCTTATTCTTTTTGTGCCAGGCTTCAGAGAAGGTTGCATTATCGGAAAGTGGGTCACCAAAAACATCTTTCTGTTTGATAAAGTGTGTCATGGGCAAAGTATAAGACACAGCGTTAAAATTCTGATGAAAAGCAGGTAAAGAAAAATTGATAACTTTTGCTCTTCCTTTTTCATGTTACTTTTGAGTTTTTCGCCACTATATCAAAAGTGATATAAAAATATCCTTTTGCATATATTTCTTATAGGTAATAACAAGTGGCAAATATCAAAATAGATATAGTGGCAAAATCAAGAAAAGTTGTCAGCCTACCCCCGCTGAGCAAAAACCTCAAAATAAGGCTTTAAATCAAGCTAAATGCATACAAAAATATCTTAATTGATATCTTTTGATGATTTCGTGCTTTTTATGTGAACACTCAATTTCTGAAATTTTTACTTAGAGGTTTCTTTTACTTAGAGACTTTTTTCGGCGGCGATAAAGTCATCGAGACCACCATCGAGCACTTTGTCGATATCACGCACCTCCACATCAGTACGGTGATCCTTAATCATTTTGTATGGATGAAAGACATACGAGCGAATCTGATTGCCCCATTCAATATCTGTGGTTTTCGAAATCTGCATACCCTTCTCTTTGGCAATGCGTTGCTCCTCGGCCAACTTAAACAATTTACCTTTCAAAATTTGCAAGCCTTTTTCTTTATTCTGAGCCTGCGAACGTTCAGATGTTACATGCACCGACAAATTTGTCGGCTTATGGACGATACGCACCGCCGTCTCACGCTTATTTACATTCTGCCCGCCCGGGCCGCCAGCTTTAGCAAATTCCACCACAATGTCATCGGGTTTAATCTCAATCTCCTCCATCTTTTCAAATTTCGGAATGACTTCCACCATAGAAAATGAAGTGTGGCGAAGCTGCTTGGCATTAAACGGTGAAATGCGGACCAAGCGATGCACGCCTGACTCATTCTTTAAATCACCGTACACACCCTTGCCATCAACTTCAAATGTTAGGTTACGATAGCCGCCATGATCATTTTCATTCTGATGCACAATGGCCCACGACCAGCCGCGGCTTTCAATATACTTGCGATACATGCTAAACAAAATCGAAGAAAAATCTTCAGCATCATCACCGCCAGCACCGGAAAAAATTGTGATGACCGCCCCACCTTTGTCATATTTGCCACCACCCTCACGTGCCACTTTTAAATCCTGCAGTTCACGAATCATAGCCTGAGCCGCATTTTTGTCAGACCAAAAATCAGCCGCATTCATAGCCGCTTCAATTTCCGCGATACGCGCTTCGATCTGCTCTTTATTCATGGGGCCAGTATAACAAAAAATCTAACCAATAAAAAAGGCGACCGTCTACTTTTACGTACGACGGCCACCTCAGGAAGGAGATCAAAGCATCATTGATTTGATAATTGTGACCCCACCTGCTCTATCTGTAAAATAACATAACTATCAGAAAAAGCAAGAGCCACCTCCGAGGATCGAACTCGGGACCCCAGCTTTACGAAAGCTGTGCTCTACCAACTGAGCTAAGGTGGCTTAACTAGGCCTTTGCCTAGCGCGTCATCGCAAAGCGAGACAAGTAGACCATGGAGATGATGAAGCCAACGATGAGAATAGCGGCACCAATGTAGATAGCAATTTTAATGAGTGAAGCGGCAGTCGATGATTCGGTCGTAAATACAGAGCGGCGAGCGCGGAGAGCGTTGTACATAGTGTAGACAAAGGCAATACCGAGGGGTGTAGCAATAAAGACGGTACCCATTTGATGAATGATTTGACCTAAGAATAAACCACTTGTGTCCCCTGCTCGAATAGCGTTAACCAAATGATTCACGCCACCAGATTGCAAGACAGTCGGAATTGCCGCCAAGATACCAACACCGAACATAATTAACCAAGCCAATAAACCAAAGACAATGTCTCGCCAGAGAATACCCCAGAACGCTTCCTTTACATACTCAAAACTCGTAACCAAAGCGTCAATCTTTGTTTTACCTTCAAGCAAGAAAGCGTATGAAGCGTATGTCAAAAAGAATGCTAACAGTAAACCCGGAATGATGAGAAAAACCATACCACCAATTACAGCCAAAATCACAGCGACGACAACCCACGAGTACGGAATGATGATGTCGATGGCACGTTGATAATAATCAACAACCGGCTTAACCTCCTCATCGTTGTAAGCCATAATCAAAGCTACCGAGGTTAAATACGTAATGACAAGGTAGGCTACAAAAATGATACCAACTAAAATTGAACCAGCTCCGCCCTTAATGTAACCGGATGCTGTATTAAGTACTGAGGCAATGAACATGATTGCCAGCAACGGAAAAAGTGCGCCCCACTTTCGCTTAAAGAGAGAGAATGTGCGGCTAATAATCTCGCCAACTGGTGGCAATGGCGGGATAACGACTGGTGCTTCTACTGGCTGTGGTTGTGTGTTTGGTTCCATATAGTTTGTATTATATAAGTAAGTCTGTCACATTTATAAAAATAATCAATGAGCCATTGACCGGGATTGAACCGGTGACCTCCCCATTACCAATGGAGTGCTCTACCAACTGAGCTACAATGGCAGCGTGAATCCATACTAATATATCAGGTATAATTGATCAATGCAGCTCAACGAACACGATTACAACCGGTTACATGCGTTTTATCAAGAAGCCTTAGAGTATTATGGCCCCCAAAGTGCCAGCGCCGTTCATTGGACAGACCGCCACAATCAGGAACTCCGCTTTAGCATCATCGAGCCGCTTATTGAAAATAATTCCTCCGTCCTCGATGTCGGCTGCGGCCTTGGCGATTTATACGCCTTTTTAGCTCGCCACGGTAAAAGCGTACAATACGTAGGCATCGACATCGTTCCGGAATTTATTGAATTGGCAACTCAACACTTCCCCGACCTGACATTTAAACAAACTACCGTCTTTGATATTAACCAGCACTTTGACTACGTTGTCGCTTCAGGTGCTTTGAGTTTCAAAATTGAAAACTACCAACATTTCTATTTCGACATGATCCGCCGGATGTTTGAACTGTGCACCAAGGGCATAGCGTTTAATATGCTGCGCCGTGGCAACCACATCGATGACTCTGAATTTGCGACATACGCTCCCGAGGAAGTGCTAGCTTTTGGCCAAACGCTTACGCCCCACGCCACCCTCCGCACCGACTACCTCCAGCACGACTTCACCATCATCTTGCGCAAATAATTAAAATTTCTTATAGTTCCCTTAGTTTAACGGGAGGATTGTATATGACTCATCAACCAGCTCGTGGCCGCGTAAAAATTGAAGCCAGTGAGGCTTCGTGCATCAATCTTATCCTCAACACGCCAGTGGATGAACGCCAGCGCTTGTGGAATATTGTTGATCGGACCTTCGTTACACCCTATGCCCGTGAAAAAGCTCGCAAATTAATTTTTGAGAGCACCACAGAACCCTACCCCGAGTAGGGTTCTTTCATTATGAAACTTTCCGCAAAGCCCAAAATGGTAAGAAGCCCATGATAGCGTATATGATTGGATCAACAATTAAATTAGAACGCTTAAAGACAATAATTTCTGCCACCGAACCAAGAATCGCTAGCACAATAACCGGCACCAACAGCGGCCGACCACGGCAAATAAGATACAAAACAGTGTAGAGCAAACCATACCAAACCAAAAAGAAGACAACGGCATTTGGACTTTTAAAGAGCTGACCGTCGCCAATGGTATTGGCAATGGTTTCAAAAATTAACGCGGTGATGTATGAGAACACTAGATATGTAAAATACTTTTTCATATCCCTATTATCTCAAACCTCTTTATATAGAAAAGGAATAACTGGCGCGGCCAACCGGACTTGAACCGGCAACCTCTCGCGTGACAGGCGAGTGCTCTAACCAAGTTGAGCTATGACCGCATGGTGATGGTACTCTAACAGATTTTTTTGGGTCGGGCAACAGACGATGAAGGGTCGCGCGAAGCGCGACCCTTATTTGTGCATACCCGACGCTCCGCGTCAGTAATGAGTTAGAAACGTCAGAGGAGTCACCAGAAACTGGTGGACCAACTTGCGGTCCCGCCGTTGCTGCTTAGTGACACATGGGTCACGAACCACTCCTTTGTGTTGCCCCTTACGATGTTGGTCAACAGTGGTGGCCTGTCCGAAAACGAGACCGTCTGTCTGACCTGCCCGGTGTGTAGATGGATTCCTGCCCATACTACTCTCCCAAAAGAAATGAACTAGATCATGCCCACACATAGTTCCTGTACTACATGTGCGATCTTTTTTAAATGCTACGCCTACCCTACTTAGATGTCAATAAAAAAATGTGTCAGGAGTGGGGATCGAACCCACGACCCCGGGCTTATGAGTCCCGTGCTCTACCGACTGAGCTATCCTGACATAATTGGTCCGTTCTATTCTATCCGAAAAAAGCGGGTTTTACTATATCATATAAGGCTTTTTTCTATACTTGACTTTATCATATATTGTGATATAATACTAGCAGACCATTTGGCATGGAGCCAGTGGCACAGGAAGAATTTAGGAGATGATCATGACCCGACTTACCCGACGCTATCTCGGAAACTCAAATAGTGTTTGCACGCCTTTCGTAGACGTTGAACACAAATTCATCACTGTCCCCCAGCGCAATCTCGGCCCGAAGCAGCGCTTCGACCGGGCGGACAATGCCATTCACCAGGCTCCGGCCAAGGTGAGCATGCGGCGCACCACCCCGGACCCCGATGATGTGCGCGAGCGGCCCAGCTGGCACCGGAACAACGAACACCGGCGCCACCGTGCCCTGCCCCTCAAGTACGCCATGCTGCGTGTCGCTTAACAGCACACCAGCACGCAAAGAGCGACTCGTTTACGAGTCGCTCTTTTTCTTTGCATCGATGTTGCGGGGGGAGGAATTGAACCTCCTTTTTCAGGTTATGAGCCTGACGTGGTAACCGGTCCACCACCCCGCTATATAGCGGAAATAAGACAGTAGTGGTGGTTATTATACCAGCAAACTAAATGTAGTCAAACTCACGAAAGACGGTTTCGTAGAGACCAATCACCCGTTGTGATTCACGTTGAGTAAGCATAAAGTCAGAACCTTCGTGAGCAATGGCATTTCGGATCTTGTGAGCTTCCCAGGCGTTGTTGAGCGTCAGCATATCACCCGGATTTACTTTCTTTAATTTTTCACTAATGGTGTCACCAATGTAATTGAGATGATCGAGTAGGTCGGAAAGAATAATATCTGATTCCAGAATCGCCAAGCGCCAGTCACTTGGATTGGCTGAGCTGGCATGAGCCACGACACGCTCCCATTTTTCATTCTTTGGTTTCTCTTCAAGTTCCGGAGCTTCTGGATGAAGTCGTTTATACCACTCATCAGCAATTTGGCGCACGCGCACAGCACAGTAAACAATACCGGCCAAGAAAAAGAGAGACAGAATGTTGGCCAGGACAATGTACCAAATTGCGAACTTTCTGATAGCTTCCCACCAGCCATGCGCAACCAAATAATTCATAATGGCCTGCTGAATGCTGACTGGCGACTGACCAGTAAAGTACGGTCGAAAATTATTGGCCAAAAACAGCACAAGTAAAATGAGAAGGATAATTTCAATCGTGCGAGCACGCAGTCTGTCGTTGTAGTCTATTGGAGGTTGTTCTTGGATTTCTTCTGCCATAGTTTAAGAGCGAATTGATTCGACGGCTTTGCCGAGCTTGAACAATCGATCTTCTCTACCATACGGCGCGGTGAATTGCAGACCAAGCGGCAGTGACTTACCTGCCCGCTCGGCAAAGCCGGACGGTACAGACAAGGCTGGCAAGCTTGTCAGGTTGGCAGAAACAGTGAAAATGTCGGCCAAGTACATAGCAATCGGATCCTCTGAACGTTCACCAATTTTAAATGCGGGTACTGGTGAGGTTGGCGTGAGGATTGCATCGACAGTTTCGAAAGCCTGTTCGTAATCCTGAGCAATTAATCGTCGGACGGTATTAGCTTTATTATAATACGCATCATAGTATCCTGTGGAGAGGACATATGTGCCTAACATAATTCGTCGGCGAGCTTCTTTACCAAAACCAGCGTGGCGAGTTTCCAAATAATCACCCAATAAATTTTCACCATCTTTGTGAAAACCGTACTTTACACCATCAAAACGGGCCAAGTTTGATGAAACTTCAGCCGGCATAATGACATAGTAGGCTGCTAATGAATATTTAGCGTTTGGTAATTTGATATCAACAATTTCATAACCTTGCTTTTTCAAACCCTCTACCATTTCATCAAAGTTTTTGCGGACATCTTCATCAACGCCCTCTTTCATGAGTTCGTATGGCACACCGATTTTTAATTTCTTGTCTTCTGTTTGAAGTGGAACGTCCGTGCTTGTGGCATCCAAAATATCTTTACCTTTAATGGTATTAAAAATGAGCGCGGCATCATCCACTGTTTTAGCCAATGGACCAATCTGGTCGAGCGATGAGGCCATAGCCATGACGCCCGAACGAGACACGGCGCCGTATGTTGGTTTCAAACCGACGACGCCACAGAGGCTAGCTGGCTGGCGGATCGAGCCACCAGTATCCGAGCCAAGTGATGCCAAACACATATCTGCTGCCAGCGCTGAAGCTGCACCACCGCTCGATCCGCCAGCTACCCGGCCCACATCATGTGGATTCTTGACCACACCAAACGCCGAGTTTTCAGTAGAACCGCCCATGGCAAATTCATCCATGTTGGTGCGACCTAAGAAAATTGCACCCGCTTCCTTCAACTTAACAATCACTGTTGCGTCATATGTAGCACGATAGTTCTCGAGCATCTTTGAGGCCGATGAAGCAATTTTGCCTTTAATTAAAATATTATCTTTAATTGAAAAAGGGATACCGGTGAGAGCTGTCGCCTGACCGGCTTTGATACGCGCATCTGCCACCTTAGCTTGTTCAATCACATCATCATAGACTTCTAGATAGGCATTAAGCTCAGTATTTTTTTCTTTGATAACCTTCAAATAGGTTTCGGCCAATTCAACTGCTGTAAATTCACCGGCAGCCAGAGCCTTTGAAGCTGTTTCAATTGTTAAGGTCGTTACATCAATCATAAAATATTCTTTACGCGCACACAATCAGCCTTACGGTCTGGGGCTTCAGCTAATAGTGTTTCAGTATTCACTCCTGTTTCGTGTGGATTAATATCATCACGCCACACATTGCGTACTCGTTCTTTGTCTCCCTCTTTCAGTGAACCAGAAGCTTGTTGAATTTGTGTCACAAAACCCAAGATATTTTGCATATCTTTCTGTAGACCAACCACCTCCTCATCGGAGAGTTTTATGCGGGCCAAAGCCGCCAATTTCTTTATGTCTTCCTGTGTAATCATAGTGTTACTATAGCCTAATTACTTCATCATAGCCAGAAATTCTTTTTCATCAAGAACAGTCACACCAAGCTCTTGAGCTTTGTCGAGTTTTGAACCAGCACTCTCACCCGCCACCACATAGTCAGTGTTTTTTGAGACTGAACTGGCCACCTCGCCACCAACAGCTCGAATTTTTTCTTTAGCCTCATCGCGTGAAAGGGATGTTAGCGTACCGGTGAGTACAAACGTTTTGCCAGCAAAAGCGCCTGATACTGGCTTCGGTTTAGCGTTACTGATCTTCACCTGCTTCAATAATTGTTTCAAATACTGCTTGTTATGCTTATCGGTAAACCATTCAACAATCGAGGCCGCGACCACATCACCAATGTCTTTAATCTTGTATAAATTATCAAGTGAGGTGTCGGCCAGGTCTTCAATAGTACGAAAATGTTCTGCCAAGGTGTACGCGGTTTCTTCACCGACATGTGGAATAGAAAGGGCAATGATAAAGCGTGGCAAGGTTACCTCTCGGGCTTTTTCAATTGCCTCTAAAATATTATCAACAGATTTTTCGGCAAAGCGTGGCAGTTGTAATAGATCACCGCGCTTTAGAGTAAACAAATCAGCGGCGGTGGCAATTAATTCCGCTTCAAGCAAGACATCGATAATTTTCGGACCAACACCATCGATATCAAAGGCAATTTTCGAAGCAAAGTGATACATTTTGCGCTTCTGTTGGATAAAAGAATTTTTATCAACACAGCGCCAAGCTGCTTGGCCAGGAATCCGCTCGATGCGACCGTCGCCGCCGCAGGCGGCGACGGTTTCCGGAAACTCAAAAACTTTTTCCTTACCCGTGCGCATTTCTTTGACTACAGACACAATATCCGGAATCACATCACCAGCTTTTTGAATAATAACTGTGTCACCAATACGCACATCAAGTCGCTTAATTTCATCTTCATTATGAAGCGTGGCGCGGGAAACTGTTGAGCCAGCGACTTTGACTGCGCGCAAATGCGCCACGGGCGTTAGCACGCCCGTACGGCCGACTTGCAATTGAATATCTTCAACAACAGTCGTAACCTGTTCAGCCGGAAATTTAAAAGCGATACCGAATCGTGGCGCTTTACCAGTATAGCCAAGAATTTCCTGATAGCGACGCTCCTCTACCTTTACCACCACACCATCAATTAAGTAATCCTGCTGTGGGGCATTTTTTGTCCATTTCTGCCAATATTCAATAACCTCCTTAATAGAATCACAGCGCTTAAAGTTGGGATTAACTTTAAAACCCAGGTCTCGTAAATATTCGAGTTCGGCTGATTGTTTATCTGGAACTTTCTCTGAGGTTTGGGCCACGTCGTATATAAATGTATCGAGTTTGCGTGAAGCGGCAATCGCTGGGTCGAGCTGACGAATTGAGCCGGCGGTCACGTTACGGGCATTAGCAAACAAAGCTTCGCCGGCTTTTTCACGCTCTTTATTAAGCGCAGCAAAATTACTCTTACTCATCCAAACTTCACCTTCCACAATAATGTCGATGGGGCGCTTAAGCTTCAGTGGCACAGATTGAATGGTGCGAACGTTCATGGTTACATCCTCGCCCACCAGACCATTGCCGCGCGTGGCCGCAGTTTTTAAAACACCCTTCTCATATTCAAGGACAATTTTCAAACCATCAATTTTCAATTCGCAAACATATGTTGGTGACAAACCATTAAGCGCCCGCTTCACCCGCTCATGAAAAGCCATGATGTCTTCTTCGGTAAAAGCATCATTAAATGACCACTGCGTGACTTTGTGAGCAACTTTTTTAAATTCTTTAAGCGGCTCACCGGCCACGCGCTGTGTCGGCGAATCTGCTGTTTTAAGTTCAGGGTACTGCTCCTCGAGTTTAACCAATTCATCTTTCAGAGTATCAAGCGCTTCAGCCGAAATCGCCTCGTTATTTAACACGTGGTATTCATAGCGATAATGCTCAATAGTTTCGCGTAATTTCTCTACGCGTTGTTTGATATCTTTCGGAACAGCCATGACTAGAGATTACACCGATTTAGTTCGTTGGACAACTGAGTGCGGCGACAACTTTATTGAGGCCGTCAGCTGGGTCATTTGGATTGTAATCGTTGGTGTTGTAGAAGTAACCAGTACCCGATGAAACAGACTGGAGGAATTCCTTGGCGCTGTCATATCCCGAATCACCCTGTTTGAGCAGACCAATAGTAAAAACTTTAATACCAGCATTTTTAGCTGTTTGCGCTTTGGCAATTGAGTCGGCTTTAGCCTGAGCCTCAGTCATACCTTCAATGTGAGGCACGCCGTCCGTGATAGCAATGATTGCCTTTGGGTGTGAGCCACTAGCTGCCTGCAATAAACTAACCGCATGATCAACAGCCAAACCAATGTTTGTGGCACTGTTGGCTGGTGGATTGGCGTTATTCGTAATTCGGGCTTTGACTTGATTCAAATCTGATGTTACGTACCACAACTCATGAGTTTCACTATTGAACCATTCAGCACCAAACCGCATAGATCCAACCTTACCGATACCATCGATCAAACTCACACCGTTTTGTTTAACCGTTTCCCAATATCGTGGCACACCACCCCAACCCATGATACTACCCGAACCGTCGAGTGCTAACACGAAATCAGAATTTGGTGTACAGTTGTCACCCGGATCACCACCTCCACCACCATCATCGGTTACATTGACTGTACATTGAGCAGTCAGAGAACCCGTAGCGACAGTCACTGTATATGTACCGTTTGAAGAAAATTGCGCACTGAAGTTTTTGCTTGGTCCGCCACCCGGCAAACCACCACTGACTGTCCAGGCATACTGCGCACTACTGTCATTAGGAATCAGATTAGCTGTGAAATTGGCCACACCTCCTCTTTGAACTGTCTGATTGGCTGGTGCACACGACAAACTCTTTGATGGGTCTGGTGAACGGGTATAATCAATTTTTACCGCTCGTTCAACAATACGTGGATTATTTGTACTGACGGGCACATTGTGACCATATGAACGAATTGTGGTTACACCCGTCGCACCATTTCGAGTAGCGACCACAGTCACCTCTGCTGACTGTGCATCGGATGGACTGAGTTTGTAAGTAAATTGTGTGGTCGCTGAACCGCCGACAATAAAGTCCTGACCATTGCAATGAATCGTTGTGGTAGCATCCGGTGTGAAGGCATTGCTACGCAAATCCCAGTAGCGGGCACATTCGGCACCGCTATCTGCAGCGTAAAAAGCCAATTGTGAGTCACGGCCAACCGACGAAAGAATGAGCTGCTTAGTTGTTAAATTGAGAATGCCAAGCGTAACCCCCATCAGCAAACTGGTGGCCACGACAGCAAACAAAAGTGTGAATCCGCGTTGTGTTTTCATATTAATTTCCATTCCAATTATACAATTCCTCTTTAAATGTCAGTGAGCGATTGGTAAATGTGCCTGAATTCCAGCTCACGACGACTGTGACTAAAATATTATCGTCTGTTACCTGATCGATATGGATTGTGCGGGTAAATTTTGAGGCGACAATATTACCACCAACTGTCTCGTGCGAATACAGCTGTGTATCTTTATTAAAACTTAATCGGCATGTTGTACCGCTACACGTTTCAAGTGTAGCCACCGCTTTTGAAGCGTCAATTTTACATGTCACACCCGTGCCCATACAAATATCCATACCATTCAGCCAATCTGGCTGATTACTATTCCAATTCTGATCGCGGATATTACGCACATTCTCTATTGCCTCTTCACCTAAATAGAAGGCCACGATCTGGTCTCGAGCAAAGTACGAAGACTGCAAACCAACTTGAACTGCCGTCATAGCAGCCGCAATAGCAATCGACAAAATCAGAATCGCAACCAGCGTCTCAACAAGCGTAAAACCTTTTGTACGTAAGTATTTCATTAAAATTCTTTAGCTGGTTCTTCTGATGGTAATAAGCGCTGGGACATTGTGGTCTGCAAATAAAACGTCGTAGCTGAAGTAGTTCGAGCCTGCACATGACCCTTCATGGTTAACACCGCCTTTGGTTGACCATTGCCATAAAAATAAAAACACAGTGAGTCAATAGAAACCTCAGGGGCGGTGATGGGTGTAAAAATACCGACCGGATCAGCAGACGTATTCACCTCTAAACGATGCGTTGTGCTGTTGAGTTGGTAGATGACACTACCGGTGCCGCTTTGCGGCGTGAACTGAATGCCCGTGGCCCCACTGCCGCACGCGGCACCGGTCGCCGTATAATTCGAACCCGTACGAATATTGCGGGCCATGTCTTCCAAGGCCGTGTTGAGGTTCGACATGACAGAATTTAATGACTGAGCTTTCTGATTGGCATCAACAATGCCCAAAACCGCGCCCAAACCAGCTGTAACCACAAAGGCAAAAATACCAACTGAGACCATAATCTCTACCAAACTGAAGCCGTGTTGTAAGCGTTTGTTCCTCATTGATTGTCTTCAACTGATATTTGACCACTCTTTAAAACTCGAATCCATTTTATTTTACCTTGCGGTGATCTAACTTTCATATAAACATCTGTAGCCGAAAATGTTTGTCCGCCATTTGTATACGTAATATGTGCCTCAGGATTTGGTCGAACAAACACAACATCCATTTTCTGCAAACCACATGTGCCAGCACATAAATCAGAAATCGTAAAACCATTTCTTAGGGTGTAAATTTCTGACTCCTCACCGCTATCCATAACATAATTTCGAGTACCATTATTCGGATCAAGCCGATCAAAGAAAATAATATACTGACTAGGTGTTGAACTATCAAAATGAATACCGTACGCACTGGTAAAATCTGCCGTGGCTAAGCCAGAGTTTTTAACCGCCAAACCATATGTTTGCGTCTGACGAATTGAAAGCGCTACATCGTAGGCCAAGTTTGTAACTTCAATATTTGTTCCGAATTTTTTCTGATTTGAGAGGAGTAACGTCGTGATGAGCACAAAAATACCCAATACGATCATCATTTCAATTAATGTAAAACCTTTTTTATAACGTGCCATAAAGCAATAATGAAAGACCAGTTACATCAAGGCGGCAGAAGTAAACAATAAGCATGCCGAGTATCAAAAACGGCGCAAATGGTAGTTCACTCTTAATTATAATCGTTGTTGCACCGAAGAACAATGCGATTCTGTGAAAAAAACCAAGTCGTGAAAGATATTTAAGAAGCAAAAGTGCAATACCAACGATTGCCCCGAGCCAGAAGCTTAGAATTATGGCCGAAGCACCAAATACTGGGCCCAACAACCAACCGATGCCTAGGGCCAATTTTGCGTCTCCAAGACCCATCCACGTCCCCTTTGAGACAAGCCACAGCAAGAAAAATGGAGCCGCAATAAGCGGACCGGCTAAAAGTACCCATAGTCCCGGCATAACAAATTTCTCGGGTGTAAAAAAGAGTTGCCCAAAGCTCAATGCCGCAAATGTATACACAATACCATCGGGAATTATTTTGTGACGCAGATCATACACAGCAATTACAATCAGCAATGACCAGATCACGAGCATATAAAACAAATACCCTAGTTCAGGTAATGTTTGAGGATTTATTTTGGCAAATAGAGCCAAAAATAAAACACCGGTAGTTAGTTCAACAGCCGGGTACTGCATTGAGATTTTTGAACGACAACCCCGACAGCGTCCAGCCTGAAAGACATAGCTAATAACCGGAATCAATTCATACCATTGCAATGACTTGCCACACGAGAAACAAACCGAGCGACCTTCAGCAAATGACAGGCCAGTGTTGTAGCGCAAAATCACTACATTAAGAAAACTACCAATGGCAATGCCGAGAAATAAAAAGAATGTGGCCAGAATAATTGTCATTAGCGTTTAACTCGGTAATTGTATGTCGTATCGAATGTGCCGCCATTATCACAGCTTGGCATTGTGCCAGCTGAAATCTGTATACCCTTCTCGAGTTTTGCACCTAAACAATATGATTCATCAGAAATTTTAAGATACCCGTACGCCGAGCTGTCAGCGGGATCTGTTAGAATAACGCCAATATAATTTGGCGCCAAACTTGAAAGAGTAGCTGGATATTTTGGTGTGATAGTCGTTGAACTTGATTGAGTAATTTTCGTCTCACCCTCAAAATAACCCTCAAGCGCCGATTGAAGCTGACTAATATCAGCCACACGTCGAGCGTCGCGAGATCGGGCTTTAGCCGTGTCGCCACGGACTAAAAGTATGGAAACCATAATTCCAATGATGGCCACCACGATCAATAATTCAACAATTGTAAAACCTCGTTTCATATTAGAATGATTCAAATTCCTGTTGCTGAAGATTGGAGTCTACATTTCGAAATTCAATTTCATTTATTGAACCCTCCTCAATTTCACGAATGTTTTCATCACCTATTTGTTGATCCCAATTACCTCGCGTACCGCCAAGACCACCTGTGTTTCCATTGTTACCATTACTACCCCCAGTATTACCCAATGTTGTCTGACCTGTTGTTGGGCACTGTGTTGAAGCTGATGTTGGTACAGCTGTTGTTGAAGTATAGGCACTTGAAGTACGTCGATTATCAACACACCAGAAACCAGCCGTCGCCAATGGCACCCAAGCCACGTAATAGGCCACACCAGAATTATCAGTACCTGTTATACAATGCGAACTCGGCGCATCAGAACTTTTGGCACTATTGAGAGCTTGCTGCAAACTTTTTTTGATCTGATCATCTGTACATATAGCTGAATAGTTGTCTGCACCGTCTTTATCGTAAAGAATTTCAGCTCGAGCTCGAACTGAATCAACGTTTGACTGAACGGCACGATCTAAGCTGCGCATGCGAGCAGCCTGAACATTGATGATAATAAATGCGGAGAGAATACCGATAATAAAAATTACGACTAATAGTTCAATGAGCGTGAAGCCTTTTTTGTAGGATTTCATTGGTTTATTCTATCATGTATACATGTAACAAAAAACCACCTTGCGGTGGTTTTTTGTTTAGACAACACTCAGATTACGGACAGAGAGATGATGTAAGAGTTGTTGCTGTAAGTGTGCCGGTTACCTTTGCTGACTTACCTGTTGAGTCAACACACCAGTACACGCCTGATGTTGAAGGCAGGCTGGCTGCAGCTGCCCAACCACTTGCACCGTTAGCATAACAGTTTGTTACTGTTGCGCCAGCGGCTGTCAAAGTACTTACGATACCATAACCGCCTGAAGTTGTATCAACGAAAATGTTGCTGCCATTTGCTGCACCACCTGTTGTAGGACAAGCTGCTGAAGCGAATGTACCGTATGAAGTACTACTTGCGTAGTAAACTTCTGCGGCTGATCGCATATTTGAAAGCTGACCCTGAACTCGAGCATCACCTGCTTTTGAGCGGGCGGTGTTCAAAGATGCAAGGACGATAGCTGACAAGATACCGATGATGGCAATCACAACCAACAATTCGATGAGTGTGAAACCTCGTTTTGTATTACGCATTTTTTTACTATTAATAATTAACTTATTTAATCGACTCGTCCCTGATCTCTCGAGCGAGACGGGCCGCTTTAAATCGATATGCTTAATTATATACCACTTAAGCACTCCGCAATATTTACGTTGTGGATAAGTGCCTAAATAAGGCCTTAGAATGAGCTTGCGAGATTGTAGATAGGTACAAGCACTGAAGCGAGGAGAATACCAACACCGACACCAAGTACCACGATCATAATAGGTTCGATGAGGCCGACAAGTGTATCAACAGCGTTGACCACTTCACCCTGATAGAACCGCGACATTGTTTTCAAAATATTACCAAGTTCACCTGTTTCCTCACCGACTTTCATCATTTGAATCATAATGCCCGGAATTTCTGGGTGCTGGAGCAATGAATCTGAAAGTGAGCTACCGCCACGCACTGAGATAAGCGCTTGATCCAAAATTTCCTTAAAGACATCGTTACCGACAATTGAAGATGTAATTTCCAAAGATTTAATCATTGGGATACCGGAAATAAGCATAGTGTTCATGTTGTCGGCAATACGTGACAGGTAGAGTTTACGGTACAAATTACCGATATACGGCACAGCGATCTTAAACTGATCAAATGAGTGCTTACCTGAGGGTGTACGAATGAATTTTATCAAAAAGAAACTACCAATAACCAGCGCAATAATTACATAGAGACCGTAATTAACCAAAATAGCTGAAATCGCCACCACAATCTTGGTATAAATCGGCATTTCCTGGCCCGATTGGATGATAATTGCGCTGATTTTCGGAATAACCATGGTAAACATCAAAACCATCACACCAATGAATGTGGCAATGACAAAGGCTGGGTAGATCAAGGCATTGCGAGCTTTGGTAGTCACAGTATATGAGCGTTCCAAATAGTCAGCCAAGTATGCGAAAATCTGATCAAGTTTACCCGACTCTTCACCGGATTTCACCATGTTGACGTAAAACGAACTGAAAATTTTTGGGTGTTTTTCCAAAGCTTTGGAAATTGAACTACCGCCCTGCAAATCATCTGAAACCTGCAACAAACTCTTTCGCAATTCTGGATTTTCTGTTTCCGAGCCGAGTAAGCGGAAAATACGTAATGCTGAAACTTGAGCTTCGAACAAAATCGCCATCTGACGGGACAAGATGACAACATCTTTATTTGAAACGCGACTGAGGAAAGAAATATTTTTCTTGAAAACAGATGACTGTTCGTCCGGTGATTTAATGGTTGAAATAATCAGGCCACGGCGTTGCAACGAATTAATAGCAATATCAACGTTGAGGGCTTCGATACTACCTTCTCGTTCAACCCCGGTATTATCAATGGCTTTGTAATTAAAAAGCATACTAAATCAGTTTTTCCAAAATCTTTGGATTTAATGAGAAGCGATAAGCATTCTCAATAGTAATTTCACCTGAACGTACAAGCTCGGCCAAAGATCGGTTCATATCGATCATACCCTGCTGAGAACTTGTTTCGATCACCGTCTGAATTTCGTGTGTGCGGCGTTCACGAATCAAGTTTGAAACAGCACTGTTATTGATCAACAATTCATACGCTGGCACTAGACCGCCTGAAACTCGTGGGATAAGACGCTGTGAGAAAATGCCGGTCAGGCTACCCGCCAATTGCATACGAATTTGACCTTGCTGATCCGCTGGGAATGAGTCAATGACACGTTCAATGGTCTGAGCAGCATTGTTGGTATGGAGCGTTGAAAAGACCAAGTGGCCAGTTTCCGCAGCAGTTACAGCAGTTGAAATTGTTTCCAAATCACGCATTTCACCAATCAACGCCACATTGATGTCCTGACGCAACATTTCTGTAAGACCGGTATGGAAATCTTTGGTATCCATGCGCACTTCACGCTGATCGATAATTGATTTCTTCGGTTCGTAAATATACTCAACCGGATCTTCAATAGTGATGATGTGTTCGAGACGATCAGAGTTGATAAGGTCAATCATCGAAGCCAATGTTGTTGATTTGCCATGACCCACTGGGCCGACCACCAAGAAGAAACCTTGATTCTTGCGGGTAAAACTTTCCAAAATTGTCGGCAAATTTAATTCTTCGAGTGTCTTAATGTGTTTTGGCACAAGACGTAAAGCGATCGAGGGCATACCCTGTCGGAAATAACCATTACCACGGAAACGTGCGCCGCTCGCATGACCAAATGAAAAATCGATTTCTTTTTGAGTAATAAAAATCTGCTTATTTTCCGGCGTCATCAAATGGTCAATCAAACCGTACATATCATTTGAGGACAATACGGACATTTTTACCAAAGGAATCAAAAAACCGGCCACGCGAATATACGGTGTACGGCCTTGACCGAGGTGTAAATCTGAACCACCTTCTTTAACTATGATCTCCACTAACTCATCAAGTAACTTTTTGTAGTCTGTACTCATGACCCTTTTGCTTGTTTATGAATCTTTGTCACATCATCAATAACTTCTGACGGAATTGTCGTAGCTTTGACTATGTAACCGTTAATATTAAGTTTCTTGGCCTTTTCGATATCATTCGTGTCACTCTGATTTGTTAGCATGACCACTGTCGCACCTGGCGCCAATTTTTCTTTACGAATTTCTTCCAACAACTGTAAACCATCCATACCTGGCATGATGATATCCAAAATAATAATGTCAGGTTGGTAGCCTTCCTTGAGCTTTTTTAGGGCATCAGCCGAAGTTTGGCAGGCATTAACCTCACAATTCGCTTTAGTAAACTTAAGCGAATACATATTCAAGAGAAACGAGTCGTCATCAACCAACATTACTTTGTATAACGGTTTTTGTTCCATATGGTTTAGTATATCACACTATAATTTGTTAACCTCTTCGAATGGAATCTGGCCTTTGAAAGCCTTAAGCATGGCATCTTCACGCATAGTCAACATACCTTTTTTGCGCAAAATCTTGTTAATTTCCAACTCAGTTGGATTGGTTAAAATTGCATGCTCAACTTCCTTATCAATTTCAAACATTTCGAAGACAGCAATACGACCACGGGTGCCTGTTGGACAATCAGGTGTTGGTGCAATTTCCTTAACGGTTTTTGGAATTTTAATATTCTTACGAAATTCTTCAGGTAAATCAGCGAATTGTTTTTCAATAATGAGCTCGAGACTGCCTTCTACCGGCACATCTTTACCACCATCAGGACACAGTGTCGCAGAAAGACGCTGAGCCATGGCCAAAACAAGTGTGGGTGCAATCAGGTACGGATCGATACCCATATCAATTAGACGTGGAATGACACCTACAGCGTTGTTGGTGTGGATAGTGGAGAGCACCAAGTGACCAGTCAGCGCAGCTTGCACAGCAAGCTGCGCTGTTTCTTTATCTCGGATCTCGCCGACCATGATAACGTTCGGGTCTTGACGCAAGGTCGTACGCAAACCCGTGGCAAAGGTATAACCAATTTCCGGACGCACTTGTGACTGACTCACACCATCAATGTTGTATTCAATAGGATCTTCAAGTGAAAGCACGTTCTTCTTTTCTCGGTCAACCAAGTTAAGCATAGAATACAATGTGGTCGTTTTACCGGAACCAGTTGGACCAGAAATCAAAATCATGCCATATGGCTTAGTGATGGCCTTTTTAATGCGCTCTACCCCCTCAGCCGTCAGACCCATCTCCGTCAATTCCTTTACACCCTTTTCCTGATCGAGAATACGCATAACGATTTTTTCGCCATAATACGTTGGGAATGTTGAGACACGGAAGTCGATTTTACGACCATCAATTTTTGCCGAAAAACGACCGTCTTGTGGCTTACGTTTTTCGTCGAGACGCATATTCGACAAAATTTTAATACGGGCAGTCAAAGCCGAATGAACTTTAATCGGTAAAACCAAGCTTGTATTCAAAACACCGTCAACGCGGAAACGCACGCGCACATTGTCACGCATATGTTCAATGTGAATGTCGGAGGCATTACCTTCAGCAGCGTATCGCAAAACAGTGGCCACAATTTTTGTAACTGGTGCATCCTCAACAATTTTAGCTTCCGTTTTGATTTTATCAGTAACATCATTCCCCTCCCGCTCCTCCTTCTCTTCGTCTTGCGCTAAAATCGCATCGGGTTTCAATTCTGTTTCCAATTCATCGAGCGCCTTGGTCACTTCACCAGACAGACCTTGATAAACGCCGAGAATTTTTTCAAAATCAGCTTCAGAGATTAAGAAAATTTTGTATGGTAAACCAATTTTCGAAGAGATAAAGTTGAGTGCATCGCGGGCTTCAATACTGTCAGGATCAACCACACCAACCTCGAGCACACCATCTTTAACACCGAGCGGTACAAAACGATAATGTTTAGCAGATTCTTCGGGAATATATTCCAAAACACTATACGGCACATCATCTGCTGCTACATGTTTTGTTGGCACTTCAAACAATGAGCCTTTAACTTTGAGCACATCCTGTGCATCAATACCCTTGGCAGCCAAAATAGTCTCAACCGTTTGGCCGGTATCGTTCATTTCCTTCTGAACATTGGCTGCCTCTTTGGCAGTCAAAATATTTTGTTGTACCAGGGCCTCAAGTAATGTCATGAAAAATTATCGCCCCTTAGGTGTGTTTGTAGTTTGGGTAGATTGTGCAGCAGAACTAAGTGGCGCGAAAGGATTAGGACGACCTGACTCAACCGGTACCAACGTAACTGAATAATCAGTCAAGCTGGCAAAAGCTGGATCATTAAGGATACTTGTATCGAGATTGAGCGCTTGAATCCGATTGAGTAAATCGGTGAATTGCTGACTGACCACACCAGTTTCAGCCGCATTAACATCTGTCGTCTCTAAGTTTTGAGCTGATGCAGGTGGACCAACTACGGTGTCATAACCAATAGCCGCAGCAATAAGTAAAGCAACGATAGTGAAAACTGTTCCTTTGTATGATTTACGTGGCATATTATTTTAACCAATAGGTCTTAAGGGTCAGAGTAAAGTTGTATGTCGCATCAGCTGTCGACGCCGGCTGGAAACCAATGTTTGTAATATCAATAAATTGCAAACTCTGTTCCAAATCTTTTAAATATCGAAGGAAATTGTCATACGTCATGGTCACATCGTAACTAACGGCTGTTGTACCATATGGCTTACCGCCTGATCCGACATCACCAGCTGGCTCAAGTGCATCAGCAAATTTAATGTTGCGTACACCCTTACCATATTTTTCAGCAACAGCATTCAAATCTACTGCTAATTTAATCGTATCAACTTTATCCGGCATAAACTTCTTCAAACGAATCAACTGATCACCGGTCAAACTATCATATCGTGAACGCAATTGATTCCAGTGTTCCTGAGCAACTTGAGCATTGGCCAAAGCCTCTTTATATTGAGCATTATCTTTTCGCAGGGCGCCAATATTGGTGTAGGTCGGATTAATATAGAAGAAAAACGCTGCGACAGAAAGACCTATGAGAATGAGTGGGGTTAGAAATTTCATATTAGCGTTTTTTGGTTGTTGTCGATGTTGTACTTGCTGTTTGTGACGGTGTAGTTGAAGCTGTTGTTGTACCAGGAGCAATTGTCGCAGCTGGAACAACAGGTGCAGGGACTAACGCACTGCGATACAACATTGAGTTTGGCTGAATATACGTAGCAAAACCGAATGAAACATTGCCTGAAGCATCGAGATTGAGATCACCAATGGTTGGGTTACGTAACACCTTGAGATTATCGGCCGTACCGAAGGCCATAGATTGCAAAGCCACCGCCGCAAAACCATTAGCCTGCCCCTTCATTGAAACTGTAATCTTTGTACCGTCAGAGACATATGAAAAACTTGAGAAACGGACATTTTTCAAGGTATTTTTGCTCAAGAAATCAAAGAATTTGGAAACTGCCAAGTGATTAGCGAGTAAGGTTTTGGTTGAGACCAAACGATTATCTAAACGCGTCATTTCTGACAAGAAACTAGGTTGGAATTCGGCCGTAATTTTGCGCAGCTGCTCAGCAAAATTAGCATTTTGATTTTGCAAATATTTCTGATAACCGAAAACACCGCCACATAAGGCTAAAATAGTGATAAATATGATGGTAGAAACCAGCGTAAAGAAGTTGGTGGTACGAGGCGGTTGACTGAAAGTCTGAGTGAGCGGCTTTTGTGGAATGAACGACGTTTGAAACTTATTCTCCATTCCCCTTATTTTAGCACATCATTTTGTAAAGCGCGCAATAAGTTTTCCACTTAATTCATTTCTTGAAGTTTTCGCAGGGCTGTACCCATGGCTACCGTGAATTCTGGGCCGGTATTTTTAAGAACTTCTTCCAAAAAAGCTGGGGCTTCAGTCTTTTCGAATGGATCACCGAGTACAATTTGTGTTTCAAGATGATTTTCGGCGATTTTTAGCACGCCGTTGAGTCGGGCACCACCACCCACCATGATAACTTTTGGAATATCCTTATTATATTTCTTCTGATAGTTCTGCAGGATACGTTTAACCTCGGAAAAGATAAAATCGAGGCTAATGTTAGCGATTTGAGCAAAGTTTTCTTTCTGATCGTCAGGCACTTGAGTCAGATCGCGCTTATAAGCCTCAGCGGTTTCCACGGTAATGTTTAGAGCCTTAGAAAGAGCTAAGGTAATGTCCTGTGAGCCACGATTTACAATGTGTGAGGTGCGGATAATTCCCTGCTCAACAATATACAGCTTGGTTGTTGCTGCTCCGAGATCAACAATCATCTGAGTTTCAAGTTCAGGATCGAGCACAGATCGAATCGTGCTAAAGATTTCGATTTCAAAAAATGAAGCGTTGACACCACTTTGTTGAACAATGGTCTGAAATTTATTGAGCACATCATTATGAATGGCCACCATCATGACTTCAACCTTGTCGCCCTGATCGGTTTGTTTTTCATCGCTTGAAAAATCAATCGGTTTTGAAGCAGTCTTGGGCACCACAGACCAGTCTAGAGTGACTTCGGTAATCGGTACCGGAATATATTTGCGGGCTTCGATTGGAATCATCTGTTCGAGTTGCTTGTCTGAAACAGCTGGCATATCCATAGCCGTGATCAAACTGGCGCCGAATGGAATAGCGAAACCAGCGTTTGTTGTCGTGATTTTTGATTCACGCATGACATCTTTAAGTGCCTCAGCAATTTTTTCAGGAGTTAAATTTGTTGAGCGGCCAATTTCAACGCCGCCGTATGTACCTAAGGCGAGCTCGCCGTATGTTTCAAGGACAGCTTTACCACCTAGGCGAGCGAGCTGCACAACTTTAATAGATGATGAGCCGATATCAACGCCAACGACGCTGCCAGATTTCTTGGTAAAAAGATTGCTAAGAATGCCCATATTGTTGGTTATTATATCATATTACCTAAACGACAATCTATTTAAACGGTTTTGATCAGGAATTCATACACAGCGATCTAAACTTGGGCATGAATGTTGTAAACAAAGCGCTCCACAGTTGGTTGGATTGGCTATTTCCGCCCGATGAGACAGTGGGTCGGCTGGCCGATATGAGTCTGGCCGAATTTCTGCATCTAGCCCAGCCGGCCAAGGAACAAATTCCCGGTATCATCAGCCGATTTGCTTATAAAGATGAACTGGTGCAGGCGGCCGTGTGGCAACTTAAATATCACGGTGACACCACGATCGGCCGCCTGCTGGCCCATGCCCTCTACGACACAATTACTGAACATCTTATTAGTCACAATCTCCTACTTCATGATTTTCTAATCATCCCCTTACCCATTTCCAAAGAACGTTTCAAAGAACGCGGTTGGAATCAGTCAGAAATCTTAGCAACAGAAATTGCTAAACTCGACAATCATCTGACTGTCTGTACAGACTGTTTACTCAAAACCAGACACACCGTACCACAAACTACACTCAATCGGGCCGAACGCCTGATTAATCTTAAAAATTGTTTTGAGATAAGTAACCCAGAAAAATTAAAATATAAAAATATAATCTTACTTGATGATGTGACCACCACCGGCAGCACTATCAACGAAGCCAGGCACACCTTACAACAAGTTGGAGCCAAGGCAATCTTAGCCTTCACCCTTGCTCATTAATAAAATAGTGTTAAGCTAATGATCAGTTGTTTAACATGGAGGAACGATGCCTATCATGCAATTGATTCCGGGTTATACCAAAGAAATTCCTGCCCCACTGCTTAAATGCATTGAGACAGAAATTCAGACTCAACGCCAAGCCCACCCGGAAGCCCAGATCATCGCCGGCTTCATGAGCGGTAGTAGTGTTACTACCAAGATCTTTTCCGACCAAAAGTCCTACGAACATTACTTCGCTGAGCGCGGCATGGCCCTATCAGACGTTGTTATTGACGAACTACCCCGCTAGTCTGTCGTGTCCGGTCGGTACATGGCAGATAAAACCCCCGAGCGCTACGCGCTCGGGGGCCTTTTTTATCTTTTTATTTTAGTCCGAATGTCGCTTTGGTCGTAACCATAATCTCTTTTTCAATGCTTGAGGTATCGTATGTACCATAATCAGAAATATCAACAGAATTTAATGGTAGAACCTGCACTACACCAGTCGAAGCCGATCGAACAGTGCCCACATGACGACCTGTACCCTTAGCAATTTCTTCGGCTCGAGCCTTAGCATCCTTGATCGCTTCACCCAATAATGAAACTCGCAAATCAGGCAGTTTAGAATAGTAATACTCTAAAGACTGAATTGAAACAATTGCACCCTGAGAAGCCAAACTAGGAATTTTCTTTGAAATGTTTGTTAACTTTTGCACATCATTTGATTGCAGTGTCACAGTCTGGCGCAAATCATAGCGTGTCTCAGCCGAACTATTTGAATCATACACCTGATTCATTAAGACCGGACTTTCCACAATATCTTTTGTCTCAATACCCTGCTGAGTTAACAGAGCTTTTGTTGCTGCCAAATCTTTTGCCACAGAAGCATATCCACCAGACAAACCACTGACGGGAACTGTGTGCACAATGCCAACTACCAATTTAGCCTGATCTGATGTGACGTGAACTTTTGCTGAGCCAGTGACTGACAAAGAGTTGTTTGATGTTGAGGTTTGAGCAAGATAATAGAAGCTGCCAAAAATAATGGCGCTGATGACGAGGCCGATACTAATAATAAAACCGAGCGATGATTTTGTGTCTGATGTTAGATTCATACCTTAATTATATCTCATTTTTATTTTATTAATATTGGAAACACTCAACCAAGCTGCGGCACTACCAAACCCCTTCTTGGTAATAGCGAATGGTTTCAGTTCACGCGGCTCAATCAACCACATTAATACACAGTATTTAACTATTTTGCCCCACATTTCAGGTGTGGTATTCACCAAACAAATTTCTTGACCGTATTTTTTTATTATATCCCTTACCTCTTTCAAAGATGATATTTCAAATTGCTCCACCGCTTTTACCTTAGCAGTCGCAGTTATATCTTCACCCGAATTTTTAAAATAAATTGTGTCGCCAGCCTTTACCATATTCCACGGTGACCGACGCGCAGCATACCAGCGTGATTCAATCGTTTTTTCACCGCTGAGAATTTTCTCAATCAAATGCCAGGATTTGTTCATGATGGCGACGTGGTGCATATGTTATATTATACGCTCGCCGAATTTAAAAAAATATGATAAGTTGAAACCCACGGAGACGTGGCTGAGTGGTCGAAAGCGCCTCACTGCTAACGAGGTAAGCCCTTTAAACGGCTTCCAGGGTTCGAATCCCTGCGTCTCCGCACATTGATACTCTTGTATATATAGTATATAGTCTCCTTCAGAAGACCCGTGCTGTATGGGTCGATTTGTAAATTCGTACCAAGGAGGATTTGTGCCCGAATCCATCCCCAATACCGTTCCAGACGACGAAGATGATCGGTCGCTAACCGTGGCCCAACGGGTGGCTAAAATGTCACCTAAAGTCCAGGAGATTTATGCCGACTATATGGAGGTTTTCCAGGACGAAGCGGCACCAAATTACGAGGCCAATCTGTCACGTCTGCGACACGCATTCCGTAATGCTGTCGAAGAATGGAAACTTCAGAACTACGTCGATGGAAAGAAAGGACACCAAGCACCTTGAGCACACAAAAAGCCCCGACGCGTAGCGTCGGGGCTTTTAAATAGAACAAACATTTACTTCTGCAGCAGATCGCACCACTTGAGATCTTTCACTGCAATTGCTTCAGCATGACCATCAACGAACACAATGTTGACCATACCCTGATGTCGTTCATCGAATGGATTACGCAATCGAAAATTCGACAGCGTATTGTCATTCGCCTCATAAACATCGAGCAAGGTCATGGTAGTCGCCGAATTGAACAGCTCAGGCGTCCAATACATCTGCATCGCTTTGCTGACAAAGCTATCACCGGCCAGAACCATTGTTGATGAGCGTTTCACTTTGGCCGGATTGCTGCCGTACCAACGATGTTGAAATCGCGGGTCTCGGCTTTCATTCACAAAGCCGCCGTTGAGCACGTAACTCGAACCGATATACCACTGGGAATTCGACCACAGGTATTCGCTATTGTTTAACGAAACAAAGTAGCGAGCCAGGGCTCCTTCACCACCTTCAATCATTTGAACAGAATCGGCCGGACAACGCAGAATTTGCGCAGCCTTAACATTCTTTTCAATAACTGAATGCCATGGTGCTGGTGATGCCAGCTGATCTTTGGCCGCCGCCTGTTGCACTACACAAATAAAGAATGGCGGTGGCAACAGATCTTCCTTGATCTGATTCGAGGGCGTGTTGAACAAAATCGAATTCACCGGCAAGTGACCCTTGTTGTGGCTGGCATATGTATTAGCGAGCTGGGCAATTTGCCGCAAGTTACTCAAGCAACCAGCGCGTTGAGCTCGGCGACGAGCCGAAACTGTCGTCGGCACCAAAATCGAAATGAGTATGCTGATAATGCCGATGGCCACCAGCAACTCAACAAGCGTGAATGCTCGTAGCCTTTTCATACAACTCCTTTCGTTGTGCAAGCAACCATTCCATAATCAACCACAACGCCATCACGTTGAAGGCAATCATGTACAGGCCGGCAGTTTTTTTGGAAAGCCCGAGCCAGACATTACCACCCAAACAATGACACGCTGCCGTACCGTATTTGATGTTCCAGATGTGATATCCGGCAAACACGATAAACATCAGACCCGCACACATCATGGCCGGCCGTCGAGTAACTGGTAGTAGAATCAAACAAGCCACCCAGATTTCAGCGACCGGCACGATTAACGGCAACAATGTTCGAAGCCAGGTTGGCATCAACCAAAACTGGTCAGTGTCATGCCTAAATTCGGACATGTTGAAGATTTTGGCACAACCTGTAATCACGAACAGTACTACCACGAACAGTGGCACACCGCTATTGAGCAAACTCCGTTTCATGGCACCTCCAGCTAAAAAATAATCGGCCAGAAGTCCTGAACCTTCATGTTCACCGTGCGCCAGGCTCGGTGCAGCCACCAGCGACCATTGATTGGGCTTTTGTACACCGTCAGATTGAGCGGATACATATTCCCTTCCTGGTCTTTGACTGGGATACTGCAACTTAGACTGCGAACTTGGATTGGCATGTCCACGATTTGTTTGTAATCCGGGTCGTGATGAAACACGTACGCCGGACTACAAATTGTTTCCGTCAGATAAAAACCTGGCGGACTTTTCACTTGAGCAAAGCCGCGGGCCAAATCTGCCGAAACCTCACACTGATCAACAAACATCACACACTGCGTTGGTGCATTAAGACACACACCGACAAGTCGTGGGTTCTCAATCAGCTTTCGGTCAAAACATTCTTTGAACTGTTCGGCCGGCGTCAGTTTGTCGAGCTTTTCACCCAACGAAACTGGAATGGGTAAAGGTTTGGCATAGGCCAAATCTTTTTCCATATCCTGACGTGATCGGCCAGCATCGCTGGTGATGGCACAGGCCAGAACCCGACAAGCATCACGCAAGTCAGGCTCTGATAACAGAGAACGTTGTTGTTGCCGCTCGAAAATTTCTTTGCGAGCCGCTTGGAACACCAACGACTCAATCACCTGCGGATCGTCGGTGATCGGCACAAACGAGAACGTTTTGAAGATACTGTCAGTATCTTCGTTTTGAGCAGTGAAACCTTCAACCTGCACAGTCGTCAGACCATGCGGTGTTGGCGGCGTTCGAACATATCGAATCACAGCCATGACTGTTGTAGCGATAAGAAACACCGCGACAATAGTACACATGCGTGTTGCGCGCTTCATATCGATCTCCTTTCAAGAAGTAAAATGTCAAAGGACCCTATTAAAAATATACCACAAATATTGGTGTTACGCAATAGTAGGATTGGCATGAGAAAAGGCTGTCACCGAAGGTGACAGCCTTTTACGCTGGACGCCGCGCTACTGCTGGGAGTAAACAAAATCAGTCCGCCGGATCACCTCAAAAGCCATCGTGCCACCATTTTTCTTTGGTGGCTGACGCACCGTGCAGGCATAGGTTACCGCGCCGGTTTTGACGTTAATGGTCGACGTGCAGTCGAGGGGTGAATTCGACGTCATTCGCGCGCACTGGGTCGAGCTTGGATTATCGACCCCACATGAGTATCGACCCGAGGGTGGCGCCGAGCCAGCCGAAGCAACTAATGCAGGGATCATAAAGGCAGCGCAAGCAACGACCATGACGATTCGTAGCCATATCCGTACTGACATACTACCTCCGTAGCAAACAGTTTATTGGCTCACTGTCGCACAACAGTTAAAACCAATATCTGGCGGTGAGAATACCACACATATTAATCCTTTTCAAGAGCAACAAAAAACCACCCGTGGGGGTGGCCTTTTCTACTGACAGCTGTCGCACTGAGCTAATTCTGCCGGATCGGTTGGACAAACAAATGGTTGTTTGACTGAAGCTTGGGTGTTTTGTTCTGCCTCCATAGAATTTTGATTTAATCGATATACTACAATTTATAATTTTTACTCAAGTAGTATATCATATACGCTATAGACGAAACCGTGTGGAAAAAATGACAGAATGAAAAAAGCTGACTTTGTAAATACTATATATTCATATTACCGAGCAAATAAGCGACCGTTTGCCTGGCGAAAAACTAAAAATCCCTATAGGGTCTTGGTTTCGGAAATCATGTTGCAGCAAACTCAGACTGCCCGGGTCGTCAATAAATATGATTCGTGGCTTAAAAAATTTCCGAACGTTGAACAGCTAGCCGCCGCACCAGTGGCAGATGTATTACAAGAGTGGCAAGGCTTAGGCTACAACCGCCGGGCTTTGGCTTTGAAAAAAACTGCCGAGGTTGTAGTAAAAAAGTATCACGGCCGATTTCCAAAGACATACGAAGAAATTTTAGAATTGCCTGGCATTGGTCCATATACTGCCGGGGCAATCATGGCTTTTGCCTACAACCAACCCTTCCCCATTATCGAAACCAATATCCGAACTGTTTTTATTCATTTCTTTTTCAATGACAAACACAGCGTGCATGACAAAGATATTTTAAAACGTGTTAAAGAAACATTAGATACAGAAAATCCGCGTGAGTGGTATTACGCGTTAATGGATTATGGCGTAATGCTCAAAAAAACCATCGGCAATCTCAATACTAAAAGTCGCCATTACATTAAACAGACACCTTTCAAAGGTTCAAATCGTGAAGTTCGTTCCATGATTTTAAAAGAGCTTCAACAGACTTCAGCAACAGCTGCTCAACTACGCAAAAGGCTGATTACCGTTGATAAAGATAAAATCGACATGAATTTATCAGCTCTGCAAAAAGAAGGCTTCATTAAACAAAAAGGTCAAGTATTTTTGATCTAGAAAACGAGTATAATTGCCTCATGGATCCCTCCATCACTCTTGATAAAATCTTTCGCCTGACAGCTGAACAAAAGTCTGGTTTAAAACGTCTGGGTTTGAAAAAAGTTCGTGATCTCCTTTTCTATTTTCCTAATCGGTATGGTGACTCGGCCTCAATTGTAAATATTGCTGATGTTGTATCCGGCGACACGGTTTCAATATATGGTCGCATTGAGGGTATTAAACTCGGTAAAGGTTTTCGCACAAAAATCGCCATGGCCAGCGCCACCATCGAAGATAATACTGGTAAAATCAAAGCTGTTTGGTTTCACCAGCCATACATTGCCAAAATGATTCAGGCTGGCACATCAGCCAAATTTACCGGCCGTATCTCACAAAATAAAGCTGGTCTCTATATTACAAATCCGGAATTCGAACGCATCGACAAAATGCCAATAGCTGGTGGCGCTTCCCTATTTACCGAAGGTGGTCAGGAAATTTTATCGTTGCCGATTTATCCTGAAACAAAAAGCATCAGCTCAAAGTGGATTTACCATGCCCTGCAAAAAATATTTGGTAGCGGCTTACTGGATGAAATCACCGATCCAATTCCCGAAGAGATTTTGAAAAAATATAGTTTACCTAGCTTGAAGACAGCTTTAATTTGGATTCACACCCCTAAAAAGCTTAGCGATGCGGACATGGCACGCAAACGTTTTGCTTTTGAAGAAGTTTTTTTGATTCAATTGCGTAAACAAAAAGAACGTCGTGAATTGGAGCAAAATCCGGCCTTTGTTATTGAAAAAACTGAAGCAGAAATTCAAAAGTTTACGGAACGTTTCCCTTTCAAAGAAACAAATGCCCAACATCGAGCAATTGAGCAGATTTTGAACGATTTTAAAACAGGTCGGCCAATGTCCCGCCTACTTGAAGGTGATGTGGGTTCCGGTAAAACAGCGGTGGCGGCAACAACAGCTTTTGCTACGGTTACCACACGACCGAAGGGACAACATTTTGGCACCTTACAAGTCGCCTATATGTGTCCAACAGAAATTTTAGCTAAGCAACATTTCGAATCATTCATTAAATATTTCAAACACGCTGGTATATCAGTCGCTCTCATTACCTCATCAGGCTGCAAAAAATTTCCTTCAAAAGTAAATCCGGGTGGCTACACTGACATTTCTCGCACCCAACTTTTAAAATGGGTAGCCAATGGCGAGATCCCAATCGTTATCGGTACGCATTCTTTGATTCAAAAAAATGTGAGGTTCAAACATTTGGCCTATGTCATTATCGATGAGCAACACCGCTTCGGCACAAATCAACGTGCGGCATTGGTGAGAAAAAACGAATTCATGCCGCACCTCCTTTCCATGACTGCCACACCGATTCCCCGCACCCTAGCTTTAACGGTGTATGGTGATTTGGATTTGACATTGCTTGATGAGATGCCGGCCGGCCGCAAACCGATCATTACGGAAATCATTAAACCCAACCAACGTGATGTCACCTACGAAAAAGTTCGCAGCGAACTAGCGGCCGGCCGCCAAGCCTACGTCATCTGCCCTCGCATCGACGAACCAGATCCAGAAAAAGAATTGTCACTCAATGCTAAATCAGTAAAAGAAGAAGCTAAGCGTCTCAAAAAAGACATTTTTCCAGAATACGAGATTGGTATTCTGCACAGCAAAATGAAACCAACAGAAAAGGAATCGATCATGAATGCTTTTGCCACTGGCCGAATCACTATTCTTGTCGCCACTTCCCTCGTCGAAGTCGGCGTGAATGTGCCGAACGCTACACTCATTCTTCTGGAAGGTGCCGAGCGCTTTGGTCTGTCTCAGCTTCACCAACTCCGCGGTCGTGTCATTCGCTCAAACCATCAAGCCTACTGCTTTGTCTTTTCTGAAACCAAGTCTCAAAAATCACTTGATCGCCTCAATGCACTTAAGACTGCTAAGAATGGTTTTGAACTTTCTGAATTCGATTTACAGCTCCGTGGTTCCGGCGAACTCTATGGCCGTAAACAATGGGGCATCTCTGACGTAGCCATGGAAGCACTTAAGAACATTAAGATGGTTGAAGCGGCTCGTAATGAAGCTCGCGACATGTTAACTCACGACCCAGAACTCACCAATCATCCACTCCTGATACAACAAATCTCCACCGAAACGGAGGAGATTCATTTTGAGTAACGCTATTTAATAATTATTGTGTGACCTGAACATTAGCAGAGACCCAAGCCACATTACCCTGTGCATCCTTCACATAGAATTTTGGTGTGAAGTTACCGACATAATTGTATGTGTGAGTAAATGTTGTACTCTGAACATAAGCCGATGCTGGAGGCACACTCGCCGAAGCATACATTGAACCGATATTCTCATCACCCCAAACTACATAGTATGAGAGTGATTGATTTTCTGGATCTGAAGCTCGGATAGTCCAGGTTGCATTTTGACCAACCCGAACTGTTGTTGGTGTATCAATGCCATTAATTACCGGGGCTTTGTTTGTTGCATTAGATGAAATGTTGAATGTTTCACTGTTGAAACACTGACCATCACCCTGTGTACATACTCGCACCTGATACAGACCATTTGATACATTGGCATTTTCAATAGTTGAGCCCACATTCCAATCGTATGTTGAGAGGCCAGCTGAACCAATAACATTTTGCGCTATAGTGTAGGGCTTTACAGCAGTCGTACAAATACCAAAGCTATTTGTGGTGCAATATTCAATTGGAGCAAGGTAAATATTGAATCGAGGCGCCTGAATGTATGTTACATTTGGTGACTGCCAACGAATAGTTCGAGTTGTACCCTTCACCCAGTTTTCATTAGCACTCGGTGAGAGAACTTTGTAATCATTATTTGTTGTACCGTTTGTGACAGTGAATGTAACTGCATTACTTGTACCATCAGACGTAACAACAGAGACTGAGTAATTACCCGGTGTCACAATTTGAGCAATTTGCGGAACCATACATGCTGGAGTTGCGTTCAAACATGAAGCCGGAGTTGGAGTGATGTACTCTGGCACATTGAATGTTAGAATTGCACTTCCGCTTTCAATGGCTCGTGAGACAGAAATATTTGAAGGATAGATGACACCGTTACCGAATGTAATCCCTTTGAGAGTACTGAGCTTTGAGACGGTGATAGAAACCTGTGTACCAACTGCGCCTAAGCTTGGAGAAATAGCAGTAATTCTATTTGCCACTACAGGTGGTTGATTGCCACCATCGTCACAACGTAACAACTTAACTAATTTTTTCCACGAACCATGGCTAAATGTACCTGTACCGTATCGCAAACCAATCGGTGTCAAAATTTCATCGCGATATTTTTCCTGAAACTTTGAAACTGCCCGAGCAGTGGCCGGACCAAAATATTCAGTTTCATTACCTGGTGAACCTGCACCGAACGCAGCAATGCGAGTGTCGTTGTCAGAGTTCAAATAACGCTGAAGTAACAACACTTCCTGTCCACGAACACCGATTTTTAAACCACGGGTCAAGGCGAAACAAAAAGCACTTCGATTTGACGATGTGGTTGAATGATCTGATTGAGCTAAGACTAGAGGCGAGCTAAAAAGCAAGGCCGCTATAATAACAAATGTATATATTTTCTTCATAACATATATACTACGGCCCGGGGTCTTTTGAGGTAACAGATGGAATATTGTGCGCCCGCATGGACTCGAACCATGGACCGGCCGTGTATAAGACGGCTGCTCTACCAACTGAGCTACGGGCGCGTGGATATACGTATTTATACTGCAATGAGGCCCTTTAAGCAATCAAAAACCGCGCGTCCCGAAGGGACGCGCGGTTACACTCTCTCACTACCTAAGCCGCATTCTTAATCTGCTTCCAATGTAGCGAACGAAATTCGTCAATCTTTCTCAAGGCCACCTCCACGGCTGTTAAGTTCTTGCTTTCCTCTACGTAATCAGCCTCAACGCTTGTATCTCCCTTCTCCATCGCAGTTTGCAATGGTGTTAAGATGTCCAAGTAAAAACTTCGCGCTCCACGCAGCGAATCTTCTAAGGCACGCAATTCTTCTTCGGAAATATCAATTGGTAAACCTTTTTCGATCAATTCAATCTTACCCTGAATATGGTGAGTATCGAACTGATTTGTTTCTGATGGATTTTTTGTTTCCATAGCGATCACTATACTCTGTTTGCTAAGACGTTTCAACCTCCGATTTCTTTTTTAATTGAATACCGTGAGCAACCAGAATTTTATCAAATTCTTCACGTTCAATAGTTTCAACTTCAATGAGACGTTTAGCAATGACATCCAACAGACCACGATGAGTAGTAATTGCCTCTTCAGCCCGCTTATAAGCTTCAGTCATAATGCGCGAAACCTCATCATCAATGTCATTGCCGGTTTTTTCTGAGTACTCTTTACCTTCGATAGCCCGACCACCGAAAGCCCCACGGCCACCATCACCTTCAAAAGCCATGGCACCAAGTTTTTCAGACATACCGTAACGAGCGACCATGCTACGAGCCATAGCCGTTGAAACCTGCAGGTCATTTGACGGACCAGTTGTCACATCACCAAAGACCATCTTTTCAGTCACATAACCACCCAAACTCATAGCTATATCATCCAAAAATTCTTTTTTGGTTTGCAATTTTCGATCTTCAAGCGGTAACTTCAATGTATAACCAGCCGCGCGACCACGAGAGATGATCGAGATTTTATGAACCGGATCAGCATTTGCCAAAACTGACGCCACCAAAGCGTGACCAGCTTCATGATAAGCCGTGACCTCTTTTTCCTTCTTGCTCAAAATATGACTGCGACGTTCTGGTCCGAGCATTACTTTTTCAATTGAGCGAATAAGGTCATACTGCGAAACCTTTTTGCGATTTTCCCGAGCTGCCAAGATTGCACCTTCATTCATAAGTGAGTACAAATCAGCACCAGAAAAACCAGGTGTGCGCTCAGCAATAACTGACAAATTCACATCTTCAGCAAATGGTTTTTCTCGAGCGTGTATTTTCAAAATTTCTTCGCGATCGTGGCGATCTGGCGGATCAATAGTTACACGACGGTCAAAGCGGCCTGGACGAAGCAAGGCTGGGTCAAGAACATCAGGACGGTTAGTTGCAGCCATAACGATCACTTTTTCATTTGGTTCAAAACCATCCATTTCTACCAGAATCTGATTGAGCGTTTGTTCACGTTCATCATTACCACCACCAACACCAGTACCACGTACACGACCCACAGCATCAATTTCATCAACGAAAATAATGGCTGGTGCTGCTTGTTTAGCTAATTTAAACAGATCGCGCACACGTGAAGCGCCGACACCCACGAACATTTCTACGAATTCAGAACCTGAAATTGAGAAGAATGCCACCTGAGCTTCACCGGCAACCGCTCGAGCGAGCAGTGTTTTACCAGTACCCGGCGCACCCATGAGCAAAATACCTTTTGGAATGCGGGCGCCAATTTCCAAAAACTTCTTTGGGTTGCGCAAAAAATCCACGATCTCGGCTAGTTCCTCTTTCGCCTCCTTAGCGCCCGCCACATCCTTAAACGTCACGCGCTGTTTTTTATCGTCAGGCGAAATAATGCGGGCTTTCGATTGACCGAAGGTAAAAGCTTGCATACCAGCCCCGCGTACCTGTCGAGTAATGAACCAAGCAATCACAATAATCAAAATAAGTGGCAAAATTATCGGCAACAATAAATTGGATAACCAGTAACTAAAACCAGAATCCCCTTGTACACCAATTGCCACCTTCGAAAGCTGAGCCGGTGTCACACCATAATTCACCAACGTATCTGTCAACGATGTTTCAGTTTCTTTTTTGGCTTTTTTAACCACTTCACCCTTGGTATCGTAGTGAACTTCCAAATCCGTACCACTGACCGTCACACTCACCACCTTACCAGCCGAAATATCAGAGGCTAATTGAGAAATTGAGATCTCAGTCGTTTTACTTCGACCATCAACAATAACTGAGTAGAGGCTAGCCAAAATAAGCAATATAAATATGCCCAAAATCAGGTTTCGCGCGAACTGACCACCTTTCTGAGGGGCCGGTTTTGGGCTCTTTAACTGAGGTTCGTTCATAATATTACGTTAATGGTTAATTGAAGTGTTATTATACATTAATTTCCCCTATTTGCTATGATAGACGCATGAGTACCCTGATTCACAACCGCAAAGCTACTTTTAACTACGAAATACTTAACCGTTACGAAGCCGGCATCGAATTGACCGGCACCGAGGTCAAGTCTATTCGTGCTGGTCAAGGTTCGCTCGATGGCTCATATATTATAGTCGAAGGCACACAAGTCTGGCTGCAAAACATGTATGTTTCACCCTACCAGCAAAATAACGGTCCCGAATCCGATCCTTTACGCCCACGTAAACTGCTTTTAACAAAAGCCGAAATTAAGGCTCTAGTTGGCCATGAACAAGGTTTGACAATAGTGCCACTTTTAGTGTATAATAAAGGGCGTCACATTAAGGTAGAAATTGCTACCGTTCGCGGCAAAAAGAAATTCGACAAACGCGAGTCTATTAAGAAGAGAGATGTCGAGCGTGATGTTCGCCGCGAATTCACAGATCGTTGAAAATTGAATACGTGTTAGTTTCGATCATTCGTAGTATTTTTTTAATCTGCATTATTTTGCTGTAGGTTTGGCAGACACCTTTTCGCAACCTCGCAAAAGTGACAAAAAAGTTGTCACTTTTGCGAGGTTGCCACCACATATATACCCGTGGCCTACACAAAAACAAAACGATTGAAAACATACTGGGGATGATCGGCCTAGACATGAGTCCGTATCTTATCTATGCAACGTAGAGCACCGTTAACTCTTAAATCTGACGGAAATCTGAAGTGCAAAATCTTCTGTAAAGTCACCTTACTTTTCAAGTAAGAACTTTCAATTCGCTTACGCTTTAGCCTAAGCGACATCGCCTAAGCGCAAATCTGGTGCGTTTAGTCCCGGTGTAATCAAGCCAGGTTAGGCAGCTTCTGTTCTCTGTTTCTGCCGAACTAAATGAGAATCGGTTTTTCGGAAATTTTGTTTATCCCATATCCGACTAACTTAAATTGACTTTGGTCAAAGAGATAAACTAGACGCTGTAGATATATCTAAGAACACCTCATGCACGCGGGTTCGATTCCCGCCATCTCCACAAAAATTATTTAACACACGCACCATCACGACAGCCATTTGGACAAACATATGATGGCGTACCGACACTATTACCATTTGAAACATATTCAATCAATGTGTTGGGTACGTCATTTACTTGGCAGTAATCGGTATATGTTGATCCAGGGCACCTTACGGTACCTTTGGTGTAGTAATCCAAACCATCATCGCTGTCTTTACACATAAGACTGCTGAGTACTCGTTCAGGTATATCGCTGTCTGAATCAGAAGTGCCTGGCGGATACTTTTCAATAAAATATTTAAGCACTGGATTATTGCCAGTTGCGACACCTGTGTAACTATATCCAATATTTTCACCACCATCGGCTTCAGTTTTTACTACTCCTTCCTGGGTAATTATTGCGCCAAACGTCTGTGCTGGAAACCAACCAATTTCTGGGCGCTCAATTCGAAAAATATTTTGGCCATTTAATACATCTTTTTTTACCGACTTCTCAATAAATTCTTTATACACCCTCTTACCCGATGTAAATTGAGCTAAATGCACAAACACAACCTTGTTTGTATTGGAGTCACGATATTCACCAATTATTGACCTGCCACAAATTTCACCTTGCAAACCCGAACCCTTTGAGTCGGGGTGATCTTGCAATTTTTCACATTCAATAGTCATTCGAATTTTTTCTGGATTACGACCATAGAGCGTGAAACTACCGATCGCATCTGGAAAATATTTCTTCACGTTCTCAATTTCATTTTGAGGAGATTGTTTTTGAAAAAATAAATACCCCGCACCAATAATTACCAAACCAACGACTATTACTAATAATGGAGCTATTCCCTGCTTAGAGTTTTTCATACTGGACTAAGTATATCAAACGCGCTACTATAGCCCAGGATTTTATCTTTTAAAGGAGGCAATATGCCCAAGTTTCTCTCACCACAAGATTGGCTTCATGATGTTACTGTCATTCGTGACAATTCGTTGAAAGAACATGACGAGCTGGTCTGGATGGCCGTTACTAATTTGGTCAACGAACACTTGTTACCCAAAAAGTTCTACCAGATCCACAACATCTCGATCTTTACCGATACCGTCCACGAGACTGAAGCTCTGTTTATCAGAGTGAATCTCGTCGGCAAGAAATCGTTCCAAGGTGCGTACAAAATTCAACGCAACGATACCACCACAAACTTGGAACGGATGAATGACTGGGACAATTACGGGATTGAGGCCTAACACCAACCCCGGCAGCGCATACGCGCTGCCGGGGTTTTACATACGCAACAGTAAAGCTGTTGCGTAACTAGGCATATATAACCAATGTGTTATACTCAAAAACAAGAAGCTCACGAAGCTCTAAAAAGAGCAAAGATGACAACTCCTCAAAAAGATCTTGATATTCGCTGCACCAAATGCGGCAAACTTTTGGCTAAAGACCAAGGTCACGGTGCTATTGAGATTAAATGCACCCGCTGCGGCTCGCTCAATATCATGTGCGAGAAAATGGATGAGCAAGTTATTGTAACTAATCCAGAGGGTGTAATTCTTTACACCAACGGCGCAGTTGAGCGCACAACCGGCTACTCCCTCTCAGAAGTGATTGGTCAAAAACCGTCACTGTGGGGTGGACAAATGTCACCAGAATTTTACAAAGTTTTGTGGCATACCATAAAGGTTAAAAAGGAATCGTATAAAGTTACTGTTAAAAACAAACATAAAGACGGAACAATATATGACGCACTTTTACAAATTTCCCCTGTCTTGGATACTACTGGCGAAATCCGTTTTTTTGTAGGAGTTGAAACAGTTATTAATAATCCTAAAAAAACATGACAACACTACTCCATCCGCATGAGTCACAACGCCTTAAGGCTCTTTATGCCAAAGGTATTTTAGACTCAAAACAAGATCCGCGTTTTGACGCTATTACCTCACAAGCCACAAAACTCCTCAGTGTACCAATTTCAACAATCTCAATTATCGATAAAGATCGAGAGTGGTATAAGTCGTGTCAGGGAATTTCAAATAAGGAAGGGCCGCGTGAAATTGCTTTCTGTAGCTACGCCATGCTTGCAGAAGACGTGTTCGTTGTAGAAGACACCCTACTTGATGAGCGATTCAAGAATAACCCCTACGTGACTGGGGAACCTCACATTCGATTCTATGCTGGCATGGCTCTTATTGATTCAGTCTCAGGATTACCCTTAGGTGTGTTTTGCATTAAAGACACAAAGCCCCGCCATCTCACAATTCAAGAAATGGGGGGCTTTATGGACTTAGCCAGCCAAGCCGAAGCTTTGCTAAATGGCTTTAAAAGTTCTTAACTACTTCGTAATGGTAAACGTACCATTACTCATATCACGAAGCTGATCATCAGCACTTGATGTCACGCGAATTGCATAACCTGACGTTGCAGTTTCACTACCAACAGTCCATGAGTATGAACCATTGTTTGCCACATCGGAAGCAATGGTTTTTACATATGTACCATTTTTGTACAAACTAATACGGACATTGTTTGAAACTCGAGTTGATGTCCAGCTAATAGGTACGGTTGAGCCAATCTTAATTGTTTCGCCACCATTTGGTGATGTGACAGTGATCGACGGCTGAGGTGCGGGATTGATGGTAAATGTTGCATTACTTTCATCCTTGATAGTTGTGTCAGATGTCGACGTCACACGTACTGTGTAATCACTGCCTGTTGGGCGATCAGCAATGTTCCAATTGAAGACACCGACATTGGCATAGCTATCAACTAGAGTTGAAACCTGTACACCAGCTTTGTACAAACTAATTCTGACAGTAGCAGTTGAAGGCAGACTTACTGTTGACCAACGAATTTGGACAGCATCACCAATTGACCAGGCTTCCCCACCATTCGGTGATTGTACTGTAATACTTGGCGGTAATGGTTTGGTAATTGTGAATACTAAATCACTCTCATCGTAAACAGTTGGTTTTGAGATTGAAGTGATTCGAATCTTGTAATCACTTGCTGTTTCGCGATCCCCAACAGTCCAAGTATATGTACCATAGTTATATGTGTCAGCAACAATAGTACTTACTTGTACACCAGCTTTGTACAAACTAATTCGGACATGAGCGTCTTTATCAAATGTCAGTGAGCTCCAGGTAATATTGACAGTACTACCAACTGTCACGTTTTCATTTCCGTTTGGTGATGTAACAGTAATTTTTGTTTCTGGTGGTGCCAACTTATTTATCATGAACGGTCGGTCGCTATTATCTTTCAGCATATCGGATTTAGTCGAAGTCACGCGGATAGAGTAATCAAAACCCTCGGGTCGTTCGCCAACTTGCCATGAATAACTACCGCTATTTGTTACCGTGGCCAAAGTACTTACCAATTCCACACCCTTATAGAGTGAGATGCGAACTGTAGAGTCAGCCGGAAGTTCTGTTGATTTCCAGGTCACATTCACTGTATCGCCAATTGAAATTGTTTCACCACCGTTTGGAGTAAGTAAGGTAATTGAACTAGGCTTAGTCGGTGGTGTAGTTGTACCATCGGGCTCTTTCGGATTATCTGTCTTTGATTTGGTTTTAAAAGCTTCACGGAAATATGTATTAAGAGATGCGGCACTGAATTTCTCATCCCAACGATCTATCGACTGATTCAGTAACCCTCGGACGAATGCATCATAACCACCGGAAACATAGTTATTAATACTGCGGTTTGGATCAGCGAATGTCACATCCGCTTCACGGTTTGTCGTATCACCGACTGCAGTTGAATATTCGCTAAATGTTTTCGGTACGTTCGTAATCACGAACTTGTTTGTTGAATTTGGACAATAGAATGTGTTGCCAGCTACGGTTAAATGCAGACCGCCGCCGCCAAGATCCGAACAGGCACCAACCGGTGCGTAACCAGTCGGTACGGGCGCCTGATCTCGCTTTTCGATAAATATATTACCCAAAATATCACCACCGGCAATAGAGCGAGTACCAACATTTAGACCAACACCAGCATTATAGATAGTATTATTTTTAAAGGTAAAACTGTAACGAGTAATCAATGATTTAGCATAGTCTTCACCATAACCGAAATCGAATGACCCGACGGCCTTAAACCCACTTCCGGTGTTTTTGGCAGAATTGACAATCAAGTTATTTTCAAAAACTGTACCTGTATTTGTTGGCTTAGTTTCAATACCACCAACCTTATTTCCATCAATATTATTTACACCCTCAACAATAACGTTGTTACGCACCGTGTTTGGACCAATGGCCACGAGTAGTGCGTTAGTATTGCGAACAAAGAAGTTGTTTTCAGCCAAACCACCACGACGCAACCAAACACCGCCATTGGCAGTATCAGCAATAACATTATTACGAACGATTGTATTGGCTGTATTGTTGTGTGAAAGATAGAGACCTTGATTAAATTCTGTTGCGGCAGTTCTACGCGCTGTAGGATCATAACTTACATTACCGTTATTCCAACCATTATGATAGAAGATACTGTCTTCAACTTTGATGCCATCTGTTGAGGTGATAAAAATACCACTGGCATTACCCTCTGGGTTATAGGCATTGGCAATAATTGAGTGAGTGATGACTAGATTTTTTCGCACACACGTCTCGCAGGTTTCTGTCACAACATTACCAGTAAAGCCTTCGATGAACATGTCATCAAGGTAAATATTTTGGTAATTACCAGGCAAACTAATACCCTTCTCTTGTTTTTTATTCTTTTCCTGATAAGAACGAATGTGAATACCGATCATGGCAAAATTGTTGACGCCGGCATTTCTAAGTGCCAAAGCGCTTTGACCGTTGCGAACATTCACCAGCGGACGTGGACCTGTGCCATAACTTGAAATTACGACTGGGTTATCGGCTGACGTACCACTGCGAGTCCACGTGCCAAAACTTTCATCCCAAACATCGCCACGCCGCAAGACCATCCAGTCACTGTGATTTGAGCGAATCAGTGACTGGCCTTTGGCCAGAGTTTTGACAGGGGTTAACTGAGAGAGACCGTCGTTATTGTCATTACCTTGTGAACTTGAGACATAGATCACATTCTGACCGCCTTGTGGTGAAAAACGACTCCAACCAACATTGAGTTGAAGTTGTAGAGCTTCAGCAACACTCGCCGTGAGTGACGATGACGGCACTGCGCCCTCTTTTAACTTTAGACTGAATGTGTACGTCGTAATAAAACCAACAAAAAGCACAACTGCGATACTGAGGCCAATAATTAATTTTTGTCTCATGGATTAATGATAAATTGACAATAATCTAACCTTATAATTATACCTTAGCTTAGAGGTAAACCGCTGTGGACATAAAAAACCGCGCGGCTGCGCCGCGCGGTTTTAGTTAATTTTGTGGTGTCACGTAATTTTTAGCCGTTAACTGTTTGTAGACCTTCGGATCCATCAATCTCCCTTGCTGAGGTGAATTTATATAAACATTGGTGTACGAAAAGATCACAAATGAAGCTGCGAAAAGAATTACCGTCAACACAACCAGCAACCCTTCCGCCTTAGCTGAACGCTGGCGATGTTTGTGGATATGGTGTTTAAGATGTTTTTTCATGAGATTAAAATGTTATAGACATAGACAATAGTCAGTATTAGCTACTGAATTGCTGCAGTAAGCCGCTGGAACATCAGTTTCATTATTATCATTGATAGAAGCGCAGCCAGTATCGAGTGGGTAATCTATTTTGCCATCGCTGTCATTATCCATGCCGTCATTACACTGGGTCGGTGTTTCACTGTCGTAATTTTGCACATACTCCTGATCATATAAACAAGCTTCCTGAGCAACTTGATCGAGTGGATTTCCATCACCATTGTTTGGAACACTATTGTTACATTCTGGATTTGGATTCTGATTTTGTTGTGGTGTACAGGTAATATACCCGTAACTAACGGTACAATTTGAAGCAATATTATTACCACCCTGATTGAAAGGTCGGCAGGTACCGCCAGTACCAGTCGTAGATGGTGGCACAGTGCTCAGTGTTGTACCAATAACTACTGCATCTTCATTACCACTACCCTTCCCGGCATTAAAGTAAAAGACACCTTGACCACTTGGTAGCGATGATAAATATTTACCACTAATCAAAGGAGCAAGTGTGGAAGCAAAACTTGGACTCGAATCTGTAATTGGTACGGAAACACCGGCTGGCATCGGTGGCGCTGAACCATCATGATCCAATTTGTATGCCGCTACGGCAGTTTTAAGTGAGCGCACATCAGCCACACGCACTGTATCCTGAGCCTTAGCTCTGGCTTGAGCCAGGTTGAGTGAAAGAATACTACTAATAAAGCTAATGATCGAAACCACGACCATGATCTCAACCAATGTAAAACCTTTTTTTAAATTGACTTTCATTATTTTGTAAATGAGTCTGGGCTAATTTTATAAGCGTTTGGATCTTGTGAACGTTCTAACACTATAACTCGCGGCTTAATTGAACTTACTGCAAATAATACTATGGAACCAACGAAAAAAATAAGGGCGGTTATCAACAGAATTGCTCTGGCAGCATATTCGTTCTTGGCTATTCTAAATTTCAGAACTAAACGAATTAGAAAACTGGGTTTAGGTTGACGTAATGGATCAGTGGATAATTGAGCTGATCCGTCATTCTCATCAAATTCAACAGACATGTGGATATTATACACCACACCCAGTGATATACTGTACACATGAATAAACATTCTCTGGCGAATGCATTAGGTGGTTTTCTCGTTGTTATCACCTTCGCCTCAACACTTTTTTTATATTTTAATAATTCAAATCTTCAACAAACCGCCAAATCGCAATCAATAAACCAGACTGCCGCGTCTGCCTTGGTACCCGGTGGTTTCATTTTTGGTGTCACGGCCAGTGAAACAATAAGCACTTCGTTTTTGAAAGGTCTCAACCTAACCAGTGCTCGTATTTGGAAAGAGGTTCGTGATTGGGATAATCCCCCTTCCTCTTCGGAATTCAGTAATATGCGCAAACTCCAGGCAGAAGGCATTAAAACAGTTGTCGTATTCACACCAACTGAAAACAAAAAAGTTAATGGTAGTTGTGTAAAATCCGTACCAATCCCAAATTACAACCAAGTCTATAATTATTTCAAAAAGGCTGCGGCAGCTGCAAATGGCGCAGTTGACTATTGGGAAATCGGCAACGAACCGAATCTCTGTACATACTGGAGCGGCTCCATGAAACAGTATGTTGATATTCTACAAAAAGGTGCCTGGGATGCCCTCCACCCCCTTGGTGAAATCACTATTAGTGGTTCTGTTTCTTGGGATGCCAATGCTTTGAAAACACCTGGTCTAACTTCATATGCTGATATTATCGGTTTCCACCCGTATGGTGGCTCAGGTGAAAATTCAGCCGAACAACAAATTAGTCGCATCAAGCAAGCTCGCGCTAACATTGGCTCCACAAAACCAATGTTCCTGACTGAGTGGAATGTTCACTATCGAAAAGATAAAACCGATTTTAGTTTCGATAAAGCAAAGTGGGCGGCTCAATTGCCGATTGCCTATAATGGTATAAAAAATTACGTCCAGGGTATTTGGTATTACCCAAGCAAATACCGACCAGATTCAATGGCCGGCCCAGCAGGTTTACGAACAGCTGATGGCTCAAGTGCTAACGAACCCTTCTATTCAACATACAAAAAAATTACTGGTGGTGCGGGTGGTGGTGTCAGCGGCGATGGTGGTAATTCTGGTGGTTCGACTGGTGGTACTGGTGGTAATTCTGGTGGAGGTGGCAATCCAACCGACGACGGTGGTAGCGGCGGCGATATTGATATTGGTGATTATACAGGTGGCGGCATCGGCGATGACAACAGCAATGCGACGGGCACCGACCGCACAGATATCAATCAAGGTGAATATACTGGTCCTCTAATGATGTGTATTGATGCTAGCGACCCTTCAAGTTGTGTTGATGTAATTGCAACCGAAAATTGTAAGGACTCAACAAATGTCACTCAGTGTAAAGAAGATTTTATCGACCAGTATACAGGCACGCCATCTGGTTCATCGGGTGGCTACACTCAACCTCCAACTCCAACAATCACCCCTCATGGTGCCGGTGGCCTAATTCCATGTAACGGTGCTTCAGATTGTGATTTCAATGCCTTCATTAGATTGGTTAAAAATGTTATCAACGCCTTCTTCATTATCGCCGCTCCCCTAGCAGCAGTATCATTTGCCTACGCGGGCTGGCTCTATCTCACCTCGGCTGGTGATGTTGCAAAAACCACTCGAGCCAAGTATGTGTTCAAAATGGTTCTCATTGGCTTTGTTATCCTTCTTTCAGCTTGGCTCATTGTCACCACGCTCCTGACCGCTCTACTTAGCCCTGAAGTCCTCAATAAACTGCCTATTAAATTCGGCTCATAATTCCCTCGTTTCTCTATTGCCAGCTATTCTAAAATGTGCTATATTTCTAGCCATATTATCAATTAATCACGCATACTCTGAATACTCAACGTACACGTATAAATCAGCAGATCCAGGCTCGCGAATTGCGAGTTATCGGTGAAAATGGCGAAAATCTTGGTATTTTAAGCCTTACCGAAGCCTTGCAGCAGGCTCATGCGGCCGGTGTTGACCTCATTGAGATCTCACCCAATGCCGTTCCGCCCATTGCAAAACTGATGGATTATGGTAAATTTCAGTACACTGAAAATAAGAAATTGAAGGCGGCCAAAGCCAAGTCCAAGACCACCGAAACCAAGAACGTTCAGGTGAAAATTGGTACTGGTGACCACGATTTGAACCTCAAAGCTAAAAAGGCTTCAGAATGGCTCAAAGAAGGTCATCGCATCAAGATTGAATTATTCTTGACCGGCCGATCAAAGTACATGGACTTCAACTTCTTAAAAGAGCGCATGGAGCGAATCCTCCACCTCATCAGCGAAGAGTATCGAATTGCCGATTCTCCTAAAAAGAGTCCGAAAGGCCTCACCGTAGTAATCGAGAAAGCCTAAAACAATGAAAACAAACAAATCATACACAAAGCGACTCAAAGTCACTAAAAATGGAAAGTTGGTTATGCGTAAAGCAGGCCAAAATCACTTCAACGCCAAGGAAGGTGGTCGTTCACAGTTGAAGCGCAATCGCACCATGATCATGATCATGAAAAACAAGGCTAAGTCTCGATTCTTGGCAACCAGTTCAATTTAATTAAACATAATATGGCACGAGTAAAAAAAGGAGTTAATGCATTAAAAACACGACGCAATGTCCTTAAAATGGTTAAGGGCTACCGTTTTGGTCGTGGTACCAAGGAACGACAGGCTTACGAAGCCATCTCACACGCCGGTACTTACGCCTTCGCACACCGACGCGACAAGAAGGGTGAGGCTCGCCGAGTTTGGAATGTTCGCATCAATGCCGCTTTGGAAAAAGAAGGTGTTTCATACAGCAAATTCATTGGTAATTTGAAAAAGGTAAAGAGCACACTCGATCGTAAAGTTCTCTCTCAGATCGCCGCTCAGAACCCAGAAAGCTTCAAGCGAATCATTGCTTCAGCAAAATAAAAAAACCGCTTCGGCGGTTTTTTTATTTTAAAACTCGAGTTCGATTGTATCCCCTTTCTTTGGAAACGTGGCATTAACTCCTAAGTAGTCACGGAGTCGTTGCACCAGAAACAATCCAGATTTTGGTTCACCCATGGCCACGAAAATTGTTTTGATTGATTCAGCGGTGTCGGCAGCAAATTCAAGTAAGTGTTCAGAGTCTTTATGTGACGAGTAGCCCAAAATCGTACGAACTTCGGCATTGATTTTGACCTTCTCCCCCTCAATCATAACGGTCTTGGCGCCATCTTGAATCTGTCGGCCCAGTGTACCGAGAGACTGGTAACCCACCAAGAGCAATGTAGCATTTGGATCGGGCAAAAAATATTTTTCATGCTTCACAATACGACCACCGTTGGACATGCCTGAGCCAGCCATAATAATTTTTGGATTATCGAGGTGATCAATACGATCGGACTCATGCTTTTGCATGGTGAATTTAAGTTTTTTGAAATCGAAGATGTCGTCGCCGCTCGCGATGAGTTGGTGCGCACGGTCGTTGAAATCTTTTGTGTATCGTCGGTAGACTTCGGTCACGTTCGTCGCGAGTGGCGAATCGATAAATACCCGCACATGCGGCATATGCTGTCGCTCTACCAATTCATTGATTTCAAACAAAATATCCTGGGTTCGCTCAAGTGAAAAGGCTGGGATAATCAACGTGCGATTGCGCTTGATAGTATCCAAAATAGCATCAGATAGCTTTTGTTGACGCACCTCTTTTGACTCATGGTTACGATCACCATAGACAGATTCCATAACCATATACTTGGCATCGGTGATTTTATCGGTATCACGCAAAAACAATGATGGCGAATTACCCAAATCACCTGTGAAAACAATCTTGCTGCCATTGATAGTAATTTCATACATCACCGCACCTAGAATATGACCTGAGTCTTTCAGATATACTGAAATGCCCGGTGCCAATTCAAAATTTTCGTAGTAGTTTATAGTTTTCCAATTGGTAAATACTGGTGCGACATCAGCTTGTTCATACAGCGGCAATACCCCTTTGCGTCGTGCATCATCTTCGAGTAAGCGCGCAGCGTCAGGCAACATCAATTTAGATAAATCATATGTGGCTGGACTTGAGTAAATCACACCCTTAAAACCTTCTTTAACAAGCTTTGGGATCCGGCCGATATGGTCGATGTGAGCATGAGTCACAAGCAGCATGTCTATCTCACTCGGTTCATACGGAAACGCCTCGCGGTTTGAGGCATCAGCAAAATCAGAGCCTTGCTCCATACCACAATCAATCAAAATCTTTTTATCGAGAACTTCGAGCAAAAAATTAGCACCAGTCACAGTGCCCGTTCCCCCAGCAAATGTTAAGGTACCTTTCATGAAAGTTGTTTTTGTAAAATGTATAAAACTGCCACCGTGCCACCGATCACATCAGATAACAAATCAGCCATTGTGCTAAACGCATAACCAAGCTTGTGTACTGATGTGTAGCCGCTCTGGATTTCGAAAATTTCCCAGCCAATACCGATCAATATTGCCGCAATCATTGCCAATACTAGCGTATATGAGCGAGGAAAAATATCGAGCGACCGAATAACATAGTACATAAAAAATACTACGGCTGCTCCAGCTAACACATGAACGACTTTATCATACCAGCCAATACGCCAATAAAAATAAAATCGAATACCGCTGATATGCAAAATTGCCACGATGAGTAGCAAAAAGAGTGTAGCATACAGTGATGTTCGGACGTTCATACATTTATTATAACTAAAAAACAGCCTGATGGCTGTTCTTTAGTGGTCCCCCGAATATTCTCCCTAGTTTTAAGCTAGGTGGGTGCCCTCAGAAACAATTCGTCTGTAAATTGACGTGCGTCGCTTCGCATTGGAATCGTTCGATGTTGAACTCCCTGAATATACCTTTAATCTAAAGGAATATTACAGGAGACCTACTATCATTATAAGTTACTCAAAAATGCCGTCTATATTTACATCGTACAAAATCTGTTCTTGAACAAGTCTGTAGTTGTAAATTTCACCTTTTTTGAACCAGTGTTTGATTTCCTGCTCAGCTTCCTTGACCGAGCCAGAAGCATGGACCAAATTTCGAATTGAGCGACCGTCGCTATCTGACATTTCATATGAATCGAGCACGTAGTCGCCGCGGATCGTACCAACATCGCTCATCAGCGGCTCCGTACCACCTGTGAGCTTCCGAACAATCTTAACTGCATGGGCACCCTGCCAAATCATGACCAAGACCGGACCGGAAGTCATATATCTTTGAAGTTTTTCCAATAAAATGCGCGTAACTTCAAGCGGATCTTTGACTGGTGGAGTCAAACCTTTATCCAAATAACCTTTAATGGTCTTCTCACCTGTTACCCGACGCCATTGTGGGTCGAGTGTGTAGTGTTTGACCACTTGAGCGCCGGTTGGCACCACCATTTTCATGGCTGCCAATTTAAGACCGGCCCGTTCGTACCGCTTAATAATTTCGCCAATCAGCGAGCGCTGAATGCCGTCGGGTTTAATAATAACGAGTGTACGTTCCGTCTTTGCATGAGTTTTCATGAGCACACTGTACTCCTTCAAGAAATTTTTGGCAAACAAAAAAGAGCGAATCGCACAGCGATTCGCTCTTCGTAAAAAGATCTAGAAACTAAACGTTAGTCCTATGCCCCAGACAAACTCGGTATCCCGATTGTCTGAGACATCAGTCAAGGGCGCGACAACCCGCAGATACGGTAGCTCGAGCGATACGTGTTCAGCGAGCTTCCAGCACAGCTTCCCCTCAACACCCCCGATAAGCGCGGTGTCAGCACCGAACATACCTGGATCATAGAGAAGATAGCCTTTGCCAACCACAGTCAAACGATCATTTGCGTGCCACGCCACTCGTGAACCGAGTTGTGGCAACAAATCGCTGCCGACTGTGCCATCTGTGGTGAAATCAAGTTCCAACCGCAGATAAGGCGTGATGGTGATATCCGGCCGTACCAGGAAATCCCGGGAGACTTCCAGGTATGCGCAGAACAAATCCGATCCGGACAATGTACCAACCTTTTTCATATCATAAAATGACAGACCAAAGCTGGTGCAATAGTCGCCGAACTTGTTGGTATACCCAACAGTGCCGTCGAGTTCAGTGCCGAAGTCCTTGTTGAAGTCTGAGACATCGATGGGCGCTGAAGCCCACAAATCAAGTGTCAAACCAGACTTCATTTGAACAAAGAGGTCGGCTTGCACGACGCCTTCATCTTTGCAAACAACCCCACTTGAAAGCACATATTGGGATCGGTACACCGTGGAAACGCTGACCGACTTTGTTTTCGTGCAGTCCAGCAGGAAGTTTCCATTCTGCTCGGCCAATACCTGGCTGCAAAGCAGGGTACAAATCAAGCAAACAAGCAGATTTTTCACGTCTGCTCCTTTCTGTAAAGAACACTAGTATTATAGCACTTATTTAGTATTTGTCAATGGAGCAACTGGCGGCTCTTTTTTGTATTTAGAATGTATCACCGACTCAATCTGTGAACGCGCTTTACCAAATTTTAAATATGAAAGTTCTTTGAGTTTCTCGAGGTGTTCTTTCTTGCCGGCCGGCGGTGGCAATGTCTCAATATTAAATGGCACCGCCGGCCGCCCATGCACGAGCATCTTCACATAGGCATTACGATTTTCAATATTAATTATGTCATTGGCAGTAAAGACAGGTGAAAATTGTTTTTCCAAGTATTCAGCATCATCGGCCCCTACCCTAAAGACTGCCAATGAACCTACGTTTCCAAACACCGCATCGCGAATCTTTTCTTCAAGCTGAGCGATAAATTGGTGAGCCACATTGAGTGACAATTTATACTTACGTGCTTCGGAAAGAATTGTGGCAATTGAATCTGTAGTGACATTCTGGAACTCATCAATATACAAATAGAACGGTGGTAAATCCTGGCCGATCGAGTCAGCACGCGAAAGCGCGGCCATCAAAATTTTACCCACCAAAATCAGACCAATCAGGTTGGCATTGAGATCTCCGAGACGACCCTTGGCCAAATTGACCAGCAAAATCTTTTTATTATCCATGACTTCGCGGAAATTGAATGAGGATTTTTCCTGAGCAATAATTGGTCGCATAATATCGTTCGACAAAAAGACATCGAACTTTGAGGTGATGTACGGCACGATGTTGGCTAATGACGCTTCACCACCGGCTTTGTCGGCCACTTCTTTCCAAAACTGCACCACGATCGGATTGGTACATTTAGCCAACTTCTGCTCGCGGTACGGCTTATTAGCCAAAATCTTGGAAATATCGAGCAATGTCGCGCCATCATTCGGATCATCAATCGCCAGCAACACAGCATTTCGGAAATATTGTTCAAACATCGGCCCTCCAGCCACCTTCATATCAAACAACTTATTGAAAATTGAGAGCATTTCGTTAACCACGAATGTCTTCTGCTCCGGATAGCGAGCATCATATTCGAGCATATTAAGACCCATTGGTCGGGCAGTATAACTCGGATCAAAGTAAATCACATCTTCGTAACGCTCTTTCGGGATCATAGCCAAAATATCCAAGATATCGACGCCGTGCGGATCGATCATGCATACACCCTCACCCTGCAGGATGTCCTGAGCGATCATATTTTTGAGCAGCGTCGATTTACCTGTACCGGTCTGACCTATTGTGTAGAAGTGGCGCAAGCGATCTTCTTTGGTCATAAAGACTTTAGTCTCAATGTTGCGGAATCGGTTCACGCCAAGCAGTGTGCCCTCTTGTGGTAGATCGAGCGGCGCTGCAGCTGAACCCGCCTTGGCCTGCTTGAGCTGAGGTGACGACGTTACCGTCGCGCCAGGAAAATGGAAGATGGTGGTTAATTCTTTAAATGATAATGGTAGCAAATCACTTTTAGTAAAGGCTCGATATGAAAAATCGTGATCAAGTGCTGCCAGCTTGCTACCCGAAAGTCGCTTGAATTCAATGCCATTGCCAGATGTGTTTTCAAATTGATGGAAGCTTGAGGCAATGTCGTCGAGAATACGGTTAGCATCGCCAGCATCCGGCGCCGAAGCCAAAATACGGATATTGACCTCAGCAATCTGAGACGAAATCTTATGTTCAATATTCTTAACGACCGCTTCATCAATAACCTTTGGTTTGTCTTTCTCTTCGTCTTTTTTCTTTTTAACGCCAACAATAAACTCACCGAAGCTTGAAAGAATTTCTTTGGTCAATGTTTTTGGCAAGGCTTTACCGACCGACTCCCCTTCCTTTATCTTTTTGAGACTAACTTTGTACTCGTCTAAATAATCATGCTGACTTGGTCTAAAGACCACTTGCACGGCTGCACCCTCACCATCTTTTTTGATCTTAGAAAATGTATTGACCAAAACATTAAATGGATCGTGATCAAATTGCTCATATGTTTTAACTGGAAAAATCGGATGTTTCTTCAAGTGTGCTACCGCCCCAACAGTTGTGCCACCCTCATGAAAAATATTGTAGTCATCGGGAACTTCTTTGATCTTGGCATTACTAAAGAGTGAAAGAATTTGCTTCTCGAACAAATCTTTTTTCTCATCAGGTACGGAAACATAAATGATAAATTCTGAGCTATGATTTGGGTTGGCAATCTCCAAGCTAAAGTAACGACCGCTCTTATCTGATCCCAAAGACAACATACCGGCATAAAACTGCTCCATGGCCGAAACCAATTCCTTTAAACCTTTTTGTTTATCGGCCTCAGAACCAGCCGGCAATGAAACTTCATACAGCGTCATGGAAAGTTCACTAAAGACTTCCGACTTCATTGGCAGACCCGGCACTTCATGACCCTTCTTCACAAACTGCACCAAAAAACGATGGAAGTCATCGGCTACATGTGGATCTTTCATGGCCTCCACTACTGCCAAGGTATTTTTAAAACCCTTTTCCGTGAGCATTGCTGCTAGTTCAGAAATTTTTGTGTCGTGGGCCTCAGGTGCCAAGTTCAAAGCCAATTCAGCCAGAACGGTTTTCTTTTCAGCAAAGCCAGCATCAAGTGTTTTGCCTGTTGGCCGATAACTATAATCCTTAATCGTGTCAGAGACGACATGATCCTTCACAACCTCCGCACCACGAGCGGCTAATTCGCGCTCCCGGACAGCAACCTGTTCACGTAAATAGGCCAACTCCTCATCAGGGTTGGTAAAAGAATGTTCAGCATGCGAAGCCACGTGCTCCATATAGAGCCATTATACAACAGTACTATGTCTGTTCGTAGGGATAATTTGTATTAAACAATTAGTAAGCCTGTCCAGAGCGCTGACTATATCAAATTTGATATAGGTATCTTTGTTGATATAAAAAGGTGTTTTCAAATAAAGTCCGGACACACGACTTTTCTGATTTTGGTCATTATATCCAAATCGATATATTTATAATTTATTGCTTTAAAGAGCGGTAGTCGAAATGAAATTGCCAATAGAAAATACTCTAAGTATGAGACTGTTCTGGCAAACATCGAACTTTATATCAGATTGGATATAGTAGCAAAAAACCGGCAAGGTAGGTCGCCTACCTTGCCGGTTTCTCTTTATAACAATATCAGCTTTGATATATCTTGATCCTACTATTGTGTCAAAATTTCAGAACCTTTTTCCGTAATCACAATCGTATGTTCAAAATGCGCACCGATTGAACCATCAACGGTACGATACGCATAACCATCTTTGCCGATTTCAATATCCGCAGAGCCAAGTGTAAACATTGGCTCAATGGCTATGACCATACCTGGCTTGAGCTCTACACCTTCATTTTTGACGCCAAAGTTTGGCACAAACGGATCTTCGTGCACAGCATAACCTACGCCGTGGCCAGACAATTCTTCAATGATGCCGTAGTTATGACCGCGCACTGCTTGCTCTATCGCCCAGCCGACATCACCTGTTTTCTTGCCGGGCTTTGCAGCTTTAATGCCAACATTAAGTGCTTTCTTGGTCATTTCCAGTAATGTCTTGACCTCAGGTGAAATATCGCCAATAGCAACAGTCACAGCATGATCGGTGTAAAGGCCTTTGTGAATAAGACCGAGATCAAGACCAACTACGTCACCATCTTTAAAAACTTTTGATTTAAGCGGCAAACCATGCACAACTTCATCATTGACTGATACACACAATGAAGCTGGGTAGCCCACTTTTTCTGTTTTGCCTTTGTGACCGAGAAAGGCTGGGGTGTCACCGCCATCGCGGATGAGTTTTTCAGCTAACTTATCGAGGACATCAGCAGATACACCCGCCTTAGCCTCAGCCGCGACGGCGGCCAAAATCCGCGCCAGGCGCTTCCCGCCCTCACGCAATATTTCAATTTCTTCTTTTGTCTTAATCGTAACCATTAAATTCCGGTTTTGGCTTTAATTTCTTCAGCAACCTGTTCTATAGACTGTTCGCCATTTACGCTGATAAATTTGTAGTACGGATTTGTTTTAAAGTATTCAATTGTTGGCAAAACATTTTCATCGTACCAGTTTAGGCGCTCTTCAATGTCTTGCTTATTGTCGTCGGCTCGGCCACGCGCGAGCAGCCGATTGCGCGACCAGTCGCGGCTAACTTCCATAGAAATCACAATCGGCTGCTCGCGCTTATAAAACTTGAGCGCATCATCCAAAACTGGCGCTTCATAAATACGGCGTGACAGACCATCCATGACCACGTGCTCAGCGCCCGTCATGTGACGCACGAAGGTATTAGCCCAAATCCAGATTGGAATAAATGAAGGCAATAAACCGCCTTTAGCCATGGTATCGCGAGTCAATTCTGCTGAGAGGCCGACCTCATCCGCAAACTCACGTAATTTGGCACCTGACTCGATATAAATGACTTTATGACTAGGATCTGCCTTGTGCAGACGGTCCATTATAAGCTGGGCTTGAGTGCCTTTGCCACAGCCTGAACGACCGAAAAAGATGAATGTTTGAGGTTTCATATATGGCCATAATACCCTATTTTTAGGCCCTATTATAGTCCTTGACACATAGGCTATATATATGCTATAATACTAGCAGACTAAACGAAAGGAACTTATGACCAATTACCGTCCAAAGATGCGGCCCTGGGGAGGAGAAATCCTTGAGTACGCACTGATTCTCGGCCTAGTGGCCGTTGCCCTTTTGGCGGTTTATCTGACCGTAGGTCGGAAAATCCTGAATCAGCACTCTACGCAGACCATCCAACAGAACGATCGATAACAACGAACACAAGGAGAAACATGAGTTCTTTCTGGAAACGGTGTGGGATTAACAGTGACACTATCGAATACGCTTTGATTGCCGGCCTACTGGCAGTAGCATTAGTAGTATTCGCAATCTGTGTAATGTTAATAAGTGGCTGACACCCAAAAACCAAAGCCGCTGGATTTCATCCAGCGGCTTTTTACGTCTACTTGTATGTTTCTAAATACGTGGTAATGTTTGCAAAGTTTTATTTAACGACTCGTTCTTTGGGAGACGCTATGGATCCTCAGTTGCAAGCAAAACTTCTCTACTGCACAATGGCCGACGTTATGCTACTTTCGACAAAACACAGCCTATCACTTCGTGAGGCAGTCATATTGTTGCTGGTTTTCCATCTTGATGGTTCGTGCCGGGTCAAGTTGATGTGCAACACCTTGGAGATTCCACACAATACTGCGAGCACACATATCAGACGACTCATCCAAAAGGGATTTGCTATTCGTACCATGTGCAAGCAGGATGCTCGGTCCCACATTATTACCCTCACTAGCAAAGGAAAAAATCTAGCAAAAAAATTTACCGATGCAGTTCAAGATTATTTCTAGTTCTCAAACAAAAAAACACCCCACAAGTTGAGGTGTTTTTCTTTTTATAATCAAAATTTTAATACTCCCGCATCGAGATCTGAGCGTCAGTACGTCGGATCAAATCGATAACCACTGAGACGACGATGAGCAATGCAGTACCACCGATCGCCACCGAAGTGAAACCAGTTGTGGCTCGGACAACCAGCGGCAAGATAGCAATGATAGCCAGGAAGAGGGCGCCGAACGCAGTGAGGCGCGTCAGAATTCGTGAGATGTGAGCGGCTGTCGACTGACCTGGGCGCACACCTGGAATGAAAGCGCCATTCTTCTGCAAATTTTCTGAAATGCTGTTTGGATCAAATGTTACCGCTGTGTAGAAGTATGTGAAGACGAATACCAGTAAGAAGTAAGCAATATTGTAGACCCACTGATTTTGCAGCAATTGCTCGCCCTTAAGAGCCCATGCGGCTAGTGTGGCATTCTTAACCTGGGCCAAGAAACCGAAGATAACTTGAGGGAAAAGCATCAAAGACAATGCAAAGATAATTGGGATCACACCGGCCTGGTTGAGTCGTAATGGCAAATATGTTGAAACACCACCGTAGACTTTATTACCCCTCACCTGCTTGGCGTACGTTACGGGAATTGGTCGTTCAGCTTCAGTGATAACTACCACAGCATAGATAACAACAATAGCACCGGCAATGATTGCTAAATACATTGGCAACTGTGATGGATCGTATGAATAAATCTGGCGACCAACAGAAAGTGGGAATGAAGCTACGATACCACCGAAGATGATAAGCGAGAGGCCATTACCAATACCGAATTCGCTGATGCGTTCACCGAGCCACATCAAGAAGATTGAACCGGCAGTCACGATCAAAATATTTCGAATGAGTTCAAATGAACCAAGTGGATCGAGAATACCCTGCTTCTGGAACAAAATAAGAAAACCGAAAGCTTGCAAGATAGCCAGAGGTACAGAGAGCATGCGTGAGTATTGAGCAAACTTACGTCGGCCAAGCTGACCTTCTTCCTGATACATAGCCTTGAGACGTGGTGAGAGTAACGTCAACAACTGCATGATAATTGTTGACGTGATGTATGGACCAACACCGAGCATCACGATCGACAGGTTTGAAAGACCGCCACCAGAGAAAACGTTGAGCAAGCCTAGGAACTGGTTGCCACTAAAAAGCTGATTGAGGCGAATTGCATCAATACCAGGAATAGGAATAGCTGCTAGAAGTCGGAAGACAACGAGCAAAACTATGGTTATAAAAATTCGCTTAACGAGAGTCCGATCCGCAAGGATGAGTCGAAGTTTTTCTGAAAATTTATTCATTGATTACTCCTCCTGCCTTTTCAATCTTGGCTTTAGCAGACTGTGAGACTGGGAGGCCTTTAATTGTGACCTTCTTGGTAAGTGTACCATCCCCAAGAATCTTTAGGGCTGGCACTTTACCATTACGCATTGAAACAAGACCTTTTTCAATAAGGGTTGTTCGAGAAACTGTCTCACCATTAGCAAAGAGTAATTCGATAGCATCGAGATTGAGTACAACTGGCTTTTCGTAAAATGATACGTTGCTATTTTTACCACGGCCACGCATCTTTGGAATTCGCTTAATGATATCGCGAAGTTCAGGACGGATTTTGTGACCAGCACGCGCCTTCTGACCCTTCGTACCACGGCCCGCTGTCTTGCCACTCTTACCACAACGAGCGACAATCATGCGCTTGCGATTAGGTGTTTTTCTTTTGAGATTATTGATCTGCATGGTTTTACAATTATTTAGCTTCAACCGTTGACGCGTTTCGGCGTGAGAGTAGGACACGGCGGTGAGGAGTAAGCTGTTTCAAAGCAGCAATCGCTACACGAGCATTGTTGAGACGATTCTTTGAACCTGAGCGGAGCTTAGCACCAATATTTTTGATACCAGCTAATTCGATAACAGTACGAACTGAGCTACCAGCCACAACTCCACGGCCTGGATTTGGCGCCATAGTCACTACAGCACTGGCATACTTAGCTGTAACTTCGTAAGGAATTGACATGTCCTTTGTGGTAGGCACTTTGACCATATGCTTTTTTGCATTCTTCAAAGCCTTGTCGATAGCAAGAGATGTATCACCTGCCTTACCGATACCGACACCAACTGAACCTTTCTTGTCCCCGGCTACAAGAGCAACTGAGAAACTGAAACGGCGACCACCTGAAACCACACGAGTCACACGACGAATGTCGATAATTTTCTGATCGAATTCAGGTTTAACCTTGGCATCTGAACGAGGAGCGCGGCGAGGATTCTTGCGGAATTCACCACGAGGTGCGCGAGGGCCAGCGTGCTGAGGTGCTGTAGGTGCTGCTGGAGCTGGAGTTTTCTGTTGTACGTTTTCTTCTGCCATAAATATTAAAATGTTAGACCACCCTCTCGAGCGCCATCTGCCAATGCCTTGATTCGACCAGTGTAAATGAAACCACCGCGATCAAAGACAACCTTTGTAATGTTCTTAGCCTTAGCCAGTTTGGCCAAAGCTGCACCAGCCTGCTTGGCCTTTTCTACCAAACCCTTTCCAGAAACAGCGGCAGTCGAGACATGGGCAAGTGTTGCACCGGCGTCATCGTTGATGAGCTGAGCATAGATGAACTTGTTTGACTTATAGACTGAAAGACGTGGCATGTCAGAAGTACCACGAACCTTAGCGCGGATTCGACGATGACGTCGTTCTCGTTTTTCTGTTTTTGGATTACGTGTTTTCATATACTATACAGACTTCTTACCCTGCTTGCGGCGAATAACTTCGTCTTCATATCGGAAACCTTTACCCTTGTAAGGTTCAGGCTTTTTCCAAGCGCGGATTTCGGCAGCAAATTGACCAACTGCATCTTTGTCGATACCTGAAATTGTCACAATGCCTTTATCTGAAGTAACTGTGAGACCAGTTGGAATTTTCATGTGAACTGGGTGTGAGTAACCCAAAGCCATAACCAATTCTGTACCACGCACATCAGCTTTATAGCCAATACCTTCGAGGATCAATTTCTTAACGAACAACTGGTTAACACCTTCTACCATGTTTTCAAGATGTGAAGCGACTGAACCCCAGAGAGCATTAGCCTCTTCATTCTTTGGAGTCACCGTAACCTTACCGTCAGCCACAGCTACAGTCACGAACGAATTGAATTCGCGTTCGAGAGCACCCTTTGGACCCTTTACTGAGACTTTAGAACCTGAAACAGCTACTTCAGTCTTAGCAGGGATCGCTATGATTTTTTTTCCAATTCGTGACATATAATTACCAGATTTTAAACAAGAGCTCACCACCGACATTAGCCTTGCGAGCCTGAGCATCAGTCATGATACCCTTTGGAGTTGTGAGGATCATGAGACCATGACCATTCTTAACAGGTTTCAAACTCTTCACATCGCTGTAAAGACGCTTTGAAAGTTTTGAAACACGTTCAACACCTTTAACGCGAGGACCATATTCATCGTAGACCAAACCGATTTCCAATGTGCGTGCATCTTTCTTAGCTTTTTTGAAAGGCGCAATAAAACCTTCAGCTGACAAGACTTCGAGGATCGATTCCTTGAGCTTTGAATACGGCACGGTTGTGGTTTCTTTACCAACAGCGCTGGCGTTCTTAATATTGATGATGAGGTCAGAAATTGTATCCATAAATTACCACGATGACTTCTTAATACCCGGGATCATACCTTCATTGGCAAGTTCGCGGAAGCAGATACGGCACATATCGAATTCACGCATGTAACCGCGCTTACGACCACAACGAAAACATCGTCGAACTACCCGGCTGGCGAATTTCGGTGTCTTTTTTGATCGTGCAACTGTTGATGTTTTTGCCATAATGATAAGTAAAAAGCTCTTGCGGAGCTCGTGGCCTATCCTATCAGGAAGAATGGCCACTGTCAATAAAACCTCCTAAAACTAAGGCTATTCTGCCTTTTTGAACGGAAAACCAAGGTATTCCAAGAAGGCTTTGGTTACCTTTTTGTCTTTCGACGTGGTTACAACCGTAATCCCTACCCCGAAAACATCCTTGATATCTTCGTCGGCTGTCTCTGGGAACACAGTGTGTTCCTTGATGCCGAGGCTGTAATTGCCCACGTCATCAACAGACTTAGCCGAAATACCGCGGAAGTCACGAGTACGAGGCAAAGCCACATTGAGCAAACGATCGAGGAAATCATACATGCGCTGACCACGGAGGGTTACCTGGTAGCCAACAACATCACCCTGACGGGTTTTGAAGTTTGAGATGGACTGCTTAGCGCCGCGAGGTGCAGCTTTCTGACCAGTGATTTCAGCAATACGCTTGCTGATGAGCTCGATGCGCTTTTTGTCTTTGATAGAACCAACACCTGATGAAACAATTACTTTCACCAAGCGAGGTGCCTGCATCTTATTCTTGAAACCCAACTGAGACTTCAAGTTTTCGAATGACTTATTATTTTTTTCTTTTACTGATTGCATGTTATTTATCTTTGCGGACGTTTGAAGCATCAATTGGATGTGCAATGTCGACGATTGTACCCTTAGCACCCTGGCGTGTTGAACGCTTGTGGCGCTTGCGCATGTTAACACCCTCAATAATTACTTTGTTGAGTTTTGGAAATGCCTTAACTACCTGGCCTTTCTTGCCCTTGTCCTTACCCGAGAGCACTATGATGTTGTCGCCTTTCTTGATATTCATAACGTTTATACTACTTCAGGAGCTAATGAAATAACTGACTGAAAACCTTTTTCTGAAAGTTCTCGTGGGAATGGACCGAAAACACGACCACCGACTGGGTTGAATTCCTTCTTGGTCTGAGTCACGATCACAACTGCGTTTTCGTCGAAACGGATGTACGAACCATCCTTGCGACGGAAGGGCTTGCGCTGACGTACTACAACAGCCTTGAGCACATCCTTCTTCTTGACTGACTTACGAGGCTCAGCCTTTTGGACTGAGAGCACAACGAGGTCGCCGATTTCAGCAGTACGCTTCTTTGATGAGCCAAGCACTTTGAAAATGCGGCCAATCTTAGCGCCAGTGTTGTCTGCAATTTTAACTATTGAGCGTGGCTGAATCATGTTATTTCTTTATTTCCAAAATCTTAAATGTCTTGTGACGAGAAATTGGTTTAGTTTCTTCGATCACAACCTTGTCCCCGATCTGGGCAGTATTACCAGCATCATGAACCTTGTACTTCTTGCGTGACTGAACATACTTCTGGTACTTAGTATTCTTAACAAATCGTTCAACGCTAACAACAACAGTATCCTTCATCTTATTTGAGATGACAGTACCTGAGAGTCGTTTTGGGTGTGATGTGGTTTTTGTTTCCATAAAAATTATGAGGTCTTAGCGTTGAGAGCAGTCAAAATCTTGGCAATTTCCTTGCGAGTATTCATACCCTCTTTGACATTCTTAGTCTTTGAACCAGACATATTGAAACGGAAGGTCTGCAAAGCCTTGCGCTTTTCAGCAAGCATCTTTGTTAATTCTTCTGTTGTTTTGTTATTAATGTCAGACATGGATTTTGATTCTACTTACTTTTTACCGCTCGTCAATTAGTCTTGGCGGCTGACCACCTTGGTTTTAAGTGGTAATTTTGTGCCGGCCTTGCGCATTGCCTCTTTGGCAATAGCTGGTTCAACACCGTCGATTTCAAACAGGATACGACCTGGCCAGACCTGAACCTGATAACCCTGTGGATCACCCTTACCCTTACCCATCTTCACTTCGGCTGGCTTTTGAGTAAATGGCATGTCAGGAAAAACACGGATCCAGATTTTACCAGTCTTACCGAGTGAGCGAGAGATAACCTTTCGAGCTGATTCGAGCTGATTGCTGCGAACGCGAGCTTCTGATGTCGCTTTGATACCGAATGAACCGAAAGCGAGCGTGCTACCACGAACATCCACCATTGAGCGGCTTGGATTGCGGCGCATAGTGTGCCACTTGCGATGTGTTACTTTTTTAGGAAAAAATTGCATGGTGGTTTATTTATTGAAAATTTCGCCGCGGTAAATCCAGACCTTAATACCAATATCACCGTATGTCATATGAGCCTTTTCACGAGCGAAGTCGATATCAGCACGGATTGTCTGAAGTGGAATACGACCCTTTTTGAGTTCTTCCTGACGAGCCATATCAGCACCACCTAAACGGCCTGATACTTCAACTTTGATACCTTTAGCACCTAAACGCATTGCGTTTTGTACCGCACGTTTCATTGCACGACGGAACATGACACGGCGCTCAAGTTGAGCAGCAATGCTATCTGCAACTAATTTT
>CAZHGQ010000004.1:0-67318 GCA_964532205.1 uncultured Candidatus Saccharibacteria bacterium | reverse complement strand
GGATAGAACACCGGACTTCTAAGCCGGTTATGTAGGTTCGATTCCTACCAGGGGCACTTGCACCATTTTGAATACTTAAGAAGTAGTAATTGTAGAGGGTTTGTCTCGCCCTCATAACTTATTTAATCAAAACTATGTCAAAAAAATCATTAGCGGCTTTTGTGCTTACAGCCGTATTCGGTATTTCGGCCTTAGTGCCAGCTTTTGCCTTAGCAGCAAGCGGTCGGGGTCGTCCTGAAGATGGTCGTGTTCCCCAAATACCCAACGGTGTTCATGGTCAAATCATTGCAATTAGTGGTACAACCATTACATTGGCTCAGCCTGGTATACAAAGTAATCAGGGTACAACCACATATACAGTTGACGCAACAAATGCTTTTGTTATGAAGAATCGTGCTACAACAACTATCTCAGCGTTGGTAGTTGGTGATCGTGCTGGTGTGGAAGGTGCTATTTCCGGCACATCTGTTATTGCTACCAAAATCATGGTCGGTGAGATGCGGGGATGGGGTATGGGCTCTACAACCATGCCACAAGGCAATGGCAAACCAGCACGAGGGTATGGTTTCTTTCGTGGTATTGGCGACTTCTTCAAACATAGACTGGGGTTTTAACTAGATCTGGATTTTTTTAGAAAATCCTGTATAGTGAACACCACATTAGGTGTTTACATGCGCGATTAGCTCAGTTGGTAGAGCAACCCGTTTACACCGGGAAGGTCGGGGGTTCGAGTCCCTCATCGCGCACCACGCAAAAGCCGAAGGGAATACCTTCGGCTTTTTGTTAGTCGCACTTGATCTGGATGATGAGTGGTACGGTGGGATCTCGCTTCTCAATTTTTCCAAGCTCACTCGGTTCCGGTGCAATAATTGTCCGGAAAATTAATGCGATAACCTCGGCCCGTTCTTCTTCGCTTGTGTCACCAACCAGTTTTTTGGCTGCTTCGAAAATTGCCCGACGGCGATATTTTTTTGTGGCGCACAGATGAGCCTGGACAGACAAATCCAGAAGTTCGGTGTTATTCATAAGACATCCTTTCTGCCGATACTGTATCATATCTGTCTTTCGTTTACATATTGCAAAAATCAGATAGTATGTCGTTATGGATATCAAGATTCTTTACGAAGACAAACACTGTGTCGTCATCAACAAGCCGGCCGGCTTGGTTGTTCATGCTGATGGCCGGACCGCTGAACCAAATGTGACTGAATGGTTTGAAGAGCATTACCCAGAATCAAAAAACGTCGGTGAACCAATTACCAAAACTGACGGCACAGTTATTCATCGTTCGGGTATTGTGCATCGGCTCGACCGCGAAACATCGGGTGTATTACTCATTGCTAAAACTGCTGAAGCCTTTGAGTTTTTTAAAAAACAATTTCAGGACCGTGAAGTCCATAAAACCTACAATGCCTTTGTGTATGGTGTGATGAAGGGGGAAGAGGGTGTAATCAATCGACCAATTGCCCGATCGCGTAGTGATTTTCGGCTCTGGTCGGCTCAGCGAGGTGGTCGCGGTGAAGCCCGTGAAGCCATCACTGAATACAAGGTATTAATGAATGACGGCACACATACATATGTCGAGGTCTACCCAAAAACTGGCCGCACCCACCAGATCCGCGTGCATTTTAAGGCTATAAATCATCCGATTGTGGCTGATGGTCTCTATGCACCCAAGCGCGAGGCGGCTTTGGGCTTTATTCGGTTGGCTCTGCACGCTCGACTCCTTGAGTTTATAACTCCTGATGGTGCTGAGGCCCGGGTTGAAGCGCCATTTCCTATGGATTTTGTTCGGGCTCAGGAAGATATGCGCCAGCATAAGGCTTAAAACCGTGGCTCTTGCTAAAGCTACAACCGTATGCTAAAGTGTTCCGTACTTATATGCAGACGAAAAACATCACAATTTCTCCGGTCAATGTTGAGCAGCGCTCAACTCTCAACCTTCGCTCTGGCGACACTGTAAAGGTGTACCAGAAAATTAAGGAAGGTGACAAGACACGTCTTCAGGTTTTTGAAGGTTTGGTTTTGGCCCGCAAGCATGGCAGCGAAGCCGGTGCGACATTTACTGTTCGTAAAGTAGCTAGTGGTGTTGGTGTTGAGAAAATTTTCCCACTATACTCACCATTAATTGATAAGATTGAAGTTGTCCGCCGCGCTAAAGTTCGTCGAGCAAAGCTCTATCATATCCGCAAGAAGGCAGCCAAGGAAATCAGTCGTGAAATGCGCCGAACTCAGAGTATGCGAACCGAAGAAACTCCAGCTGCTGAAACAAAGGAAACTCCGGTTGAAACTCCAGCTGCTGAATAATCAAAATTATTTAAAAGGGCAGGGTAGAATATATAGAAAGTGCAGCCTACCAAAAAATGACAACAAAGTTGTCATTTTTTGTTTTCGACCATTTTCTGATAGAAAGCTGATCGAGCTTGAAAAAAGGCATCATTTTGCTATAGTTCATGCACAACGTCGAAAGACCTTGAATGCGCAGGTGGCGAAATTGGCAGACGCACTACCTTGAGGTGGTAGCGCCCGCAAGGGCTTGGAGGTTCAAATCCTCTCCTGCGCACAATGCTTAGGTGGGTTTACTAAAAACCTGGGCAAATATGGTGCCCATAGTTCAACGGTTAGAACGCTGGATTGTGGTCCCGGCGATATGGGTTCGATTCCCATTGGGCACCCCTTCTGGGAAATGCGCGAAGTTTCGCGCGTTTCCAGTGCCGCTTCAGGCGGCAACCCGCAACGCGAACGCCATTTCCGGGCTTCCGTTGCAACGTATTTCCAGAGTGGCTGGAAATCGTAGTGGATCGTGCGATCCTGGATTATTAAGTTCGAGCCGACCCTTGTGAGAAAATCGCGTTTTTCTCGCAGATCTGAGCCAGAAACCACAGAAATGGCTTGGTTAAGCTCTGCAATGAAGGCCTCCATCGGTTCGAGCCAACCGTTCGAGTGTTGTTCCACCAGGCGGGTTTCATCTTTGATTTTGGTCTTCTCAAGCAGAATGGCCGCTTTGGTTGAACGGTATTCGTCGAGGGTGACGATGTTGTCGAGATAGCTGATTGTGAGGCGTTCAAGTTTGCTGTCTATCTCCGCAGATTGCTGATGAAGATCGAAGAGATTGTCGGCGCGATGAGTTGCTTCTTGTTTTTTACGCTCGGTAAATTCAGCGCGAAGTGTATCGACCGTTTCCTGGGGCACGGCGATCTCAGAAAGAATGACCTGCATCTGTCGGACCGCATCATCCTCCCGCAGGTACGGCTGTGAGCAGGCACCTTTTTTGCGAGTGCACCGAAGGTAGTTACGTCCCTTCTGTGTTTCAGTCGTGATGAACGCGCCACACGCGGCACACCGAAATACGCCTTGAAACAGTTTCTCGGATGAAGGCTTCCAGCGGGGTTTGGTTCGCTGGGACAGTGCCAGTTGGGCACGATCAAAGACGGATTTCGCAATGAGTGGTTCATGGCGTCCTTCATAGAGTTCACCGGCATAGCGAAACAGACCGTAGTAGAAGGGGTTGCGCAGGAAGCGGTGCATTTCAGAGAGTGAGAGTGGCCTTTCAGAACTGCTGAGTAATCCGAGCTTGGTGCTGGTGGCGCGTAGCTCGCGGATCGACCACTGACCGGTTGCAAAAAGCTCGAAGACTTTCCGCACCAGGTGGCTTCGTGCAGGATCAAGCACCACCGTTCGTGTACGCGGATCGTTTAGGTAGCCGACTGGTGCTCGGCCAGGAAACTGACCGCTTTTTGCCTTCTGCCGCATCGCGCGTTTGACGTTTTCCGAAAGGTTGTCCACGTAGTATTTGCTTTGTCCGAAAGCGATGGCAAGTGTGAACTTGCCTTGCGAGGTTGAGTCAAATGTGTAGATGGGAAACTTGAGATCACGGATGACACCTTGGTCGACAAGGTAGATAAGCCTGCCGCCATCAATGCTGTTGCGGGAGAGGCGATCAGGATGCCAAGCAAGGATGCCATCTGCTTCGCCGCGCTGGATGCGATCGAGCATTTCGTTGAATACCGGGCGACCCGGAATCTTCGCGGTGCGCCGTTCAATAAACGTCTCCAAGATGTTGAGGTTGTGCGACTTTGCGAAGTCGTGAAGTTCGGCGAGTTGATCGTCGATGCTTCGAACCTGCTTTTCCTCCGTATCGGTGGATTTGCGCGCGTACAGGAAATACCTGCCGCTGCTGTGAATTGTTTCCATGTGAATGCGAATTAACTGCTAATGATTTGCGCGCGCATAGTAGCACGTTAAGAAAAATGCGCCAAGGCAGTGACTCGTGTCGTTGTTGTTGCAACGGAGGCCCGGAAATGGCGTTCGCGTTGCGGGTTGCCGCCTGAAGCGGCACTGGAAACGCGCGAAACTTCGCGCATTTCCCAGAAGGGGTTAGTCACTGCGCGCGACTCGATGCTTACTCTGCCCTCGGTAGGAATCGAACAATTGGTAAAGGACAACGCCGCTCCACGGGTTCCTCACACCCCTCCAAGGGGGTGGAGGCCCACTACCTTCAAACCAGCGCTCTGTTGAGCGCTCATTCGTTCGTTGTGTTGAATTTGCCACCCCCGACTACCCGCCTCACGGCCCCTCACGGGGCTCACGCGGGTCACCCGGCTCACGCACCCGCACGCCGCTCAACCACACGGGGTGGAGAACCCGTTTAGTTGATTACTGCTCTGCATGGATTGGAAATCTCATTTTTCCTAGGAAAGTTGCTCGGGGAACTTAATGCGCGTCTATCTGGCTATATAGGGATAGTGGGGTGTGATGTCGCACGGTGCGACAGCCAGTTGCTGTTTCTCACAAGGGGGAAAGATGACAGTTGTAAGTCAGGCGGAACGATGGGTTACGGTTGGAGTGGTCGTCGTTTTTTGTGTGCTGGCGGCGGCGTATGCGGCGATCGGAGGAATTGCTGCCGCTATGTTTTTCTCGAAGATCATGATGATTGCGTTGGTGCTAGCCCGCGGAGCAAACCCAAACAAACTCGTTGCGGTGTTGTCAAAGACGATTAGGCGAATGAAGGAATGACCTCAGATGAAAAGAACGACCAGTGCTGGTCGTTCTGTATTGATGACTCACGCAGTGCGTGGAAGTGGTTTTCTCGTGCGAGAACTCGCTTTGGGTGCATCTGTCGATGTTCCAAGCGGCAGAAGTTCGGCGAGGTGTTCTGCGTTGCAATCTGTTGGCTGCGTGCCATGGATGGGTTGTAACCATCTGACGAACCGTTCAGGCGCGATGAGACTCAGCAGGCTTTCGCCGCAGCGTAAGCCCGCTTCGTCATCGTCGGTAAATACCCAGACATGCCCATCAGCTGCGACGTGTTTGATGATGAGTTGCGCTTGCTCGCTAGAGCAGGCTGCACCCATCACCGATACTGTGTTGGTGTGCCCATGTTGCCACAACCACCACACGGATGGAAATCCCTCGACGACAATCAAGTCCTGCACCGGTGATTTGATGCGATGTCCATTATACAAGAAGTGCGATTTGCGAAGTTCATGAATCGCTCTTTCATGCTCTCGCGGCGGCGGGAACTTGTACTTTGGACACGTGGGAGAGATCAGCTTGTCGCTGGTGATTCTCCCGCAATACCCAAGGAAACGTCCTTTCAGATCATGGAGCGGGATCACGACGCGCCCCTTGAAGGTGCCACGGTTGCAGAAACCTAAGCCGAAATGGTTGATAGTCTCTGCGGTGAAGCCGCGGCCAAGCAGATACGGATGATCGGGATCAAGCTCCTTTAGCTCGAAATCGAGCGGAGCGTTGATCACAACAGGGATGGTGGGATCGGGCAACGCCTTTGTTGCAGTTGACACCGGCTTGGGCACAGACGGTTTGGTAGGCGGTGGTGCTTTCACTGGGGGAGTAGCTGGGGTTTCCAAAAACGTCTGGTGGATAAGCATCGCGATCTGATGCACGTCAGCACCGTTCCGAGGGTTCTTACCCTCCATGTAGCAGACGAAGTCGATCAGGTTGCCTTTAGCTCCGCAGCCAAAGCATTGAAATATTCGCTTCGAAAGCTCTACAGAAAATGACGGCGACCGCCGCTCGCCCTTGTGTGTGGGCAAAGGACAATACCCGGTGGCTTTGTCACCTGTGATTCGTAGCTCGATCTTGTAGTGGGCGAGCACTTGCTTAAATGACACGGACTCACGCAATTTACGAAAGTCTATCCAACTCATGGTCACTCCTTTCGGGGTTGAAGGTCAAAGAGAAAATCGCTGAATTCAAGGGCCGTTGAAGGCTTCGCGTGCTGACGGATGGGTGGCGCGTCCTCTGCGTTGGCTTTGAGGTAGGTGCGATACAATTCGACCACAAACCATAGGTCGCGGAAGAGAAGTGCCTGCAATACTCGGCGATCCTTCTCCGCTACGTGAGCGAGAAGACAACAAAGGTGTTGCCAGGATTGTTCGCAATGGGTGTGTCGCTCAATCCGCAGCTTGTCGAGTTCGGCGGGAGAGGCGATTAAACTATTCTCGACCTCGCGGTGTAGAAACCGCGCTTCTTCTTCCAAACTTAGCTGCGAAACACAATGAAACCCTGGATCAAAGCGTCGTACCTTTTGTTTGCGTGGCATGGCCACCCTTTCTGCGCGCAGCAAGAGCGACCCGACATGGGACGCAGGTTGAAGCGTGCGCTAAATGGGAAAGAACGAGACTGTTTCTAGCGAAGCATGACGTGGCTGCGGTTGTCAATTGGGAGGTGGGGATTACTCATGACGAACCTATGATCGCAGATGAATTGTGTACGTCTGCACGCAATGCTAACATATTCGTTGGGCTACGCCTCCTCGCAATTGAATTCGATCGACGATATTTTTCATTGAAGGACAGTTATGAAACTTCGAGCAGTGCTGTTGCGTTGGTACAAGTCATTTCATCTCAATTACCGCGGGACATTCGAAAAGGGTGAGACGCGTGAGTACCGACCGTGGAACAAAATGTCGCCATCTTTTGCTGCACAAGATATCTTCCCATTCATCGAAATTCCGGTAGAAAGCGACATCACAACAATCGTAGGAGCCAACGAGAGCGGCAAGTCGCACCTACTCAATGCGATAAGTAAGGTCGCAACAGGGAAGGGAATCGAATCTGGAGACGTGTTCAAGCGGACCGATCTCTGCCATTTTGCGGGAATCCGGACCCGAAATGTTGAAGCTTGGCCGAACATCGGCTTGCGTTTTGAGATTGAGAATGCGGAAGAGTCAACGGCGCTAAGTAGTGCGATCGGCGGGGCTGTTTCTCCGAGTGGAAGTCCAGAGTCTAAACATTTCGTTTTGATATTGGCACCCGACGAAGAGCCGAAGAAGCCCGCGAGGATTTACATCGAACCATCCGAGCAAGCAGTCCTCTTGGATGAATCGCAACTTAGTAGGGTGCGAGCGCTCCTTCCTACAGTCAGATATATCCACTCGCAGGCCCAGCTTGCCAGCGAAATTCCGCTGGCGTCTCTTCTTGTTGCTAGCGGCGACAAAGCCTTTGAAAGTGTCGGATTGCTGGATAGGAAAAAGATGGAGGAAGCTGCTGGCGTTATTCGGCGGCTCACGCCACCTCCGCCACAAAACGCAGTTGGTCAAGAGTTTCTCACCTCACTTTCAAACGCCAAGAAGTCGATTGATGCCATCCCCGGACAGCACGTCTCTCCGGATGGGCTTGAGATGCAATTGTTCCGAGAGATTCTTGAAATAACTCCAGAGACACTACGCTACATCTATGAACGCGATCAAAACGATCGCGGGTATGTGGAAGGACAGATTGCGAAGTGGAACGATGAGTTGAATGACAAGCTCAATCTTTCGCATTTTTGGAAGCAGGATGAGCAGTTTTCACTGTCCATGAATTGCAAGGATGGGGTGGTCTATTTCGAAATCAGAGATAAGACTGACTCTATCTACACCTTTCGCGAACGAAGTTCCGGGCTCCGCTACTTTCTTAGCTATTACATTCAAGCAAAAGCAATGGAGCTCTCGCACAAAAACCGGAACTCAATTATCTTAATGGACGAACCGGATTCAGCACTTTCGATTCTGGGGCAACGAAACCTTCTGGCAGTATTTGAATCACTTGTAAGCCCAGAATCGTCGCATCAAACCTGCCAACTCATCTATACGACCCATTCGCCATACCTAATCAACAGAAACTTTCCACGGCGAATCCGGGTTGTCAAGAAAGAGGAATCGGAAGAAGGTACACAATACATCGAGCAGGCACGGGCTAGACGGTATGAACCTGTAAGAACCGCGCTGGGTATCGATAGTGCTCCCAGTTTATTTCTTGGTGCTGACAACATCTTACTAGAGGGAGCCACAGACCAGTACATTTTGACTGAACTGATCCGAGTGTTTGCCACGCCGGAGAACGTCGGGCAGTTTTTGGATCTTAACAGCGTGGTGTTCGTTTCTGCCGATGGCGTTGGAAACGTAGAGAATGTCTTGGAGCAATCACGATGGGCCGACGAGCCGATACCGCCGACAGCTGTTGTTATAGACTCTGATCCGCCTGCGAACGATGTTGCATCTACCATCACTGGCAATAACCCGAAGAAGAAACGGAAGTTGATCGATGTGCAGTTTGTCGGACAAATTGGAACTCTGGTCACTTCTTTTTCTGACAACGTTCAGATCGTCACCACAGAGGACATCATCCCGAAGTGCGTGTATGCGCAAGCGGTGTTGCACTACATTGAAAAATGGTTGCCTGAGACTTGGGAGAAAAACGCGGCTACCTGCCGAAACCATGTCGCGTCTCCAGAATATGGAACTGGTGGCCTTGTAGAATCGACGAAAGCACTGTTCCGCGGTGTGAAGCCGGAATTTGGCGGGGAGTACGACAAGATGGGGGTTCTTCAAGAGGTTGTATCTCATCTCTCAGCTGGGCGATTTGACGATCAGGAGATAGAGGCTTACGAAGCCCTTAGGGCGAACGTCATCGCAATTTGTGATTTTATTCGCGAAGCTTTGGAGAGAAGTCGCGCCGTGACGCTTAAGTACTCATCTACTCAGACAGTTAAGCGTGTTATAAACGACTTCAATCGGCTGAATAAGGACAACGTCTCAATCTCAGCAATCCAAAAGCTCCTGAGAAGGCTGGAGCGCGAGGTTGCGCCCGTCGGTGCTGACGGAGAAATCTTTGTAAAGGCGGTTAACTCATATCTCGCCGAGTTGGAAAGTCTCCGAACGGCTGGTCAGGTGCGAATGTCGGGGGTTGAGTGGGAAAAATGGAAGATGCGAGTGGATGCGATGAAGAACAACCCTCTCAATCCCCTAATTGTTGCAGATGGGGGTGGCAAAGCTGCGTCAAAGTGAAGAGCTTCTCCACAGTTAATGTTTCGTTCGTTGAGATATACTTTTGAGAAGGAGCTCAACAGACGACTACACAAGCGGGCAGGCTGTTGGTGTTTCCGTTTCAGCCTCCGCTACCTTAGCGGCTCGTCAACCACAACGGATGTCGTTGCGTGTGGGTTTCCCAATGGCGCCGGATTACTCCAAGGGTCTTTCCGAAGGAACGGCGGCTGATTCGGGCATATGAGCGAGGAGCACAATGACATTCATGATGAATCGATCAACTGGATCGGCAATCGAGATGTCTGGAATGGGACGCTGCCTTTTGGTGTGCTTCCCGAAGATCGCCGCCAACATACGTACATTGTGGGAAAAACGGGCACGGGCAAGAGCACACTGCTGCGAAACCTGATTCTGCAGGACATCTATTATGGCCGCGGCGTCGGGTTAGTTGATCCTCACGGCGATCTCGCTCGCGATGTACTGGATCATATTCCACGTAACCGCACCGAAGATGTCGTCTATTTCAATCCTGCCGATCTTTCATATCCAATTGGATTCAATTTGCTTCAGTCTGTGCCTGTCAATCAGCGGCACCGTGTCGTTTCTGGATTGATTGGCAGCATGAAGGCGATCTGGTCGGATTCCTGGGGACCACGAACTGAGTACATTTTGTCTGCCGCGATCTCCGCTTTACTCGAATGCGAGAATGTATCAATCCTGGGCATCCAGCGAATGCTGGTTGATCCACACTATCGCCGTTGGGTCGTGAAGCAGGTGAATGATCCCATCGTCCGATCATTTTGGACGCGGGAATTTGAGGGGTATGACAAGCGGTTTCAGAAGGAAGCGATCGCGCCAATTCAAAACAAGGTTGGTCAATTACTCATGGCCCCACCCCTGCGACACGTCCTGGGACAGGTGAAACGAAAGATTGATCCTCGTTTTATGATGGATCACAAGCGCATCTTTATCGCGAACCTCAGCAAAGGCGCGCTGGGTGAAGATAAAGCGAATCTCCTTGGTTCAATCCTCGTGACCAGCTTTGAGATCGCAGCGATGAGTCGGGTGAATGTGTCAGAAGAAAAGCGGCAGGACTTTTTTCTGGCGATAGATGAATTTCAGAACTTTTCAACGACGAGTTTTTCATCGATTCTTTCCGAAGCTCGAAAGTACCGACTCAGCTTGACCTTGAGTCATCAGTACCTGGATCAGGTGCCGGAGTTTATCCGCAAAGCCGTGTTTGGTAACGTCGGCTCGATGCTGAGTTTCCGAGTGGGAGAGAGTGATGCGCAAACTATTTCCCGTGAGTTTGGCGGATCATTTGCCCCGGTAGAGTTCTCGTCCTTGGGGAACTTTCGAGTGCTCGCGAAACTGATGCGCGATGGCGAGCAGCAAGAGCCATTTCGCGGGAGAACGCTTGCCGCGCTCAAACTGCCGTGCGGACGCAGCAGACTGCTTGTTCAGCGTTCCCACCAGCGGTACGGCAGCCGAAGGAACTGCGTCGAGGAAAAGCTGCGACGCTGGATTCAATAGTGAATGCTGCCGGCGCAATTCAAATCGTTCCAAGCAACCTTCAATCGTCAGCATGTCGATCGCTCTCCTCCGGCGGGCTACTCTTCGTCAAGTGTGGCTGGAGGGACGTTCGACTCTTCAGAAGCCGTGCGTCTGATGCGGGTTCGCAGTTGATTCTCAATCAGATCATTTGCCTTCTTCAACACTCGACGAAGGGAAGTCTCTTCAGCGCCCGTCAATGCGAGCTCTCCGATGTAGGTATCCATGCGGTGCCCGCGCATTTCCTCAAGTTTTTCTAGGAACGATTCGCCTCGCTTCGTTAACTGCAGCAGATGAATTCGGGCGTCTTTGGAATCGAAAGATCGCCCAATAAACTCCTTGTCCGCTAATCGTCGGATGTAGGTGCTTGCAGTGTTCATCGGGACATCGAGTCTTCTGCGTAGTTGTTCGACAGGACAGGTGCCCAAGAACCTAATGAGGAAAAGCGCCATGATCTCCCGCTCCGAGAGCTTCTCTTTGTCCGGTTTCGGTGGACGAACCAATCGGAGATTGACCGTCAGTCGATAGAGGCTCTTTCCAAGATCTTCGGTCATACTTTAATCATCGGCCAAAGCCGCATCTAAAATCAACGAAAGGTCCATCGACTGCAATTAGTCGTCAAGTATGAAGTATTCTCTATAACGATATTTTTCTGGACGAGATTTGTGATGCGCGTTAAGATAAAAAAAGCCACCAGATTACTCTAGTGGCATTGGGCCCAGACGGGCAATTCAGGGATCGGGACCTAAACTTTCGCGAGTCAGTCCTAACCTCTGTCCAATGTGTGCATTATGAGCCATATTCATTGTAATTGCAAGTGTTTTGCAATTGGCCGAATGCCTACCGCTGCCCGCTGGGCCTCCTTTCGAAAGGAGGCTTACATGTCTCATTTATTGTCTGCGAGGCAAGATTCTCTCGACGATTTCGCAGACACGCTGCCGCCAGGCGTTCGCGTGATTGATGAAATCCGAGAGGAAGACCTTCGTCGGCTGATTCGACGGGATGACTTTGCTGTGGTCATTCCCGGCTTCTTCTCAGAAGCGGCTTGCCAAGTCGTCGCTGATCGCTTGCTCACCTTTGCACATTGGACCACCTATGAGCCGGGTACGGGTGCCGAGCGCATCGGCACGATTGGCAACTCGCTTTTCGGATGTCTTGGGCAAGAATTATGCCCGAAGTATTTTGACTCAGTTCACCAGATGTCCAAAGCGTTGTGTCGGCATTTTGCACCCTATGAATTTCCAATTCATAGGGTGCTGCGCGAGGTCGGCTACGCCTGGCCGCATGGTGTGCGTGAACTTCGAATCTCCGGAAAGCCATGTTTTACCGGCGTGTGCCGAGTGTTTCGGGACGGTGGAGAAGCATATCCCCACGATGACCGTGCCGACCTTGACTTCCCATGTGACGAAACCCGTTCCATTCAGGAACAGCTCTTCGTCAATGTTTATGTGAAGAAAACAGAGAGTGGTGGAAGACTCCAATTCTGGAATCGTGTCATCACGAATCGCTCGGAGTACGACACTCTTCGGTTCTACGATGATAAGGGGAACAAGACCTACGGGCTTGATCGTTCGAGAATCGGTCCGCCGGATGTCGAGTTTGATCCTCCAATAGGCGCACTTGTGATCGCATCAGCAAGGCGTATCCATGCTGTGACCGCCTGTGCTGGAGCAGGGGAGCGATTATCAATTAGCGGTTTCGTTGATTTTGTTTCCCAAGATCTGCCGCTATTTCATCACTCATAAGAATGATCTCTCAAAATTCGTCAGCTCGTATATACAGGAATTGATTATCAAGATAAGGAACCCACAATGACTAATAAAACCTATTTCACAAGTTCAGCAGCTATTTGCCGCGCCCGCGTGGTCCGGATTATCGCTGAGCCATCGCCGGTGGTCTTTCTTGATCAGACGATTGTCGCTCCACAAGGTGGCGGGCAACCTAGTGATCTTGGCTGGATTGGGCCAGCGAAGATTTTGCGTGCGGACTATGCTGATGACGACAATATTGCGCATACTGTTGACAGCGTCGACGGTCTACGAGTCGGAGAAGAGGTAGAGGTTCGGATTGATGCAGATCGTCGCGCAGTGAACTCACGCTATCACACCGCTGGCCACTTGATTGCCGGAGTCGCCGAACGATTGTTGCCTTCCTTGCGAGCGAAGGGTGGACATCACTGGCCCGGTGAAGCTCGTGTCGAATTTCAGTGTGAAATAGCGCCACCCTCAGGCTTTGAGTCGACATTGGCTGCTGAGCTTCGCGACGCTATCGAGGCGGGAGGCCAAGTCTCGATGACAGACGGAGTACCGCCGCCTCGCATCGTCACAATTCAAAACTTCCCGCCGCTCCCGTGCGGCGGCACGCATATCGGGACCTTAGCAGATTTGGGAGAGGTGACCATCCGCAGTTGCAAATGGAAGAAGGGTTGTTTGCGTGTGGGTTATGATGTGGACAATTCCGAATCTGGCAAAGGCTTAGAACCCGTAGCATTTGCAGACTAGACCGTTCTTGTTCTTGGAAGGATGAAGTCCAAGCCGACCCAGTATTTGCTCGTCGGCTTGGACTATTCTCGACCGGACGACTATCCCTGTGTTAAGCGGCATCATCAGCACAGAGTCGGTCTATCAGCCCTTCTCCACCGTGCCCGAACCCTCACAGCGAGGGCACTGGACTTCTCCCTTGCCATCGCACTTCGGGCATTCCTGGCGACTTTCGCCATCCCGGAAGAAGCCCTTGTACACTTGCCCAGATCCCTTGCAGCGGCTGCAGGTGACAGTTCCTTTTTCATGACAGCGGGGACAACTACGGCTGGACATACCACACCTCCAGTTACTCCCAAAATGGGAGCATCAGACGTTCACGTTACCTTGCTCCTGTAATGGGTGCAAGGGCACAACACACTCCTGCGTACCGAAAACTTTGTCGCACGCTGCGGGCGCTGCGGAATCAAAGCGGCCAATCCCAGCGTGCGCTTGCGGAAAAGCTCCGCAAGCCTCCCTCCTATGTTCACAAGGTCGAGGTTGGGGATCGTCGCATCGATCCGGTTGAGTTTATTTCCTGGTGCAAAGCCTGCGGCAAGGAACCCTCTGTCATGCTTGCATCATTCGAGCGGTCACTTTGAAGAGCCTGTTTTGGCAGTGAATGCATCGGGCACACGATCCTGCCATATCCACGACAGCACTTGCAGGAAACCGCTTCACCAGTTGAGGTTTGGGTCTTTGCACTACTGTCGCATCGCGAACAAATGACCTCGCCAGTTCCATCGTAACTAGGACAAGAAGAGCTACGTATTGTCGATCTCAGGAGAGTCGATTGTGCAGGAACCGGCAACGGAAAAAGCCGGAAGCAACATAGCACGATATGGAGCGGAGACAACGGCGAAATGAGCCCAGATTTCGCCTTTCAATTCCGCGCGGATTGTGGTGACGGCAACTTAGCAATTCAAAGTTTTTTTGATTTTGATTGTGTTTGAGCCCGGTCAAGGCGGTCTTCTTACCCACAGCCAACGGTTGCGCGCGATCAATTCCTGTCATACGCTCAAGGAAGATCGTTTCTACATCCATCCAAACTCAGGAGTCCATCATGCCGCTATCATTGTTTCCAGTGGGGCAGTGCGTTATCACTGCCAGTGCGAAGGACAAGTTGCATCCAGAAGACATCCCAAGTTGCCTAGCTCGTCATGTGAGAGGAGATTGGGGAGAGGTCTGCGAATCAGACCGAAGGGAGAATGATCTCGCGCTGAAGGAAGGGATGCGATTGCTGTCGGTCTACACGGATCGCTGCGGGGTGAAGCTCTGGATCATCACCGAAGCGGACCGCTCGGTGACCACCGTTCTCTTGCCCGAAGATTTCTAGCTTTTTGTTGTGTCAACGCAGGTGAATGGATAGATTGCTGTTGCCGCTGGCGTCCCCGGTTGAGTTTCCCCCTCTCAATCAGCCAGCGGTTTTTCATTTAAACAAAAGCCAGGGTGATGCCTGGCTAATGGAGGTGTGCTGCAAGCAGCCTTACTTCGTTTTCGCCGCGTCTGCCATTCTCCGCTCTTGCCACGCGATCCAAGAGTGGGCGTCGTTGACAGCTTTTGACAACTGTGGCAGCTCTTTGAAATGGAACGACTGCGAGTCGTGCCATTGGTCTTTATCGTCTCGCCAGCTTCGACTTACAGTCACGGTATGAAAAATTCCATTCTCGCTGTCGTTCTGCCACACAGTAGCTTTGACCGCGCCATAGCGAATGGTATGCACTGGCTTGTTTGTAGCTTCCGCTGGTGGCGTCTGCGAAATGAGTGGCTCGGACGAACTGGTTGGCTTTCGAGTGCGGGCCATGAAGTCTCCTTTCAATGTGAGATTGAGAATCAAACACGCGACAATTGACGCTGCGATATTCTGATTTGATTTTCGCACGATGTGTTCTGTGGCGCAAGGCGGGGATACGATCCTGAAACACTGTCGAAGCAAATTCAATGAAGTTGTCTTAACTGAAAATTATCTTGACGTAGCTTGATCATATTGGTCTATTGAATTCGAGAAGTAACCCGGCGCGCTGTTCGCAACGGGAGTCGCGACACGCCGGGGCACAAAAGGGTTAATCAAAGCAAAGACAATTCGGTCGGGGTCTTTGGAAGGAGCCATCATGGATCGTCGCTCTCGCCGGAATCGTGCCAGCGTTCATAGTCTTCTTGCGCACTGTGCAATGGATGCACTGGAACGTCGGCAACTGCTCAGCGCCCCCGTCCGGCTAATGGAAGCATCGTTCGATTACACACAAGCGGGCTCACAAGGCGTGGTGTACCGTTTTAGTGATGCCGTGAGCAGCGGTTTGAGCGCCTCCAACTTCTCGCTAATCGATATCGAGACCGGTTCGGCACCTGCGAACTCGACGCCCACCGTGACGTTTCCGGATGCCGCCACTGCGAAAGTAACATTTCCGGGTATGGGCGCGATTCTCTCCAAAGGAAGTTTCCAACTTACACTTTCGTCGGCCTCGCCTTCGCTGAGTAATGTCTACCGCTTCGAATTTCAACCAGGAGATTTTGATCGGGATCTGAAAGCAAACAGCATTGATTTCAACATTCTCGCGGGAAATTTTGGTGCAACTGGGGCCAAGTATACCCAAGGTGATATGACCGGCGACGGATTAGTGAATAATGACGACTACACGCTGTTCTTTTCGTACTATGCAGATTCGGTGAAGCGCATGGATGTGTCCATTGACTCGGACAACACCAGTGCGGGGTCGCCGGAGCGAAACGGCTCAGAGACGGATATCGAGGAGTCCATTGGTCGACCGGGCAAAATCATTACCGTTAATAATGGCGACATTGACCTCGATGGAATTCCCGACTTTGCCGATGGCTACAACCGTGACGGGTCAGCATCAAATGATGACACGGCAACGGGATTGAAATTTGTACCGCTTCAACTCACGCTTCCGAGCGGTTTGACGTCTTCCGCGATAATCAAGCTTACATACGACAGTTCCGATCCGAGCTCCGGTGCGACGACGTCGGACACACCCGCCGCTGGATGGTTGCGCCTTTGGAAAAAAGACGGTTCGGACGCAACCCGCACGGTGTCGGATTTTGTTGCCGGAGGCACATCCGGAACTACGTATACACTGGCGCAATTCCAAGCGCTTGGCACAACGCTCTATGTGGAGGCAGTCAGACCGTCGCCTACGCTCGCAGAACAAAGCATTATTGTGGAAGTTGATCCGGATGGAAACGCGGGAACACCCGGTAAATACATGGATACAGTTCGGCTGACCGCCGTCCGAGCAACCCCATCATACTTCAATGACCCACTTGCCGATCGTCCAGGTGGCACCGCGACAGGTGCTGATAGCAGTGATCCGATGACCGACGGCTTTTCCGGTGTTGTTCGGTATGCAGATGGTTCGGTGTTCTTTACCTCATCCGACCTCGACCCGGCGGAAGGCGGAATTGTCTCGGGTCACACACGAACGTGGAACAATTCTCGCGGGCAGGGAATCGATGCACTCAATGGCGCTGGATGGAGCATGGCACAGTGGCCGTCTCTGATTCAAGCGACGAGTAGCATGATTCTCGTAGCCGGTGGTCGATCCTCACAGTGGTTTGATTACACCGGCTCTGCTTATGTGGCACGTGATTTCAGCCTAGATCGGCTTGTGGTCGATGGCACGGGATACCGCGTAACAGACACGTTGGGTAACAAGTTTTATTTCCATGGTTTCGGCAGCAGCATCGCGTCGCTGCAGCGTGGCCAACTGGATCGCTACGTGGATTCGGCAGGGAACGAAACGAAGATCAACTACACGGCTGCCGGATTGCCAAACACCGTGGAGCGAAAACGGCTTTCTGACTCTGCTATTCTTGAACGCCTCACATACAGCTATAACGGTATCAATCAACTCACTGGCATGCTGATGGAGCGACGCAACGACCTCAATGCGGGTGCAGTCGAAGCGGTGCGCAACGTCGAATACGAATATTACGGTGGAAGCGACACCACATATGGCAATCCTGGAAACTTGAAGCGCGTTACCGTCAAGCAAAGTGGCAATGCAGTCGAACGCAAGCTCTATCGCTATGACAACTATGGCCGACTGATTCTCGTGCTTGAGGGCGCTTCTTATGAGCGTGCGCTTGGCCGCGAAGGAATGGATCCAGCGTCAGTGAACCAAGCGACACTCCAACCGTACGCGAATCTTGTGCTCGATTACTACGCCGCCGATGATTCCACCGTACTTCGGCGTAATCGAGTGAAAACGCAGACGATTCAAGGCAGTGGAACGTTCAGCTATGACTATGCTGGTCCATCGTCGAGTACCACCGGTGGGCGCAGTGGTGTAAACACGTGGGATTCAAAGACAATTGAATCCCTACCGGATTCCGACAATGCAGATCTGAGCAATAACGACAAGAATGTCGTTTACACAAACAGCCGTGGCGAAGTCCTGCTCACAAGTTATAGCTCGCCCACAGCGACAACGGCGGCGACTTGGAACACCGCCAATCAATTCGATGCAAAAGGACGCTTGACCCTTACAGCGACGCCGACAGCTGTCGCGTCAATCAGCGACAGCAACAATCACCCGGCAACCTTGCAGAGTGCCACCGGGTTGGTCCATACATTTGAGTATGACCCAGCAAGTGCTACGGGGTACTTGTGGCGTACAGGTCGAAAACAGGGGACAGGAGGATCGCAAAATCTGCAAGTCGAACTCACGTACAGCGCTCGTCCAAGTGCAACAGGTGGCACACCAACGTCGAGCGCATTTGTTGTCGCTTCTGATACGGTCTATCGAAGCGACGCCAGCGCGAGTGCCGTTACGACAAGCTATTCGTATTCATATAGTAGTGACCGGATCACACAAAGAACTACAACGCTTCCCGACATTCTTCAGGCTCAGAACGGCGGCACACAAACCACATCAAAGACCGAGATTATGGCGTACGACTCTTTCGGCAGAGAAACGTCGTTTACGGACGGCGATGGCAAGGTCGCAACCAACCAGTATTTTGACGCCACGGGTGCCCTTAAGCAGAGTGTTGTTGATAGTGGCGGAGCTCCATTAACAACGGGCTTCGAAGCGGATCTACTTGGTCGAAACAGAAAGATTACGGATGCAAACACCTACATGGGCTTGAGCACGGGGATTACTAGGAGTGAATATGACGACAGTGCCGCTCTGAAGCGAGTGACAATCACGCCGCCGTTGCCGAGCTCAGGGAATACTCCACCAGCCCATGTCATTATAGATAATCGCGCGACAGGTGTGCTTGATGAAATCGACGTGGTGCGCGATAGCTCGGGTGACTTGCTTTCAACAGTCACAAAACGCACGCGCACTGAGCATAATATCCAGCAGCAAGCCACAGCGGTCGAGCGTTTCGCGGACACCTCGGGCAACGCCTATACCGCCAGCACTGGCGCTCTAACAGGCACGACAACCCGATATCGCACCGAGTTTGGTTACGATGAGCGGGGACGGCAGACGCGCCAAGCTGCCGGTCGAGATTTGTACACGGGCGGAAGTCTCTCCGGCTTTAACCCAACCATCACGCGCACCGTGTATGACGGACTGGATCGTGCAATCTCAACGTGGGTGGGTACGGATGACAGTAGTTGGTCTCCAGGTTCTCCCGGCACGAATATGACGAAGGTCACTGCCAATGAATATGATGGTGGCAGCGTTGACGGTGGAAACGTGGGTGACGATACGCTCACGAAGGTCACGCAAATTCCAGGAGGCTCTAACGCGGATCGCGTGACCGCCATGCGCTATGATTGGCGCGATCGTCTGGTGTTGACGCATGAAGGAGTCACCAGCGACACGACGGTAAACTCACCTATTACACTCTGTGTTTTTGACAACTTGGATAGATGTGTTGGCAAGGGTATTTACGACGGCGACGGGCAGAACATCAACAGTTTGAATCTGGGAACGGTGGATAGCACGCTCTCCGCGCAACGTCGCGCATATCAAGACACCCTGTTTGATGATCGCGGAAACGTGTACGAAGTACGGCAGTATAGCGTCGAGCAGGAATGGTCCGGTACTGCGGGCACAAAAGGCAATTACCTTACCACCAGCATGTGGTACGACAATCGCGGCAACCTGATCAAACAGCGCAACCCCGGCGGCTTAAATCAGAAGATGGTGTACGACGGGGCTAGCCGGGAAACCAAGCGATACACGACTGATGGAAAAGATGATCCGGCACCTGGTGCTTCCGGCAACTATACCGCCGCTGGCAGCGTAAGCGATGATGTTGTTTTGGAACAAGTTGAAACAAGTTATGACGGCAACGGAAATCCAACTCTGATTGCAACCGGGCAGCGGGATCATGACAAGACGGATTTGGGTGACTTAACTTCTTTGAATGCCCGCATCAGTCTTGTCGGCAACTATTACGATTCTGCGGACCGACTGACCAATCAGGTCAACTGGGGCAACAATGGCGATGATGGCGATGCCAATGCAAACGGCGTGCGGGACTTTTCGCGACCAAGCACCGCTCCTGGACGCGATACTGCAGCTGATGGTTGGGATCGTTGGTTGCAGACAGATTATGTTTTTGACACTGCGGGCCGGTTGCAGGATGTGGTGAGTCCGCGAGGTGTAGTCACTCGCACAACCTATGACGCGCTGGATCGTGCCACCATTGTTCAAGAAGGATATCGCTCATCTGCTCCAACCGCAGACGACACGCGAAAAACGCTTTACACCTACAACGGCTTTGATCAGCAAACCCAGATTGAAACCACCACCTACAAATCAAACACCGCCTATTCCTACATCACGACGTACAACTATGGCGTCACGAAAAACAGCACGATTCTTGTCAATCACAGCGGGCTCTTGAGCAGTGTTGTATACGGTCGTCCTGCTGGTGCTTACTCTGGATCAGGGCATCGCGAGGTGATGACCGGCTATACCGCATTGGGCGAAAACAGGCAACAGAAAGAGGAAATCTACAACCTCAGCACGTCGGCTACGCAGAAACAGATTCGCGAGCAGCGATTCAACTACGACACACTTGGCAGACTGACGCTGACGGAGTGGATCGATGCCGCATCGAAACCGGCCAACATGTTGGATCGTGGTCAGAAGATTCGCACACGATTCGATGCACTCAGCCGGGGAATTGAATTTACAACGCTCGATTCTGGAACAACGGTCAAGAATCAAGTGATCCGGGACTTCGACGGGCTTGGCAATCTCGTAACAGAATGGCAGGAACACAAGACATCGGTCGCTCGTACAGGAGGGACTCCATCGCAAAAGGTTCAATACGTCTACACCACCGATTTTGGAAACAATCTCACCCGTCTTGCAAAGACAGTCTATCCCGATGGCCGCGAAGTGGGCGTGGTGTATGGATATCAAGACTACACGACCAGCAGTACGCTCGTGAACTTCAGCCGAGTGCTCAACGATCGGATCAGCAGAGTTGGATTCATGGTCGATGGTGATCCATCCACCGCCGTAAACAACGACCGGCTGGAACGTTACGAGTATCTTGGCTTGAATCGCATTGTCGAACGTAATATGCCGCGTGTGCTTAGTGCTGGCGGCGTGGCCGTATCATTTCAAGGTACGACATACATTTATGATCTCGATCCTGCATCAGCAGTGACAATGGATTGGAACCAGGTCGCCGACGATGCAGGTCGCGTCAACGATCAATATGGCGGGCTCGATCGGTTTGGGCGCGTAGTCATTCATGACGTCGGCCTCGAACAACGTGCTTATGGCTACGACGCTGATGGGAATGTTCTTTACTCTTGGCTTGATAGCCAAGACAACTTCAACGGACGGTGGAGAAGCGAGTTGTATGGCTCGGGCAGCGCGCCGGCGAATCAGGTATATGACCAGTTGGGCAGAGTTCAGTCGTTCGTCCGCGGTGATGGAGACTATCCAGGGAATTTCACTTACTGGCTGAATACAGGCAGCGACAAACGCGGAAGATTGACCAGCCTCAACGCGCCTTCCGTCACGACCGATTCCGATGGTGATCCGCTGCCAATCTCATCGCAGAATTGGGATAACATCATCGATGCCAGTGTCCTGACACGCGACCGAAGCGGGACAAACACCTTTGATCCACCTGCACGTTTAGTGTTCCAGCGCCCAGTGCCAACCGGCAATAGCCCGATTCAATCAACACCTGTCGATAATATCGATCAGCGCATTGATGTCTTTGTTCAGTATGACGGGTTGGGTCGGCTCGCAAGCAAGACGACAGTCAAGCTCGACGAGATCTTCGCCGATCCGGGGAATTCTCAATACCAATACGCTTACGATATTCCCAATGCGCACACGCTGACATTCGACTACGATGCGCTTGGACGACGCATCTCCGAGACCAACAGCACGCAAGAGGTCACGGGATATCAGGGCACGCTGCACCTGTTCTATGACGCCGCTGGCAATGTGATTGAAGAGAAACAAGAGCAGATTGACGGCACGTATCGCACTCAGCCCCAGAATCAGTATGTCTGGAGCGCCGGTGAACCCGGACGGATGGTGCTTCGAGACAATGATGATGGTAGTCGTGTCTGGGTGTACAGCGGACCCGATGGCAGCGTCTGGCGCATCCGCGAAGATTTTACAAGTTTGGCGATCAACCGTGAGATGTACACATACACAACAGAAGGACAGGTTGCAGTCGGTCAATCCACAGGAACCAGCACCTTTGATTATAAAGTCGATCAATACGGCAGGTCCACGTCTAGCGACGGTTACCGCTTCCGTTACCTTTGGCGTGGCGGTCGTGATGATGGTGACGGCATGCTTTGGATGCCCAACCAAACCGAGCACGACAGCTACCGCGGCACGCCGCAGACAGAAGATGGCTACGCCTACCAAAGCTATACCGCCGGTGGATTCTTTGATGGCAAAAACGTCGAATGGACGGGCGTGCAGGAGAAGGATGGTTTCGCCGGAACACAAGGACAATGGAGCAATCCAAGCACACTCGATGCGTGGACGGATTTCTCGGGTAAATATGACGCGTTCCGGCCATCTGCGGAGTGGAATGCCGATCCATATCATCTAGCGAAGATTTCCGGATGGGCCGGCACAGTCGCGTTGACCGTAGCGTCAGGTGGCACTTCTGCGCTTTGGTATCTCGCTGCAGGAACAGCGGTCGGCGGCGCTGGTGGCGCGATCTATTCCGCATCGACAGGAGCGGACTACTGGAAGAGCGTGGAGGTCGGCACGAACATCGGCGCTCTGGCCGGTTCGTTCCCCGGCGCGATTAGCCGGTTCTCGACCACGGCGTTGCGATACGCCGATGAAGGCGCCCAGGGCGCGTTGATGCTCTTTAGCCGGACACCTCCACCAGCGCTGTCCATTATCGGTGGTCAAACTGTTGCTTCAGTGATGGGCGGTGGTTCAACTGCTGCAAGCGTCTTTAGTGGGGCTGCGGTCAACTGGGGCGGTGTGGTCGGAGTTGGCTCAACTGCAGTTTATTCATTGTCCGGATCGACGCCGAGCGGCATGGTACGAAATACATCAGGCTACCGTGCACGCTACGGACCAGCGGCAATGAGGCAACATCATCTTGTGCCGCAGCAACTGCTCAAGAATTCCACTTTCAGCAATCGGCTCCGAGCTCTCGGCTATGACCCGCGCAAGTTCGTAGATCAACGGATTACAGAAATACCTTACGCACTCCACAAGACACTGCACCCTGAGTGGAACAAGCAGTGGGAACTTTTCGCCAACGCAAATCCGAATTTTGGAGTTGCGGACATCGAGAGGCAAGTCAAACTCCTCTCTGAGATGTATTTAGTACCACGTGCTTCTCGCAACTTCATTAGAATGTATGGGAGATAAAATGAATGCACGTGACATGTTCAATAAAGCACTACTGCTACTCGATCGTGGCCGTACCACTGATGGAGAAAATCAACTTCGCGAAGCTTTGCTTAAGGCTGAACAAGAAGAAGATACCTACGATCGGGTGCAGATTCTCTATTGCCTCGCATGCTTGATGAAAGATCTCGGACGCTTAGTCGAAGCGATCGAAATGTTTCAGAGGGTAATCCCCCTGGCAGAGACAGAAGGATTGGATAAGGAGGCCGATGATGCGCGAGCAGGTCTGAAGGAACTGCACTCCAGTAGATGAGTAGTAGTTGCTATCCACTGTTGGTTAAAAATTGGTGCGGGTGATGAAGAGCGACTTGTGATCGTTCGGCTGGTTAGTGTGGCCGTGTTTCACCAAGCGCCAAATCTGCCCAAGCGAACCGATTATGAAATCGCGCTGTGTCGTAAGCCAAATCTGAGATCCAGCGGTCTTGCTTATCCGGTCGGCGATGTTTTGCAGGCGTTCTTCGCTCTTGGTGATGATCAGAACGCGGAATGGGAAACGCTTATAATCGTCGAATGACAATCCGTTTGCGACAGCGAAGCCCCCGCTGCGGTAATAGTCGACGTATGCGTTGCATCGCGTGTCAATGACCCGAAGCGATTCGGTGCTTCGGTCGACTTCAAGGAAGAATCGATGGATGACAAGCGGGCAATCGGCACGCGGTTCTTGGACGACGATATACCCATCAGGCTTTACGATGACTTCAGACCCGTCGCTTGAAAGCATTTGAAAGGAATGCAGTTTCGGCCACGTTGAGAAGGTTGCGATGCGGAGTTTGGCGTTTGATCTTGTCGCGTTCACAAATGCCGTTTTGACATCCAGCACATCGAGCTCATGCCGGAGAGTTAGTGAACTTATCTCAAGTCGCTTCTGCAAGACCGCGCGAGACAGATGAGGATACGATCCTAAGTGGCCGTATTGCGAAAGAAGTCGCATGCCGCGCGCGGTCAAGAAGTACAGCGCAGGTTCGTTAAAGTGGCGTGCCCTCACCCGGATGTATCCTGCACTGCAAAGTAGAGATACTCGTTTTCGGGCTGGCTCGTGCCGAGAGTCAAAATGTAGGCCCGCGATGTGCCGGAGTGCCATGAATCGAGATTCAAAAAGGTCACGAAGTAGCGCGATATCGCGTACTTGAAGTTCAATATTCACCCCACCTCTTGTAGACGTCATTTACCTCGATTGTATCATGCTCGGGATCTTCGGTTTTACACAACTCTCGACGATTCGATGAGTTAGCTTGAGGTGGCAAATAGGTAACGCCATGACAAGCTCGCGTTGCCTATTTGTCATTTCTTCATAGGAGGGGCGAAAGCAAAGACTTATGTCTATCGCCTCCTTTCCGATCGTGATCCGATCGGTAAGAGATTCAATGACTCGGCGCTTCTCGTCTTTGTCTAAATCCTTCCAGCGGGCATAGAGGTCCTTGGCTTCAGTCATGACGAGATCAGCGGAAATGCCATTAATCCGCAGCAGGTCAAGCTCAGCTTGGAGCTTGGGTAGCTCCTCCCCAAGTTGCTTCTGCCGGTCTTCCAGGGGTTTGTAGAACTTGCCGAAGCCTTCGGTGGATAACTGTCCTTCCAGATAGAGTTGGTAGGTCTTGTCAATCTCGGCTTGAAGCTTGTCCGCTTCCGATTGAAGCACCTCAAGAAGCTTGTGCTTTTCTCGGATGTTGTCATCTGCCAATTCGACATGCGTTGCAAGTTGATCGGGGGATAGGAAGAAACCTTTGAGTTGTTCAATAAAGACATTCTCTAAGTCCACGATGGGAATCTTGATGCGGCAGGCCTGACAGACGTACTTGGGCGTGTTGGACGGGACATACATCTTCTTGCCGCATTCACAGTACGCCAATCCTGCAAACAGATGCACCGGACGTTTGCCTGGACGCTTGCGAGGTTGGTACCGCTCTGCCTGCAACTTGTGGCACTGTTCCCACAACTCCTCAGAAACGATGGGCTCAACCGCAATCGTCGTCCATTCGCTCTCCGGCTTCTGGCTTACCCAGCTTCTGCCTTTGATCTTCTCAGTGAACGCTGTGCGATACACGCCTTTAGCGGTTGGATCGTCAATGAGTCGTTCAACGGTGGAATGGGAGAAGAGTCCACCGCTTCGGGTGCGATACCCGGACTCGTTGAGCAGCCTCGCCACCGTCTTGTACCGGCGATGCTCGGCAAATAATTCATAGATGAGCTTGCGAACCGGGGCTTCGGTGGGATGGGGAACGACCTTCTTATCCTTAAGTGTATATCCAAATGCCGGTCTGCCGCTTAACGGCTTGCCCAGCTTAGCTCGGATGGCAATCGATGCCTTCACGCGATCCGCGATCTCCTCCCGTTCCCACTGCGCCATCGCTGCAATCATGGTGTAGAAGAGACGGCCTGCGGGTGTGGAGGTATCAATCGATTCTTGAAGAGAAATCAAATCCGCGTTGTGTTCGCGGAAGATATCGGCGAACTCCAAGAGTTCCTTGGTATTGCGGGCGAGACGGGCGAGCTTGGAGAAGATCAACCCGCGAATCTTCCCGGTGCGGATGTCTTCGAGCATTCGGCGTGTCTCGGGATGCCCCATGAGCGTCTTTCCACTCACACCTTCCAGGTGATACACCTCTTTGACGTCCCACTCTTTGGATTCGGCGTAATAGCGGGCACGCTTCTCATGATGCTCAGGACTATCACCCTGGGCCTGGTCTTCAGTCGAGACGCGAATCCAGATGCCCACCGGTTTGTGAATCTCGTACGACGTGCGTGCAATCATGATCGCCTCCTATTCGTCCGGTTCGCTGATCGAAAGCTTGAGCACCGAAAGAATCGCCACGAGTGTCTCCGTGGTGACGTGCCTGCCATGCTCGATGAAGTTGTAGACCGTCTGCTTTGAAACCTTACCGTTGAGTTCCTGATGCAAACGGTACGGTGTCATGTCCAGACGCTTCATCCGGCGGCAAACCACTTTCAGCAATTGCTCGTGAGTCATCGCCGGATAGTCTATCATAATTGACCACCAAAGGCGATGAGAAAATAGTCAACTATGCTGGACGCTACTGTTTCTTTTTCCGCATCCGCGTCACCGAACGAGCGACGACCTGGGCAATCGCCTGCTGCCGCATCGCTTGATCTTGTGCGTCGGTGGAGCGCACCGAGGTCTTCACTTTGTATCCGCACACCAGCCGCTCCTGCTTCGCGTCGTTTACCTCCAACTCTTGAACAAACGCGAAGAGTTCGTCGGGGGAGAAGAATCGCACCTGCTTCAGCTCCGCGTCAGTTAATGACTGCTCCGCCGCCGCTTCGATCTTCTCGCGGTGCTTGAGGTCGGTCGTCACAACCGCGACGTATTGATACTTCGCGACCAGACTCTTGCGGATATTGCTGACCTCGTATGCGGGCGTATTGGTGACACTGGTTTCGCAGGCGATGCGGTGATTGCCTTTTTCCAAGGCGATATCGACACTTCCGCCCTCCGGCAACGGCGCCTCAATAGAAGCTCGATACCCCATACCCTGCGCCCACTGCTTTATGAGTTGTTGCAGATACTGATGTTCGGGTCCGCCGCGTCCCAGGTTCGCGGGCTCATCCGCCAGCGGCTTCACTTTCGGCGGCTTTGCGATTGGACGTGGTGCCGGTGCGGGAGTCTCCGGTTTCGGCTCCACAATGATTGGTTCGACCTCTGGCTCCGCAATCTCCTCCGCGGTGAAGCTCTCCGTCGTAAGTGACGTGGCATCCACTAGCGAACTCCGCAAAACAGCAAACTGGTCTCGCGACCGCTCGATGACACTCCTTCTTTTTTCCTCAACCCGTTGCCATTCCAATTCTGGCAGAAGCTTTGTGCGAAGATTGAAATCGTAATTCGACCGTTCCATGCGGCAGATGGCTTCACCGGTGCTCAAACTCTGCAAATCCGCCGCGGTGAAGAACGAAAACCCTTCCGCCAAACGCTTGGCATCCTGATCTCCGACACGAAAGCAGATGCGGGTATACGGATGAGAAAGAACGGCGCTCGAAAGATCCACACCGCGACTTTCCAGTTGCCGCAATTCCTGATGAGCCAAAATCAATGCCAAGCGATACTTTCGCGCTTCAGAGAGAATGGATGACATCGACGGCGTGACAAAATGGTGGAACTCATCGATGTAAAGATAGAAATCGCGGCGGTGAGATGCGGCGCTCTGCTGTCGCACCATTGCCAGTTGATAGAACTTGGACACCAGCAAGCTGCCCAAAAGGTGAGCATTCTCTTCGCCAACCAAACCCTGAGGGATGCGAGCGAGGAAAATCTTGCCGCGATCCATGATATCCGCGAAATCCAAAGCTTTTTCTTTGAGGCAGACCATCTGCCGAATCGGTTTGCGACGCAGGAACGTGTCGAGTCGGGTGAGCACAGAGCCAAGCGGCATGCCGCGAATGAGGGGGAATTGCTTCTTCCAGTAATAGATGACTTCCGGGTCGGTGACGGAAGAAAGCACTTCGTTGCGATACGCGGGTTCGATGAGAAAGCGTCGAAGATCGGCAAGCGTACCTCCCTGCGGACGCTCCAGAAACGCGAGGATAGCGTTCCCAAGCACTGAAGTCATCTGATCGCCCCAACTAGTCGCGAGTCGTTGGAACACAGCTACTAGATCCGACGCGAGGACGGTTTTCTCGACTTCGGTTCTAGCAGAAAGGATGTTGATGCCAACGGTGTGCGTCTCATCGGATGGATCCAGCAGCACAACATCATCAATTCGATCTTCGGGCACGCGAGAAAGCACGTCGTCCACGAGATCGCCGTGCGGATCGAGAAGCCCCAAGCCTTTGCCATGTTCCATGTCCTGCACGATGAGGTTCAAAAGCAACTGCGACTTTCCCGTGCCGGATGCACCGATGAGGTGCATGTGTCTGGAGCGCTCTTCCGCAGCCACACCCACAGGAATGGTATGTTCGGCGTGGAAGTTCTCACCCAAAACACAATCTCTGCCAGCAGCAATGGCGGGAGCGCGTTTGGTGCGTTTGAGTTGCCGGGTAAACTTCGAGGTGCGTACAGCGGAAGAAGGTATGTGAACAAAGTTCACCAGTTCATCGCTGTTGAGGATCATGCCGCTGCGTCGGCACTGGCGATGAAGGGTATCAAACTCGTGATCGTCTGGATCATACTCATCATTGCTTAAAGCTATCAGGTCATTGCCATAGCCTTGAAAACCTGCGGTGAGCGAAGCGGTTAAGGAACGGGCGATTTCGAACGTGCGAGCTTCATCGGCGGTCTTAACCGCCAGTCGAATGACGGCGGCATACAAAGGACGGGAGAGTTTTTCCTTTGTCTCATCGAGTACACTTTCCGATGCATCGAAGAATTCGCTGCCGTCATTGAAGGTCACCGCTCGCAGCATGCTCGCTGCCCACGGATAACGGGCGGGCTCAAAGATCATCTGCATGAGCGCTAGTTCGTCGGTGGACACTTCCTCCATTGCTCCCATGACACTGACCAGCACATCAGGCGTGAGTTTGGGCGGGACGGGCAGCGGGCGCATGAACTCCTGCGAGAGACCGATCTCAAAGATGAGCGAGGCTTCACCTGAAGCGTCCCATCGATCCTTCAAAACGTTCGTCTGTTGACTCAACGCGACTTCGGGAAAGTGGGCCTGAATCTGACTGCGTACTGCTGATGCATCACTCTGTGCAACGGCGAACTGCGATACTATCGTGTTCTGGCTCGCGAGAATCTCAAATGCGATTGGATGATTCGCCATCGCAAGCGAAGCAAGCAGTTGAGCCATCATCTGCTGCGAAGCATCAAAATCCGCAGGCGGGACGAGCGCAAGTTCCACCACGGGTGGCGGATCATGGATGATCCGAAGCGGTGTCCAAGTGGGTTCGGGTTCCACAGGCAGGTTGGGTCGACCGGCGAAGAGTCTGGCAAGCCGAGCAATAACACCACTCAGAAGACTGTGATCTCTGCCATCATCAGAACGACTGCATTGCGGCATCTTCCGAATGAATGGTCGGAACGGCGGTTCTGGCGATACCGGGTCGTCCCACACCTGCCAGCCCCGACCAATGAGTTCCCAATCGTAAAACTCCTGGGCAAGTTGCTCATCGATGGAAAGATACGCTGACATAGCCGCTCATCGCCTGCGTTTGTACAGTTCGGTGAGAATGGGACGGCGCTCCAATTCACTGAGAGGTTTGATCCCACCGGTGGTGGTGATTTCATCGACCACCTCCAGCACCGCCTGATGCACCGCTTCCTGATACGCGAGCATCAAGTCGATGCGGTAGTAGGTGATGGGTCGCAGGAAACGTTCGTAGAATGGGCCGAGGATAGGGATGCGCAATAACACTGCATCAAGATCGGATAGCCCGGAGGCAACAACCTGGCGTAGGAAGAACAAGATCAGAAAGAACACTGCAACCACTGCGACAATGATGCCCAGGAATTCACCCGGATATCGGTGGCGAAAACGATAAATGTCCCAGCTATATCGATCATAGATGCTTCCATACAGCCAATAGCAGGAACACAGCAGCAGGAAGAGCAGGAAGAAGCTGACACGAAGGCGAATCTCTCCCAATCTCCATGACACAAAGAAGCCCGTGCCAAATGGTGCCGCACAAATGTCGATGACGAGGCGTTCGCGTACCAGGCGAAGATAGATTCGCTTGGCAGAAAGAACGCTTCCTTCCGGCCAATGGATCTGACCGCTGTTTATGTTGGGAATCTGGCGTTTGCTGATGGCTTGGTCCAGCTTCTCGTAAAAGGTTCGAGATGAGAACGAGAAGTTCTCAATCAGTTTGCACCAGTGCGAAACGATCACGTCGGGCGTAGCCCGTTTGACGCGAAGTGACATGATGACCCCAATTCAGTCCGACCAGCGGTAAATTAGCGCGTTTGTGCTGGACATGCAAAGTCTGATGCAACTTGGCGACAGGTAATCAACGACGCAGTTGAGAGATTGAAGAGCGAGAATTATCACCTAGGAGCAATCTGGACAGTGCGTAATACCGCTAGGGCAGATGAGTATTCAGAAGGTAGGCGATGGTAGTCGTAATACTTGGAACATCGTCAAAGTGGCTGCTTAGAAGCATCCAGCCTGCAAAGAAAGAGAGGATCGCGAGTGCCACAGCGCTACTGAGAATTGTTGGTAAATATCGGCGACGTACGAAACGACGTGTGGCGTAATGCATAAGAACGCCAAATAGTGTCGCGGCAACGAAAACACCCCCAAGATGCTGAGTTGCCGCGTAATATATGAAGCTGAACAAATCGCCAGTGAGCCAGATAAGAATAAACGTAAGCAGACAAGCGGAGCTTACGGTAAGAACAACGGCGGTAAAAACGTACATGCGTATATCATATAATTAAACATTGCAGCCTATCAATTGGTTTATGCACAGGGAGGACGGCGGAGACGGATGCGAATCATCATCGGCAATGCCAAGAACAAAAATGTCTGCGGTTCTGGAATGGGGCCTGCAAGTCGGAGGTTGGAAATGCTGACAGATGAATCGAGTCCGTCGTACGGATCAAGGCGAAACAGAATTGTGTAGGTTCCTGGCTCATATTCCTGACCAAGAAACAGTAGTCCAGTGGAAGCAACGTCGTTGCCAATATATCGCTGGTCGTACTGAGCGACGAAGTGGCCGTTGAAGTAGATTGAATACAAGCCTCCTCCCGCACCCGAGAAGCTGAAATCGCACACCAACGAGTTTACGGGTTGGTCGAGAGTTGCGATCAAGGTCGCGAGCGTCGGATCACCAGTTGGCACGTCGTCATCGGCAGGAGGTTCCCCGAACTGCGGCAATGTATTCGGCGCATTGCTGGTGGCCTTAAGTTCGAGCACGCCAGAAGTGACGTTCACCTTGTTGGGGTCGCTAACGATTATATGAATAAGATCCAGCGAAACGGGGGTAGTAGAATCTGATCGGATGAAGACCGATGAAGGAAGGTACTTTCGCTGGCCGATGTCGGCTTTATCTATGGAGGGGTTGTAGCCAAGGAATTCCGCGGAACGGAAAAAGCCGACGCCCTCGTATTTTGGATTCGATGGATTCAGGACCGACTCTTGGTACCAGCGATAAGGCCAACCATGAACCATAGCTGTGCGGTGGAGAACATGGATGAAGTCAGGGTCGGCGCCGGTCACATCAATATTCGACGCGTATTCGAGCGTCGCGTTTGTGTCGTATGCTAGGCTCTTACGGTGGTCCACAAACTGTTCAGCGATTGAGGCGAATTGCCCCAAATTCGAAATTTCTCGGCCAGAATCACTAACTCCGTCTGAGGGTACAAAGGCATCGAAGAAGGTATCGTGAACAAAAGTCGCTCCAACGGCTTGCGGCGCTTCTTCCCCGAAACGATTGATGAGCCACACGCCCGCGCTGTGTGCTAACCCGTGAATGTTACTAAAGTGCAGTCCTTCCTCGCGCATCCAGTTTGCCAGACTATCACCGATCTGATTAGCGCGGCGGGCGACTTCCGGAGCGTCAAGTGGGGCGGCAAGATCTCTCCAGTCAAAGGTTGCGGTCTCCCAATTGTCCGGAGAGGAAATCTGTTGTTGAATCGCAGTCGCCATTCCCGTTGCCCAGACATCGACATTGCTACCACGTCCGTGAGTGATCAGAATCAGGCCGCTGCCGAGATTTGTGGAGTCGGTCAAATGTCCGAATGTGCCGTCGCGATTAAGTCTTTTGGGCGTTGCGAGCGTAATTAAGTCGAGTTTGGCGTCTTGGTAATCCAGACCAAAGAACTTGCTTTCGTCGATGATGGAGCCGTTAAGGGTGTCGAAATGCCCCCTGATGGCCTTATACGAGAGGAGTGGGTATCGACTCCCAATGGCAGGATCAAGATCACCGTGCGTGACGGTAAGGGTCCCGGCAAAATTAGCAGTGCCAGCAATTGCTAACTTGGTGCTTGATGCATTTTGCGAGTTGATTGAGAGGACGAGATTTCCACTGGAACTCTGGAAGAAGTTTCCATTGATTAAAGCTGGTTGGGAAGGTGTAGGCTGGACGACAGCAAAGCTGGCGTCGTTGTAGACGCTGCCTTTGATTTTGGTGGCGTGCCTGAACGTAGCTTGATCATAGTTGTGTACGTCGCCGTTGATCGCGGATACGGAGTTGGAATTGTCGAAGGCGCTGGAGTTGTAGTTGTAGACTGAGCCATGAATGACCGAATCATTTCGAAAGAATCCGCCCCCACTGTTATAGGTGTTGCCGGAGATTGTTGCTGCGTTCTCGAATGTGCCCTGACCGCCATTGTACGCATTCTGCATGACGATCCCGGCATTGTGGAATCGTCCCAAACCATCATTGAATGCATGACCGTAGATCCTGCCGGTGTTCTTGACGCTGCCAAAGCTGTAGTTAAAAACATGCTCGCCGACCGTAGCAAAGGAGCCGATTCCTAAAGATCCAAGCCCGTAGTTGAAAACTGATCGCGTAATCTGCCTCTGGCTGTTGACGAATCCAAGGGAGTAGTTTTCAAGCTGGTTGATTGTCCCGGTGTTAAAAAGCGTGGCGAAATCGCGATTGACGAATACGGAGTTAACGAGCCCTTGATTGTTGAAATACGCAGCGGAAGTGTTTTCAACGTAGCCAACCACGCCGGTGACGCGATTCTCGAAAGTCGCTTCATCTTGATTGAGAACTGGCGCGAGAATCGTTCCGTTGTTTAGAAACGCATTGCTGCCGGTGTTGGTTACGGGATCGGTGAGTGTGCCGTCGTTGGTGATGGTGTCGGCGAGGCTGGCGCTACTTAAGAACGCCGCCAGCGAGAGAAAAGCGTGCATCCGGAATTTTCGATCCAACATATGCCCTCCTGCGAAGTGATAAATCTGTCTATAGATTTCTGGGCAAAAAGATCAAGGAAAAAATGAAGATGCGACGAGAATTCATGGGTTAGGGGGCATTATGCGCGGAAGGGATGAAGAAATGACGAACGCGCTACTTCGGGAACTGGCGGTTGATTGATGCTGAGCAGAAGCTCACAATACAAAGATGTTTACCGTGCGTGTGACGGCAAGTCAGTTCAGGGCAATCACTCTGGCCGCAAATCATGGCGAGCAGGCGTATGGTGTCCCCGCTAGACTTGTTCTTTTTTCGTATGAGCATGAGCCGCGAACGGTTCCGGGCGAGGTAGCGGAGATCATTGTTGATGGCAAGTACAAGTATATCGGGAAGGTGGCGAAGGTGGTCGCACCCGATCCGAAGAAGACGTTGCCACCTGCGATGATTCCAAAAGTGATTCTGGATGCTGCTCGCAAGTCCGGTGTCCCGCTTGAGAGAGTATTGAAGGATATTGAGGATGCGGACGAAGACATCATGGCGACGTGGAAGGTCTGGGTTGATGCCGAGCCAACACAAAAGCCGGAAGTCATTGATGACTGAGCATGCCGTTCGTTAATCTCTTTTGGCTGGACCCATGAAAGTGTCAATTCTCAAGCAGATCATTGGCCAGCATATGTCCTGTCCAAGCGTGCTTGGTAGCTTGGCGTGTCATCTGCGAGATGATTGTGAGATTGCACAACAACATCGTGACGGCCGGGAGTTAGATGTCGTTTGGCGTGAATGTGCAGGATACTGGCGATGCACAATCTTCATTTCAAAAGCAACAGACTTGTGCGTCGCCCAAATCGACATCCATGACGATGGTACTATTCGTCTGGAAGCGCATGAACCGATCAGTGTCACTATCGATCCCGACGTTGACGTGCTGGTGCTTGTTCGTTTGGGACCTGCACTCTAGGGGTGGGGAGCGGGTACGTGATCGAAGATTCGGGGTAGTAGGACATGGATGCCAGAAAACGTAATGTTCAAAGCGGCGACAGGAATGGGGTCTGGACACGAGGTTCTAGGGTTTCCACCACCAATTTGACCGATACACAGTTGTGTTCCGCGCCGTCCACGTCCGTTGTTCCCACATCGACTTACCATCACTGTACTTGGCGTTGTCATCCATAATGCTGTAGACAGCATCGGTAATCCAAGATGCGTATAAACCTTCCCGGAGCGAACAGAGCTTTGCAGCGTAGTTGGCAGCGCGACCAACCCAGACGAGATCGTTTGAGCCACGGATTCCTGTTCGGGCGACGAATAGTTTACTCGTGTCTACTCCTACAGATTGATGTACCTTGTAGGGACTTTTCGGATATTCCTTTTCAATTGCTGGAGTGACGATGTTTGCAGCCGCGTAATTAATCTTTAGGGCGCAGCGAGCAGCCGACGTGTTTTTAAAGTCCCCAAGGAATACAGCCATCACACGATCGCCATCAAACGCGGTGACAACACCACCTTCGTCACGGATGATTTTGGAGGCACAATGCAGGTAGCACTTATAAATCTCGGCCGCGAACCAAGGCTTGTAACCAATAACTAAATCAGTTGAGTCGGCGAGGTCGGCATAAAGAACTGTGCCATCGAGCGTGACAGCATCGTTCCCAAGTTTTACGTCGTTTGTGTCGGGAACGACGCGCCCCTCACGCTCATCCCATTTGGTGCGAAGAATAGCTGCCACTTCGCTTTCGAGATCGTCGGCTAGTCCCATTCCAGTAATCCTTCTTCAGATTGAGCCCAATTCACGCAATTTTTTAGCTAGTTCCGTGCAGACGGGGCCGAGAGTAACGTCGATTTTGGTTTTGGCGTCGGCAACATATGTCAACGGTGCAATCCCCAAAAGATCGGAGGGGATTTTCAAATCGGTTCGCTGTTCCTTCACCATGTACGTCCGGTCCAAGCCAAGCCGGGCCAAAAACATGCCCATTTCAAAAATAACGTTGTCGCGAGGCGCTTCGTATTTTTCGTCCCTGCTCGCAACGCGATCGTCTGGTCCGAACACAAACGCGGCGAAATCGCACTGGTCAACTTGCGCAAGTAACTTGTCGACTGTTACGCTTGAAGGACCGAACACCCCGTTCGACCAGATGCGAACTTCTACCGGGTCATGCTTCATGCCAAGTTGGATGTGCTTAGCGATTTCCAGCCCTTCGACGCTAGACCCCACAAACAGAATGGGCTTTGCATTAGGCGGACGATGAAATCGATGCCGTTGCCGGAGCCGATCAGCAATGACTCGTGCTGTGGCTCTCCACACCTTGGGATGTTCATCGGCAATTTTGATGAAGTCAGCGGACCCAACGCGAAGCGTCACGACTTCGCCTGCGGCGCGAACGGTTGCAGACCGTGGGGCAGTGGGATCAACGGCGGCAATTTCGCCCACGGTTTCAGTAGCCGTGCGGATACCAACGGTCCGGCCATTTACTTCAACGTTGACTTCGCCAGCCAGAATGAAGAAAACGGCTTCGTCGGCGGCTGCCTGTTCCATCAACACATTGCCAGCTTGGTATTCATTCAGCGTTCCTAATCCGATAAATTTCCTTGCAATCGCATCATCATGCTGGACGATACGTTGTTGCAACATGGCGTCACTAAGCGTTGCCCCGCCGTTTGGTCCCGTGAATCGCTCAATCATGGGATGTAAGTATAGTGTTTATTCGTTCAAACTGCTGCGAAGTTCAGATTGACAAATGCGATTTGGTGACTGTGTCTTTTCTTCATTGGAAGGTAGCGTGGCTGACCTCGTGTAGTGGTACAGGTAAAGGACATCTGAATGTCCTTAATGTCGCTGCTGTGATTCGCGTATTCACTCCACCCCGTGTGGTTGAGCGGCGTGCGGGTGCGTGAGCCGGGTGACCCGCGTGAGCCCCGTGAGGGGCCGTGAGGCGGGTAGTCGGGGGTGGCAAATTCAACACAACGAACGAATGAGCGCTCAACAGAGCGCTGGTTTGAAGGTAGTGGGCCTCCACCCCCTTGGAGGGGTGTGAGGAACCCGTGGAGCGGCGTTGTCCTTTACCAATTGTTCGATTCCTACCGAGGGCAGAGTAAGCATCGAGTCGCGCGCAGTGACTAACCCCAACGTAGAATGAGTGAGGCAAAAGCAGCATTTCGTGCCTCAGCTGAAAGGTATTTTTGTAGTTCCAACCGACGATATTCAGCTTCAAGCTCTGGGTAAGCTTTTTCTATTGGAACAAACCAATCATTGGCTTTAATGCTCACTATTTTGTCTTTTATTGAAAAGTTCCAACCAAGTGCTGCAAAGATTTCTCGCTTCTTCTCCAAGGTCCCAGAATTAAAGTTTTCTCGTGCATAGCAGGCAAAGTTAAATGTCTTATCAGTAAGTTCTAGCCACTTCTCGGCTCGGTTTTCGGTATTGTGCAGATTGGCCTTTAACTTGGTAAGTTTTGCTTTCAAATCGTCACGTTCTTTCACAAAGGTCTCATCATCAATCAATTCTCGATAACGCATCTTGGTAAGAGCGTCGATTTCTTTTTGAGTTTCGGCGACTGCTTTATGCTGTGTCTCGTAGACCTTGGTTCGGTCCTCAATCTCTTTATTATTTTCTCTGTTCAAAATCTCAAGAGCCCAATCTTTAAATTTAGGAAGAATGCTGTATCGCTCAAGTTGAATGTCTACTTGTTCCTCAAGTTTTTCGAGCGTAATCGGTTTTCTTTGCGTACAGGTGATTCCTTTCTTACGTCGTGTGCAGTTATAGTAAATATATGTTTTAAACTTCTTTTCACTTTCAACCCACTTGGTTTTTTCACTTGCGGTATACATCGAGCCACATTCTTCACAGTAAATAAGGCCAGTGTATGCAAACTCATGAGTCTGGCCGCGTGGCTTACCGTTTCGGCCCAGGATAGCTTGGACCCGATCGAACTCCTCAAGGCTAATCATGGGCTTATGGTTGCCCTTATACAGCTTTCCAGCCCATTCAAACATGCCGGTATAGAAGATGTTGGTGAATATCTTATAAATCATGCTGTTGGCAAGTTCACCGCCACCACTTCGTTTTGTTTTGGGAGTTCTAAAGCCCCACTTATCATTTGCAGTCTTTAAAATTTGAGAAGGAGTGTAATTGCCGGTAAGCATCACGTCCCACATCTTTCGGACCAAATCAAAACGGTCCTTATCTTCGATGATTGTATGTTCGAGTTTGTCATTTAAATATCCCATCGGAGCACGAGAGGGTAGCCAACCTCGATCAGCTTTTCCAACCATTCCTCGCATGCTGTTTTTCTTAAGATCAATAATAAATTGATTTGCCATCCCACTTTCAACACTAAAAAGAAGGACGTTATCATCAGGTAAATATTGACGATCAATTGTTTGAATACATTTTAAAACTCCTTGCTGCAACATCCAGCTAAGAGCTCCGCTATCAACGGGGTTTCGAGAAAGTCGATTAAGTTGCCAACAAAGAATGCCATCAGCCTCACCTCGCTGAATGCGTTTGAGCATGTCATCGAAGACTGGTCGGCAATACGGCTTCTTGGCAGACTTAGCTTCTGTCAGAACCTCTTTGATAGTGATTCCCAGACTGTTTGCCAGCTCCTTTAGGCGGTTCACCTGATCGTCGATAGATTGAACTTGCCGGTCCTCACTTTCAGAGGATTTTCTGGCGTATATGTAGAGTATTCGTGGAGTAGTTTGGTTCATAGTAATTTATCCTGCTGTTCCTGCACTTATGTCCTCATCCCTGATGTTTGGAAGGTAGATTGAATTCTTATCCTCTTCCGCTTTATTCCGCTCTATTTCGTCTAACGTATCCGTTTTTTCACCGTTTTTTAACGGCTGGATGATATCAGAATTGTTATCATTCACTTCCCGTAAATTTCCCGTTATTACGGATTCAATGATATCAATATTGATACTACCCTCACCCTGCATTTCTCCTGTACTTACAGGTGCATTATTGTCCCTATTTTGCCCTAAATTTCCCTTGTTGTCAGGCCTGTGCCAAGGTGGAACCCAAGTATTGCCAGAACCCTCTGGAATAGCAACTCTCTGTGGCTTTTTGTTTATTCTCATCTGGTCAGCCAAGGACCGTATTTGGTTAGTTAAATCTTTAGGAGAATTATTATTTAGGTTAGTTAGAGTATCAATTTCACTACTTTTTCCTGAATTATCATTGGGTTTGATATCATGGTTCCTTCCTTTTTGATATCTTCCTTTCCAAGTTGATAACTTAATACGCTTCGAGTGTTCATCCAAGGGTTTCCAGTAGATTGAACTTTGAAATGCGTACAGGTTGGACCTGCCAAAACCCTGTTGGCTTCTTTGGACAATAATAATTTCATGATCTTCAAGAATCTGAATTGCTTTGCTTATGCTCGTTGGATTATTTTCACCAGTAAGTTTCTTTATACGTTTGATACTTGGAAAAGCTCCTTGAGTTTCAGTATTGCAATGCCGCAAGAGAACATCCAAAACGGCACCACAAAGTCTGGGGAGCTTCGCTACATACCAACCATCAACATACTCATTATCTACAAAGTAACGAGTTGGTTTATCCTTTGGACGGAGTCGATCAAAAGGGATATCACGCAACAGGCTTGTTGCTCTCATTCTCTTGCGATCCTTCCACGAATTGGGGTCTGGATTCCAGGTCATCTTGGGTAATTTTATTGATTAATAAAGGGAGCGTAGCTACTCTGTGTTTCTGAATCTTTTCAAATTGTTCTTCGGTCATTGGCCGATAGATGGCAGACATAAGCCGCACAAGTTTGATACCTTGCTCGTAGGCTTGTTCAGCACATATTTCCTTACCGAATTCGCTTCGGTAGAGTGCCTGAAACTTTGCAATGTCTGCATCGGTCAGGACCATGGCTATTCCGAGTAGAGTTTGTTCTTGAGAGCCTTGATGCTGTCAAAGAACGACCGAGCTTTGACTTTCAGTTGGTCTGAAAAATATTGATTGGCATAATTATCAATTTCTGCCTCTCGCTTGAATACGAAAAGAGCCTTGCGAGGATCGTCTCGGTCCAAGCGGATAAGCTTGTAACCTAGGCACATGAGTGCCGCTGATACTCCAAGGTCATAGGTTGTGAACACATCAGGTCCATCAGCTTCGGGCTGGGACCAACTCCGTTTTTTAATCATGAGTAATGTTGTTAGTTAGTAATTAATGCTCTAAACAAAAAAGCCAAAGCATTACGCTCTGACTTTATTCGTCCGAAGGAGAAAGGTGGACGGAATGATTATGGGTTTAGTGTGGGTTCAATGTGATCAGGTAATCAGCTTGTAGCCTAAGCCTTTAATATTCTTGATGATGTCCTTATTTTTAGCTTTCTTGGCTGGAAGGATACCGAGTACCTCTTTAATATTTCTGATTACAAAAGTAAGGTTGCGTTTAGTAGTTTTAGAAACAGATTCTCCGAGGATATCAGTATAGGTGACCTGATGATTCTTGGTAGTGGCGAGTTTGAGCAAGGTCTCGAACTCCTGACTCTTTGGATTAAAGATAGCCTCAACAGTATTCAAGCGGACCGCAGCAGTGACCTTATCAATAGAGAGGGCATTGGTCCCAATTTCGATTGTAATGACGTCGGTATCAACTTTATTTTCATTTAAATAATTGGCAAAGGTGCTTATCACCCAGAAACTAACTGCTTTGCCGATAACATTCAGATCGCCAATAAGACCTTCTTGCTCAAGTTTTTTCAAAATAAGAATCTGCTCTTTTACCGACAACGATGGCTGATCCTTGAGCTGTAACTTCAAAATACCAGCAGGACTTATCAGAGCTCTTTCATGGATTAAAACTTTGATGAATTGTATCTTCTGGACCGGCGTCATAGTAATAGTAATTTGATACAAATCTACAATGGATTCGTCTTTTTTCCAATACGCCATTGCTTGATTTGACAGTATATACCCCCTAGGGGTATCATGTGGGTATGAGACAAGACATCAAAACAAAAGCTATTCGCCGATTAAAAATTACTGAGGGACAAATCAGGGGTTTGCAGAAGATGGTTGAGGATGAGAAATATTGTATCGACATTATTACCCAAGTTTCGGCCATCAAAGAGGCGCTTACTGGAATTGAGAATCTAGTTCTTGAAAACCATCTCTCTACACATGTGGTCCATCAGATGAAACATGGCAGTGAGAAGAAAGCAGTTGATGAGATTCTTAAGGTTTATAAACTTAAGCGCAAATAAAAATATGAATCATCCACAAGCTAAAACTTACAGAGTAAAAGGAATGCATTGCGCTTCATGCGCTGGTATTATCGAGAAAACCTTTAAGAAAACAGAAGGGGTCCACTCTGCTGAAGTGAATTATGGGACCGAAAAGGCAAAGGTGGCTTTTGATGAATCAAAAACAAGCGCACAAGAGCTTTCAAAGAAAATAGAACCGCTTGGATACTCCCTGGCTCTAGACCAAGAGATGTCGCACGACCATGGCGGTCAATCAGCCGAAGAAATGGGCATGTCGGCCGATGAGCATGCTGCACACCTCGGGCTAAACCAATCAAAGAAAGAAAAGCTTGCTGAAGTTGCTGATATGCGAACAAAGGTCTTCTCGGCCATTCCCTTGGCAATTTTTGCGGCACTCGTGATGGCTTGGGACATTCTCGCTCAGTATAAAGCAGTCCCTGAAATGAGCTATACAATCAAAGAGTTTATTCACCATCTTCTCCCGATCCTCGCTACATACATTCTCTTTGTCGTCGGCAAACCCTATCTCATGGGATTTTATAGATTTCTTCGATACGGCAAGGCAAATATGGATACGCTCATCGGTATTGGAACTTCGGCCGCCTTTTTATATAGCTTTGCGGTAACCGCTTTCGAGGAAGCTCTGCGACCATTCATAAACGTGGACTACCAATACTACGATGTGACGATCGTAGTTATTACCTTTATCGCTCTCGGCAAATATCTTGAGGCTCGATCGAAAATAAAGACAGGTGATGCTATAGAAAAATTACTTAATCTTCAGGCAAAGACGGCGTTGATCATTCGAGATGGAAAAGAGGTGGAGATTTCCGTAAACGACGTAAAACATGGCGATCTCATTATCGTTAAGCCAGGCGCAAAGATTCCTGTTGACGGTGTCATTACCGAGGGTAGCTCTTTTATCGATGAATCCATGGTTACCGGCGAGCCAATGCCGGCACAGAAGAAAATTGGCGATAGTGTTGTTTCTGGGACCATCAACACAAGCGGCTCATTTACATTCAAAGCTACAAAAGTTGGGTCTGAAACCCTTCTCGCCCAAATCATAAAAATGGTTGAAGACGCTCAAGGTAGTAAAGCGCCAATCCAGGCACTCGCAGATAAAATCTCGTCAGTCTTTGTGCCTATCGTTCTAGTAATCGCTTTTCTTACTCTCGGCGCGTGGCTTATCTTCGGTTCGCAATATCTTGGATTCTCTCAAGCTCTCTCATTCGGACTTGTCTCATTTGTTGGTATTCTCGTTATTGCATGCCCATGTGCTCTTGGTTTAGCTACACCCACAGCAATCATTGTTGGTGTTGGTAAAGGAGCTAAGGAAGGTATCCTCATCAAAGATGCGGCAACTCTTGAGAAACTCCATAAGGTAAATACTGTGGTGGTTGATAAGACAGGGACCATCACTAAGGGGAAACCAACTCTCGTAGATATACAAAATCATTCGGGTTTAAAAGATGAAGAGTTCGTATCGATTCTTGCATCGCTTGAGAAAAAATCAGAACATCCGATTGCTCATGCGATAGTGAATTATGTGCAAGAAAAGAATATCTCTGTATCGGATGTTTCAAACTTTGAAGGTATTCAGGGCAAAGGATTGAAAGGATCAATCAACGGCATTGAATACTTTGTCGGTAATGCAAAGCTCGTAAGTGATCTTAAAATTCCATTCGATACAGCAAAACTTAAAGAATTTACTTCTCAGGGAAAAACTCCGGTCATTCTAGCTACCGAAGAGAAAGTCCTTGGCTTTGTTATGGTTGCCGATGAAATAAAAACTGAATCAGTTGAAGCGGTGAAGAATCTTCATGCTCTTGGTATCAAAGTGGTTATGCTTACCGGTGATGATGAAAAGGCCGCTAAGTACATTGCATCTCTTGTCGGTATTGATGATGTAGTTGCTCACGTGCTTCCTGAAGATAAACTGAAAAAGATTCAGGAATTACAATCACAGGGTCGAGTGGTTGCAATGGCCGGTGACGGAGTAAACGATGCCCCTGCGCTTGCCCAAGCGGATGTAGGTATTGCCATGGGGACCGGAACTGATGTAGCTATTGAATCGGCCGGCATTACGCTTCTTGGCGGAGATATTTCAAAGCTTGTAAAAGCTATCAAGCTCTCCAAGATCACCATGCGAGGAATCAAACAAAATCTATTTTGGGCTTTCATCTACAACATTGTCGGTATTCCGCTTGCGGCAGGGGCTTTGTATCCGGTCTTCGGTTGGCTCTTAAATCCAGTATTCGCGGGCTTTGCCATGGCGATGTCGTCGGTGTCTGTGGTGTCGAACTCACTTCGCATTAAGGCTAAAAAACTATAATGAAAAAACTCCTATCATTACTAATAATCATAAGTGTCCTGGTAATAGGGGTGTTCGGTTTTACCTCAATGAATCATGGGGCTAATCATGTCACCGGTTGTATTGCATCAGCCGTAGACAACACGCCATGTCCGGAAAACATTGCTGCAATGTCGGTACATCATATCCAAGCGTTCATCTCATTCTTCGGCGTTGTCCCATCAGTTCCACTTATCTTATTGCTCGCACTTCTGTTTGCTGTATTTCTCAGCGCAGGATTCTTTTACATAAAACATCGAGATTCTATCTTAGCCAGTCGGTTATTGTGGCGAGTTAGATTTGATCCGGAACGGCAACTTAGTCGTTCTCGGAAAATTACTCGTTGGCTTTCGTTATTTGAAAACAGTCCCTCTTTGCATAGAGTTTCTATTACCATTTCTAATCTAAAAAATCTATGCAAACAAAAAAGCTTAAAGGCAACAAAAAGTATAAAAATCTTGATCCGGCAGTGGCATTCGATCTTGTCTGCGGAATGGAGCTTGATGCGGACAGCATTAAGGCAAGCGCAGATTACAAAGGCAAAACCTATTACTTTTGCGCTATCCACTGTAAGAATCACTTTACAGCCGATCCTGTGAAGTATGCCGGAGAATAATTATTAATCTAACTACAAAAATATGAACAACAATCAAAACAACAAAATCTTATACGGTATCGGAGGGATCGTGATAGGGCTTCTCCTTGCCGGAGTGTTTTATCCCATGATGCGATACGGAAGTTACGGAATGATGAATTGGCGAAATAACTCATCGTATGACCAAAGAGTGACTGGAAACAACCAAATCGCTAGCACGATCGATAAGCACTTCATTGAGCAGATGATTCCTCACCACGAGGGAGCTATCGCCATGGCAAACCTTGCGCTCCAAAAAGCAAAGCGTCCTGAAATTAAAACTCTAGCAACGGCCATCATTGCAGCTCAGACAGCAGAGATTCAAAGCATGAATGGCTGGTATCAGGATTGGTTTGGTAGTGCTGTTCCAAAGGTAAGTACAGGAATGATGGGTGGCGGCATGATGTCTCAAAGCGGAATGCATATGGGTGGTCAGGAAGATATGACTGCTTTGGAAAATGCCTCTGATTTCGACAAAGCATTTATCGAAGAAATGATCCCTCATCACCAGTTGGCGATCATGATGGCGAACATGCTTCAGTCAGGTACAAATCGTCCTGAAATGCAGCAGCTCGCAAAGAACATTATCTCCTCACAATCAAAGGAGATTCAACAGATGCAGTCTTGGTATGTTCAGTGGTACAAGTAAACTTATAAAAAATAATTAACATAAATATATGAAGATATCAAAAGTAATGCATGTCACTAGTGTTGCAGTTGGTCTCATCGGAGTAATTTCATTTCTAGCCGCAGTTTTCGGAGGAGCTGATAATTCAGTGTTAGGTGTTACTAAAGTAGACGCTTTGCTTTGCGCAGGAATACTTATACTTATCGCAACGTGGCTTCAGGTTGCTACAATCCATCATATGATGCTTGAGAAAAAAGGAGAGATCATCTAATCCAGAGAAATATTATCAATTATGAAAACACTTACTTTCCACGTACACGGCATGCATTGTAATGCCTGTGTACTCATGACTGAAAGCGAACTTGGAGATCTCCCAAACATTACTCATGTCAAATCAAGCCTGAAAAATCATTCAGTTGAAGTTACCGGAGACTTCGGTGATAAGACACCGGAGCAGGTTGCAGAGGAACTCACTATACCGCTCAAACCTCATGGCTATACTATCTCGGTTGAAAAGTTGCAACATGATGCCAAATGGGGAGACTTCAAGATCGCGGTCCCGATCGCTCTCGGCTTTGCAGTACTCTTTGTGGTACTGCAGAAAATGGGAATCGTAAATCTTGTAAGTGCCGGTAACGTAACTTACGGGACCGCATTTGTGATCGGCATAATAGCATCACTTTCAACTTGTATGGCAGTTGTGGGAGGTCTGGTCCTCTCTATGTCTGCAACTTTCGCTAAAGAGGGTGATAAGGTACGGCCCCAACTCATGTTCCATGGTGGTCGTATTGTAGCGTTCTTTGTTCTCGGTGGTGTGATTGGTGCCATAGGGTCTGCATTCACACTTAACACTTCTGCAACATTTATCCTAAGTCTGGTTATTGGTATCGTGATGCTCATTCTTGGTATCAATCTCCTCGATACTTTCCATTGGGCTAAGAAACTTCAGCCATCAATGCCGAAGTTCATCGCTAAGCACGCGCATGGAGTATCAAAGTTCAATCATACGCTTACGCCGCTTCTCGTTGGTATCGCAACGTTCTTCTTGCCATGTGGATTTACACAGTCAATGCAACTTTATACCCTTACTACAGGAAGCTTTCTCACCGGAGGACTCACCATGCTTGCATTCGCGCTCGGTACATTACCGGTCCTGGCACTTATCAGTTTCAGCTCATTCAGTATTCAAAAGAGTTCAAAGGCAGGTGTCTTCTTCAAAACAGCTGGACTGATTGTCATCATGTTCGCGCTCTTTAACCTTATTAATAGCCTGGTCGTGATTGGGGTTATTCCGCCAGTCTTTAACTTCTAGTATAATTCCAATTATGAAAGCAACTATCATCTCAATTATGGTAGCGATACTCCTCATCGGGGGAGCTTTTATGCTCACAAAAAGCAGTGGTGACACTGGACAAGTAGCAAATGCCAACAATGTCAGCATTGTTGATGGAAAGCAGATTATTGAAATAACTGCGAGGGGTGGCTACCAACCACGAAAGAGTATTGCTAAGGCAGGTATTCCAACTATTATTCGATTCAACACAAAAGGAACTTTCGACTGCTCATCCTCAGTCCGTATTCCAAGTCTTGGCATAAGCAAATCACTCCCGCAAACAGGATCAACTGATGTTGACATTGGTGAAGGTAAACTCGGCACACTCCAAGGAACCTGCGGAATGGGAATGTATCCGTTTGAGGTGGAGTTTCAGGGTTAGCCTTTTGTTACACTTCGGATCGTCAATTAAGCGTTTTCGGATTATAATAGTGTTACTAATGAGCTCAAATCGTAAAAAAATTAAAGTCATTGATTTATTCTGCGGTATTGGCGGTTTGACCCATGGTCTCATAAAGGAAGGTTTAGACGTTGTGGCCGGTATTGATAACGATTCGTCGTGTAAATTCGGATACGAATACAACAACAAAACAAAATTTATCGACAAGGATATTCTCAAGGTTACAGCCGATCAAGTGAATGAATTGTTTGGTTCAAAAAAAGATTCAATTCGAGTACTTGCAGGTTGCGCACCTTGTCAGCCCTTCTCGAAATTAAATTTAAAAGAGGTCACACAAAAGCAACTTGAGCCATTGGGAAAGTTTGCCCAACTTATTGCGCAGACTCAACCGGATGTTGTTTCTATGGAAAATGTAAGCGGCCTAGCAGACACTAATAAATATCCTGTTTTCGCAAATTTCCTTAAGACTTTGGAAGATAATGGATATAAATATAAATATGAAGTTGTGGATGTATCAGAATTTGGAGTACCACAAAGACGCCGAAGATTAGTTCTACTTGCTTCCAAGCTTGGTGAGATTTCCTTGATTAAAAGAACTCATAAGGATAATCGAGTCACTGTTCGAGATGTTATTAAAGACCTTGAACCAATCAAAGATGGAGAGACAAGCAAAAAAGACCCCTTACATCGATCACGAAAGCTTGCCCCAGTTAATTTGAGACGTATTAAAGCTACTCCTCATGATGGAGGCAATTCAGATAGCTGGTCTGACGATTTGATGTTAGAGTGCCACAAGAAAGAATCAGGAAAGACCTACAGTAGTACTGTATATGGGCGAATGAGGTGGGATGAGCCTGCACCTACCATGACAACTCAGTGTGTAGGCCTTGGAAATGGTAGATTCGGTCATCCAAAGCAGAATAGAGCCATAAGTCTTCGTGAGGCAGCGATATTCCAAACATTCCCCAAAGATTACCAGTTTGTCCCTACAAACAAACCAATTATTGTTGCTCAAGTGGCAAAATTTATTGGTAATGCGGTCCCTGTCAGATTGGGAGAAGTGATAGGTCAAAGTATAAAACAGCATCTACAGAAAAATGGAAAAGAACGACAAAAAATATCAAATTAAAATTAGCCTAAATGTACTCAATCACTTAGGTATAAAATTGTACAGTAACGTCCCTGCGGTTTTGTCCGAGGTAGTTGCGAATGCTTGGGATGCCGATGCGACTAAGGTTGAGATTTCCACAGAAAAAGAAAAAATATTGATTCAGGACGACGGACATGGCATGTCTCTCGATGACATCAATGATAAATACCTTACAGTTGGATATGACCGAAGGAAAGCTGGTATGTCAGTTACCAAAAAATATAAGCGACCTGTTATGGGTCGAAAGGGCATCGGAAAACTGTCTCTGTTTTCTATAGCTAATAAAATTGAAATTGAAACTTACAAGGATGGTGAGAAGAACGGTCTTGTTTTGATAGCAAGTGAAATCGAGAAGCAGTTGGAAGCTTCTGGAGGTATGGGCACGTATCATCCTGTGCCTATAGACCCTAAAAATATATCTCTTACAAAGAATGGTACAAGAATAACGATCTCTGAACTCAAGAGGAATGTGACTGAGGGTACAGACGAAGCTCTAAAAAAGAGAGTGGCAAGACGCTTCAGTATTCTTGGAAGTGAAAATAAGTTTTCCGTCCTCATTAATTCTTCCGAAGTAAAAATCACTGATCGGGATTATTTTCATAAACTTCAATATATTTGGTATTTCGGTTCGGCCAGCAAACAATATGCCGATCACTGTTCTGAAAAAGCAGAACACAAGGAAAAAAGAGATGGTGAGCTGACAATCAAAGGTAAAAAAGTGAAGGTAACTGGTTGGATTGGTACCGTCAATTCCTCGGGCGATTTGAAAGATGGCGAAGACAATCTCAACAAGATTGTAGTGATGGTTCGTGGAAAGCTTGCTCAGGAAGATATCATGGAAAGTTTCGCCGAAGGTGGAATGTATACCAAATATATAATTGGAGAAATCCACGCTGATTTTTTGGATACTGACGATGAAGAAGATATCGCAACTACAAGTAGACAAAGCATAATAAACGACGATCCAAGATATAAGGAATTGCTAGCTTTCATCAATGGGGAGTTGAAGTACGTACAATCAAAGTGGACTGACCTAAGAAACAGAGAGGGTGTCAAAAAGGCGACAGAAAACAAGGTCATAAGACAATGGTTCTCCGGTCTGAAGGGAGATAAAAAGAAAAAAGCTGAGTCACTATTCGGAAAAATCAATCAGCTCACACTTGAGTCAGATGACCAGCGAAAGACATTGTTCAAGCATGCTATTCTTGCATTCGAGACTCTGAATTACAGAGAAAATCTTGATGCACTCGAAAATATGGACCCTTCAAATGTGGCTTTGTTCACACAGATTTTTAGTGAGCATAATGACATAGAAGCAACTTTGTATCACCAAATCACGAAAGCCAGGGTGGTTGTTATTAAGGCCCTTCAGGAGAAAGTTGAGGATAATGCTCTTGAGAAAGTAGTGCAGCAACATCTCTACGATAATCTCTGGTTACTTGATCCTTCTTGGGACCGAGCTACAGAAGCACCGTATCTTGAACAGCAAGTAAAGACAGCTTTTAATAAATTAAACGCCAAGGCAAAAGGTGATGAGAAAGATGGCCGTGTTGATATTCGATATAAGAATTCAGCCGGTAAACACATTATAATTGAATTAAAGAGGCCAGACCGAACAGTTAGTACTTCAGAATTACTGGGACAAGTAGAAAAATACAGGGACAAGCTTTTAGAAATCCTTGATAAGGCCAACACCAAAGAACCGGTTGAAGTGGTTTGTATTGTGGGGAAGAATCTTTCCGATTGGAAAAATGCACAAAAAAGAGAAGAGTCAGCAAAATCTCTGGCAGTAAAGAACATCCGAGTAGTGCTTTATCAGGAGCTAATTCAAAATGCGCACAAAATGTACGCTGACTACTTAGCCAAGGAAAAGGAGGTGGGGAGGGTGTTCGAAATCATTAAAGCCATTGATGAAAGCTAGTAAAAAGTGTTCTTTTTTGCCCTATTTTGCCCTAAATTGCCCTAACGCTAGGCCAGATTAGGCCAAAAAGAGCCAAAAAGAGCCGAATTAAGCTAAAACTGCTATACTTTGCATGTCAGGAATGTAGATCGTCGCATCATTCCTTCTCTCGAAAATAGTTCTAACATCCTCTACGACGGCACCCAGCCGTTTGACTTTTTATAAATATATTGTAATATCAAAATCCGAAAGGAGGTGATTGTTTTGTCACTTCTAGAGTTGCAGCAAAAGGCTGTTCAAGAAGGGATCTTTCATTGGCAAATCGGGGAAGATCTGCTTTCCAAGCTTGCTATCCAGCCAGTAAGCACCTTTAACCATTCAGGAGTTGTGGTCGGATACATTCTTGGCCTCACGCTTCAGGAGGCAGAAACCGAAGAAATATTCCGTCCGATCGTAGAAGCGGCAAGACAATTGCTTCATGTCGATCAGTTCTGTGAGACTTGCCTCATTGCCCAAGCATATGTTCTCGGGGGTTCGAGAAAGGGTGGAACGTACTCGACCCTTTTTCGCAGATTTGAGAATGTCGTTTGGGAAATGGGATATCGAAATTTTGTTGCGGGCATTAGACGCAGCAACACAAGATCAATGGCAGTGCATACAAAGAAAGGCGGGTTAGGTTTTTCGGTGGTGTTGGAGGTTGGCAATGGCGGCCCGCTTGATTGGTTAATCGTTACCAGAAAGGTTCAACACAAAACGCTGTGACGGGTTCCGTTGCGGCGTTTTTTTGTTGAAGGTTCCCAATGTACATAAGCCTTTCCTGTAGAGATTTCATATAAGTTTGGTGACACAGTATCTCCAGAATACCGGACCTTTCGGTGTCCAACCATTTATCTTTTGATATACTAATGCCATGAAAGCCTTAAGAATTTTCTTGCTCATTTTAATCATAATCGGCATTGGTCTTTTAATTACTCAAAAGCAGTGGGTGCCAGCATTAGTTAATTACATATTACAAGCTGAAAATATCACAGTTTCCTAAACACCGATTTCATGAATCAAGAAACAAAACCTCGCGTCGGTATAGGCATTATGATTCTAAAAGACGGTAAAGTCTTGCTCGGCAAACGCAAGGGTTCACATGGCTCGGGTGAATATGCATTTCCCGGCGGTCACCTGGAATACATGGAGTCATATAAAGAATGTGCCTTACGAGAAATCGGGGAGGAGTGTGGTATAGAGATAAAAAATCTGCGCTTTTTATATGTTTCAAATATTAAACGTTATGCGCCAAAACATTATGTTCACATTGGTTTGATTGCGGATTGGCAGTCGGGTGAACCACAGGTACTTGAACCGGACAAACTAGAGCATTGGGGTTGGTACGATCTTACTGATTTACCCGAACCGCTCTTTGCCACAATTCATGATTCTATCGAAGCCTATAAAACTGGCCGCACATTTTGGGATGCGGAGTGATATTGACTTTTTGTAAATAAGTTGTATTATACCGGAAGATTTTACAAAGGAGTTCTCATGGATTTGCTCCCGAATTGGTTCGTTGTTACCGTGTGCTGTGTGGGTGGGTATTTTGGTCTTTCACTTTTTTTGTGCGTGTTTGAATTAGGTAAAAGGCACCAAAAGACCATAGACATCTTGCAGAAAATTAGATCATTGCCATCACACGATGTGCGGGCGTTATATTTGGCAAAAGAACTCGTGTCGATGTACGATTTTTGGTCGGTGCGTCACATTTTAGAATGGTGCAACGATACGAAAATTTTCGGACACCATCAACAGGTAAGAGAGTATCTTCTGCGTGTTGCTGAATGCCGGGCAAAGCAAAAGAAGATTCCTTCCATTGAGATGTTCAGAAAATTGTCATGTTCAAAGTGTGATCTTGTGTTTCCTACCAACGCCGCATTCTGTCCGCGTTGTGGTACCAAGGTTGCCTAGAGAGGTTTCCATGAAGACCATACTTTAACCCCGAACTTGTGTTTGGGGTTTTTCATTTCATTGAAAAAACATAAAAAAAGAGTAGGATGAAAGTATGAAGTGGTTTGTCATATTATTTACTCTTATCTTCATCTCGATTTCTGTGGTTGGTTTTACTGCACTGTGTGAAAAACCCAATCATGATGTAATGTCGAGTGGGGTAATGGCTTCTGCTGTAGATTGTTTTGCTCAGGGCGTGCTAATGAGTGTTGAACACGTTTCGGCCTACCAGTCATTTTCAAATGTTCAACCAAGCCTGTTCTTGGTTTTGCTGCTAACTGTTGTGGTGGCACTGTTTATTTATGAATACTCGTTACGCTACCTCAAACTCCAACCACTTTTCTGTTTTGAATCAGGTGACGTGCCGAAGGACGTGGGACAGCGTTTGCTGATCTCCCGATGGCTCTCTCTTTTTGAACATAGTCCTTGCCGTTAATTAATTATTATTAATTAATTAACGTATCTATGACAATGACTCACTATATGGAGCTTTTAGCTTCAAATCAGCCATGGAATCTTATTATATTCATGGCGTTACCAGTTATTTTGGCGGAAACAATTGCTGTCAGTGAACTATATATTCTCTTTAAACGGCCAGTTGATGGTTGGGTAAAAAGTTTAAATCGTTGGGCTGGGGCTTTGGTCGGTATCTATTTTCTGGGAGTGTTCTTCTATCTGTTCTTCAATGCTGTAGTACCACTTACTGTGTCTGGCGGCTGGCGTGGTCCGGCTGATGTGATTGCGGTTGGATTTTATTTATTGGGTGTTATTCCATTAGTCGGAATTTCGCTGCTTGAGTTTAATCTAATAGCGCGTGGTAAAACTTCGGAAGAAAAATTGCGACTCCATGCAATCTTTGTCGCCATCTTCTTGGTGGTGGCGCATGTTGCCATGATCTTCGGTATGCTTAATCCCGAGTTGATGGGGTATCGTTCACCGCATATGCCAATGAGTATGTAGGAAACAAAAACCGCACAATGTGCGGTTTTTGTTTACATTCCAGACGAATCATCTGAAGAATCGGTGTCATCCTCATCTTCGTCTTCATCATCTTTTTTATCCTTATCTTCTTTATCCTCATCATTCATCATATCTTCATCTTTTTGATCATCGTTTTTGTGTTGTTTATCTTGATCCATGTTATTTATTTAATGTATAAACCTGCAAGCATAGAGACGCTAGGGTAGGGAAAATCTGACAGTTGAGCTTAGCTACCAATGGTGTATCATAAGGGGGTTAGTTTATAAACCTAATAGATGTTATGAATCAATTAATTGAGACATTGAATGTGTATTTTGGCAAAAAGGCTCCACAGTTGCCAAAGGGTGGTAAAGAGTTCATCGTCAAAGTTGCTCCGTACCTTGTGATTATCAGTATTTTGTTCGGTCTGCCTGCACTCTTGGCTTTGTTTGGTTTGGGTGCTGTCATGCCTTACGCCGTTTATGGTGGTCTTTCAGGTGGCTGGTATATCTCGCTCCTGTTGAGTGTGGTAGCGCTCGTACTCGAAGCTGTTGCGTTGCCGGGTTTGTTCAAGCCGTCACCAAAGGGCTGGAATTTCTCTTTCTATAGTATGTTGGTGAGTGCTTTGAGTAGTTTGGTTATGATGAATATCGTTGGTATGATTATCGGTCTAGTCATTGGTTTCTATATATTGTTCCAGGTTAAGGAATATTACTTCGGTGGACCAATTATTATAGTTCCTCCAAGTCAGACTCCACCACCTCCACCAGTACCACCTGTTCAGATGTAATATGTCAAAAAACTGCGGCCGAAGGCCGCAGTTTTCATACAGATTTTAGCTATTGTATGTATCCTTGACTTCAGCCGTCTTTGCTATATATTTACCCCATCTCGGTTAAGTATTTTATTAACTTATAAATTAATATGAAAAAACACATAACAGTACAGGCTTTAGCTGTGTACATGACACTCGCGGTAGCTTTTTTGCCCGCTGGTGCAACAATGGCTCAGACTGCAACTGTGGTTGATCAAATCGGCACAGAAATTTCTGCAGATATTGGTACTCAAACAACCATTGCAGATGATGTACGGCCGGCAGTCGACTCAGAGGGCGGCTCTTCGCCAGTTGCATCTTTTGGCGGTGGCGGTGGCGGTGGTAACAATTGCGGTCCTTCATTTGGTAATCATGACAACTGCTGCAATGACAATGATTTCGGTGGTGGTAATGATAAATGTTGTGACCGTGATAATTTTGGTCGCAATGATGACCGATGTTGCGACAGTCACGATTTTGGCAACAATGACCGATGTTGCGATTCGCATGATTTTGGTAATGGCGGTGATCGCTGCTGTGATTCACGTGACTTCGGTAATGGTAACGATCGTTGTTGTGATCCATGGGATTTTGGTAATGATCATAACAATGAATGCTGCAAATTCTTTGGTGACACAAAAGGTTGTCCACCAGTAAAAACCCAGCTTACAGTTCAGGTTGTTGTGTCTGGTGGTACTGCTTCTACATCTGATTTTATTGTCAACGTAACATCAAATGGCTCAGAAGTTTACTCAGGTGCAGCCTCAAGCACCCGTACGTTTATGGTTCTTCGAAACAAATCTTTTGCCGTAACTGAAGCAACGACTACTGCATCAGCCCATTACACATTTGAACTCAGTGACACATGTAGCGGCACTGCAGGTATGGCTCCGGTTACATGTACCATTACAAATACTTACCACGCTCCAGCATCTGATAACACACCTCCTCCAGCAACGGGTGGTGGTAACTATGTAGGATATGTTGGTGGTACTGGCGGCACGGTTCTCGGTGCAAGTACTGGTCCAAGCTGTCCAATGCTCAATAGCTACATTAAATTTGGCGGCAGAAACAACATTGACGATGTAGTTTTCTTACAAAAATTCCTCAATGATCATGAACAGACTAAGCTTGTGATTAATGGTGTGTATGATGCAGCTACATTGGCCGCAGTTCATGCCTTCCAGCTCAAGAATAATGTTGATGTCTTGAAACCATGGGCCGATGTCGGTCTCGGTAAGGCAAATGTTTCAACTGGCTATGTCTACAAGACAACACGTTGGAAGATTAACTCTATTGTGTGCCCAGGTGCTCAAGGTCCAATGCCTGTCCTCAACTAGTTTGATCGGGGATAAAAGTGTGGAATAATAACAGGATGAAACGCTTCCTGTCACACTTATTTCTCTCACATAAAAAGAACGGCTTCGCGCCTAGACTTCTTTCAGAAGTTGGCGCGGCCGTTCTTTTTATTATTATCATCTGTTTATTCGTGGTTATTGGTTTCCAGAAAAATCTGTTTATTGGCCAGCAAAATTCGGCTGCAGTTTATGCTTCCGCTCTGACATTGTTAGCCAATCAGGATCGAGCTGGGGCAGGGTTACCGGCATTGGTGACTGACCCACGTCTGGAAAAAGCCGCCTTAGCCAAGGCTCAGGACATGATCAATCGTAGTTACTTTGCGCATTATGCGCCGGATGGTACATCGCCGTGGTACTGGATTTCTCAGGCCGGATATTCTTTTGTGTATGCCGGAGAAAATCTGGCTATTGATTTTTCTGATTCTTCAGCAGTCAATCAAGCTTGGCTTAACTCACCACTTCATCGCGCTAATATTATGAATGGCCGATACACTCATGTCGGTATTGCTGTTGTGGATGGGATATACGAAGGTCGCCAAACCACATTTGTCGTTCAGATGTTTGGTTCATCCCCAGAAGGTGAAGTGACACCGGTTGTCGCGACAGTGGCTAAGCCCAAAAAAGCTGAACCGAATGTTGTGGCTGTAACTGGCGCTTCGACCACCCCAGCGACTACACCAATTGCAGTCAAGAATGAAGAGTGGCCGGTCGTGGAGGCTACAACAGCAGTACTTGGTGCTGCCGAAAACATATCTCAAAATCCATTAGCAGTCCCAGCGACAAGTCCGCGCATGATTCTGGCGCTCGTCTATGACCTCATCGGCATACTGCTCTTAATTGTATTTGGTAGCATTTTGCGATCCGGTTTTAAATCTCATAATGTTCGTCATGTTAGTTATGGACTGATTCTCGTATTGATCATGGTCGGTCTGTGGTACACCGTTTCTTTCTTTGTTAACGGTTCAATCTTGTAGTTCCTTGGTTATTAAAAAAATATTTGTATAATTAATAATATGAAGCATAACAAAGGTTCATCGACCCTTATTATTTTATTAGTAATTTTTGTAGCGTTACTCGCGTACTTTTATTGGAGTCGTTCAGTTGAAGCCCCAATACCAACACCAACTCCGACAACCTCAACTTCAACCACACAAACTCCTAAGCCAACAACCACACCACCAACACCAAAGCCGGTGGCCACAAATTCAAGTTGTGGTCTGACTATTACCTCACATAAACCAAATGATCGTGTAGATTTTCCTCTAACTCTCTCGGGTAAAATTGATAACAGTAATGCCACAAAACTAGGTTGTGCCTGGACAATGTTTGAGGGGCAGGCAGGTATGGCTCAGTTGTACTACTACACAAAAAATAGCTGGCAGAAACTTGGTGAACCAGCAGTTATTAAGGTAGCAAACTGGATGACACCAACAACAACATTTACAACCACTCTCAATTTTGAGAAATTAGGTGTAAGTTTGGAAGCCGGAGTACCAATTAAAGTTATTTTGACAGAAGATAATGCCTCAGGTGAACCGCCTATTGATACGTTTAGTTTCCAACTCATCTATAAATAACAAAAAAGCCCGCAAGGGCTTTTTTGTTGGGTAGAATTTGAGTAATTTCGAAAGATATTAACAAGTGTGGATATGTAATAGTGCAGCACAATGATATACTTTTCATTGTGAGGGATTATAAATTAAGCACAAATACATGTTTGGACTCGGAACAAAAGAGATCATCATTGTAGCAGCGGTTATTGTTTTGTTGTTTGGTGCCAAGAAAGTGCCAGAATTGGCTAAGGGCATTGGCGAAGCAATTCGACATATCCGTGGGGGCTTCAAGGATGAGTCAGAAACACCCGGACCGGAGCAGAAAAAGCGCTAGTTCTTTACGCAACATGTAATGATGTTGTGAGTTTGTAGTTTTTATGTACAGTAACAAACACTCTTTTCGTTTTGTACGAAATAGAAAAATAACCGAACCGCAAACGCAGGTAGAAACACCAGCGTCTGTTTTGGTGACTGACGTAAAAACCAGGGAAGTAATAAGTGATGATAGCAAACGACATTTTCTTAAAGCGCTCGGTGTAGCAGGAGTGGGTATTGCCGTCTCGCAAATGATGCCCAGCAAAGCCTCGGCTTATGTCATGGGTAGTACACCGTCATCAAGCGTGGTTGGTTTAAAAAATGCTACCAACACCAGAATCAATCCAGCTACTGAAGACACTCTCAGCTCTTTAATTTCTGGACAGGGAGTTACTAAACTTACAACAAGTTTATCTTCGTCGGGTAATGTGCGAGTGCCTGGTTCAGGAAAAAAAATTCGGGTTTACGCTAGTCGTTTTTCACTGACTGCTGACGCGACATCAGTTTCATTTAGGTTTACCTCCGGTGGTACGGATCATGAGAAATATGTCTCACCAAAAGCTGGGGGTTTATATGGTGCTAATAATCACCCCAACTACATTGAGGGTGGGGTAGATGAAGCCTTGTATTGTGTGATTTCAGGTACGACCACGGTACAAATTAATATTGATTACAAAGAAGTATAAATATGGCTTTACGAGCTGTTGAACACATTTTTAATGGGGCTACGACGCCGATCGCCTCATATGATCCGACCAAGACAAATCTGGGAACACTCATGATTCAAAAGAGTGGTACCAACCCAGAGGATAATTTTGTTGGGCCTCTACCTGTGGCGGTTGCCAGACCAGTAGAAGAATCAACTAGCGTGGCTATGATGTACCCGCACGCTATTACTTATAGTTCAACGATTGATTGGGTATTTTTAATTGAAAACGCCGCAGCTGCTGCTAAGCGTATTTTTTTGTACGAATATAATAAAGTCTTAGGCACATACAACTGGAAAGGTTTTATTACTGCTACAACACCGACGGCCACAAACGTAACTCGTGGCTTTCGAGCCTTACGATATTTGCATACTACAGGTACGGTTGAAGTTGCTGCACCTGTGAGCTACTACTCGGCGGGTACTTCAGTGGCTTTGGCCGTCTCTGGTGTGGTGACTGGTGTTGGTACGACATTCACTTCAGCTATGGTTGGTAAGATGATTGGTTTTGGTAGCACCAACGTTGCTCAAATTAACTGTTGGTATCCAATCATTACATTTACCAACACGACCTCGATTACAGTTTCAGGCGCTTCAAGTGCAATTGCGGCTTCAGCTAACTATGTCATTGCGTCTTGTACGGTAACGGGTACTAATACTAAATTTGTGACTGAAGATATTGCTGCCGGTACGACAGTCACGGCTGTCGCCGGCGGTCTAGGTCCGCGCATTGGCTTTGGTTCAACTGATCCAACACAAATTACACAGTGGTATCAAATTGGCGCAATTGCCAGTGAAACATCATTGAACCTGGTGACTTCACCGGGTGTGATTCCAGCCGGTACAGCATATGTTATTGAGGAATTACGTTTTGCTATGGCGTTGACAAACACGACGGCCACAAACGGCGGACTCTATTTGTGTAAGGGTGTGGGCTATTTGGATTTCACAAGTGCCGGTAACACATTCCCCTCTATTTCTGGTAGTGTCGACAATCAACGTGGTGTGTACTGGCTTTGTGATGCAGGCACAACAGCAAACGTATCTACCAACACCGCCGCCTGCGGATTGGCGATTCAGGATGAAATTAATAAAGGTTTGCATTATGCGTATGTACTCGACGGCGTTGGCTCAACCTACATGAAGGTCTATCGATATAATTTACGGGCCACGGGTACTATTACGTCAGGTAAAATGCTCATGAGTATTGCTTACACAACTGCCGGTAGTGTGGCTGTTTCAGGTACGGCAGTAACAGGAACAGGTACATCATTTACTGCCGCAATGGTAGGCATGAAAATTGGTTTTGGTTCGACGAGCCCAGCTCTCATTACCACTTGGTACACAATTTCGGCATATTCTTCGGGTACTTCAATCACGCTTTCTTCGTCTGCTGGTACGATTGGTGGTGGTACTGCCTATATTATTGATTCGGCCGATGTGATTTGTACTGGTAATCAATTGGTAACTGGTACAGTAGTAGCGGTGAATAATGGTCGTATTGGCACACTTAACCATGGTCCAGGAGCGGGTGAGGAATCGCTCTATTTTGTGACAGCATCGCGTATATATCGGGCAGCGGTTTCAAAAATATTTGCTGGTAACCTTGGTTGGATCTCTGATAACCGACCCGAAATCCCTCCCGGTAGCATCAACACTTTTGCTGCCACAGGTGCTTTAAACGCAGTAGAGATTGCCAGTGCTATTGATCGCCTGATTGTGCTTACCACTGGTGCCACTGCTTTTAAACAATATGTTACTCGTTATCCGGCCGTAGCCGGCGATCAATTTGATCGATTCTTTGGTGTTGATGATAAACAGCAGGATCAATCAACTGCCGATCCAAACGCGCCAATTCACTTCAATACCGCATCGCAAGTTACATCGGTGTGGAGTGAAAATGGTATTGCACACATTATTAAACACGGCACAACGGCAGCGCTGTGTCAGATGTACGCACTACCTTTATCAGCGCATTGGTACTATGCATCTTCTACAAATCAGCGGGTAATTACGCCTTCGATTTCTACGCCTAACTGTTCGGCTTTTCGACGAATGTTAACATCTGTTGTCGATCACCTGGGTAGTGAAGAGTTTCGAATTCCAACTGGATCAATTCTTTCGTACTACCGAACAAATGGTATTACTGACAATTCCGGTGCCTGGACTGCATTACCTGAAGACGGTGATTTAACTGGTTTAGCCCCAGCAGAAAATATTCAGTTTATGTTTGAGTTCGTGACTATAAGTCTCTTGTGTGTGCCGGGACGAATTATGTCATTAGCAGTGCTTTATGATGATTATTCAACAGATGTTCACTATCAACCCTCAACAGGCAAAACAGTTTTGGCAAGCAAACAATTTGCTTGGCGATTTGCTACAGCTTTCAATACAACTGTGCCAACACTCCGGGTGCGTATTTATGATGCTGTGACTGGCGGGTTGTTGCTCGACGATAACAGTGCTACACCAGCTGGCACCTGGGAAAAAACAACGGATGGCGGTAGTAATTGGACAGCATACAACACAACTGATAAGGCTAACGAAACAACATATATTCGTTACACACCTGCAACATTACCAGACAATACGAAAGTTCGGGCATTACTGACCCAATATTAATATGGCACTTCGCGCTACAGAACATCGGTTTACTGGATCCACAACGCCCATAAGTTCATACGATTCGACAAAGACAAATCTAGGTACGTTGATGATCCAAAAAAGCGGCATTAACCCGGAGGATAATTATGCGGGTCCTTTGCCGGTAACAGTGGCTCGACCAGCAGAAGAGTCAACAGCTGTGGCTATGATGTACCCACACATCATACAGTTCAGTTCAACGATTGATTGGGTATTTCTGACTGAAAACTTAGCGTCGGCAACCGCAGCCCGTCGTATCTTTTTGTACGAATATAACAAAGTTTCGAGTACGTATAATTGGAAGGGTTTTATTACCGCCACATTACCAAGCGCTGCCAATGCCAACACCACTCGTGGTTTTCGAGCGTTGCGATATTTACATACAACGGGTACGGTAGCTGTCGCGGCTCCAGCTAGTGTTTATGCTACAGGTACTGTGGCTATGGCCGTCTCTGGTGTGGTGACTGGTGTTGGTACGACATTCACTTCAGCTATGGTTGGTAAGATGATTGGTTTTGGTAGCACCAACGTTGCTCAAATTAACTGTTGGTATCCAATCATTACATTTACTAACACGACCTCGATCACGGTTTCAGGTGCTTCAAGCGCGATCCCGGCAAGTACTACATTCGTCATTGCTTCGTGTACGGTAACTGGTTCAAGTACACAGTTTACCAGTGAACTAATTGCTGCAGGTACCGGTGCAACAGCTGTCGCCGGCGGTCTGGGTCCGCGCATTGGTTTTGGTTCAACTGATCCGACACAGATTGTAAATTGGTATCAAATTGGCTCTATCGCTAGCAATACATCACTTAACATCACCACGTCGCCAGGTGTCATTGCAGCGGGTACATCGTATGTGATTGAGGAATTACGATTCGCTTTAGCTGTGTCTCAAGCCACCGCACCAACAAACGGTGGTCTATTCTTACTCAAAGGCGCTAGTTATCTTGATTTTACAACCGCAGGCAACACGTTTCCGGCTATAGCTACAAACGTCGATAATCAACGAGGGGTATACTGGCTGGCAGACGCAGCCACAGTGACTAACACTGCACCAAACGGCTGTGCTGTTGATGTCGAAACAGACAAAACCACACACTGGGCATATGTGTTGGATGGCACAAACACATCAACGGCAAAGGTGTTTAAATATAATTTGCGCTCAAACAATGCTGTGGCAACCGGAAAAATGACGTTGTCATCTGGTACTAACGTTGTTATTACTGGTAACTTTTCTGTGACAGGTACAATTCCAAACGCCGCTTGTAACAATGGTACGATTGCAACTGCAGCGCATGGGCCGGGGTCTGGTGCGGCGTATCTTTATTTTGTAACGACTACGAGACTTTATTGTGCCGCCCTCACAGGAATTACCGCTGGTAGTACTACGTATATAACAGGAGCAAATGCCAGACAGGAAGTGCCGCCAGGTGGTATAGCAAACATTCCAGCCAGCGGTTTAATGCTCAATATACAATACTCCAATTCAATTGATCGTTTTGTGGTGACGGCATTTGCTACTAACGCGGCGTATCGACAGTACCTGACTAAATATCCTGAAAGTGATGGTATGCCATTTGAATATGCATTCGGTGTTGATGACAAACAACAGGATCAATCTGCGTTGAGTTCGTTGGCGCCGGTACACTTTCAGCATGCCAACCAACTTTTGACGTGTGATATAAGTACGGGCGGTGTTTTGCACATTATTCGTTCAAGTACCGGCGCCACCTTAAACCAAATGTACGTATTACCGATCGGTGCGCATTGGGACTTTGCGTATACTACAAGTCCAGCCAATCACCAGCGCATCATTACGCCATCTTTAAGTACAACAGGTTGTGTGAAGTTTGATCGGGTCACAGTTTTGTGTGATGAATATTTGGGTAGTGGCAATTTCCAATTGCCACCAAATCCGTTTCGAGTATATTATCGAACGTCAGATATTTCTTCCGATGCCACAAGTTCGTGGGTATTGCTTACTGATGATGGTGATTTATCGGGTGTAACAGCAGCCAACGCCATCCAATTTATGTTTGAATTTTGTATTATGGGCGGACTAATGATACCGAGCCGGTTGCTAGACGTGGCTGTATTGTTTGAGGATGGTAATACTGATTCACATTTTCAAATTTCTACCACACAATCTGATGTGACTAATGAGCGATTTGCTTGGCGAATGTGTTGCTCGTTTGGTAAAACAGTTCCAACCTTAAAGATTGAGTTGTTCAATGCCGTGACCGGAGCCTCTTTGTTGACGGATACAACTGTGGCGGCTGCTAACGGTGTGTGGGAAAAATCCACCAATGATGGGGTAGCTTGGGGGAGTTATAACTCGACCGATAAAACGAATGAAACTACGTATATCAGATATACCCCAACATCTCTCACTGACGGTATCGATGTTCGAGCAGTGTTAACACAAAACTAATATGTCATCACGAGCTGTAAAACATCTTTTTACTGGAACAACGACACCGATTACTTCCTATGATCCAAATAAAACCAGTTTGGGATCTTTGATAATTCAAAACACTGGCTCAGCGGCGACGGATAAATTTGTTGGACCACTGCCAATTGGAATTGCCCGACCGATGCAGGAGGTGGTAGATACAACAGGAACAGTGGCGGTCTCGGGTACAGCGGTTACAGGTTCTAGTACGAATTTTCCTGCAAATGCTGGTGGTATGGCCATTGGTTTTGGTTCAACCAATCCAGCACAAATTACAACGTGGTACAACATTTCAACTCGTGGATCGGGCACATCTTTGACTCTCGGTTCATCAGCGGGTACGGTGAACTCGGGTCGTCCCTTTGTCATTGTGGCCAATATTCCGTACATGTTTCCTCACGCCATCACATTCAGCTCGACAGTCGATTGGGTGTTTATGGTGCAAAACCTGGCAACTGCTGTGGCTACGCGACAAATTACGCTTTATGAATTTAACAAAACAACCTCAGCTTATACTTGGAAGGGTTTTATTATTGCAACATTACCAACTGCAACAGCCCACACGATTCGTGGATTTAGAGCGTTCCGTTATTTGCATACTGCTGGCACAGTCGAGGTTTCGACAACCGCTGTAACAGGGACAAATACATTGTGGCAAGACGAGCGTTTGGCAGTCGGTGCTCGTATTGGTTTTGGTTCAACTGATCCAACTCAGATTTCAAGCTGGTATGTGATTTCTGCGATTACCAATAATACAAGTATTACATTAGCCTCGTCTGCCGGTACAATCGCTGCTGGCTCAACATATGTTATTGAAGAGCTACGTTTTGGTTTAACAACAATAAACGGTACAGCCACAAATGGTGGATTATATCTTGTTAAAGGTGTAAATTATTCTGATTTCGTCGTGGGTGGCACAACTATTTCTGCGGCTACAAATACCGATAACATCAAAGCTGTGTATTGGATGTCGGATGCTGGAACGACTGCTAACGTAGTAACAAATGTGTCTGCGTGTGGTTTGGCGGTTCAATCAGAGGTAAGTAAGACTCTTCACTATGCTTATGTACTCGATGGGTACACATCTTCCTACGCTAAAATATATCGTTATAATTTGCGTGCTACGGGTACTGTGGCTTCGGGTAAAATGACAATCTCGGTAAGTAGCTATTCAACCGGCACAGTTGCTGTCTCTGGTACGGCAGTCACTGGCTCCGGCACCACATTTACAGCGGGTATGGTAGGTATGAAAATTGGTTTCGGTTCGACCGGTCCGGCGGCTATTGCTACTTGGTACACAATTGCGTCATACTCTTCAGCCACGTCTATCACTTTAACTTCATCAGCTGGTACGATTAACGCTGGTACGAGTTTTGTTATTGACTCAGCTGATGTTATTGCAACAGGTAACGAACTTCTAACTGGTACTATTCAACCTGTAAACAATGGGCGAATCGGTACTTTGAATCATGGTCCGGGGGCAGGTGAGGAATCTCTTTATTTTGTGACTGCTACACGTATATATCGAGCGGCTTTATCAAGAATTGTTTTTGGAAGTTTGCACTGGACATCTGATAATCGTCCAGAAATCCCACCAGGTGGAACAGGTACATTTCCTGCAACAACAAACTTGAACCAGGTTGAAATTGCTGACGCCATGGACAGACTTATTGTGATGTCGACCGGAGCTAGCGCGTATCGAAATTATGTAACGCGCTACCCACAGGAAGCCGGCAATCCATTTGATCAAATTTTTGGTATCGATGATAAACAACAGGATCAGGTTTCAATGAATGGTGAGGCATACGTTTCTTCTGGTACTGTGGCAGTGTCTGGTACGGGGGTAACGGGTACGAATACCTTTTTTACAACGGGTATGATTGGTTTTAGAATAGGTTTTGGTTCAACTGATCCAACGCTCATTTCAACATGGTATACCATATCGGCCTATACTTCTGGTACATCTATTACACTCAGTACGTCAGCTGGAACGATTGGCTCCGGTTCTGACTATGTCATTGATCTTAATCCACAAACAGTTCTACACTACAATACCGCCTCACAGATGCAGACAGTATGGAGTGAAAATGGAGTCGCGCACATTGTTAAGCATGGTGCCACTGCCGCACTACATCAAATGTATGCTCTGCCATTGTCAGCAGATTGGTCACGTGCTGCAGCTACAAATCAACGCGCGATTACGCCGGCGATGTACACTCCAGACTGTGCCAAGTTTCAGCGAGTAATTGTAAATAGAAATTGTCAAATGGGACCAAACGGTTTTTGTATTGCTCCTGAACCATATCGACTCTACTATCGATTGAAAGGTATTGATGATAATACGGGTGAATGGACCTTGGTAGAAAAAGATGGAGATTTAACGAGTCTATCTGGCTCGCGCCGCATCCAGTTTATGTTTGAATTCTCTACGATTGGTGTTTTTTGTATACCCCCTCAAATTCTCAGTGTCACAGTGATTTATGATGACACTGCCAATGCCACCGATTCGCATTATCAGCCTTCGGTTGCTAAATCGAGTGCTGTAAACAAGCGGTTTGCGTGGCGATTCGCCACTGCTTTTGGTGGTACTGTGCCGACACTGCGTGTCAGGTTGTATAACGCTGTGACTGGTGACTTGCTCGTGAATGATTACACTACATCGGCGACCGGTACCTGGGAAAAAACCACCGACGGCTCATCGTGGGGGAGCTACAATACAACCGATAAGGGCAATGACACAACATTTATTCGCTACACACCTGCTACGTTAGGTGATAATATAAAAGTACGAGCAGTACTCACTCAATAACATGATAAAACTAGAAAAAGGACAAAAAGTGTTTGATAAGCCGAATCTGGTTGTGTACGAAACCAGTGGTTATTACAATGACGGCGATCCGGTTATTTGTGCCCTAGAATCGAATCCTGAAGAGCCTGTTTGTCGTTTTGAAGCCCAGTTTATTGCGTATGGTTCGATGGTTTATGCAGTTACTGATCAAAAAAAGTTGATGGATGAAATTCTAAAAATGGATCCAGCGAGTTTGTTTGGTAAGACAACCGAGCAGGTTGCGGTTGATCAGAAGTTGCAAAAAATTGTACCCGAAAAACCTGATGAAAATCCAGAACCAACAGAAGAACCAACGCCTGAACCTGAACCTGAGCCAACACCCGAGCCAGAGCCCGAACCAGAGCCAACACCTGAGCCTGTACCGAATCCAGGACCAATCGGTCCACCAGGTACTGAGATTGAACCAATTGATCCACCAATTGATACTAAAACAGGATCAACTACGATTGATATCAAACCAATCCCAGATACATTATCGACAACTACTCAAGAGATTATTAATAATACCCAGCTTGATGCTGTATCGGGCATGACAACCACCACACCAAAACTGGACATGAGTGACATTATTTCGTCACGACACACTCGAAAAAAGCGTAGCTAACATAAAAATATGGCAGTAACAGATATAGTTGGACAAACAGGAGATGCGCAAGATTTTATTGTGGAAATTCCCACCGGCAATGCTTCGTATACACCAAACGACGCATTACTTGAAGCTGGGCTTGAAGGTGCGGTTTCCGAAATACCAGCAGTTGTCGGCGGCGGAGGAGGTAATATTTTCATTATGTCAGAATAGTCTGTGGAAAATCTTAAAGCACTATACGAAAAATCTCTGCCATATCTTGAGGAAATCCGAAAGCGTTTATACCGCACCGTTTTATTTTTCTCTGTCTGTTTTGCTATAGGATTTTTTGCCACAGCCACAATTTTGCGACACACTCTGCATTTTTTTGAAGTCAAAGATGTGGTGATTGCCACCACTTCGCCATTTCAATTTACTGATTTATCGATTGATATCGGTTTTCTGTCGGCTATGATTTTAACCAGTCCTGTTTTGATTTATCAGGCGTTTATGTTTTTACGACCCGCTTTAAGTAAGCGGGAAAAGGGTTGGTTTTTTATGCTTGTACCGCTAACCTTAGCCTTATTTTTACTGGGCTTCGCTTATGGTTTCGCGGTGATGTATTACGCGCTTATTATCCTGGCCAACATCAATATGAGTATTGGCATCCAAAATATTTGGGATATTGGTATGTTTTTGTCACAAATTGTCCTAACCTCAACTCTCCTCGGACTACTTTTTCAGTTTCCAATTGTCGTAACTTTTATTATTCGATTTGGTTTCATGGACGTTGGATTCTTAAAAGACAAAAGACGGCTAGCTGTGGTGATAATTTTCATTTTTGTGTCTTTACTTCCACCCACTGACGGGTTATCATTAATAGCAATGGCGCTACCCCTCGTACTCCTTTACGAGGTAACGATTTTCATTAACTCCGTCTTCGGCCGCAAGGTGTTGCGACAGATACAAGCAGTATAAAAAGGTTTCATATATTCGAAACACCGCAATATCCAGTTCTTTCGAGTAGATATTTACAATGAGCACACATTTAACGAATAGGCTCCGCAGTTTTCTCAAGGTATGCGTTGTGTTTGTGCTGCTCATTACTTTTTTTGTCGGTACACCTCTGGCTCAAGCTGCTCTTGAACGTTGGGAGAGGGGAACATCTGCAACAATCGGTGAATTTGTTTACGAAGATGACTTTACTCCGAGCACGACCGCCTGCACAGTTACTATTTACGACTCAGCTGGCACGTTGAAAGTGAATGCTGGTGCGATGACTGCCGATGCCAACGGTTGGCACTACTACACTTATGCGGTGCCATCAGGTGGTCCTGATGGCACCTGGCCATCTTTTATGTCGTGTGGCAGTGGTGGTGATTTAGTTAAACTTGATAAAACGTTTATGGTTGGTGCAGCGGTTGTGTCTTCAAGTACGATTGCAGCTTCAGTCTGGGGTAATGGCTCACGCTCACTTACATCTTTCGGTACATTAGTTTCAGATGTCTGGAGCAATATTACCCGAACACTCACCGGTGCGTCGCTTGACTCCGGTTCGTTGGCCACACAGGCTGACGTAACATCAGCCTCGACGTCTGTGGCCGCGGTACTCACTGGTCAAATCTCATCCGCAGTTACCACAATCAATAACAATACAAATGCAACTGTCCTGACAGCTTCTACATCTTTGGCAGCCACAATTCCGACTGCTGTCTGGGCAAGCGGCACACGATCTTTGACAACATTCGGCACGCTCGCCGCTGATGTTTGGACCAACGGCACTCGTACGCTCACCGGTGGTCTGCTGAGTGCCTCAGACGTCTGGACATACTCAGCTCGCACACTTACCGCCGGCACACTCGACTCTGGTGCGTTGGCACTCCAATCTGATCTAACAACTGCAAGTTCATCAATCGCTGCTGTTGTGAACGGCAACACAAACACTCAAATCGCAACGGTTAACTCAAATCTCACCACAGCTTCATCTTCGATCGCAGCGGTTGTGAATGCTAATACAAACTCACAAATCTCGTCAGCGATCACAACAATCAATACAAATACAAACAATACAGTTCTCACCGCCTCATCATCACTTGTCGCCACAATCCCAACAGCGGTCTGGGCTAATGGCACACGCTCACTCACAACCTTCGGTACATTGGTCACAGACATCTGGAATGTTGCAACATCAACACTGACAACTGCTGGTTCAGTGGGTAAACACATCTCTGGTCTGACAAGCGGTGGGGGAACAGGTTCACTCACAGCCTCAGACGTCTGGACATACTCAGCTCGCACACTTACCGCTGGTACATTGGATTCTGGTGCCCTCGCACTCCAGTCTGATTTAACAACAGCAAGTTCATCAATTGCAGCAGTGGTTAATGGCAACACCAATACCCAAATCGCAACGGTTAACTCAAATCTCACCACAGCTTCATCTTCGATCGCAGCAGTGGTTAATGGCAATACAAACTCACAAATCACTACAGTTAACAACAACATCAACACCGCCTCATCATCCTTAGCTGCTGTGATCCCGGTTAATGTATGGAACAATCCAA
>CAZHGQ010000003.1:0-73503 GCA_964532205.1 uncultured Candidatus Saccharibacteria bacterium | reverse complement strand
GAGTGAGCTGTTACGCTTTCTTTAAAGGATGGCTGCTTCTAAGCCAACCTCCTCATTGTCTGAGAGTTTCCACCACCTTGAGTGCACTTAGCATACATTTAGGGACCTTAAATAGAGATCTAGGCTGTTTCCTTTTTGACCAATGGAGCTTAGCCCCCACAGTCTAACTGCCAAACTATTAACTCTAAGTATTCGGAGTTTGATAGGTCTCGCGATCTTTCGACCTGTCGAGACCTTCCAGTGCTCTACCCCTTAGAGGAACATCTGACGCTAGCCCAAAAGCTATTTCGGAGAGAACCAGCTATTACCAGGCTCGGTTAGCTTTTCACTTCTAATCACAAGTCATCCCAACACGTTGAACGATGAACGGGTTCGGGCCTCCGTCGACCTTTCGGTCGACTTCACCCTGCTCATGATTAGCTCGCTCTGGTTTCGGGTCTGATGCGTACTACTATATTTCGCGCTATTAACACTCGGTTTCCCTGTGACTCCAGGCTCTCGCCCTTAGTCTGCAGCATGCATCAACTCGTTGGCTCATTCTTCAATAGGCACGCCGTGACGGAGCACCACTTTTAGTACTATAGTTCTGACGAAGCAATAATTGTTAATTGTTAGAATAATGAATCCTGTAAGGGATTGATTAAACTTTGCTTTTCTCGATAATGTATACCTAATCTTTTTCGTAATTCCTGCCAAGATCTACCGCTTTCCTTCAACATTTTCTCCCGTTGTTTTGCTAAATACAATTCTTTGAAGGCCTCATAATATAGAAGCTCCCATGGAACATGAAATTTAGTAAAACGACCTTTCCGGTAGTTATGCTCATCAATTCTTCTTTGAAGAGAATTGGTGTAGCCAATATAAAAGGTTTGATCCTTCAAACTACGAATTACATACACGTAGTACATTTTTTAATACTACGATTAAAAGATGAAAGTTTATTAAACTTTTCTTAAATCTTTTTGATTAGATAATTATCGCGTCAGCGCTATACCACCCAAAGTGGTACCCCGCTCCGACTCCTTGTAGGCATATGGTTTCAGTTCTATTTCACTCCCCTCACCGGGGTTCTTTTCACCTTTCCCTCACGGTACTTGTTCACTATCGATCTCTAAAAATATTTAGCCTTAGCGGTTAGTTCCGCTGGATTCCTCCGAGCCACTCGTGTCTCGAAGTACTCAAGAACAGTAACAAAAAAGTTATTTGATTTTCGCTTACGGGGCCATTACCCTCTGGGGCGCTGCTTTCCAGCAGCTTCTGCTAATCAAATAATTTGTAACTTTTTTCACTTATAAAGTGACGTTACTGCCTTACAACCCCCAGCCATCAACCCAGGCTAGAAAAAATTCTATGCCTAAGTTGAAGGCTGAGTTTGGGCTCATTCGCTTTCGCTCGCCGCTACTAACGAAATGTTGTCCTTACGGACTTTGGTTTCTTTTCCTCCAGGTACTGAAATGTTTTACTTCCCTGGGTACGCTCGTTATAGTCAAGCTATAACGTCTGCACCTACGTGCAGGAGTTGCCTCATTCGGAAATCTTGGGATATAACTGTTGCTAGGCACATCCCCCAAGCTTATCGCAGCCATGCCACGTCCTTCATCGCTTTTTAGAGTCAAGGCATCCACCATATGCCCTTACATTCCACATTAGGAAATGTAAGAACCACAATCACTGTATCCTGTTACATAAAATTATCTTCTATATAACAGTTGATTGTTTTAATTAATTACCTGCCTGTCTACAACACTTGAAAAGACCCATGTGACGGTTAGTCACAAAAAGTTTTATGTGTCGCGACAGAATTAAATTGTCAAAGTTCAGTCCTTCTTGAAACAAAAAATCCGCTTTTGGCGCGGACTAAGCTAACCTTATATAAGGCTGTGGCGTTATGTCCGGCTTGGATTTAATGTGTTTTTTAACATTCAGGACGTAAGGACCATTATACACGGCCCGGTTTTCTTGTCAAATACCCTTTCGGGGCTTAAATAGGGGCTATTTTTCGAGACCTAAACGGTCGAGGATTTTCTCGTGAGGAAAGTCTAAAATGTCACGGACGAGCTTGTCATACATGCTATAGCGGTATTGAAAATCGGCCGTCTCAAATGAGGCAAAGCGGATCTCGCGACCAACTTCGGCTTCAAGCCCCTTGATCGTATTTTCCAGAGTAGTTTTCTTAAGGTTGTCACCGACTACCAGGAGGTCGACACGTGAATCCCAGTTCTGAATAAAGACACCGGAAACAATGACGAGTTTGAGTCGGCCGGTACGTGTAAGTTTGTTGAGAATTTCACGCGGGTTAAGTGGACTAACGTCAATCAGAAAACCTTGTAGTGGAATAAGAAATTCGAATGTATCATCAAGCGTCCAACCCTGCACTCGGCGGCGAATAATTTTTTTGCGACTACCAGAACCACGCACAATGTCTTTGAAGTACATGCGCTTTTTAATAAGACCAATTTTCAGCAATGTGGCGAGTTCGTGACGACCTGAACCGGTAGAAATTTTTGTGCGATTTATAACTTCAGCGAAATCGAAAGTTTGTTCTGGATTGAGCAGAAACAGACGCATCATTTTAACCTTGGCTGCCGAGCCGAACATCTTCTCAAGAATGTCAGTCATACGTGAATTCGTTATGTGTGGGTACAGTATATCATCGCGAGTCGGTTTGTAAAACAAAACAGCGGGGGCCGTACGGCCCCCGCTGTTTTGTCGTGAAAAGCGTAAAATTATTTCAATTCTACCTTACCACCAGCAGCTTCAACCTTAGCTTTAAGGTCGTTAGCTTCTTCCTTCTTCATACCTTCCTTAAGCACAGAAGGTGCAGCATCTACGAGATCCTTAGCCTCCTTGAGACCAAGACCGAGAGCTTCCTTAACTACCTTGATCACAGCGATCTTCTGAGCGCCGGCATCAGCGAGGTGAACGTTGAATGATGACTTTTCTTCAGCGGCACCTGCGGCAGCAGCACCAGCGGCAGCTGGAGCAGCGACTGCAGCAGCTGACACACCGAAGCGTTTTTCAAGAACCTTAACGAGTTCGTTAAGTTCCATTACTGACATTTTTTCGATACCTTCAACCAAGGCCTTGAACTGTGCAGGCACTTCTACTGGTTGATTTGTTGTTTCTTCAGCCATAGTGTTTAGATTAATGATAATTATGCTGTTTTTGTTTTAGCAATCTGATCCAAAGCAATGACCACTCGCTGAATTGGCGAATTGATAACATTGACGAACATACCATAGAGGGTTTCGCGACCAGGAATTGTAGCTACGACCATCATCTGATCTTTGCCTACAAACTTGCCTTCAAAGACACCGCCGACAATTGAAACCTTGCCATCGAGTTTTTTCTCAAAAGCATAGACTTCACGGGCCGGAGCGATGATATCTTCTGAGTACGCAATCGCTAATTCACCAGGCAATTCAGGCATGTCACCTGAAATATTCTGGGCTGAAAACGCTTTGCGAGCCAAGGTCTTTTTAGCCACGGTGTAGCCAATACCATTGTCACGCAATTGCTTACGGAGAGCTGTAGCATCACCGACTGTTAAACCGTGAAAGTTCACAAACACTGCTGTTTTAGCAGTCTTTGCAATATCAGTTACTTTGTCTAAGATGTCTTTCTTTTTACTTTTTGCTATTGCCATTGTGTTGTATTTTGGACAATAAAAAATCGACCTGTGGGCCGTGAGATTAGAACGCCGAAAGCGTCTGTTTCACCTAGATAGGACCTCTGCCCATTTCTCTGGGCTGCCTACCGTCTTTGGCCAACAGATGCAGATTATCACACTATATAAGAGCGGTCAACAAAGCCTCGAGTAGTTTTATGATCGTTTCCCTATCAGCAGTAGTAAGTATGTGATGACGATGTGTATTTTCAAAGAACCGTTTTTCAAGGGTGCGGATAATTTTTTCAACGTTGGCAATCTGGCCATTAGCAATCTTCTTTTGCAGTGTTTCAATTCGTTTTAATAACTTATTTTTCTGTGCATCTGAAATCTCGAGTTTTTGAACCAAACGCTTCAGCGCATCAATATAAAGCACAGCATTGAAATTCGTCTGGGGCTTGATAGTAGATTCAAAGATACCATCGCCCTCACTGTCTAAACGAAGTGTTGGCACAGTTTCCGACACCGTAATTTCTGCTCCAGTTTCAGGATTTGTTGGTATATTGGCAAACACCGTTGTTGTACTTTCATCGGAAAGCGTTTTGGTTATCGATACGGTAAATGTGCCAAAACCGGTGCCACTGATTTTTATTCTTGGTTGAATCGGTTCATTAACCAAAACATAGGCACCTTCACCAACTTCAAAATATTTACTATTTGGAATTTCCTCAAGTTTATATTTTATACCAGTCGGTGTGGTACTTGCCCCGGTTTGTCGACCTATATTATCCATAACGATCAGATCCACCGGCGAATGAACACTTATATTCCAGTACGCGGCACTTGGCTCAGCAGTGTTTTGAACAGATACGCTATTGGTATGAGTTAAAATATCTGTGACCATTTCTTGAGCTTTTGTAGTTTCCAGAATATTTTTATGGTCACGATTCTCGTTATTCTCGCGATTGGTTTGGGCTAAATTAATATAATGAACCTCGCCTGTCTTTAATACACTTTTCGTCGGCACTACCCCATCTCCCGTCACTGAAAAATTCGGTATCAAATCGAGCCAGAAACCAAGTTGGCACAATGACGGAATGTAACAGCCTTGTTTATACATACTGGACATAAGTGTCGAGATTCCTGTACCGATAATTCGCACCACATTAATCGAACTTGGTAGTTGCCAGTTATCAAGCTGATCATGAAGTGAGTGTGCGGCTGTCACTAATTTTTTATTACCCGCCAACGGCATTTCAGTGTCAGTCTTGGTGACAGTTTTACGATTTGTGTCTGTAATAAATGCTGCCAATTGGTCGGCTGAACCAATGGTTGACCCGGCATATTTCTTTAGCTCAGGAAAATTCTTAACTGAAGGATCAAAGGTAATGAGTGGCGCTGAATCCTTAAAATATGGATCTGAGGGTAAAAGTGTATATGCATCAGGCATATTTACTGCCAAGCTGCGAGCCACACTTTTATTCAATAACAAACCACCGACCAAATCTTGATCATAACCATGCAACAATGCTGGCACAGCCAAAGGTGAACCAAGTTCGGGCACTGCTACTAAAACTAACGTATCAATAACATCTAATAACGAGGTCTTACCAGCCTCAGTTAAATATTTAATGAATGATTTGGCTATCAAACCACCATTACTATGAGCAATAATCGTCACCTTACCTGTCTTAGATGTTTGAGCGAGGCCTTGAAGATTTTGTTCGAGTGTAGAAAGTGTGCCGTTCGTGTCTGTCAGTGTTCCTGACCGGGCGATGGCCATGGGGTCGTGACGCCAGTCGTAGGCAAACGCTTGCCAACTGGTAACGCTACCTTGAGTAATCAGACGATTGAGAAATGAGATGAAGCCGGAATAAATACTTTGCCCGACTGACAGACCTAAAAGTTTTGGCCGATCAATAATATCTTTAGTATAGATATTTGCAGTAATACTCTGACCCGATTCATCTAAATACAATTTCTCAACATCGGCATTCGACCCCGGTTCCCACAGCGTTGCGTTTGAATCATACAAGCGACTACCCTCTAAGCCAGGGATAAATAATACATTTGAGCAGCAGGTTGTCCCACCCGAAACGCGCTGTGTTTGCCAGGGCACAAAAATCACATCGTCACCCACAGCATTTCCCAGCCCCGCTGAATTTCGTTTGGCATTATATGGACCAGATGTATCGCCCCACCAATTTTCTTTAGCCTCAATAGTTACTGGCGATTGAGTTTGAATACCCCATTGAGCATTATTACTAACCTCGGAATCATCTATTGAAACATGCGAATTATTATAGGCGTATATACCAATAGTATTATTGGAAATGTTTGTAGTTGTTACTGATGAAGAGGCGGCCAAAAACGTCAGCAGGCCACTTTTAGCAAAACCTGAAATAGTCGAGTTGGAAACTGTTAGTGTGGAATTAAGATAATTTTCAATACCATTTTCTGTTCCACCCTGTAATATCACATTCTTCAGAGTTGAAGTTGAAAAATTGTAAGCCACAATTGAAGAAACGGTGGTTGAAGCAATCTGACTATCGATTAAATTTAAATGAGAATGATTGACAGTAATTCCACCCAACGAATCTGAAATACGTACTGAATTTAAATGTAGCGAAGCATCCTGTGCATAAAGTGTATTAAGGTTGTGTACCATCACGTGCTCAAGGGTTGTAGTTGCCGTGTAAACAGTGTTAAGCAACCAGGGATTCTGATCCGAGGTTATAGTCACCGGCTCCTGATCTGTGCCCGCCACATACAGTTCACCTAGATTTGTTAGTGTGCCATTCATAACAACCTCGACACCTGCACCAATTACCAATTTCGTATGTGGAGCGATTGAAATTGTTGTATCAATAATATAAGGACTGTGTACCTTCGACCAAAAGGTATCAGTTGAAATATTTTCAGAAACAATTGTTTCAGCCAATAATAATTTAGGTGTAATGAATAATAAAACACAGACGAATACTTTAATTGATTTCATGCAGACATTTGAGCACGATCAACATCAAATTCTGATCAAGAATATATAAAGCAAAAAACCCAGACAACAAAAAGCCGCCCTTGCGGGCGGCTTTTTGCTAACTGAGTCTATAGTAACCGAAGTTGCTATATGCTCAAGCGATCTTATTGACCAACCAATGAAGGTGTTACAACAAGGTTACTCAAACCGAAGTTAATATTAGCTGCGGTTGTGTTTGATGTTGTAGTACCGAAGTTGATCTGAGTAATCTTGAATACTCGGAGACCGTTTGAACCGTTAGTGTTATCAACTGTACCTGAGTAGGTAAATGTTCGTGATGAACCAGTTGGGATAACGAATACACCTGATGTAGGAGCTGTACCTGTATCAGCTGACAAGTTGCCTTCTGATGGGTTAGCTGTAACGTAGGTGAGTGTTGATGAAGCTGCTACTGGTGAGCCTACTGAACCTGTTGTTGAGGTACCGAGAGCTACGCCAGGAACCTTGCTGATGTATACATCCTGATTGCCTGTGTTAGACAATGTGAATGTGAATACAACGTTTGCTGACTTTGAACCGTTTGTACCGCCAGACAATGTGTAGCTAGCTGAAGAGCTTGTGAGCGCAATAGCTGCTGTGTTGAATGAAACATCAGAGCTTGAAACGTTTGAAGCACTTGAGATAGTAACAGTGTTGTAATTTGAGTCAACACCGTTGATACCTGCAGCTACCAATGTTGATGAAGCTGAAACACTTGTTGTGTTCTGAGCTACATCAGCCTGGAGAGTAAGGTCAACCCACTGATCCTGAGGGAGTGCAATATTCAAGTTTGTGAATGTTGTACCACCTGCAACGATTGAGTTTGCACCGTAAGTTGTACCACCAACAACCAAGCGAACATTGCTGAAGATCGATGATGTAGCAGCAGATGTGCTGTTATTGATGTTGAAATTCAAACTGTTGATAGTTGAATTGTTGTTTTCAGACTTCAAACCGAATACGCCGAGCACTACATTAGATGTAACCTGAGATGTAGATGTCTGCTGGATTCGAGTTGATGGGCTGTTTGGACTGATACGTGTCAACACATTACCAACTGAACCTGAAGCGAGCAATGTTGCTGAGCTTGAGATTGTTGTTGATGGCTGTGATGAGTCAGTGTAACCCTTACCATTTAATGTTCGGATTGCACCTGATGGAATACTTACTGTAACTGAAGTGTTCTGAGTGAGCTTATCAGTTGAGCTAAGAACACCAGCTGCTACTACGAGAGTACCATCTGTACCAGGTGTAACTGTGTAGTTCACGTTTTCGAAGCGAACAAGGTAGTCAGAACCAACAGTGATTTCTGTTGCATCTGCTGCGCTTGTGAGGCTCTTTGTAGCGAGAACTGTACCGTTAGCATCTTTCAACTGTACCTGGCTGAAGTACAACCATGGTCGAACGCTGAAATGTACATCGAAGCGGTTTACTGAAACCTTACCTGATGTAGCCTGGAGGCGAACAGCAACCACGTTCTTTGTTTCACCCTTCTTGATCTGCTGACCAGAACTTACGAATGGTGATGAAGAAACTGTGATTGAACCGTCAGTACCGTCCATAACTGTACCTGTGCCTGTACCAGGATTTGGTGTGCCAGGATTTGTTACTGGAGCTGTAGCGAGGTAAGCTCGTGTGATTGGACCGAAGTAACCAGAAGCTGGTGAAATACCAACTGCTGCCTGCCATGCGGCCAAAGCTGCTTTTGTTAATGAACCGAAATAACCTGTAGGAGCTACCTTGAGGTAACCACCTGCAACGAGAGTAGTCTGGAGAGCTGTAACATCAGCACCACGTGAACCAATTGTAAGGTTACGAGTGTATGTTGATGTCTGAGCTGATGCAGTAGAAACTGCAACGCCGACTACCAAAGTTAATACCATTGCAACACCGAGAAGGCCTGCAACGATCTTTTTTGATGATGACATACGTTTATAATATTGTTAACGTTAACCGATATTTCTACTCTATTAATAATAATTTTGATAAATTGAGTAGAAATTATAGTAACTTTGCTTTTTTCTTAAGTTCACGCAATTCTCGACAAATGCATGACTCAGAACTACTACGTTAGACACAACTGAAAGTTACAATAAATGTTGTGTTTAACTGATCACTAATTTCTACCTGTTATTAACAGATAGAAAGTAGCTAATAAGTGTTGGTCTGAATGACAGAAAAGCAATCGTGTCTGAAAGAGGAAATTCAGTAATATAACTCGCTATTAAATTGTCAAAGTTCACCATATAAACACCCGTCTATATGGTTCCCGTTAGTATACCATAGACATATTTAGAATATGGCTAACTACATGGGGATAAGTGCCCTAACCCCTTTACAAAGCGGTTAAAACCCTTATTTTGTGGACTTTTTTAGCGATAGCCCACAGGCAGCAATATTCGCATATTTAGACCATAAAGTCAACCTAGTAATCGTATGACACTTATAGAGTGTCATCGACCTAAAGTGCTATAGAATAGGTACTCCAGCGTCTGTCCCCCTGCTTAGCCAACACTCCTTCTTGGACTAAAGCCAAGAGTTCCCGTTGAAGTGTTTTTTCACTGAATTCTGGCATAAGGAGTACGGCATCTTTGACGGTTATTGATGGTTTAGTTTTCAACAAAGCCATGATTTTTTCCCGACGATCTGATTTAGAATGAAAGACAAACTTGTCCTTTACATTCTGTCCTTTAGATATGTCCTTTATAACTTTGGGTGTCTTAACTTCTGTTGGTTTGATCTGAACTTCATCTGTCTTAAAGAATGAACTATCTAAGAAGTAGTTTGTCTTATATTTGTCGTAGAGGTTTTCAATGATCTTTACACAATTACCAATTTCATTCTGTAACAACGTGGCATTCATATGACTTACTAAGCCCGACCACACCGCCACATCCAGCACCGATGCGAGTTGAAACAATGGTACCGAAACCTGTTGCAAATCATCTACTCGAAGAACCTTTTGAGCTATTAGAGCCAAGACACTTTTTAGACCATGCAATGATGAGGTGCGGAGCTCATTCTTCAAAATTTCTGTCTCGGGTAGCGACTGAGAGACGAGGAATAGTGCAGCAGAAATATTCTCGAGCTTTTTGTATAGTACATAAAGGTCAGGTTCCCCTTGGAATAGGTCGGGGTTGTAGTGAATGACCGATAAAGCCTTGTCTTTTTGATTGTCTTTTTTAAATTCCATATGACTTTTATTCAGTCTGATGGTGTCCATTATATGCCTCATGTCCTTTTTGTCAAAAAATCATTCTGGCCAAATTTCTAGCCATAAAATTATAATGAGTCCTTGATAATTTTAGATATAGTTGTGATACAATATATAAAAACTAGGTTTAATTTTCATGGCCAAAAAACAAAAGAGGAAACAGAAGGAATTAGATATCGATGAAGAGGAACTTGATGAGAAACCCTTAATTCAGGAAGCGGCGTTACGAGTAATCTATGCCCTCGCCTTCTTTGTTTTGGCACTATTTTTAATCTTTGCCGCTCTTGAAAAAGCTGGTGTTGTTGGCGCAGCAACATATAATGCTCTAAGTTTCCTTTTGGGTATCGGTTACTATCTTTTGCCAGTAATGTTTTTATTGATCGCCATCATCTTTTTGCGATCACTCAAAAAGAAAGTTCCCTGGCCAAAACTTGTGGCGGCTGGCTTCTTTTATTTCGCAGCCTTGGGTGTCATTAGTGTTGTATCCCGTGAACCAAGTAGTACCGGTGAAGGTGGCTTTATTGGCAACTTAATCGCCACCCCCCTCATCAACTTGTTTGATTTTTGGGTCAGCCTAATTTTCCTGACCACACTTATATTAATCAGCACAGTGGTTATTATGGACAACCACATCAATCAAGACACTCTGGCTTTCTGGCGACGTTGGACACGCAAAGCTGAAGATCTGGAAGAGGGTGACGCTGATATCGAAATTCCTGAAGAACTCGAAGCAACCGAACCAGCACCAAAAGAAGTTGAAGCAGGGGCAGTGGAAGATGAACAACCAAAGGGCGGATTTAAAAAGATGTTGGGCTTTGACGAAAAGAAACCAGTTGAAGAAGAGGGCTTTGATTTAAGTCAAAGTCGCCTGACTGGCAAGATCTATAATCCACCGCCACTAACACTTCTTGAACAAGATAAGGGTAAGCCTGGTGTCGGCGACATCAAAGCTAACGCCAATATTATCAAGCGCACGCTTCAGAACTTCGGTATTAATGTAGAAATGGATGAAATCTCAATCGGTCCATCTGTTACTCGCTACGCCCTGAAACCAGCCGAGGGTGTAAAGTTATCAAAAATTGTAGCTTTACAGAATGATTTGTCATTAGCCTTGGCTGCTCATCCTATCCGTATCGAAGCGCCAATTCCGGGCAAATCACTTGTCGGTGTTGAAATACCAAATACTACAAAAACAACTGTTGGTTTGGCTACCCTCTTTGGTTCAGAAGAATTTAAGCAATCAGACAAACCGTTGCTTATCTCACTGGGTAAAGGTATCTCTGGTAAATCACATTTTGCCAACTTGGTTAAAATGCCCCACCTATTGATTGCTGGCGCGACTGGTTCAGGTAAATCTGTTACTATCCACGCTATTTTGACTTCATTATTGTACCGAAATTCACCCGAAAACCTGAAGTTCATTATGATTGACCCGAAACGCGTAGAATTGACTATGTACAATAAAATTCCGCATTTGCTTACACCTGTTATTACCGATGCCAAGAAAGCAATTTTGTCATTGAAATGGGCGGCTAAAGAAATGGATCGCCGATACGATGTCTTGGAAAATAATAAGGTCCGAGATATTGAGTCGTACCATCGCAACGTTGTTGCTCCGGCTCTCAAGAAAATGAATGGCCGTGACCTCAGCGAAGAAGAGGCTGCAGAAATGCCAGAAACCATGCCATATATTGTGGTTATTATCGACGAATTGGCCGACCTGATGCAGATGTATCCGCGTGAATTAGAGTCAGCCATTGTTCGCTTGGCCCAAATGAGCCGTGCGGTTGGTATTCACCTCATCCTTTCAACGCAGCGTCCAAGCGTTAATGTTATTACCGGTCTTATTAAAGCCAATATCCCATCACGAATTGCGTTGCAGGTAACTTCACAAATTGACTCTCGAACAATTCTCGATGCGGCAGGTGCAGAAAAACTACTCGGTGCCGGCGACATGCTCTTTATGTCTGGCGACATGGCTAAGCCGCAGCGTATTCAGTCGGCCTATATTTCTGAACCAGAACTTAAGAGTGTAGTAAAATATTTGATCGATAATTATGCTGACGAATTACCGAACGAGATCAACTTGAGTGAAAATTCTGTTGGTGATAAAAGTATTTTCTCTTCATCGTTTGATGATGAAGGTGGTGATGATGAAGATGATTTGTACGAAGAAGCTCGCGAAATAGTAATTAGTGCCGGTAAAGCTTCAACGTCATATTTGCAACGAAAATTGCGCGTTGGGTACGCCCGGGCCGCCCGTCTGATCGACATGCTTGAAGAGCGAGGCGTAATCGGCCCGGGCGAAGGTGCTAAACCTCGCGAAGTGCTCCAGGGTGGCGCTCCAGTTCAAGACGAAACTGCTGAAGATCAACCGATGTAACATGCCGCACCAAGGAAAAACTGTCTATAAAATCATTCTCATCTGTCTCGTAGTCTTGTCTATCGTTGGCTACAGTGTATTTCAAGCTCGCAACATTATCACCGGACCTCGAATTACCATCACTTCACCACAAAATGGTTCGACCCAATCTGAACCACTCATTGTTCTCGAAGGTTACGCCAAAAACATCTCATTCATCACCTTGAACAATCGCCAAATCTATGTTGATAAGGATGGTGCATTTAAAGAGAAATTATTACTCACAAACGGCTACAACCTGTGGAAAATCGAGGCGAAAGACAAATTTGGCCGAGTCGTCTCTAAAAAGATAGAGTTGGTATTTAATAAATCTTAATGAAATTTTCATCCCGAAGTGATATCCTCTAACCATTAACTAATGCATAACCATGGCTAAAAAAGAAAAACCAGCACCTCGGGCAAATAACAGTGCGATTGAAGATGCAATAGCACAGATCAAGACGAAATTCGGTGACGAATCAATCATGAAATTGGGCGACAAACCTCATGTTGATGTGGATGTTATTCACACCGGCTCTATCGGCCTCGATGCCGCTTTGGGCGTTGGTGGTCTACCTCAAGGTCGCATTATCGAAATCTACGGTCCAGAATCATCAGGTAAAACCACCTTGGCTCTCCACGTCGTAGCTGAAGCTCAGAAAAAAGGTGGTATTTGTGCCTACATCGATGCTGAACATGCCATGGATCCCGAATATGCTCAAAAACTTGGCGTAAATATTAATGACCTACTCATTTCTCAACCAGACACAGGCGAACAGGGTCTGGAAATTGCTGAAAGTCTCGTGCGTTCCGGAAAATTAGCTGTGGTCGTTGTTGACTCAGTTGCGGCCCTCACACCAAAAGATGAAATTGAAGGTGATATGGGCGCACACCATGTTGGTAAGCAGGCCCGCCTCATGTCCCAAGCTCTCCGTAAACTTACCGCAATCGTGGCCAAGTCACGTACCATGGTCATCTTCATCAACCAGATTCGTATGCAAATCGGTGTGATGTTTGGTAATCCTGAAACTACACCTGGCGGTAAAGCTTTGAAATTCTATGCATCTGTTCGCATCGACATCCGCCGCATTGCCCAAATTAAGAAAGGCGAAGAAGTTGTTGGTGGTCGTGTCCGTGTAAAGGTAGTAAAGAATAAAGTGGCTGCCCCATTCCGTCAAACAGAATTTGACCTCATCTACAACGAGGGTATTTCGCAAGAGGGTGAAATTATCGCTCTTGGTGAAAAAATGGGCATTATGCAAAAAGCCGGTACCTCATACTCATACGGCGAAGAGAAATTGGGTCGCGGCTACGATGCCACTCGTACCTTCCTCCGTGAAAATCCAAAAATTAAGGAAAAAATCCTATCTGAAATTCGCGAGAACCTCAAAAAAGATAGTACGTTAGCTATAAAATCTGGTAGCAGCGACGAATAGTCTCCATAGACTTTTTCAAAGACTTAGGCTAAAATCGAGCAACACATTAATTTTGCAATTGTATGAGCATGCTCGAATATAACGAAATCACCGTTCGTAAAGTGATCCTTTTCGAAGGTGAACCATATGAAGTTTTGGACGCCCACGTCTTTCGCAAACAACAGCGCAAGCCAGTGAATGCTACCAAGCTCAAGAACCTGATTACCGGTAACGTTAAGGAAATCTCTTTCCACGTCTCAGAAAAGGTTGAAGAAGCGGAAATTGAAAAGAAACAGGTTAAATACCTCTACAACAACCGTGGTCAATACTGGTTCTGCGAAGCCAATGACCCTTCAAAGCGTTTTGAATTACCTGAAGCCATTCTTGGTCAGCAAATCCGCTTTATTAAGCCTAATAGCCTCATTACCGTAAAAATGTTCGGTGAACGACCAATCGGCGTAGATGTACCTATTAAGGTAGAACTCAAGGTTACAGAGGCTCCGCCAGCTGTTAAGGGTGATACAGCCAAAGGTGGTACCAAGCAGATCAAACTCGAAACTGGCGCAGTTATCAATGGCCCACTTTTTATTGAAGAAGGTGAAATTATCCGTATCAATACAGAGACTGGTGAGTATGTAGAACGCGCTGGGACAAGTAAGTTCTAAGCAAACAAAAAAACCGCCGAGAGGCGGTTTTTTTGTTTGCTTATTAGCGAGAAACGAATGGTAGCAAACCCATGTAGCGAGCGCGCTTGATAGCTTCAGCCAACTTGCGCTGGTCCTTGGCATTTACGCCGGTACGCTTACCTGACATCAATCGAGCGTGTGGATTCAAGAACTTCTTAAGAACCTCGATATCCTTATAATCGACGTGTTTGATATTATTCTGCTTAAAATATGATCCCTGATTCATAGTGTTTAAAATGGAATGTCCTCTGGATTAATTTCTTCCTCTGGATACTCGATAGTATCAACTCCTTCGTTTTTGTCAACTTTGGCTGACTGACCAGCTGGAGCAGCTGAGCTCGTGGCCGGTGCGCCACTTGAACGGTTACCAAACTGCACTCGGTCGGCTACAATCTCGGTACGATAGCGCTTCTGACCGTCAGCCCCGTCCCACGAACGTGTTTGCATTCGACCTTCAACCATGACTGAAGCACCCTTTTTAAGGTACTGGGTGGTTGTTTCAGCCTGTCGGCCGAAGACTACCACATTGTGATAATCAGCTGATTCCTGGCGAGCACCATTCTTATCCTTCCAAACCCGATTCGTAGCGACTGACATTGTGGCCACCTGAATACCTGAAGGCAATGCCTTGAGTTCGGGGTCACGCGTGAGATTTCCTACAATAATTGCTTTATTTAAATACATATTACTCTACGACGAGATTTTCAATAGTCTTATCCATCTCTTCTTCTGACATCTTTGGCTCTTCTTTGTCAGATTTTGCCTCAGCTTCTGGCTTGAAGGCGAGCTTAGACGAGATCATGGTGTTTTCTCGTACTGTGTTAATGATCATGTATCGGAGAATGTTGTCATTCTTTTCCAATTCTGACTTGATCTGAGGGATCTGAGAAGCCATAGTTTCGAACTTAACCCAGCCAAAGTAGGCTTTGTCATGCTTCTGGCTATTAGCACCAGTTACTTTGCGCATTGTGTAGGCCAATTGCTGAAGTTTTGGAAAATCTTCGGTAATAAATGAAGAATTATGCTTTTCCAAGACATTTTTAATTTGCTGCACTTCGGCCGCAACCTGCTCTTCAGCGATTGAAGGTACCAGAAGGTAGCCTATTTCATAGACTTTTGGCTTGTTATCCAGTTGTTCTCGTTTTTCCATAGATAAGCAGAAGACTATCACATAGAGACGACTTATGCAACAGCCTAGGCCCAGTATAGCCCTTTAAGCTGAAGGCTTTTTCAAAAAATGATCAAAAACGTTATCAACCATCTTTTTCTTAACTGTGTCAAGGTCTAGTTTCTTAACGGCGGCGACTTTTTTGACTACTTCTTCGACGTACAGTGGTGAATTGCGCTTCCCGCGGTATGGCTCAGGCGCAGCAAACGGCGCATCCGTCTCGGTCATGATTTTCTCGATTGGAGCAAAGTCCACCACATCGTCATAATCATTTGAGAATGTAATCGGACCGGTAAATGAAATAGTAAAGCCAAGGTCAAAACACTGACGAGCCACCTCAATTGAATGGACGAAGAAATGGAAGTTGCCACGAAGCTTATCACCATGAATTGCTTTACGAGATTTGAGAATTTCGAGCGTATCAACGTAGGCTTCACGGCAATGAATCATCAATGGTTTCTGGTGAGTCACAGCTAGCTCAATTTGCTGCTCAAAAATTCCCTTCTGAACCAATTTGCTGGCTTCAGTGTCGCCGGCCAAACGGTTGTAATCGAGACCACACTCGCCGACCGCCACCACTTTCGGATGACTGATAAGCGCCTCAAAGGCGGTCGGCGAGAATCCCTGAATGGTGTCCATGGGATGCAGACCAATAGCCGCATAAAAGTTTTCATGCTTTTCTGCCAAAGCAATGGCTTCACCCGAAGTTGTAAGATCAGTGCCGACAGTAATTGTACCGAATCCCCGCTTTTTCATTTCGGCAATAATCTGCTCTCGATCCTCATCGAACTGAAAGAAATTGAGGTGTGAATGAATGTCGAAATAATTTAGCATGTTATTTTCTCAAGAATAAAGCTTGTGGCATTTGCCAATGTTTAATTGATTCTTTAATTTTACCCGCCGTATCAGGAATAAACGGTGTGAGGAGTGTAGCAATACGCCACACACCCTCAACAAGTTCAGTAACAATGTTTTTGGCTTGCTCTGGATCAGTTTTAACCAATTTAAATGGTTCTGTTTTTTGAATGTGTTGATCGAGTCGGGTTACCTCTTGGGCTACGAATTCTGCGGCCTTATGAAATTCGAAGGCCTTGAAATGCTTAATATAGGCTTCAGATGTTTTAACTATTTCTTGTTCTGACAGCAATGTTGGTTTAGTCACATCGTAGCTTGTAGCCATTCTCATCACTCGGGAGACTAGATTACCAAGACCATTGGCCAATTGAGCATTATAAACTGCCTTAAAACTTTCACGCGTTAAATCACCATCTTCAAATGGGCTAATTTCTTTAGCCAAATAGTAACGCACCGCATCTTTACCATATTCAGCTATCAATTCTTCGGGGTCAATGACATTACCGAGTGATTTGGACATCTTACGACCACCAGACATAATCAGGCCGTGGACAAAGAGATTCTTGGGTAATGGTAGGCCGGCCGACAGTAACATAGCTGGCCAAATTGCGGCATGAAAGCGCAAAATGTCCTTGCCAATGACATGCACCTCGGCCGGCCAAAACTCAGTCAACTTTTTCTCATCAGTGCCATAGCCTAAAGCCGAAATATAATTCACCAAAGCATCGCACCAGACATAGATCACCTGAGCCTCATCACCGGGCACCGGAATTCCGTGCGGCACATTTTTAATTGGTCGTGAAAAACTAATATCTTCCAAGCCACGATCAAGCAACGCCACAATTTCATTCTTGCGCGTCTCAGGCAAAATATTCATTTCCCCACTTTCAATTTTTTCTTTAATCGTCTTGGTGTATTTGGAAAGTTTGAAAAAATAATTATCCTCCGTAATACGTTCTGGTTCTGTGCCATGAACCGGACATTTACCATCAACCAAATCTTTTTCGGTATAGAATGTTTCGCAACTCAAACAATACAAGCCCGTATATGTTCCTTTGTAAATATCACCGGCTTCAACCAGTTTCTGCCACATTTTCACTGCGCCCGGCCAATGCACACCCTGATCTGTGGTACGGATGAATTGATCGTACTGGATGTCCAAGTCTGAATATAATTTTTGAAAATTGGCGCTGATACCCTCGAGATATTCATGCGTACTCACATTCTGTTCAGCGGCAACCTTAATAACCTTACCAGTGTTTTCATCTGTGCCTGTCAAAAAATATGTTGCGTCGCCCACCAGCCGATGATAGCGCGCTAAAATATCACAAACCGTCATGGTGTAGGCATGACCCAAATGTAATTTGGCATTTGGGTAAAAAATTGGACTGGTAATGTAAAATTTATGATTCGGCATGACGATTTGAAAAACGTTCACGAGCGGCTGAGCGATTTTTACCCATATCATTCATGAACTCTGTTAAAGCGACGGCCATTGGCACCGAAACTAAGATACCGAGCAGACCGCCAAGCTTGGCACCAACAATAAGTGCAATGATAACGAGTATTGGCTGAATATCAAGAACCTTGCGCATCACCAGTGGATAAATCACATTACTTTCAATTTGCTGAATGATGAGATACACCAAAGCCAACAACAAGGCAAACGTAATTCCACCATCGATAAATCCTATCAGTACGCCTGGCACCGAACCAATAAACGGTCCAAAGACCGGAATAATTTCAAAGACTGTCGAAATAATAGCCAAGAAGAAGGCGTTTGGTACACCGAGCAGAGTCAGAGTTACAAAAACCAAAACACCGACAATGGCGGCCAAAATCATTTGACCTTGCATCCAGCGACCAATTTTGTGCTGGGTGCGATGCCATAAATTAATAATATACTCTTCACGATGAAGCGGAATGACAAGTCGCAAAAATTCTTCCACACCATTTTCTTTAACGGCTAAATAGAATGACAAAATAATCACTGCAAATAAACTCAAAGCGCCACCGAAGACCGTGGTTAGCAATGTTAATGTACTAGCTGAGTTGGTGGCCAATGTTGTAGTAATGTTCTGCACAGCCTGACCCAACGATTCACCATTTGATAAACCCTTCATTGTCTGCAAACCCAAAGTACTTGAACTGTCGTTCACATTTAGTGTCGTAATATATTGCGGCAGCATGTTGGCAAAGTTTGCAACATCTTTGATCAACGTTGGTAAGACGAGGTACGATAAAGCCACAACGAGAATAATAATGATGGAATATATCGTAATTACTGCCAAAACTCGAGGAAATTTGCGTTTAACGAGGAGTTTAGTGCCTGGTTCAATGGCCGAAGCTATAACAACCGCAACCAACACGACCAAAATAATATCACGAATATAATAGAGAAATAGTGCTAACAAGCCGAGCAATAAGATCCGGATGATAGACATTACACTGATTGAAACAGTCACATGCTTGTGTTCGGTCATGATCCTATAATAACACTCGAGAGCAGTAAATTAAATTGTCAGGATTGATTCGAGAGATTTACGGTCCGAAATTGGCCCAATTACGGCCATATTAAGCCGTTTATCGGTAAAAATCTTTTTAGCAACAGCCCGAATTTCAGTGGCAGTAACAGCTTTAATTTCTTGAGCCAGAGTTTGCGGCATTCGGATTGGGCGATTCATAATTTCCTGAAAGGCATAAAATTCGGCAATTTCATCTGATGATTCAAGACTCAAAGCCATGTTACCGATTAAATATTCTTTGGTTTTTTGCAATTCATCTTCGGAAACCAATTCTTTGGTTAAGCGTTTGAATTCGGCGAGAACAGCTTTAGTAACTTCTTCAACGCGCTTCACGTCGACGCCCACCGCCACAGACAAAATACCGTGATCGCTCAAGACATCATATGACGATCGCACATAATACCCCACCCCCATTTCTTCGCGGAGTTTTTGAAACAAGCGCGAGCTCATGCCGCCACCGAGCACTGCATTCAAAACTTTCAAGGCTGGTGTACTCTTGTGAGCCAACGGATAGCCGCGTACACCAATCACAATATGCGACTGATCAGTAGTTCGCGACTCAACATAGAGTTGAGATTTTTCCTGAATCTCTACAACCTTCACCTTCCCTGTCTTTGGACCCTTTGGCAGAACACCAAATTTCTGTTCAATTTCTTTTTGAATTTTTTGTTCATTAAAATTACCAGCCACAATTACTGTAGTTGCCGCACCAACATAGTGCTGATCGCGGTACTGAACCATATCATTACGATTGAGCAATTGCACAGTTTCTTTAGTGCCAGCAATACTCCATCCAGCCGGCTGATCACCATACAATAATTCAGTAAATAATTCTTGCACGTGACGATGCGGCAAATCACGGTACATATTTATTTCTTCAATGATGACACCTTTTTCTTTTTCCATTTCTTTAGTATCAAAGGTCGGATTTAAGTAGAGATCAGCCACCACGTCCAGAATTTTTGACACGTGTTTTGGCGCCGCTTTAGCGTAGTAACCTGTAAACTCTTCAGAGGTGAAGGCATTGTACTGTGAACCGATAGCATCAAGCTCTTTGGAAATATCGAGAGCTGTTGGGCGCTCTTTAGTACCCTTAAAGCACATGTGCTCCAAAAAGTGTGAGATGCCGTTTATGCGCTTTGTTTCGTATTTTGAGCCAGCTTCTACCATGACCAGGACGGTAACAGTCGGGCTATCTTCCATGTGAACGGTAATCAATCGCAGGCCGTTTTTGAGGATTTTTCGCTTGTATTTCATCCTATGAATATACAGGACTAGATTTTTGACGCAAGCTCGCTGATAGCGACGCGCTCCTGTTCGCCCGTATCACGGTTACGCACAGTCACAGTGTCATTTTCTAATGTATCAAAGTCGATGGTAATACATGACGGTGTACCAATTTCATCCTGACGGCGATAACGCTTACCGATATTGCCATTGTCATCGAAAGCAATATTTGAAAATTGTTTCTTAAGCATTGCATGCACCTCACGCGCTTTTTCAACGAGCGCAGGTTTGTTTTTAAGCAATGGAAAGACTGCCGCGCGAACGGGAGCAACTGTTTTTTCGAGACGCAGGAAGGCGCGATTCTCGCCACCGAGCTGGTCTTCGGTATAGGCGTCGGCGAGAATCGCGAGCACTGTGCGATCAACACCAAATGACGGTTCAATCACATGTGGCACAAATTCCTGTTTTGTTTCTTCATCAAAGTAGGCCAGATTAGCGCCACTAGCAGCCGCATGGGCTTTCAAATCATAGTCGGTTCGATACGCCAAACCGTACAACTCTTTGCGACCAAATGGATAGTCAAATTCAAAATCAATTGTACGTTTTGAATAATGGGCTCGATCAGCTGTTTCAACTTCCAACTCATGCACATGAGCGGCATTCAAACCAATATCGCGTGTCCAAGCGATCATCTCTTTACGAAAGGCTTCAAAAGATTGTTCCCAATTGTCAGGATGTACAAAGTATTCAATTTCCATTTGTTCAAATTCACGCGTGCGGAAAATGAAATCACGCGGTGCAATTTCATTACGGAATGCTTTACCAATTTGACCAAGACCAAATGGTAACTTTGGATGAAAAGAGTCGACAACATTCTTGAAGTTTACAAACATACCCTGCGCGGTTTCGGGTCGCAAATATGAAACCGAACCCTCATCTTCCATAGCGCCGACATTTGTCTTGAACATCATATTAAATTGACGCACATCACCCAAAGCGTTGCCATCAGGACTTTTAATTCCCTTCTCTTTAATAAGACTGTCCATCTGCGCCAAACTCAAACCATGAACATCAACACCAGCTTCTTCGAGTAAATGATCGGCCCGATAGCGCTTTTTTGTCTTTACATCCTCCACCAACGGATCAGCAAAACCAGCCACATGCCCGGAAGCCTTCCAGACATTTTGATTCATTAAAATTGCCGCATCAACGCCAAAAATATCATCGCGATCTTCCACAAAACGCTGCCACCAGAGCTGTTTAATTCGATTTTTTAAAGCCACACCAAGTGGGCCATAATCCCAGGTACCGGCCAAACCACCATACACTTCCGAACCCTGATATATAAAACCACGTCGCTTTGCCAGCGAAATGATCTTTTCCATTGTTGTCTGTTCTTTCATATTATTTAATGACACTACCAACTGAACCTTTAATTGTCGAGTCGGCGCTTAGATCTGTGCCGAGATCTTCGATTGTAGTTGAAAGATTGCTACCAGTAAAGACATCGATAGCGGTAATAGTCTGGGCCTCAACCAGGGTTGGTTCAAAACCCAACTGATTGATACTTGGCACGATACTGACTTGGAACGAAGCCTGTCGGGCGCCCGTTGAAACATCGCCCACATTCCAGGTAATCTGTTTTGTATCAGCATCAAACGAAATCTTTTCTGTGGCTGGCGATGTCGCACCTACCCACTCAACACCCTGTGGCAATCTACCTTTTACAATTGTATTGTATATTGCACTTGAATTCTGAACATTCCAGGTCACGGTGTATGTCGTCTTTTTATCAACAGTAGGCGGAATTGGGCCGGTGTTTTTAAACGGACCGGAAGAATAGAATGTACGAGCTTGCAAACCAACATTTGACTGAAGTTTCACCAATCGAGTCTGAGTGTTAGTAATTTTTTGCAATGAACCATCAGAATTTGGCACAGTACCGGTAACATTCAACTTAACAGTCATCGTGCTGCCAACGGCCGCAGTGGGTAATGCACTAAACGTGAATGACAAATACTCAGAATCTCCTGGAGCTAGCAAAGCCAATTTTTTATCACCCTGCTTGTTCCAAATTACCGTGCGATTGAGTGACTGATAGTAACCGCCACCAGCTGGATTTGGACTTGCTGGATCAAGAGCAGCGCCCGAAAAGACGGCTGAAACCTCAACATTAGAGATGCTGACATTTAAATTGTTTGTAATCGCCAACGAACCATTCACCAGTCTATTTTTTTCAACAACCACTGTTGAACTTGCTGAATCACTCAATAAAACATCGGCTTGAAGTGCTGGACGTTTTACCGCTACCGATTCAGCTTGTGATAAATATGTTGTGGCAATGGCTGTCGGATCGGTTTGACTCTGCTCCCCAACAACAAATCTAAAAATCCGTTCATCGTTTTCCTGGCCATTAAGAATACCAGTGATATGAATAGTTTTTTTCTGGCCAGGCGGCAAGGTCTCAATACTCCAAATTGGATTCTGACCAATAGAAGGCTTTGGGTCAGAGCTCTTGAATTCAAAACCGAATGGAAATTGTGCTCGAACCAGCAAATTGTGCAGTTCAATCGCCGCATTTGAGACAATATCAACATCAAACGTAACTTCCTGACCAGATGTTACCTGCGGGGCATGGGCAACCGTCATCACAAGTGGTGTCGAGCTCAGTGTAACCTCGTATGTTTTTTCCTTTTTAAATTCGTCGTTTGAATTCTTGATATTGTACTGAACAGAAATCTTAATCTGTTTAATATCTTTCTGATTACCAAATAATATGGCTTTCAAATTTTGTCGATAATTCTGTCCAACAGCCAAAGAACCGAGTTCGATTTTTTGATGTGATAACTGCGCGCTATTCTGATCGTTCTTAGTACCATCAGGATAATCAACATACATCACCACATTTTCCAAAGCGGTACTGTTATTGTTTTTAACATCCACATCCACAGACAACTGCTCACCGGCTGCTATGGTAACAGGACCCAGAAAAGCCACATCAACTTTATTGGTTGATATGATATTAAAGCCACCGAAGATAATAACCAGAGCCAGGGCCGAGCAGACTACGAAAAAGATAATCGAACCAATAAAAATTTTCTTAAAAACTGAACTGGAGCGATTTTGTTGTTGCTGATTGATTTTAGCCTGCAAATCAGGATGCTGCCACTCATTAAAAATGTGTTGTTTATCCTTGTGCAGTTCGGTACGTGGCAAATCTGGCGCTTCAAAAGAGCGGGCATTAATTTTATCCTGAAGATCCTCAATGTTATGAGAATTCTTGAAATTCACCCAATTATTATAACACAGGCTATAGCTGTGAAGCCCTTAGAGCGTTATTAATTTCCTCCAGTGCCAGCTTCTTTTTTGGCTCAAATGCGACGAGTAATTCCCGACTCCACTGCCCTTCTAAAAAGTCACCGAGGGCAGTTTTATGGCCAATATAGCCAAGATTGTGCAAAATCTGTACTACCACAATGCGTTCAAACAGTCCGACCTCCTCAGCTGAAAGTTTTTCTGCGTATAAAAAATCCAGTGCATTTGAAACAAGCTCGAATAATTTTTTATTTATTTCTTCACCAACAATCAGGCGCTTTAACAAATTAAAAATATTAGCTACAACCAAACGCGTGGCCGGCTGTGATTTAAAATCGTAGTAGAGATTGTGATCAATTTTAGCACTAGTAATGCGCCAAATTTCTTTGCCTCGGACAAGTGAAATTGTGCCCGCCGAAAAGTCTTGCAAGCTGTAGCGCAGTTTCGATTTTTGCAAACGCACCCCTTGAGCCATAGCTCGCACTAAGCCCACGTCAGCCGTAAGCAGCGAGTACATTTTATTAGCCTCGCCGGTATTACTGCTTTCTAAGACAAAACCTTTGGTGTTGTAGATATGATGAGCCATTAGGCACGTTCTATGCTCAGATCAAATTCCAAATCATCGATCACCACCTTTTGACCAGAAGCACCAGTTTTTATTTCAGTAATGCGACAGGTTTTCATCAGATCTGCTTTAAACGTATGTACTAGATCCAAACCCGCCTGAGTACTGTGCACATTCAATACAATCGAATCACTTGGATTGAGTTTTTCAGCTTTACGCATATCCTGAATTGCGCGCTGGAGCTCTCGTGCCTGTCCCTCACGCTTTAATTCTTCAGAAATTGTCGTATCAAGCCAGACATCTTCCGTTTTGACATCAAAAACAACCTCTTTAACATTCAATTCGTCAGCAATAATATTGAGTAAATCAGTGTCGAGATTTTGGTTCAGTTTTAATGTGGCCAATGGCTGACGGATTTTAAGGCCTGCTGAAGCCCGTAATTCCAAAGCCTTGGTGACCAATGCCCGAACGTTATTCATATCTGTCAGGATGTTTTCATCAAACTGCATATGTGTCGGCCACTGTTCGAGGTGTACGCTCAATTCTGATTTCTCTGTCTTCAATTTTTGGTACAAATCTTCAGCGACAAATGGCATGAATGGCGCCATAAGTTTTGCCAATTCACGTAACACATGCTCAATAGTTTTTAACGCTGACTGCTTATCATTTTCATCTTCACCCTTAAAACGATCGCGTGAGCGGCGCAAATACCAGGTTGAAAGATCGTCGACAAAAAGCATAAACGGTTTTGCGGCGCGGTCGAGCTCATAGTTTTCCAAACTTTCCGTCACTGTTTTTGTAAGTTCTGCTAAGCGCGCCAAAATCCAACGATCCAAAACATTTTTTGAATCAACATGATGCGGCTTTTGTTCAGCTTTGTATGTTTCGTAGAATGTGTAGACATTCTGCAAGCGCATCAAAAGTTTTTTCACAACTTCATCCAATCCCCGCTCCGAAAAAGCCAAATCTTCAGCCTTCACAACCGGTGAAGAAAGCATGTAGTAACGCATAGCATCGGCGCCATACTTGTCGAGTACATACGAGACATCAGGGTAATTCTTTAAGCGCTTCGACATTTTCTGACCATCTTCAGCCAAAACAATACCGTTAACAATTACATTCTGATATGGAGTTTGATCAAAGAGACCGACGGAGAGCACAAGTAATGAGTAGAACCAGCCACGAGTCTGATCCTGACCTTCGGCAATAAAGTTGGCTGGAAATTGCAGCTTATTGTCGATCTTATCTTTATTTTCAAATGGATAATGAATCTGACTGTACGGCATTGAACCTGATTCATACCAGGTATCAAAGACTTCCGGCACGCGCTTCATTGTGCCGCCGCAGCTACAAGAAAATGTCACCTCATCTATATACGGTCGGTGCAAATCGAGACTGTAATCACCGTTATGAGGCAACTGTGAAAATTCCAAAACCGCCTCTTGTCCCGGCGAGAGAAAGTCACGATCCATGCCCCAGAGTTCAAGCATACCTTTATCATCAGCACCTTCAGCCACGGCAAAAATCATGCTGGCTGGACCATCATGTGTCACGAACAAAATATTTTTACCTTCGTATTTCTGATCAATGTCATACAAGAAATTGCCGATGCGCTGTTTAACATCACGCAAATTTTCGCCGTTTGGTAAACGTTTTTCAAAACGTTCAGTCACCGATGAATAATAGCTGTGATATTTTTCAATGCTCTGGCCATCCAAATCACCGAAATCATATTCAGCCAGACGTTCATCTGTTTGCACCTGGCCTTTGAAGGCAATTTCTTCAACGACGATATCTGCCGTTTCTTTGGTACGCACAAATGGTGAAGCAATAATGATGTCGATATTTTTATCGACAAGCGCTTTGGCCATCGTCGCCACTGTTTCCTGCCCTCGCTCAGTCAAATGATGCGGATTTGTCGCCTTGGAACTTAAAATGTTGGCTACATTGTGATCAGCTTCACCGTGACGCATAACGAAATAGTTATTGCGCTTGGTTTTCTTTTTCAAATCAGCCACCGTGCCAATAACTTCAGTTTGATTACAATCGGCACAGATCCAGACAGGCAATGGCGCACCCCAGTAGCGTGAACGTGAAATTGCCCAGTCACGAGCGCCTTCAAGCCATTTACCGAAGCGACCTTCGCCAATTTCTGCCGGTACCCAATGAACTTTTTTGTTTTCTGCTACGAGGCGGTCTTTAAGTTTTGTGACCTCCACAAACCATGAGCTTGTGGCGTAGTTAAGCAGCGGTGTATCACAGCGCCAACAATGCGGATATGAGTGAACTAATTTTTCTTTAGCAAATAGTGAATTATGATGCGCCAAATATTTAATGATTTCGACGTCAGCTTTTTGGTGATCATCTTTTGGTTTTACCTGTTCGCCGGCAAAGTCCGTGACCTCTTTTTTGAAGGCACCGTCAGTGCCAACATGCTGAATGAATGGTAATTTTTCTTTTAATGACAACACGTAGTCATCTTCACCGTAGCCCGGAGCAATGTGGACCACACCCACACCATCCTGTGTCGTCACAAAATCTGCCGCCACGATCTTCCAGATATTTTCTTTGTGTTTGAGTTCGGCGTCTTTGTAGTATGGAAACACTGGTTTATATGTTTTGCCAACAAGTTCAGCGCCAGAAAATTCTTTAATAACTGTGTATTCATCTTTAATTACTGACAGTCTGTCCTTAGCTAAAATTATCTGTTCGCCTTTTACTTCAACCTGTACATATTGAATGTCAGATTTTACAGCCAACGCCACATTACCGGGCAATGTCCACGGCGTTGTTGTCCATGCCAGCACAAATATACCTGGTTCATCAACCAGTTCAAATTTTACATACACTGAAATATCAGTGATGTCTTTGTAGCCCTGAGCGACTTCGAAGTTTGAAAGTGTCGTACCACAATGCGGACACAAATGCATCGATTTAAAACCCTGATAGATCAAACCTTTGTCATGCAGTGTTTTAAATGACCACCAAATTGATTCAGAATATGAGGGCTGCATCGTGAGGTATGCCAAATCCATGTCGATGAAGCGGCCCGTGCGCGGCACGATTTTCTTCCAGTCAGCGTCATAACGCAGCACCGCCGCCCGGGCCGCTTCATTAAATTTTTGAATACCAAAATCCTCAATATCTTTTTTAGATTTCAAGCCCAATTCTTTTTCAACCAGATTTTCGATCGGTAAACCGTGGCAATCCCAGCCCCACACCCGCGGCACATGGTAGCCCTGCATGGTTTTATAGCGCGGAATGGCGTCCTTCATCGTACCAGCCAAAATATGACCATAGTGCGGCTGACCGGTAGCGAATGGTGGACCATCATAAAAGACAAATTCACCCTTCGGTGAAGGTTTCCGCAGTGTTTTTTTGAAAATATCGTGTTCGCGCCAGAATTCTTGGATAGCTTCTTCGCGCAACGCTCGTTCGGATTTGTGCTCGGCCATGCCCGAATACTAGCATTTTTTTAGGGTTTTCCAAACTTTACATCCTCTCCGGCGCATGAATACCAAGTAGGTGCAAACCATCCTTCAAGACCCAGCCCACCGCTTCGGTGAGAGCGATTTTATACGCTGATGTTTCGTCTTTAGCATCAACAATTTTATTATTAGCGTAGTAGGCATTAAACTCAGAAGCCAACATTGTCAGATATGTAGTGATGTGATGCGGCGCAAATTCTGTCGCTGAACGCTCCACGACTTCTGGGAATTTATACAGCAAACGATGCAGCGGCGTTACACCAAGTTTATTGGCAGCGGTTTTGGTAATCTTGCCCCTAATTCCCTCTTCTTCGGCTTTGTGAAGAATAGATTGGGTACGGACAAACGTGTATTGCAAATACGGACCCGAATCACCTTCAAACGAAATAGACTTTTCTGGATCAAAGACAATGTCTTTGCCAAGTGATTGTTTCAAAATTGAATATTTAATTGCTCCAAGTGCTACCGCTTCAATAATTTCTTTCTTCTGTGATTCAGGCAATTCACGGTCTTTAACTTTTTCTGTCACCATATCTTCCATTTCAGCAATGAGTGACTCACCGGTAACGACATTACCCTTTCGTGAACTCATCTTGCCCGTTGAAAGGCGCATCATGCCGTGACCAATGTGTCTGGTGCGATCAGCAATTTCTGGATAGATGAGGCTCAGGACTTTTAAGATAACCTTGAAATAATCATTCTGCTCATTAGCGGTAATAACGATTGAGTGACTATAATCATGCAACTCAAACTTTTTCTTGGTCAGGCCAAGTTCTTTAGCTTCATATGTTGGCAAACCAAGCGAATTGATAAAGACACGATTATGCAAACCATATTTTTCACCCGGGAAAATAATCGCACCCTGACTTTGTTCAAAAATACCACGCTCCAGAAAGGCGGTAACAATATTTACCCCCTCCTCAGAAACTTCGCTTTCATAAAATGAATAATCAAAACGGGTATCGAGTTTTTTATAAATCAACTGGAAATACTTGAGGCTAATATCGCGACCCCAATCATATATTTCATTTATTTCCGCGTCAGAGTGTTCAAAAATTTTCTTATTGATATTCTGAATTTCCTGCTGAGCGGTTTCGTCAGTATCATAAGCATTTGAACCAAAGGCGTAGGCCATGCCGATGAATTCAATTTTTTGCTTAGTGTCGCCCTGAGCTGGCAATTCAGCTTTTTTCTGCATTACACCCCAGACTGTTTTGGCCACATGCAAGCCGACGTCACCACCGTACGTAGCGCGGCTGACTTTGGCATCTTGAAATTCAAGCGTACGGGTAATTGATTCGCCAATCGCATTGTTAACCAAGTGACCAATATGAAATGGCTTGAACGGATTCATATTGGTATGCTCAATAATGATTTTTTTATTCCACAGCTTGGTGGTTTTACCGTACCAAATTGTTTTTTCCAAAATTTCTGAAAGGGCGTCGGTAAAAAATTCCTGACTTAAAAAGAAATTGATGAAGCCCGGGCCGGCCACCTCAGTCTTCTCTATATATGTATGTTCAGCCGTCTTTACCGACTCATTGATTGTGGCTGAGATTTTATTGGCCAATTCAACTGGATTTTTATGTGAAGCACCAAGCTGGCGTGACATGAGCAAAGCCACGTTTGTCGAATAATCACCAAACTTTTCTTCGGCTGGATGATCGAGCACAATATCCACCATATCTTTAGGCACACCCAGTGTACTGAGCGCTTTGTCGATTGAGTCTTTAATTGTGTCGTGAATATTCATATTATTTGCCAGTGCTACCAAAACCACCGACACCGCGTGATGTATCAGATAATTCCGTCACCTCTTCGATTTCTGGTGATTCAATTTTCTGAATGATCATTTGAGCAACCTTATGTCCTTTTTCAAAAACATAGGTTTCAGTGGCGAGATTTATCATACCAACTTTTACCTCGCCGCGATAGCCAGCGTCAATGACACCACCAAGTGTCTTGAGGCCATTTTTGTGTGATAGGCCGCTTTTGTCCCAAATGAGTCCGGCAAAGCCAAATGGTATTTCCATAGCAATACCAGTCGGCACTTGGACTCGCTCACTGGGTTTGATTTCGATTTTTTCCGGCGTGAAGAGATCGAACGCTGCATCACCTGAGTGTGCATAGTGCGGCACCGTTGCGTCAGCGTGAACTTTTTTAATGAGCAGTTTCATTATTTTTTACGCAAAGCTTTGTCAATGAGTTCAGCAATTTTCTTCATGTCTTTTTCTTTCTTACCGCGAGTTGTTTCGGCGGCTGTACCAAGACGAATACCCGACGGATCCATTGGTGAACGAGTCTCGCCTGGAATTGTGTTTTTATTCACAATAATATTAGCTTTTTCGAGTAGGTCGCCAGCTTCTTTACCTGAAACACCAGCACCGTTCATCCACGTATCAACAAGAATTAAATGGCTATCTGTACCACCTGAGACAATTTTCCAACCTCGCTTAGTGAGTTCATCTGAAAGTGTTTTGGCATTTTTCACGATCTGCTGCGCATATTTTTTGAAGGCTGGAGTGGCTGCTTCTTTAAGTGCCACAGCCACAGAAGCAATCTGATTCATATGCGGGCCGCCCTGCATGCCAGGAAACACCGCCTTGTCGACTTTCTTGTCCAATTCTCGAGCATCTTTTTTAGCAAAAATCAGAGCGCTGCGTGGGCCGCGAAGTGTTTTGTGGACCGTCGTGGTAACTACGTCAGCGTATTGGAATGGACTTGGGTAAGCTTCACCAGCTACTAAGCCAGCAAAGTGTGACATGTCAACCATGAGGACCGCGCCGGCCGCATCAGCGATGGTTCTAAATTTCTTAAAATCAATCCGGCGCGGGTACGCGGTAAAACCGGCTACGATGAGATTTGGTTTTTGCTCAGTGGCAATAGCCATGATTTCATCATAATCAATTTGTTCAGTTTGTTTATGAACGCCGTATGGTACCTGCACCCAGAATTTGCCGGTAATAGAAACTTTGTGACCGTGCGTTAAGTGACCACCGTTATCGAGCGACATACCCATGATTTTGCCGCCCGGTGGTACAAGAGCAGTGTAAACAGCAACATTAGCTGGTGAACCCGAGAGCGGTTGCACATTCACATGCCATTTATTTGGGGAAAGCTTGAAAAGTTTAAGCGCTCGCTCTTGAGCCAATTGTTCAATCTTGTCGATAAATGTCTGGCCACCGTAGTATCGCTTGGTAGGATAGCCTTCAGCGTACTTATTGGTGAGCTCCGAACCCAATGCCTTAAGCACATCGTCAGAAACATAATTTTCCGAAGCGATGAGGTTTATAACCTTCTTTTGACGAGCCTTTTCCGACGAAATCAACTTCTCAATTTGTTTGTCTTTCATGGGTGTGTGTGATTAATAGTTGATGTCAGTTTACCATACCCCACTACCCACTCGCACATTGACTAATATTAAAAATACGACTTATTTTTCGCGCTTTGTTTTAATCTGCCGAACATCATCTTCAAGTATAGAAATCCGATTTTCGTGGTTCACCGTTACAATCGCCTTAAGCTCATCAATCTTTCGACTCAACTTTTCATCCAACCTTTGAGTAGCTTCTTGTATTTCAACTCGAACCTCAGCAAAACCATTCTGCATATCTTTCTGAAGCTGATTAAAAGCGTTGAGAGTGATTGTGACTAATTCGTCAACAGTCATCTTTTTGGGTTTATATTTCATCATTATACGCTGCCAAAATAAAGTTAAAATATTGATCAAAATCAGATAATGTTTTCTGTGAGAACATACAGTAATAAAGATGGCAACTGGCAGGTCCTTTTTAATATTTGTACAATAGGCGTATGTATAAACCTCTAAACGAACGGATTGTTGATAGTCAATATCAGCGGCTATTACGGGATATTTTAGAAAAAGGTGTGCGTACACCAAGCCAGCAAGGTACAGACGCCCTCACCCTCATGGGTCCAAATCCGATGCATTTTAAATTGGAAAATGGTTTCCCTATTATTAATGAACGCAATATGAATCCGGCTGTTTCTGAGCGTCTACCAGTAACCATTTGGAAACAGGCTATTGGCGAAATTTGTGGATTTATAAATGGAGCTCGCACACTAGAACAACTTGAAAGTTTTGGCTGTTATTGGTGGAGTGCTTGGGGTACTCCTGAGAAATGCAAAAAACGTGGTCTTGAGCCTGGCGATCTTGGACCAGGTTCCTATGGCGCAGCGTTCCACGACTTTCCAACTATTGATGGCAGTTTGTTCAATCAATTTAAGCATATCGTTGAACAAATCAAAGAAGAACCGCAGCTCCGCACCCACTTTGTCACACCCTGGATACCACAGTATATTGGCCGAGGCAAAGGCAAACAACAAAAAGTAGTTGTGGCGCCGTGTCATGGCTGGGTACACATTCGCATCATCGACAATAAACTGACATTGCACATGTTCCAACGTTCTGCGGACGTGCCCGTCGGCGTCCCTTCCAACATGGTTCAATACGGAGCCCTAACTCTTATGTTAGCCAAAACAACCGGCACAATCCCCTACGAATTTATACATAGTTTTTCTGACGCCCATATTTTTGTTGATCAGGTGCCAGCCGTTGAAACAATGCTCGCGCGTGAACCGCGTCCGCTTGCCACTGTCTCATTAAACACAGACAAAACAGACTTATTTACATTCCGTCACGAAGACTTTGCACTCACCGATTATAACCCTCACCCCGGCATCAAAGGTATTCCAGTCGCTATCTAATATGATTTCAATCATTGTTGCAGTTTCAGAAAACGATGTAATAGGCAGTAACCAACAAATACCATGGTATTTACCTGCTGACCTTAAGCATTTTGCCGTAATTACAAAAGGAAACTCAGTGCTTATGGGCCGAAAAACGTATGAATCGATTATTTCAAAACTCGGCCAACCACTCCCGGATCGGGAAAATATTGTGATCACACGTCAACCCAACCTGCATGCACCAGAGGGCGTTGTGGTAACCACATCATTAGATGAAGCCTTGGCCAAAGCCACTAAACCAATTTTTATTATCGGCGGGGGTGAACTCTATCGCACCACTCTACCTATTACTAATAAAATTTTTCTAACACGTGTCCACGCGATGATTGAGGGTGATATTACATTTCCCGAACTCAAAGCCACAGAATGGCAAAGAGTTGCATTTGAAGACCATATAGCTGATGAAAAAAACCAATACGACTACACATTTGAAGAATATGAAAGAAAAACCTAAGAAATTTATTGCCCTCAAAAATGTCCGCGTCGAACACCAGCGTCAAGTTATGGAAACTATTGCTGATGCTGCCCACTGCCCTTTCTGCCCAGAAAACCTCACCAAGTACCACAAACTGCCCATACTTAAAGAAACATCACAGTGGCTACTCACCACAAACCAGTGGCCATATGAGCACACCAAAGTGCACCTCGTGGCAATCTGCAAATTTCACGCTGAGAGTCTTGAAGAATTACCCGATGAAGCCGGCGCCGAGCTCTTGCAACTCTTTAAATGGTCACAAAAAAGATTCAGTGTTCCGGGTGGAGCTTTTGCCATGCGTTTTGGAGATTTAGATTATTCCGCAGGCACAGTTGCTCACATCCACGCCCAATTTATTCAACCTGATATTGAGGCCACAGACTATGAACCGGTTCGCTTTAAAATTGGCCACTCAAAAAAGTAGTTACTCAACAAAGATAATTTCCACACCCTGACTTTTAAGGATATCCTGTCCATCCAAAACGCTATACCCGCTGCTATAATAGAGTTTTTTAATTCCCGAATAGGCAATGAGTTTAGCACATGGCGGACACGGAAATGTGGTCACATATATAGAAGCACCCTTAAGTGAGATGCCCCGTTGAGCAGCTTGAGCTATAGCGCCCGCCTCACCATGAATTGCTGTCGATAACTCTATATATTCACCCTTACTAAAATTATTACGTGGATCGCCGTTTACATACGGCGCCTGTTCCGAAGGTACATGTTTATTGTGCGTAGCAATCACCACTCGGCCATTTTTCACAATTACCGCACCAACATGCCGCCAAAAATCAGAACTCTGCTCAGCTGTTCTAAAAGCTATATTCATGATTTTCTTATCAAATGATGAGCGGCTGATTTTACCATCAGCGGTAACTGGATTTTCACCAACAGATTTGTGTTTATCCCAACGCAAAAAAATTGAATCAAATATTATCTGCCGTGTCTTAAAATATTTTTCTTTGAGCTCCATGGACACATTCTCTTTCGGCATTACAAGAAAACCTTTTTGTCTTGAGATTTTTTTTAAATCATTCTTAGATAAAATTTCGATAACGGGAATATCCACTAAAACCTCGAGAGATTTTTTAATGAGTCGCGGCTCTAAAGCGTTGATGTTCTTGGTCAAAGATTTGAATTCAGTGATTATATCTTTGCCTAGAATATAAAGTGTATCCGCATCAGAATGCTTCTGCAAAAAAGTCCGGTAGCCTTCATGCACAACCGGTATGTAGGCAATAATAGTTTTTTTCATTATTTATCCCCCTTTACCCCACGCAACGTTTCTTCAATAGCTTGAATGAGGCGTGGCGTTAAAGCTTTTTCGAGTTTTTTAGCCGTATTGATTTGCAACAGGCGAATTTTTGCACTTGTTGAGGTTGTGGCCATTGGGTTTAACACAACCACTTTGCCACAAATTTTTTCCAATGCCTTAATCTCCGCTGCATTATACGTTTCTTTGGTAGCAATAAGAACATCGGGTCGCACCGCTTTAATCAAAGCCCACTTTGGGGCATTAAGTTCTTTCAAAACTACGAGGTCGACCGAGCGCAAATGCGTAAGCATTTCGATACGTTCACTTTGCGGCACAACAGGACGATCCGGACCTTTTCTGGCCCGCACCTTAGCATCACTGTCAACACCTACAATCAAAAGGTCACCATGTCGTTTTGCCTCCTCCATATAACGCGCATGTCCAATGTGGATCAGATCAAATGTACCTTGTGTTAAAACAATTTTTAAACCCAAACCCCGACAATGAGCCGCAAAATCAGCTACCAGGCCATAGTCAGTAGTAGTGCGAGCGGCGGTATTAACACTATTAGTAAAAATTGCGCTGCCATTAATCAGGGGTTGTTTTTTCATGGCTAGATGATACGTGAGCCACACTCAAAAAGCAATATGGATTATTATTGAGCAACAGGCGCTTCTACAGGCGCTGGTGCCGGACTTGGATTTTCACTCACGGTCGGTGCCGGTGAAGTCGTTGGACCACCATCACTATTTGTAATTTCTACCTGGCCACCTGTTGGTGGAATTATTGTACTTGTACCACCATCTGCCGGCGGTGTTGTTGTACCAGTACCACCACTTGTTGGAGGGGTTGTTGTACTTGTGCCACCAGTGCCACCACTTGTATTACCAGTTGATCCCATTACATTTGAAACACCACCCTGCTGCAACAACTGTTGTAACTGATTCTTATCCACACACACATCTTCCAAACACAATGTCTTTGTACGAACTCTTTCGGCAAAGATATTTTTAAAGAAACCATTGGCAACTGAGACAGAACCAAACATCCATTTCTTTGCACCATTAATGAAAGCATTGAAGCTATCTAATAATGATAATTCATCGGTATTTATCTGATCATTTGAAACTTCAATTTGCTGGAAACCAACTTTTACCGCCACCATTACGCGGCCTGATGTACCTGTAGCGTTTTCCAATGCCGTACCGATCACTGTGCCAGTTTCAGTTGCTTTGACCGCTACACCTGGAGTTGTTGATGACATAGTAATATAGTCACCTGCCCGAATTGGACCATTGGCATTAGAGAATTTTACTGGAGTCTGTCCTGTTGAAACAACTGAACGTGTAGTCGTGGCGTCCAAAGATGCTGAGGTGAATATAGTTGAGTCGAAGGCCACCACACCAAAGGCATCACTATAAGCTTGAGCCTTTGTCACCGCTGATGAATGTGTCGTATCAATCGCGACAATATCACCGCCTTCGATTGAAGTATCGGCGACTGCAAACTGACCACCCACAATAGTAGCACCGAGTGTAGCACCACTTGCGCCAGCTTCACCTTCCAAAAGAGTTAGTCGGTCTTCAATTGATTTCAAACGCTTTGAAACATATAATCCTGTACCACCCTCAGTGCTCAGTTCCAAAATGTCAGACAAACTTTTAACTGCCGAAACTGTTAACGCTGCCAAATCTTCATATCGCACACCGCGTGGTGTCACACCATCAGCTTCGTTGAATACCAGGCGTGGTTCCACATTTTGTACCTGTTCAGCAATCAAACCAATACGAGTATCTGTGGTGTCCTTATATGTAAATGTAACTGGATTTAATTTTAGAATCGTATCGAGACCAGAAGAAATTGAGACAATATTATCCTTGAATCGAGCAGATGACACCGTACATGTTTGTGAGCCACTGTTTACCAAGACTTCATTAGTAGATGAAAGACAAAGCGCGTTTGCTGAAGAAGCAGCAGTAGTAAGACCAGCAAGACTTACAGTGCCAGATGATGAAAAAGTTTTCCATGGGGTTGTTGTACCAATACCAACTTTTCCCGCATTATCAACAATGAATTTTGTTGTTGTAGAGCCGATGACAAAAGATGGCGCTGTGCCATTTTGCACTTGAGGATGAATAGATAATTGACCCCACGGTGTTGAGGTACCAATACCAACATCTACTTTATATGTTCCAGTCGATCCAAGCACAATGGCATTAGACTTATTAACAATAGCGTAGCGACCTATTGCCACAGAGCCTGAAACATTTTCTGTGTTTGGATTTCCAGTACCATCAATATAACCGGCAAATGCACCCAGGAATATGTTTTCGGTGGCATTTGTATGTGTAATCACACCGCCACCAGCAAAATTACCAATGGCAATTGAATTTGCTCCTGCAGTACCCGCACAGTAACCTATTGCCACCGACGAATTAGTACTTGTACCAGTAGATGAACAAAAGCCCATAGAAACATTGTAACTACCTGTTGTTATAAGTTGACCTGCTTCATAACCTGTTGAAACGTTGTACGCACCAGTACTTAGATTTAATGCAGATCTCTTACCCAAAGACAGGTTGAGTGCACCAGCGTGTGAGCCTATACCTCCCGCGCCACCAATAAGAATACTTTCACCTGTTGTTTGTTGAAAGGCCGTTGTCGTACCAACCGTCAATGTTCCAGTTATATAAGCATTTCCATTTACAGACAGTTTATTAGTTGTTGAAGGTGATGTTGTACCGATACCAATAGTACCTGCGATCAGGGTTGCTGAAGCATCTGCAGCGGTTCCATTTCCTACTCCAATTTTTCCTGCTGATATTCGAGAGAGTCCAGCGTCTTTCGAGCCCCACCACTGACCAGTACTTGACCACTGAATAAGTGAGCCTGACCCCAGTCCAAGACCGGTTGTATTATTCCCAGACTGGTTGAACGCAGCCGTAGCATTGTCCGCTGTAGACATAAAGGTACTATACATACCGCCATCTTGACGGATATAGGCAATGACCGTACCACCTTCGTTTTGTACTTGGAATGGAGCGTTAGTTCCAACACCGTCCGTCGCCGCCAATGCTCGAATAATTACCTTTCCCTGTTTATCTATCTTAAATGGCGTTGTTGAAGAACCTATTGCAAACATTTCACTTCCTGCTGGCGCACCGAGTGAAAGTGTAGCGTATGGCGATGTTGTACCGATGCCAACTTTGCCAGTATTGTCAATCATAAATTGCGTTGCGGTTGAAGAACCAATCGCAAACAACGGCGCTGAACCATCAGCAGCAATTGCGCTCACCGACAACTTTGCCCATGGCGTAGTTGATCCAATTCCTACTCGACCACTTGCTACACCGTCATACATGATAGACATTGCCTCGTATGAAGTACCGCCCATCTGATTTGCTCGGTTTAAGTTAAACGCTATTCGGTCCTGTAAGTTCACCGTTGTTGAAACAGCGTTGTAAATTTGATGAATATGATTTCCATTTGTTGAACCATTCCACACACCAGACCTGAACTCAATTATGTTTGATGATTTCTGAGTTGCAGCAGATGTCGGTGTTCCCGTTTCCTGCCATTGTGCAGGGCCACCAGTAAACTGCGTGCCAGCCGAGCTGTTAAAGTAGGTGAAATACGCGTTGAAACTTAGTGTTCCACCGCCAGCTGGACCAGCAAATAGACGGACATATGGATTTGAAACACCGTCAGATGAACCAAAGTAAAAGGCAGAATTTGACGAGGCATCATACTGTCCAACACCAAAGACTTCTTTACCAGCAATATTTGCACTAATAACACGGTCATAGTTTGCGGCGGATGATTTGTTTATTGAGAGTGTGGCGTATGGTGATGTTGTGCCGACCCCAACGTTACCACTCGTTGCCAAGAACAAAGATGAAGTACCAATAGCTGAGTTGGTACCATTAAAGTAGGCCACCTGACCTGTTGTACCGGTGAGACTTGCGGTAATACCTAGCGTTGATGTTGCTACCCATTTTGTAGCTGAGCCCGTTGACTGAAGAACATAGCCATTTGAACCAGCTGATGAGAGTGAATCGAAGAGACCGCCAGTAAGGACCATGTCGCCACTTATAGACAGTTTTTTCCATGGAGTTGTGGTACCCAAACCAACATTTGCTGGAGTGTATAATGTCTGACCTGTATCACCGGCACTAAGTGTCAAAATGCTTACACCATTTTGATTCTTGAACAACCAACCATCGTTATTACTTGGATATGATTCAAAAATAAGAGCGCCGGCAAATGGACCTTCCCCAGCATAATACAGAGAGCCATTATGATCGGTACCACGGTAATACATTCGTCGGCCAGCATCGAGTTCCATATCAGCATTAACTACGCTGACCAAGCCGGTTCCGTTGAGGGTTAACAGGTTAACTGGAGAAGAAAAGGGGTCGTATGCGCCGAGCGACATCTGACTCTCACCCATAGCCAAGATACCTGCTTCACCCTGCATATATCCACCATATGATCCAGAGTAACCGATATCTAGGGTGTGTAGTGGCGAAGTCATTTGCAGACCCACACTTGAACCGTTGTCATAAAACTGACTTTCGGCAAATGCTGAACCATTCCACTTAGGTATATAGTTTGTGCCAAGACCTGAGACCACACTCGATGATAGAAAACCTAACGTCGATGTTGCTACCCATTTTGTAGCTGAGCCCGTTGACTGAAGAACATAGCCATTTGAACCAGCTGATGAGAGTGAGTCATAGTAGCGACCAGTTAAAACCATATCACCTGTAACTGAAAGATTTTTCCATGGTGTGGTAGTACCGATACCAACGGATGTACTATTAACAGTCAGTGTTGGTGTTGATGAGAAGCCAACCTGGAACGTACTAGCAGTACCGTTGGTATAACCTGAACCAAAGGCAATACTATAACTATTTGAAGCGGTAATATTTGTACCCCAAGCAAATGAGCCAGCGCCAGACGATACCACATTACCACTTGCGCCAGTACCGCCGGCAAATGAGCCGGTGTTTGAAGCGGTAATGCTATTAGTATTTAAATAACCAATTGCAAATGAACCTGAACCTGAGGCAGTGATCGCACCACTACCTTCGTTGTGACCGTGAGCAACAGCACCACCACCTGAAGCCAAGATTGTTGGAGTACCAGTAATAGAAACTATATCACCTGTTGCAAATGAACCTGAACCCGAAGCCCTAATTACACCACCTGATCCAATAACAGGCACCACACGACCGAAGGCGGCCGAACCATTGCCTGATGCCGCTAATGTGTAACCAGCGCCCGTTGAGGCATCACCGACAGCGATAGAGTAATTACTTGCGTAGACGTTATTTGTATAGCCGCCAATAATATTTCCTTTAAATGTTGATGTGGCATTTGTTGAGGTTGAGGTGAAGTATGAAGCAATAACATTATCTGCTGACATACTGCCAGTAACTGAGAGCATATACCCCGGCGATGTTGTACCAATACCAACATAGCCAGAATCTCGAGCAATAGATAGACGTGGTGTTTCGTTCACAGCCCACGCGCCATTATTCATACTAAAGATGTCGAATCGATTTGCTGAACCGAGATATTGAATACCGAAACCTGTATTCGAATTTTCACCCAAAAACAATTTTGGACTAATTGCATCACTATTGAATACACCCTGAATCGCAACTATTGGTGCAGATGTTTCATCTGAAATATGTAATTTGAAAAGTGGCGTGCTTGTGCCGACACCAACATATCCATTAGTACCAATGGAGATTGATGAGGTGCCGATTGTTGAATTTGTGCCGTTAAAATATGCAACTTGACCAGTTGTACCAACAAGCGTAGAAGCAAGACCCAGCGTTGAAGTCGCTACCCACTTTGTCGCTGAACCTGTCGACTGGAGCACCATACCATTTGAACCAGCTGATGAGAGTGAGTCGAAGAGACCACCGGTGAGGACCATGTCACCTGAGACTGAGAGAGTTTTCCATGGAGTCGATGTACCCACCCCAGCAGTACCCGACAACAACGTTCCCCCATTTAAGTTAAGAGGAGTAGCACCGCCTGTGGTGTAGAGTCCAAGGTTAATCAGCGCCTGTCGAAGATCAGTTGTTGAACTTGGTTTTGCAATCGGAGTAGCACCATAAAAACCAATACCGGTAGCATTGTACTCAAACCTTTTCGAGTATGCTGAAGCAAAGTAGCCTGAGTATTCTGCAATGTTAGCTGTTTCAGTGCCTTCGTATGATGAATAGACACGGAAGTTTGTGTTTGCAGTGATAACAGTACCCTGTGCCGTACCGATGTTTGACGTTACAGCTGAGAATGAACCGTTGACTTCTAGGAGTGATGTTGGGTTGGTAAGACCGACACCAACCTTTCCACCATTTGTGACAATTAAATTAGTTGCTGTAGAAGAACCGACTACAAATGCCGGACCGGAAATACCGTTGGGATTCACAGACAACATACCCCACGGTGTTGACGAAGCGATACCAACACGAGCACCAGCTGTACCACCACGCCACGTCATAATATCCTGCTGATTCCATGAACCGTTATGATAGTAACCACGGACCGTAAAGATTGCATCAGCACTTGTTGCACCACGGAAATACAACTGACCTTCTGTTGTACCTGTAAATGGTTTGTAGAATGCCAACGAACCACTCGAACCTGAGTTAAAACCCTGACCATCTGTAACACTTACGCCAAGTCCAAAGTTCACAGCACCGCTGTTGCTGATTGAAAACGCTGGAGTAGCAGTACATGCCGAGCTTGTGGCAATCATGAAGTAACCGTCGAAACAACCAGGACGCCCTTCAGACAAGAACCAACCAGAGGTGTTAAGTGTGGCATTGGTATTATGAATTTGAAGATTCATATTGCCACCAGAAAGACTCAGAAGTTCTGTTGGTGATGTTGTACCAATTCCAATTTTGCCACTTTGTGAAATAAAGAGAGATGAGGTTGCTGTAAGATCTGTACCATTAGCGTTGTAGAACGGTATCTGACCCTGAAGACCTGAGCCAATCTGTGTAGCAGAAGCAAAGCCAAGTGTCGAAGTTGCTACCCACTTTGTAGCTGAGCCCGTTGACTGAAGAACATAGCCATTTGAACCAGCTGATGAGAGTGAGTCGAAGAGGCCACCGGTGAGGACCATGTCACCTGAGACTGAGAGAGTTTTCCAAGGTGAGGTGGTGCCGATCCCCAAACTACCAGACAATATCAAACTACCATTTCCTGGATCTGTTGAAGCATAACCGCTACCAATAGAAATACCACCACTTGTAGGACCCAAACGCATACCAACAGTACCACTATCTTTAAATGTTATGCCACCGTTAGCATTAAGCTCAAGTGAACTACCTGAAGTTTCAGCCATAACATATGCATTTCGTGCGCTGTCCAACATTAATTGCGGACCACTTCCTGAGTTGGTAAGGTATGTACCACTAGTAATAAAGTATGACGTACCTGTAACCATTGAATTTCCAACAACAGAAAGATTTTGATATGGCGAGCTGGTACCAATACCAAGCCAGCCAGCTGAGGTAATACTTGTCAAAATATTGTTACTACCATCCATAAAATCAAGTAAATCTGCAGTCTGAGCGGCATGGCCACGCACTACCATTGGTGTCCAAGACTGATCCCATTTATTATCCAAAAACAAACCAACACTCCTACTACCCACCGTGCCTTTAGTCGTTTTCAAAACTTCAACACCAGCATATTTAATGCTTAGTCCAGCATTGGCGTTAATAGTTAATGCATCATTGAGAGTAAACGATGCACCAGCTCCGACAGCATCCCAGGTCACATTACCACTTGAACCAAGGGTTGTTGAGAAATAATTTGAAGCATCGTAACCTAGTCTGAGTTGCTCTGTGGTTCCAAGAATGTGTAATTTTCCACCAGGCGTTGTTGTGCCAACACCCACACTACCACCATCAAAGAAAGAATCGCCACTGGCCGTAAGAAAAATCTTGTTTGAACCAACAACGATTGAACCGTTTGCTGTTACTGCAGCCAATGCGGTTCCGGATGAATTCTGCCACTCCTGTAAATTAACAGTTTGGCCGGCATATCCTTTTAGGGTTATACCAATAACATCACCTAAAGCAGCGTTACTTACATACATTGTTGTAACACCAGTACCAGAACCCAGACCAACACCAACAGTAAGTTTTGTTAAAACATTAAAAACTCCGGTACCAGTTTGGCGAGTTATTTCAGTGTTATTTACATATGTAGAAAGATAGTCATCTGTATGATTGTAGGTTATTCGGCCCTGAGTAGCAGCGCCACTATCTCCAAAATAAATATTCCCTGTACCAGTTACACCAGAACCAATAGTCAAACCTGTGTTTCCAGAATTTTCAATAAAGAATTCATCGGCATCTGCATTTGGTGTTACACCCGATAGAGCGGTTGTTAAGTGAATTTTTGCGGCCGGACTTGTAGTACCAATACCAAGCCAGCCAGCTGATGTAAAGACAGAAGTGGTTGCTCCGGCAGAACTTAACAAAGCAAACAGTGGAGCATTTTGCGTCGATGTTGCAGTGATAGTAAGTCCAACATCACTTGAAAGAATTGGTCGCAAATCTACCAATGCCTTACGTACAGTTGAGTGATCATCAATCGCATCATAGGCACCGATTATTAAATTACCGCGATTGTCGACATTGAATACATTTTTACCGGCAGTATAACCGTTCTGACTATATATCTTGATGAAATCACCATCAGCCGTACCACTAATACCCATAATTCTCAAAGCAACTTTGTTGCCAGAGTTAGCATTCAGAATGTTGACCATATAATCACTGTTGAGTGTGGTACCAATTGCCAGTGAGCCGCCAATTTCTGCGCGGTTATTTATTTTTAGTGAGTTAGATTGTGAACCTTGTGTCAATGTACCCCCACCAATACCAAATGTTTGTGTTGATACAGGTAGAGTTACATTACCAGCAGAATTAATTACAAACACCGTTGAGGTGGCGTATGCCGCAGATGATGTTGAGATGGCAAATAAATTTGCTGTGCCGCCCACTGCTCCGCCGATAGATAATTGAGCAAATGGTGAGGTGGTGCCGATACCGACATTGCCGGCTACAGGGTTAAGTAAAAGATTTGAACCACCGACAATATAACTGTATGCACCATTTCGACCGATCTTAATACCAGCGTCACCGTTTACCGCAGCGTAAGCAGCACCGAAAATACTTGAGGCATTGCGGGCAAGTTGTATTCTGGCAGCACTATTGTAGCCAATTGTGAAACCAGCATCGGAATTATCCTCCTGCACATACTGACCATTGAGATCCCCTATTTGCAAACGAGTTGCGGGAGTTGTGGTGCCGATACCGACATATCCACTACTATTTATTGTTAACTTGGCATCAGCCACTGTTGCCACGGAACTATCACCTGTACCGTTATTTACCAAATACAAACTACCACGTCCAAAACCAGTATTATCACCCTGGAAGAAAATACCACCTTTGTGATAATTGTTTGTAGTCACTGAATTGTCAGCCGCTGAGATCAAAATACCACTATTGTTTGTTGATCCCGAAGCGCGTGACCAAACAAGCATTGTGCCACCACTTACCGCCGATCGTGCATCTAATGCGTAAAATGGCGCATCGTTACCAATGCCAACCTTACCATCAGCATTCACTACAAAATGCGTTGTTGTAGCAAAAGCCGCTGTTGAAGATGAAATCGCAAAAAGTGTTGGTGTGTATGTATATGCAGAATTACCAGAAATTGCTAAACGAGCATATGGGGTTGTCGTACCAATACCAATATAACCATTATTAGTGATTGAGGTTACGCTGCGGTTTACTAATGCGTGCTGCATGTTGGTGAAAACCCAACCAGCCGTTGAAGCGGCCGAACCCACATTAAATGACATCGCGGTTGCTGAGTTTGAGTAAAGCGTCACACCGCTGTTGGTGCCGTTAATACTTGCAACTGGTGTAGCTTCACTGTTGCCATTTGAAATAGTAATGATGGGCACATTGGCAGTTGAATATGTACCAAAGACTGTGCCCACGGTACCAACAACAGTTAAACCGGTTGCAGTCAAAGTTGTTGTACCAATTGCTACACGGCCAGATGTACCTATATATATAGAGGATGTACCAACCGTTGAGTTTGTACCATCAAAATATGCAACTTGACCTGTTGTACCCACGAGACTTGCATTGAGACCAAGTGTCGATGTCGCCACCCACCTTGTCGCTGAACCTGTCGACTGGAGCACCATACCATTTGAACCAGCTGATGAGAGTGAGTCAAAGAGACCACCGGTGAGGACCATGTCGCCACTTATAGACAATTTTTTCCATGGGGTTGTGGTGCCAATACCTATAAACCCGGGATTACTTTTACCAGAACCGAGAACTGAAAAATATTCTGTGTTTAAATCGCCATCTGAAATGTTAAGTCCTCCGTGTCCAGTTCCAAGAGTAAGTATATCTGTATTGCTTACAGAACTACCTGAAGCACGGATATAGGTATACCCCGCAGATTCATTAAACTCGATTTGATTTGAAACATATATTGCACCCGTATCGAGCAGTTTGATACCGTAATCGAGTGTGGTCGGATCAGTGCCATAAGCAAATTGTGCACCCGCTGCAGTAATCATTGAGCCCACATCTCCAAGATCTAGATTTGATCCTTGTATCGTACCATCGGTATTTAACACAACACCACCATTTGCGAACGACGCACTTCCGTCAGCATTAAGAACAATTGTGCCGCCGGCGAATGTAGCACTGCTTGTTATGGCCAATGTGCCAGTGGCAGTAAGATTACCTGCAATATACGCGTTGCCAGTAACCGAAAGCGTACTAAATGGTGATGTAGTACCAATTCCAAAGTATCCAGTTGAATCAAATCGCCCAGCCTCACTACCATTGATTGAAAAACCAATTGTATCTGATGATGTATTAAAGAAAATACCAGTGTTGTTTCCAGAATCATTGGCACTGAGCGCAGGAGCTGCGGCTGAGCCGGCAAAGTTCGTAAATCGCTGACTGTTGGCATTAACCAACTGTGATAAGAAACCAATCTTTACCCCACCGTTTGTGCCAATACTAAAGTTTGAAATTGTGCCACCGACCGTGAAGATATCAGACAAGTTTGTGGCATTGATACCAACATAACCATTTGAGTTTACATAAAAAGCAGTGTTTGTGGCAAAACCTGATGTTGAAGTCGAAATTGCAAACAACGGTGTTGTGCCACCAGCTGATCCAGCAATTGAAAGTTTTGCGCCTGGAGTTGTGGTGCCGATACCAACGTTGCCGCTCGCCTTCAAAACAAACTGTGGACTTGTTACCGCCGGATCAGCCAACAAAGCAATATCTGCCGCAGAGGTGTTGGCCATAATTGTCAGTGAGCGTGCGGCTAAATTATTAGCACCATTTGGATCGGCGGTAATTCTAAAATCAAATCGATTACCTTGTGTCGCACTAATACGCTCTAGAGCAAAAATATCATTATGCGAAGTTGAACTCACTAATAATTTATGAGTTGGTGATGTGGTGCCAATGCCAACTTTATCCAAAAAATAATTAACTCCTATTTCCCCACCGTTTAACGATGTTCGAATATTACTTGAAGCGTCATATTGCGTAATACCACCCATGGCATCTATTTGTACGGTCTTAACCGTGCTTGAACGAAAACCAGTTAACAAATTTCTACCACTGTCAGTACCAGCAGTTCGAAGCTCAAGAACGGTAGAACCAGTGTGACCGGTTGTTAAATGAATGACTTCACCAACTGTTGCGCCTGCATTTGAGTTTTCAATTGAAAGTTTGGCATATGGTGATGTTGTGCCAATACCCACTGTACCATCACCCTGAACAGTAAAGTTAACCGTACCGTTCACACCACTTGTTTGAAAAACTGGTGTTGTTGCCGTGTTACCAATGCCCACTACCCACAAACGTGCGGTGGTAGCACTGATGGTTGAAGTACCAATACTGGTGTAATTGTTTGAAGAACCACCGTTTGCCAATACTGCACCACCATAAGGATTTTCGAGAACAAAGTTACTACCATTAGTAACATATTGTCGATACTTTAGCGTGTCGGTGTAATTTGAAAGAGTTAAAACTGCTGAGGCGGTAGTGTAGTACGTACCATTACCACCAGATTCGACTCGGACGTGACCGTTGAAACCTGAAGTTGTTGTTTTGGCATCAAATAAATATTGACCCGTACCTTCGAGGGCAAGGAGTGAAGCTGGTGAAGTGGTGCCGATCCCAACAAAACTACTCTGCGCAATAAACAGAGATGAGGTTGCGGTTAAGTTGGAACCATTAGCGTTGTAGAACGGTATCTGACCCTGAAGACCTGAACCGATTTGTGTAGCAGAAGCAAAACCTAACGTTGATGTGGCCACCCATTTTGTAGCTGAACCTGTCGACTGGAGCACCATACCATTTGAACCAGCCGACGAGAGTGAGTCGAAGAGACCACCGGTGAGGACCATGTCACCTGAGACAGAGAGAGCTTTCCAAGGTGAGGTGGTGCCAATACCCAAACTACCACCATTAAAATATGAACTGCCATTGGCGGTGAAGAAAATTTTATTTGAACCGTTATCATCCAAATACAATTCACCGCGAGCTTGAGTGCCAGCATTACGAATGCGGAATGTGGTGTTACCAGCATTATTGATTTGCTGAATACCAACAGTGTCATCGGTTACAGCAACAGAGAAACGTGTTGAAACACTCGTTGTACCAACACTTATTTTCCCACCCCCCGCACTATTAAGATTACTGATGCTTAAAATTGGCACTGAACTACATGCCAAGTTTGCACTTGACGACGAACCACAAAAATCAATGCGCTCTGCGTTATTTGAACCAGAAATATACTTAATGCTTGCATGAGATACACCACCATCATGAAATTTAATACCAACTCCATTGGCAAATACCTGACCACCAGCACCATCACCAATCCTTAAAAGAGCACCATTTACATCGATCGCAGGACTGCCCGAATCCGCATCTGTAAGTGTTGTGTTTATAATTACTCGCCCGCCAAACGTTGCAGTAGAAGCGGTTTGTAATGTACCCGTCGTTGTATTGAGTACACCAACACCTAGACCACCTGTAAAATAACCACTACCTGTGACACTGAGAGTTGTGGCTGGTGATGTGGTACCAATACCGACATTACCACCACCGTTAAAAATTGCATCGTAATTATTTGTACCACCAGTAACTGAGGAGATATACAAACCGATATTTGAACCAGTCCATGAACCAGTTGAAGAAATTTGAATGCCCGATTTTGTAAAACTTGATGATGAAGTAGCGGTGTTAGAAATATTTAATGTTCTGAAGTCAGCTGTCTTAGCTGTTGCGTCAGCACCGATACCAATATCCAATGGATATCCTGGCCCACTATTACCAATACCCACGTAACCATTGTTTTGGATAATGAAACGGTTCACACCACCACTACTATCGAACATAAAAGCAGAACCGCCTGACTGACCATTTAAGTGAAGACGTTTTGAACTATCAAGCGCAAAATTATAAGCAACATTTTGACCTGTAAAATTATTCGCCACTGTCAAAACTTGCTGATTAGCAGATGTGGCATCAGCATTGATTGAAATTGAAGTGTAACCGCCAATTGTTGCGCCGCCACTTGTAACAAGTGTGCCAGCTGAAGTGTTCAGTGTACCAACACCTAAGCCACCGGTGAGGTATGTGTTACCAGCAACTGAAAGTAGTGCAGCTGGTGTTGTACTACCAATACCGACACTAACGGTTGAGAAGGTGGCATATAAACTACTCAATGAAAAATAGTTTGTTGAAGCGATACCAAGCTGAACTGAGTTACCGCCGGCTGCACGTAATAAAAGTGAGGACGTTGGTTGAATAGTCATGATACCGTTGCTTGCAACGGTGAAGCTTCCGTAGTTAGTCAGATCGTAACCAAGTCGGAGCTGCTCGCTTGTGCCAACCACGTGTAATTTTGTAGAAGGAGATGTAGTACCAATGCTCACATTTCCTCCAGAAGCTACGTACAATTGACCGTTGTTGAAACTCAGTGCCGAAGGACCAGAACCTGCAATACGAGAATATATGTGGCCAATATTATTTGTCGTGTCGTATCCAAGTGTTAACCCTTTTAGAGGATTTGTGGCGCCAGTGATCGTAACCTGCATGCGGTCGGCCAACCCCGCCTGATCAGCAGCAATTTGTAACTTTGACCCCGGCGTTGTAGTTCCGATACCCACATTACCACCAGATAAAATACTCAGAACAGAATTTGAGCTCGCCCCAAAGAATTCAGCCACTTTACCAGCACCGGTATTAGCAATTGAAAGATAGGTGTTTGAAGTCGAGGTTGAGTTGGCCGCATCTGAACGAATGAATTGTGTCGCATTATAGCCCTGCAATGTATCGGCGATCATAGCCGCAGGCACAGCACCCAAAATTTTGCGTGGTGACATTTCACTATCCCAGCTCGGTGTACCACTTGTGCCACCGATAGTCACACCGAGATACAGTGTTTGATTGAAATCAACACCCGTGAGTGCAGTTGTCGAACCAAGCATGATACTGAAGAGACCGTTTGTAACTGGAACACCCTGACCGTTTGTAACCAAATTATCTTCTGTCCAAATTGCCACACCACCAGTGAGTGAGGTGTAGAGTTTGAATCGCATGTTGTAGCTACCATCAGTAACCGCAACATTTGAAGTGTTAGTGAGTTTACCCTGATAATTAATTTGTTTGTTAATAGCCGCCTGAGCGTATGAAGGCGCCAAAAAACCTGAAATGAGTTGGGTGAAGATTGACGTGATCAGAATGGCAGCAATTTTTTGGGAATATGATTTTTTTACAAGAAAAACGCTCATCCTAAATTAATAACGAAGTGGATCGGTGTCTAATGTTTGAAATGGTTGATTTGCATTAGCGGTATTTTTGGCCTGGTCATACCCACGCTGATAAACCGCAGCATAAAAACCCAGTACAGTCACAGCGACGAATGCTGCCACAGCTAGGAGTAATGCCCCGACTTTAGCCACCCGTGGAAACTTAGCCCGGAAGATTCGACCTTGGTTGCCATTTGCCTTTAAATATTTTCTAATATCGTCTTCGGTAGTTAACCAGCTTTTGCCGATCTTTTTACCGTAGATTTTGCCTGAACGAATGAGTGAGCTAAGGTAGTCAGGGTTATAACCTGAGATGTTTGAAGCCTCACGAAGTGAAATTAATTTATGTAGGTGTTCCATATATACAAATATCGGTTTACCGAGGTTTTTTCGACCGCCTCGTTCATCCGAGATACTCTTATTTTATGCCCTAATTTTATCATGTGAGGCATAAAATTACGTTCAAAAAAACCTATCCACTGTGGATAAGCTTTTGAGCAAAAAATTGACCTATTTTAGACTATGATTTTGACCTCCTAAACCAGGCAATTAAACGAGCGATTCGTCTAATAATCCAGGTGAAAAGCGCCAATAGTCCGAGGAAGAGAATGAGTAATAGGAGACCGTAAAATACCATGACTGGATAATGACCATAACCCACCCTAATGACCTCACTATTGGCTATATAGAGGTTTCCAGAGGTCTTGTAATAGGTGTCATTGATACTCTGAATAAGTACCGAAATCGGATATCGCATTACCGGATATTGGTAGGCATTAATCTTAGTTTCGTAGGCTCCATCCTGTTCGACATATCGCATCAGGTAGCGATTTACGCCAGTTGGTGTCTCAACGCTCAAAAATGCATTTCGCACTCGAACATTAATTTTTTCAATTGGCAAGAGCACAACGAGGTCGCTACTGTTGAGTGCAGTAACTGAGGTGTCGACGATTTTAAGTGGTTTACCATCTTGAATGAATAATAAATTATCGAATGCGAACTGCGTGCCCACGTCAGGAGTCGTGCTAGCTAATTGATTTGTGAAAACTACACCGGATGAGAAGCGGCCCTGAGCATCGTAACTGAAAATGGTATAAAAATATTTTTTATCGCTCACACCTTCTGGATCAGTTGTGTAACTTCCCCTACCCTGATAAATAACTTTGCCGTCGGCTGGATCGTGTGGGAAATTGTACGGCGAGCGAACAACGACCACGCCATCAAAACCTGGTGAGCTTGGATTAACCCAGGTGATTAACAACCCGTCATGAGTTGGAGCAACAGTCACAGATGTTGGATTGGCTGGTGCTTGATCAGTTGAAAGTGGCAGAGTCAAAAAAGAAGCTGAATATTGCATGACCTGTCCATATAAATCTTTGGCGTCAATACGCAGATAGTAGCGAGTGTTTGGTGACAAATCATCAATGGTCACGCTGTGTTTTTTGGTATAGACTGTGCCACCAATTGAACCAATTTCATAATCTGGCAAGGCACCCCAAAAAATACTTGAGATGGTTGTATTTGATGTTTCCCACGTCACCTTCACACTTGTCTGATGCTGTTCAAGATTGATAGACGTGATGTACAACGCCGGCAACAACTGACCATTACCACCATGCCCTGTCGGTGGTGGTATGGTTGGCGGTGTCGTTGTAGCGGGTGCGCTACAATCCAACGGACAAATCAAGTAATCCTCGCCGAGTCCGGCTTCACAAATACCGTTATTGTTACAACCTTTCACACTCAAAATAACCTCAGGGTTTGTCGAGGATTGAATCTGTGCGTGTGTCACGGCTAAACTGAGCCCAAAAAATACTGGGAGTAGCACCGTGAGAATTGTGCTCATTGTTCGCATACTAACTAAAGTGTTACAGCGGTCACAGTGATTGTCGCAGAATATGACTGTGCATCTTGAATCTTATCATTTCCAATCTTGGCTTGAAACTTAAGCACGGTATCTGTACCGGTAAGTGTGGCGCCTGTGCCTTGTGAAATTACTTTTGGTGACGTACTAAAACCATCCCAACATCGATCTGTATTATCAGAACTGCCAGTATTGCAAGCGCTACCATTATCGCGATACGTAGCAATTATGTCTGTACCTTCAGGTGAAAAACCGAAAGCCGACTCTCCAGAACCAACAGTCATAGTGTAATCAGGAGTTGGCGCACCGGCTGGATTGTAATCTGAGAAATAGGCTCCGAGCGTTCCTTGCATGGCCGGACTGGTGGCCGCTTGAGTAGTCATTTGATAACCGCTCGGACTATCAGTAATAACTTTCCAGGTTGTCGAACCAATCGTCGAACCCCCAGAAATACCACCCATATTACCCAAATTTGGATTACCAGTTACGGAAAGCGAAATAAAACTTTCCTGCATTTGCTGATAACCCGCATGCATACGATAATTTTCACTCGATGAATCACCAGTACCAATTTCACCCAAAGTATCTTGACCGAGATAGTTTGTCGAAGCCGAACTACCACCGCCAAAGTTGATGCTGTCAGACTGAATTTTATAATTTGAGCTCGACATAACCGCAGCCATCATCGAAAGTGGCAAACAAAATAGCAAGATGAGAACTCCAATTATCATTCGGGGAGAAAGATTCATAGTCCTAATCCCTTTTACCTACGACGCAACTCGAACATGTTTAAGAAAATGATAAGCAGAAGTGCTAGAACAAATACCGCAGCAAAGACAGCCAAGAGAATCTTCCATGGAATTACCCAAAATGAAACAGCCATTGTATCAACTGCCGTGCCGTATCCTCGATGCAGTTCAAGCGTGGCTTTGTATCTGCCCAAAAGCATAGACACATCCCACGTAACAGAACGATGACGCAGTGAACTTGGCAACGAATAATACGCATCAACCGGTACTTGAGCCACAGTTTTGCCAAAAATATTTCGAATCGTAATCATACCGTACGGTACCAAGTGAACATTACCAGTGTTGTTGAAAAGCGCTTCGAATGTAAACGGACCCTTTGTATAGAAAAGTTTTTTTGGCCCAGCTAATTTGAATTCTTCAAGCTGACCACTTTCATTCGCATCGCCATTAACTCGGATTAAAAACAGAGTACCGAGTCGAGAAATAATTCGTGTTTGACCCTGAGTGGTTGTGTTGTCAGTTGACGTACCTAACACAGTCGGTGAATTCGAAATTAACACCGATGAGTCGTAATCCCCCGGTGGTGTATCTTTAGGAATCGTAATTGTAACCGGAATCGTCAGACGCTGGCCAAATGACAATGTAAATAGTCCTGGGTTAGCAGTAATAAAATCTTTGGCTGAGTATGGACCTCGCTCACCGTCCAAGATAACCACGGGTTGATTTGGATCAGAACTACCTTTAATATCCTGAATTTCAACTCGAAATGTGGTTTGGCCAGGTACGCGGTTTGTAATATAAATTTCCTTTGTAATCGTATCGCCTGGATTAACGAAGATTTGGGCCTTACCTGGTTCAAGCACGAAGTCATTTTTGGCCTCAACGTTAATTGTATCAATACGTAACTTTGGAGAATTCTGAGCCTGCGCAAAAACCGCAACCTGAGGGATGACCAGGATTGAACATATCAGGCCCAAGGTCAAGGTTTTTTTCATATGGTAAGTGTTAGAGCGTTGTTGCCGTACCAGTAATTGTGGCTGTATATGTGCCAGATGGAATATATGTGTTGTTTTGCTGTACAGCGTAGCAAACGGTTGTTGTTACACCAGAGGGTGTGGTTGTTGAGGCACGAGTTGCTGTAGTTGTAGCATTTGTGTAAAAACCGTAATACTTCAACGTTGTCGAAATAGTACTTGTAGCAGCACCGTTACAGAAACTACCAGTTCCCCAGGTTGTAGTATTCACGTCATTACCGAACGCAGAAAAACCAAACCGCGCATCACCGGAAGCGACCGACCACGTACTTGGGTTCGTTGTTGTAGCATAATCGCTAACATAGTTTGAACCCGACTTCATAGCCGGATTTGTCGAGGCATTTAATGCCAAGGTATAACCGATGGCGTTGTTAGTTGCCACTGTAAATGTCGAAGTTGCGACAGCTGTGTGAGAACTGACGCCCAAACTATTACTCATTACTTTTGTAGCACTGTCTGCAGTGATACTAATACCAGTATCAACCTGCAACGTTACCACAACGTTCGTATTTGCCGAGGCAGCATAGACCACCGATCCTTCGTAGGTGACATACCCTGTCAAAATTACCAAGGATAAAATGAGTGATACTGTGACTGACCTCTTGAGATTCTTTTTAATAATGTGCAAGGCCATAAAATATTTGAACACCAAATTGAGACAAGATTTGGGTATGTTTTAATACTGACTCATTATAGAACTATTACGTGCAAAAGAAAATTGATTTGTGGGTATCTTGTGGATAACAAAGGCCGCGCGTACGCGCGGCCTTTGTTATTGAACAATTTTTATTTGACGTCAACACCCATTGAACGGCACTGACCCTCAACAATTCGCATTGCGGCTTCGACTGAAGCAGCGTTGAGGTCCGGCATTTTCTTTTCAGCAATTTCTTTAATTTTTGCTTTGGTGATTGTGCCAACCTTTGAAGTGTTTGGTTTACCTGAACCTTTTTCGATGCCAATTGATTTCATAATCATCGCAGCAACTGGTTCAAGTTTGTAGATCATCTTGTACGATCGATCATCGTAGACTTCCACAATTGTTGGAACAGTCTCACCGACTCGAGTCTTTGTTTCATCATTGAATCGTTTTACGAATTCACCAATGTTGATACCAGCACCACCAAGTACTGGACCGAGTTGCTGACCTGGTACAGCCTTACCACCCGGGATCTGCATTTTTAAGATTTTTACGACTTTCTTTGCCATAGTAAATGTTATTGTCTGTAGCCCTTGTCTGAAGCTCAATGGCTACTAAATACGCGTAACAGTTCCCCTATAATACTGATTATTTGGGAAAAATCAAGAGTAGAATTTAGATCTTTTTGACCTGAAGGAAATCGAGTTCAACGGGAGTTTCGCGACCGAACATGTTGACTAGGACCTTAACCTTGCCCCGCTCTTCATCAACTTCACTCACCTTGCCTTCCAAGTCCTTGAATGGACCGTCAGCAATCATGACATGGTCATTGATATCGAGATTGATTGTGTGTTTAACATTTTCACTCGACATACGACCCATCAAGTAATCAATTTCTTCTTTAGCAATTGGTACCGGATAAACACCTGAACCAACGAAACCAGTTACACGTGGCGTGTTACGGACCACGTACCACGAATCATCGGTCACAATCATGTCTACCAGAATGTAGCCTGGATATATTTTTTCTTCTTCCTCAACGCGCTTGCCGCCTTTAACTTTGATTTTCTTTTCAGTTGGCACAATGACTTGGAAAATTTTGTTTTCCATGCCGAGTGATTCAATGCGTTGTCGTAAGTTACGGGCCACGGCGTTTTCGTAACCAGCGTAGGTGTGGATCACGTACCAATTTCGACCTTCGTCAAGTTTTTGTTTTGACATATATTACGTAATAAATTAATTAGCGATTGATAAGGAGTTTGATACCCTCGGCGAACAAATAGTCAAAGACACCGAGGACGAGGGCTAAGCCGATTGAAAGCACGATAACGAGCGCAGTGAAAATAATTGCCTGACGACGTGTTGGCCATGAGACATGTTTAAGTTCCGCGCGTGTTTCTTTGATGTATTCACCTAATGCCATATGTAATTGCTAAAGGTATTAAAAACCGCCCCGAGGGGCCAGTTCTTAATACTATACTCGCTATAGTCTGGATTGTCAATTAATAGATTTCGTAGGTAATTGTCACACTCGAGGTAACTTTGTTTTGACCGGTTGGCAACTCGGGAACCGGAGCTGCTGAACCCTGACTTGAGACTGCATCCATTTTTGCGGCATAGGCAATTGGGAATCCGCCCAATGTTTCTGAGAATGATGAGACCTTGCCGAGACGAACACCGAGCTGCTTAGCTAATACCTCAGCTTTAGCTTTGGCATTGGCAATGGCCTTTTCCCGGGCCTGGTCCTGAATCTTTGTATCATCGTCAAAACCAAAATTTGGGCCGTAAATATTTTGCACGCCAGCAGTGCCCAATCCCCCGATTATTGTTCCGGCCTGATCTGTCTTACGAACTTTAACTTCCACACCCTGAACTGCCTGATAACCTACAAGGACTTGTGAGCTTTCGCATGGAGCACGAAAACAAGTTACATTTTTATATTCATACTGAGGGTTAACGCTATAGTTTGATGTCTTTATATCCTTCTCATCAACCCCGACAGACTTCAAATATGTCAGAGCTTTATTCATTCGCTCTGTTGCCTGCTTTTGGGCAACCTCTACAGTTTTAGCTGTTTCAATAACTGAAAATGAAATTGTAGCGGTGTCAGGTACGGCGGTAACTTCTGCTGAGCCGGTAACTGAAATCGATGGCTTCACCTCACCCGTACGAGGTTTATTAACAAGAGTAATAAAAAGTGCAATAAGCACTGCAAACATCGCAATGGTAAGCACGCGATTGCGCTGTAAGATTTGTTGTGTGTTTGGTTCCATATTAATTATATTAGGCTTTCATTATACTACGCTTTCGTTCCCGATCGGTAACAACCCGATTGGTAATGTAGAAGAGCGCGATAAAGAACGATAATAATGAGCCGCCAAGCAACCAGCCGCCAATAACATCAGAAAACCAGTGGGCACCGATGAAAATTCGAGACAAACCAATTAATACAATGAGCAGTGCGGCGAAGCAAAAAATAGCAACCTGAATCCACCAACGTCTGGTGGCGTGAATTATACAAAAGGCCAAGAAGCCATAGAATAGTGTAGCCGCCAGAGCGTGACCACTAGGAAAGGCGTAACCAAAATATGTAACATCGGAAAGGATGTCGGCTGGCCGCTGGCGCGCAATCAAAACCTTATACATCTGACTGACCAAACCAGTGGTCATTAACAAAACAATAAACAGCGCGGCCAGCCGACGACGCTGCACAAAAAATAATATCGCCGCAATAATTACTGAGAATATAATTAGTGCACTCGGACTAGCCAAGTGAGTGATCGTATTAAAAAAAGAAAATGTTTCAGAACGTGGTGCAACCTCTGAAGCCAGAGTTTGGACTGTATGGTCTGTCTTGGAAATATGTGGTCCGTATTCTTCACTGCCAACATTTACAGCCAAAAACATGAAGCCCAAAAACAAGCTGACTCCAATGACTATAAGTGTGTGCACCATTCTCTGGTGGCGTTTCATGTAAAAATTGAGAAAAGTCTTTTAAACAAAGACTTCTTCTGGGGTGCATCCAAATCGGGCAAATCAGCAGAAGTCTGGATTGGATTTTTTTGAATATAATCCATTAATAAATCACGCATTTGCTTGCGCTCCTCTTCATTGAGCGCTGTTGACTTGGTGTGAGCACGGATGGTTTCAATGGTCTGCTTCATGGAAGTCTATTATGATAATTTTAGCATATACTTAACCTTTTTTAAGGCTCGATTAATTCTGACAGAAACTGCATTTTCTGATTCACCCAGAATGTGAGCAATTTCTTTTGGTGAAAGATCATCAACATACCTCATAATGATCACGTCACGGTATCGATCGTCTAATTTATTAATATGAACCATGACTGTATCCACCTCGGCTTTCTTAACTGTTTCAAGGTGTTCGTTAACCGGTGCATCAAAACCTGTTTGTTCTTGCATAACTTCCAAGGAAGCTGATTTTTTCTTACGGTAATAATCAATAATTAAATTGTTGGCCACCTTGAAAACGAATGCCTTAACATTCTTCACCTCTTTGCCAGCATTGAGATATTGCCACGTTCTGGTAAATGTTTCCTGAGCCAGATCAAGAGCCATCTCACGGTTGGAAAGCTTATAAAAACAATGACGAAACAACTGGTCAGCTATTTCATCATAAAGACGAATGAAATCCTCCTTTTGAAGGTCTTGAGAGTTTGTCATGTATAACAATAATTATTTTGACCAACGAGCGTAAATCCCTGAAGGCAAGAGGCGGCCTGAGGTTGATTCGCGAATTGTTAATTCGCCACGCTCAACAACTCCTGAGCGATCACCGACTAAATTTCGTAAGTTATATTCGTATGAGAACGCTGAGTAACCAGCCGCATACCCATTGAGCAGAACCAGAATAGCTTGAGGATCAAGAATCTTTTTACAATCTTCAATGAGTTGCAAAAAATCATCTTCAACTTTCCACACCTGCCCTTCTGGTCCGTGACCAAAAGCTGGTGGATCCATGATAATTCCATGGTATGTTTTACCGCGCTTGATTTCTCGACCAACAAATGTCCGAGCGTCATCGAGAATCCAGCGAATTGGTTTATCTTGAAGATTGGAACGTTCAGCGTTTTCTTTAGCCCACGTTGTCGCTGATTTTGAGCCATCAACGTGAGTAACTTCCGCCCCGGCGGCGGCGCAAGCCAAGCTTGCGCCGCCGGTATACCCGAATAAATTAAGAATCCGAATTGGTTCAGTTATACTCTGCGCTCGAATTACTTTTTGTAACCATTGCCAATTTTCAAGTTGTTCCGGAAATAAACCGGTATGTTTGAACGAAGTTGGACGAATCCAAAGTTTTAAACCTCCGAACTCAATTGACCAACGCTCTGGTACACCCTCATGTAATTTCCAGCCAGCTTTTTCACTTGAACGTGAAAAAACCGCTTGAGCTTTGTGCCACTCTGATTCAGGCAGAGATTTTGGCCACAAAGCCTGTGGGTCAGGTCGCGAAACTGTGAAATCCCCATATTTTTCAAGTTTTTCGCCATTACCACTATCAATCAGACAATACTGATCTTGCGGTTCGGTTATTTGGACCAATGACTGTTCATTCCCTTTCATAAGCCCATCCTACCACAATTTTAGGTGTCTAACCCCCTTTTTTACAACATACTAATTTTTAACGAATAATCGATATAGACGTACCAAGAACAGTCATCTTACTGATGAATTTCAAAGACGTAATTAAGTGTTGCACCTTTAACTAACGGCATCTGTTTAAATTCACAAATAACGGCAAATTCATTACCAGGTTTTGTCGATACGGTCATGATACGACTGCCAGCATAGACCGATTCAGTGGTATTTGAAGTGAGATTAGCTTTCTGCAAAAAGGCTTGGGCCTGATTATATGAAACACTGCCGGCGAAGCGGATCAAGACACTACCAGGGACATATGAATCTTTTTCGGTCTGAGCCGCCAAGCGTTTAGCGCAAGACACAATTGGATCTTCAACAACGGGTTGTGGCTTTGGCTGAGCTGGCTGTTCAACTGGTTTAACCGGCTGTGACAATTGCGAACGAGGTTTTGGTTTGAAGAAATACCGACCCGCACCGACTAACACGATCAACACCAAGCATAAAATAAGGGTGTAACGAGCCGTTGAATTAAATTTCATATTATTTTCGTCGAAAATATTCGAACACCATCGGTACAACCGAGATTAAAATAATTGCGATAATGATGTAATTTAAGTAACCATCAATGCCTTTGAATTTAAGGCCGAGAATATAACTGACCGACAAAAGGCCGCCCGCCCAAATGATACCACCAACAATATTGAATGTTAGAAATGTTCGGTATTTCATTTGACCAACACCGGCCATGACCGGCGCGAATGTGCGCACGATCGGTATGAAGCGAGCCAAAACAATTGTACGAACACCGTATTTGGCAAAATAATGTTCTGTTGTCTCAACATATTTCTTTTTAAAAACCAGTGAGTCTTCACGATCAAAGAGTTTTGAACCAAATCGATGACCGAGATAATAACCAAAACTATCTCCGGCAATAGCCGCTACCACACATAGACCAATCAGGTAATAAATATTGAAGTAACCTTGGGCAGCTAAAATACCCGCAGTAAACAACAACGAATCACCTGGCAAAAAGAAGCCCAGTAAAATACCAGACTCCGCAAATACGGTTAGCGTTATACCAACGTAACCAAAGGCCACAATGTAGTTGAGTAAATTATGCATGTCGGACCAATTTTTTCATGCCGAGCACAATAGACAAAAACAGGAATGTGCTTAATGACATAACCGGGATAGTAATATAGCCAAATGATTGGAAATACAATTTTGTACACGACACACTCACTGCTGCGCAACCGGCCAATAATTCTGGATTAAAAAATTGGCTATACGACTGAATACCTCCGACAATGAGACCAAGTAAAGATAGTACCAAGGCAACATGCAACAAACCTTCATTGCGCCTATTGTGTCGCCACTTTTCATACCAGGCGACTCCAAAAACAATGATCTGTGGGTAAATAAGCACGCGCTGCCACCAACACAGCTCGCATGGATCAAAGCCAATAATATTTGAAAAAATCAAACTGCCAACAAAAGCTGCTAGAGCGACTAAAAAACCAATCTGCTCAATATAATCTGTGAAGAAACGAAAGAAACTGGCCACGAGCGAGTGACGACTCCCTAAGCCAATCGCCAACCAAACAGCTAGAGCGACAACAAATAGAATATTCAAAACCACAACACCGAGTGAACTAAAATAAACGAATTGTTCAGCAAATGGTGTCATATTATGTGGTTGTTGCTGTTGGTAATACGCAACCTGATTTCTCTGACAACGATTGTAATGTTTGCTCCCCTGTTAAACGAGTGCCGTCGGGAAAAATCCAAGTCGGATATTCTGCCACACTTTTATCTTTACAAATTTGTGTCTGGTCTTTACCGTCAGGTGTTGAACATTCAACATATGGCAACTCCGATTTTGCCGCACCGAACATGACTTTAGTTGCCTGACAATGTGGACACCAAAAAGCGCCATAAAAGACAACGCCTTTTTGTTTGAGACACTGAGCAAAAGGGATGAGTTCCTTACCTCCCTGCTTGTCTTGAGAAATAAAATTAATGATACCAATAGCCGCAATCAGGACGATGAGACCGCCAATAAATGCAAAGACAAATTTATTTTCCATAATATCGTATTCTACCGGATTTAAGCCTTTAGACAAGAATTGAATGCACGGACCTGGGCATTATACTCATTAACCTCTTGCTGAATTTTTTTCTGAAGCGCATTGTACTCGCCCACCAAACCATTATATTCATTCACTTTTTGATTATAGACCTCCTGTTCTTGCTGTGAGTTTTTGGGCGTAGAATCAAGTTCGGCTTTTTTGTTTTGCAAACTTTTTTCAATAGCGGCAATATTTTGCTTATCAAGATCAATTTGATTTTTTAGACTGACCTCTATTTCCGGACAATCACTAGCCGGCTTACCAAATTCTTGGACAGCTAACCATGTTTTTTTACCTTGGAACATACCCTGTCCCACGGCCACTCCGATCTGTGTAAATTTGGCATTGAGAATATTTTCTCGGTGACCAGGACTAGCCATCCAGGCTGACACAAGTGACACATTGTCTTTAAAATTACCGAGAGCCAGATTTTCACCAACCACGAGGTAGTTGTAACCGGCGGCGGCGGCTACAGCGCCCGGTCCGCGACCTTGCGGTGAAATGTGCTCAAAATACTGTTGGTCGAACATGTCCTGAAGCTTGGCCGCCGCCGCCGCATTTAACTCTTCATTCTCGGTCAATTCATTACCCCCAGCGTGTGCTCGCTCAGCGTTTGTTAAAACTATAACCGCCGCTGCTTCAAGCTGAGCATGTTCGTTGTTTTCCGAACTCTTAAGAGGTGTCGAAAAAATTTCCTGACGCAAAGCTATGCGTGAAGAACCCAAAAAACCGGAGACCGCTGAAGAAATCACCGGATAAAATACATAGATCAAAGCCGCGGCTACAATCAGCACAATCAGCAACACAATATTACGATTGGTATTCATGTTATTGGATTGTAAGACTTAGGTGAAAATCCGACACGGTCTGAATATTACTTCGGACAATAACATCGGCCAAACCTGGTTTTAAACCCTGAATTATAACTGCCCAATAGTCTGGAGTGTTTCTGGAATTATCAAAACGGTGTCCTACCCCACCCTCTGCACTCGATAAAACTGTAAATCCATCCTGATTAAAATAAGTCTTTGGTAAAATAAGCTCCCGCTCTTCACCTACAGCCATGACGATTGAGGTATTAGTATCCTTCAATGTTAGACAATTATCGCAGGCTGGCATAGCTCCCTTTGGTGCACCCCGATCACTCAAAAAAGGTTGTACTGTTTGAGATAAACCATACAAAATGGCAATAGCCACAAGTACGCCGCAGGCAATTACAACGCGATCTATCCAGGTATCATCCTTTGGTTTCGGAATTGGCATATGATTATCGTATCATGCCGGAACGAATCTTTCGATCAATAACATAAGCGAAAGCAGCTCCGAAGAAAAAAGCTTGGGCTGAATAATACACCCACACAATTAAAACCACAATTGCCCCAAATGCCCCAAACGAAGTGACTAGTGAAGTGTGACTCAGGTAATACGCAATTGCTAATTTACCAAAACTAAAAATAATGCCAGTAAATAACGCACCGGCTAAGACAGCACCCCAGTGCAGCGTTACTTGGGGCAAATATCTAAAGATCAAAATAAATACACAAACAGCAATCAAAAAGGAAGCTACAGCAGTCGTCATTGGTACAAAACCTATAACATGGAGCCGTGTCAACAGTGGGGCTAAAACAGCAAAGGAAATATTTATTATAAGTGATAATGCTAGAACAATTCCTAAAACAATAATGGTCACCAAAGCAATGAATTTCTTTTTAATAAATGTCAGAAAATGAAACCGACCTCGTTCATGACCCCATAAATGTTCAAGTGACCATTGGATTTGACTCAGTAACCCTAGAGCACCAATGAGCAATACTGCGGTTCCAACAATACCACCAATACTTGTGACACTTGGTCGAGAGACTTCCCGGACTAATTCCCGCATCAAGCCAGCCGGCCCAGGCCCCACAACCTGGGAAACAGAAATAAATAGTGAATGTTCAACATTAGCCCGTCCAATTAAGATGCCGGCCACGGTCATGACCAAAAACAACAGCGGAGCAATCGAAAACAAGGCATAGTAAGCTGTCGCCGCTCCCATCTGTGACGGTGCATGGCGCCACCAATGCAAAGCCGTATCAATTAAGATCCGTTTGATATGGCGCCATGTTTTCATATATTAATAACGTGAAAATTTAAACAGTGTTCCCAAACCAAAATATTCACCAGCGCGAGCAAAAAACAAATACACCAGAATGAGAAACAGAATTAGTGCTTGATCCACAATATAGTGCGTGCCACTGGCGTACGGAAATGAAAAGTGTGGAAAGTAATAAAACAACAGTACTACTATCATACCCAGTAAAGCCGCTACTCGAACAAATATACCAATGACAATCAGTGCACCTATCAATAATAACGTTCCTTTGACCATATAACTTACATACGGTAAGAATGCTGGATCAAGTAAGGCGCCATAAAAATTCGGAAATGATTGCGCGCCCTTAAGCAGAGGTTCAATGGACCAATTTGGATTCAAAATTGCCTTAATGCCCTCATACAAAAAATACCAACCGACAGCAACTCGCAATAAAATGAGCGAAAGTTTTGTTGTTTTACTCATAGAAGAAAGATAATAAGAATGATTGCTAATAGTATTCTATAAACACCGAATCCTGTAAACGAATATCTTTCAACCAGTCGCAAGAAATATTTAATAGCCAGCAAAGCACTGACAAAGGCCGCCACAAAACCAATTACCAACACGGCGTTTTGATCACTCGTGAATGAAGTTTGATTTTTTAACAAATCGTAACCGGTGGCCGCCAGCATGGTTGGTACGGCTAATAAGAATGAAAACTCAACAATGGCTCGCCGGCCGAGGCCGAAGGCCCGGCCGGCGATAATCGTCGCAGCTGAACGCGAAACGCCCGGCACCACCGCCAAGGACTGGGCCATACCGATCAAAAACGCAGTCAGGTACGGCATATGTTCAAGTTCAGTCTCCGTACCAACGTTATTCCGTAATGAGTATTCAAACAAAATAATAATGATGCCGCCGATACCGAGAGTCAAAACAACAATATACAAATTACCAAGCAACACATGTTTAATAATTTTATACAACACAAAACCAATCACGCCGGTTGGTATAAATGCCACCACTACCCTTTTCCATAATTCAGTTCGGCTCCACAAACGGCGACCAAATAAAACCAAAACAGCTAAAATTGCGCCGAGTTGAATAATAATAATGAAACTTTTTACAAAGTCAGAATCAACAATACCTAAAACACGTGTCGCGATTTCAAGATGGGCTGTTGAAGAAATGGGTAAAAATTCAGTTAAGCCTTCAACAATACCGAGTATGAGTGCCTGTACTGCTGTCATACCTAAAAGTATATCACGTTAGCCAATCAGCCGAGCATAATCATTCCAAGCCCGAAGCGCCCAACCATTGTGATATTTTTTATTACGAGGATTGTATGTGCACACAGTAATCGAAGCGTTATTTGCCGGATTCATATATCGTAACTCAACAAAATCTTTGGCAGTCAGAGCTTCACCAAACTGCATATAGGCAATAACCATTGTTAAAAAGATGCCGTGTGTCACACACAGAATTCGACGTTCCGATCGCTGAGCTAAAAACTCCAACAGATCGTGAGCACGTTTTTTCAAATCCTCGAAATTTTCTTCATCAGAGTAACGAAGACCTCCTTCATGAAAACTTTTATCAATTTTATCCACAATTGCTCGTACTTCGGGATCATCCGAACTGCGACCAATTATTTCTGTTGGATTACGGCGCTCGACCAACAGTGGTGCGAGTTCAAGTGGTTTATGTAAATGACTGTTGATAATAGCCGCTGTTTCCTGTGTCCGCTCAAACGGACTAACCAAAATAATATCGATTGGATAAATTTCCAGTCGTTTTGCTTGCGCCTCGACCTGCTGTCGTCCCTTTTCACTCAAAGCACCGTCAGGGCCCTGACGAATCTTTGCTGCATTTAACACCGTCTCTCCGTGACGGACAAAATAAATAGTTTTGGTACGAAATCGATTAAGCCACGCGAACATTGTGGCTATAGTATAGCATCCTACCTTAAAACATAGCTATAAATAATATAGAGTCCGAGTACTAAGATTGGCAGAGCTAAAATCATACTGAAATACAATGTCGTAATAACCAAAGAAATATATGATAAAACCACACTTCTTTCGATGGCATGTTTTTTAATACTAATGACAGCACAAACGAACGCTGCAGCCGGAACCAAAAACAAAAAGAGGGCAACAAATTTAAATGCCACCACACTTGTGACAAAAGAAAAAACGACAAAGATACCGAAGATGGCCGTCAGTATGATGGCGCTGGTTGCATAAGCATCACTTCGAAATAACTGCGGAATAGTTATTGAATACGGTATGTGAATCTGTGATTGATATTTTTTTAAACTTGTACTTAATGCCATACCCTATCCTTGACGGCTCAGTTCAGTAATTACTTACACGTAATAATTTGACATTAACATTTATACGACGTACAATTTAAACATGAAAAACTACCCATTTAAACTCAATCGACCACTTGAGTATCTTACTCTCGCTATTGTGGTCCTCTGTATCCTTGCTGGTTTTGTGTTTTATCAATACTTACCGCTTTTGGTTGTAAGTCATTGGAACATTCAGGGTCAACCTGACGGTTATTCATCAAGAGAATTCGGGGTATTTGGCTTGCCGATTATCATGCTTATCGCCTACTTCCTGTTTCTGTTCCTGCCAATTATCGATCCGCATCGCAATCGCTACGCAGAATTCGGTAAAGCCTATCACCTAATCAAGTTGGCAATCATTGCTCTGCTTGGTTTTCTCTACTTTGTAATGTCGTTTGCCAACCTCGGCTATCCGATCGCCGTAGAAAAAATCGTACCGATTGCTTTGGGTATCTTATATATAGTAATTGGTATTAGTTTGAGTGGTCTTAAGAAAAACTTTTTCTTTGGCATACGAACTCCGTGGACATTGTCTTCTGAAAATGTTTGGAACAAGACTCATAAGCTTGGCGGCACACTCTTTACCGTCGCTGGTATTCTCATCATTCTGTCATGTCTGCTTACACCTTTTATAAGTTTTGTTGTTTTAATTGGTGCAACAATTCTAGCCGCTATTATTTCGGTCTTGTATTCATACGCGCTCTATCGCAAAGAGCACAATTAAAACTGTCCCTCTGCCGGAACAATTCGTTCGCTATGAGCTAGTGAATCGAGTGAATTTCTGTTTGGATTAGTTAAGAGAAATATCGAAGCACCGAACAGAATCGCGTGTGGCCAAACCGATTCCTTGAAAAATACGAGTGAGAGTGTTAAATAAAAGAGGCTAATTAACACCGTCAAACGAAGTTCGAAGCCTAATAAAACAAAGAGGCCGATTCCCAATTCAACAAATGCAGCACCAATTACTATCATGACTGGATCATTTGGAAACAGTAACCAAAACTGGGTCAGCTGATACTCATTGACCACGTCGAGAGTCAGGTGCGGATGCATAAACTTCACCGTAATAGCGGTGAAGATAAGCGCAGTTGCATAAAAAACTCTTACCAGAATACCTTCGTACTTTTCCAAAGCCTTAAATTTTTGATTGGCACCGAAAAACAAACGATCGAGTGACACTGTGCGACTCCCAATAAATAATAGTACAAGGAGCTCACCTACATAACTGATATAGGTTGTAAGATACAAACCAAACACTGTGTACCCAACTGTAAATACAACCAGACAGACCATGGCGGCAATTTCAGTACACAGACCGAGGGCGATCATAAGTGAGGATCCATACATCAAAATTTTCACCACGTTTGCATATGGCAAAGCAGACAGTGATAATTCCGGCCCAAGAAATGAACCCGACCATGCGGACAGAAAAAAAGATGTCGCTACCGCCAATCGCAAACAAACTTTACCGACACTCGAAAAACGTTCGAGCCAAGCAGCAACATTTCTAACAATTTCTGTTCGCTGCACAAAAAACCAAATTATCACACCGCACAAAACCGTTAGAGCTGCTGTAATAAAAAACTGTAAGTGTTCCGGATTATGTAAATGGTCAATTACATCAAAACCAGTTAATCGTAATCCTTGGGCCACTTTTTCTTTTGATAAAACATAAACTTCATGAGCTGAAACAAAAACCGGGACGACGAAAGCAGTTACAACTGCTAAGACCATGTGTAGTTTTTTCATATACCTTATTTTAATACAGGTGTAACAATTTTACCTTCCTGCCACTTATAATAAGTAGCAATATCACCCCTGTTATACCCCTTTTACACGGGAGCACCATATTGTTAGTTTCCTAATGAGTGTCCGGCGTGCCGTGACGTTCAGCTGGAACTGCTTTGGGCACCCACATATTGGATATACTTTAGGGCCGGTATTGTTCGCAAAAAGAAACACCCTTACGGGTGTTTTGCGGACTCTCCTTTTTAATAAAAGTGTTATCGACAACCAAAGCAAATCGGGTTCCGGCACAATTCCCTCTACATATACACTAGCGTTATATTCATACATATCCGAATCTTCAACTTTTTCGAGCACAAACCAACTGGACGATTGGATAATGGCTGAGGAGGAAAACTCAGCCAACCAATATGCCTGATTTGTGGTATAAGGATGCTGAAATGTGCCGTATGTTTGCACCACACTGAAATCGCCAGTGGAATACTGTTGCCATGATTCAGTCTCACCACAAACTCCCAATTCACATTGACCTGAAATAATCCATTGCAAACCCCAGTGACGCTGATTGAAACTGGTCACTGCCACCACACTTGTGATGACATAATCAGTGGTAATATACCCAACTGCCCGAGACGAATCAGCTGAGTACGTCAGTGTTAAATGATCAGTGATAATATCACCGTCACCAGACGCAGGTAGAGCTATCAAAAGAACAATACACCAAACCTTCATTGGTTCTCCTTTAAAAAACTGAAATCAGAATACCCTACTGGAGATGAATATCTGATAAAAAGAAAATAAAACTAAAGTGCTCGGGCTAGGCTAGCAATAAGTAAGATACCGAAAAAGTTAAATAGGAAAGAAATAACAATAAGGTCACGGCGCTTCATGCGTGACATACCCATCAGAGCCAAACCCAATTCATCCGGCAACGGTGAGGCAATGATTAAGGCACCGATACATGGAGTCAACCAACGAAACATACGGCGGCGGAAAAAGTGCTGGATTTTATGATGTGGGTGAATTTTCAAATATTCTACCAAGTCCTCTTGCAAGGTATCGCGAATAAAAGAAAAAATAATAAGATCTCCGATCACTGCCCCGAACGCACCAATGACAGCCACAGTCCAGACGGGCATCGTCAAAGAAAGTTCACCAAGAGCAACCATGGATATCGGCGTGGTAAATGCCGAAGTGAAAAATAGACCCGAAACAAAAACTCCAATGATTTGAATACTACGCGCGGCGGATAGTATTGCATCAAGGATCTGCAGACGAACCAAAATGATCGCTACAAAAATACTAATAACAACAATGCCGACATCACGAATAAGTTTCATATTATATCTCTTGAAGCTTACCGTTTACGAGATGAGCATTAAATTTTTTCGTTGTCGTAGATTCCTCATCACGCAGATCACGATAATCAATAGTTACTGTAGCATGTTCAATAGTTATTGCCACCGGCACTGATTTTAGGCCTAGAAATAAGAGGTTTGTACCAGTGTAACCCTTTCCCTCTTTTAGTGCAGCAGAGACATAGTAAATCGTGGAGTTTGTTTCGTCATCAAAACGTGGAATAAGAAAAGCTACATCATCTTTACTGTCGCCATTGAGATCACCGCGAGCTTCTTGACCAAAATACTGCTCAGGCGTGTGCGACCGCGAGACAACCATTATTGAAGCGGCGGGATTAATATCGTCGAGCCTAGTAACTTCTTGAGGATAGTAGTACTGCTGAATAGCAATGCCACACACAGCTGCAAAAATTATGACCATGGCTGTGATTGCAGTTTTATTACCCAAAGCAATAAGTCCGTATACAACTAAACCGTAAACCAAAAATACCATAATCACAAAAATAAATGTCAGGACAAGTTCATTAATACCAGGGATCGTAATCAAGTGAAGTAGTGGCAACAATGTCGCTGAGCTAAGGAACGAACCGATAAAAGCATTGTTACCTTTGAGGAAAACGACGTACGCCGCAGCCACAATACCCACAAGTAAACTGACGATGAGTGTTTCAAAAACTGTAAAACGTTTCATGTATTATATGCTATCTTCAATTTCTGATAATTGCTTCTCCAGGAACGCTTCTGATCGATCGAGATTTTGCTGCAATGTCTTGCGAATTTTTTCTTCCTCTTTAGTCAATTCACGTTTATTGCGTGCCTTTTCCAAAATCTTAAGTTGGTCTGCCACATTTTCACGAAGTGAGTTAAAGGCATGGTGCATAGAATGTTCAGCGCTATGGACTTTTTTATCAACTGACTGACGCATTTTCTTAATCTTATATACAAAATATAACATCATCAGAACCAGACCACCAAGCGCCAGAAGAATAATAAAGATCAGAGAGAGCCAATTAAGGACAAACAGACCAGTACTTGAAAGTGCTGAGCGCTTCACGACAATGGTAACCGGTTTTGTGTAGACACTCTTGGCACCTCGACTATCAATTGCCCGAGCTTTAAGAGTGTAGGCGCCACGATTTAAATTTTTAGCCCAGGTTACAGCAAAACTGCCATTCGAAAGCGTGGTAGCTGACTGATTTTGAATCCGGCCGTTTGCATCCTCGACAACAACTTCAACTGATGATTGCGGGTATGAAGTACCTTCAACTTTTAGTAAATCGTCTTCGGTAATTTCAGATGGATAATGAGTGATTTGTGGTGGATTAATCGAAGTTACTGTAAATTGAGCACTTTGAATTGTCTCATTACCTGCCAAGTCAATTGCTTTGACTAACAATGAGTGATCACCTGGCTCAAGTTCGCCTAACACATAGCCATGCTGAACAGTATTGTCTGGCACTGCCTTGCTATATGCCCCATTGTCAATTTTGACTTCATAATGATCAATGCCCGACAAGCTATCAGTAGCATTAAAGACAGCAATCGGTGTTGGATCATCGTGAGGATTTGGTGCAAACGTCACCTTAAACGGACTTGGTGGAACCGTATCAATCTGCACTTTAAAGTGAGTTATAGCACCCCAGCCTTTATCGTTGCGGAAACGAACGTGGAAATACCAAACCCCATCTTCAACATCAGCAACTTTTTTGTGACCAATTGGCGGATCGTAAATTAGTGAAGGCACAGTGGTTGGATTGTGACCCATTAATGTCGCTACGGCGTTTACGCCACTTGTCACTGTCCAACGCAATTCAACATCTGCGGCGCTGTACCACTTGCCCGGCTGCGGGTGTGTTGGTGAGGTAACGACCGGAGCCGCCGGTGTGCCATCGGCCACCGGCGGCGGCAAGACTGGCGCCTCTTCATTAGCAGCAATAGTTACTGTGGCCCCAGGTGCATTTGTTAAAATGTTTGTACCCAAACCATCATTTTCTCGAACAGCTGGGTTTGAAAATACTAACGAGGCTGTGCCCGCCTTACGCGCTCTGAATATAACCGTGAACACCTCTCCGTTCTCCCCGACATAACCCGGATTCGGAACACCACCGTTGAATGTGATACTGCCCTCATAGTTTGAATATTTTGGCTCTTCTACCCACAATGAAAATAATGATGAGCTTTTGCTGATTGACTGAACTTCCAATAACTCCGGTGGAAACTGAATTGTACCCTCAGCATTATTGGCCGACTTCCCGCCCGTACCCATGACCACTCTCACAGAAACAATATTACCAGCTAACACCTTAGAAATTGTCGGCACAAAAGATAGTGTCGCAGCCGAAGCAATACCAACATGCCACAGTGCCACAATGAGCACTGCGGCTGTCGCTAAAGCAAATTTTATTTTTTTATAACTGAAGCGGACCATTAGTAATTGGTGTCTTTTTTGTTCGCTTATAAAGTACAATCGCGATCACCACCACAATCAAAGCGGCAATAATCCAACCCCAGAAATTTGATGGTCGAGGTTCAACCGGTCCAGAATATTTAGCTTCTTTTTTGTTACCAGCTTTATCAAACGCTGTAACAACTAATTTCACATTACCAGTTTGGGTTTGCAAAACATATGTACTACCTGTGCGAATTGGTGCGGCACCATTTTCTGAAACTTCGTAATAGCTAATGCCCGACTGATTATCAAGCGCACTAAAGAAAGCAAACTTTTTGCCATTAAACAGAGAATTCTCCTGACCCAGAACAATGATAAAATCTTCTGGTGTTGCAGTGTCCTGAGAAACAACCGTTCGCCAATCATCGACAGCCGCTACACCTTCCTTTGCCACAGTCACTTTCAGTGTTAAACCCTTCATTGTGACTGGTACCTTTGTCCCCTTGCCGTCATTAGCAAATGCAATAATATTTTGTGGAGCAATTACTGCCTCTCCTTCTTTTTGAACTTTGTAAATAATCTTAAATAATGTGGCCCCTTCAATATTGAAACCACCCGGCACACCACCTACGAATGAAACTATCTGACCGTCTTTAGACAATGATGGTGTACGTGGCCACAAACCGAACGCTGAATTGGCTAGACTAAATTCATCTACCGCTACGCTGGTACCACCACTTTTAAGGGCAATCTCACCCTCAACAGTATTAATTGTTGTACCTTCCGCACTAATTTTAGCTGTTATGATAACCGTGTCACCCACAGAAACCGTTGAACGAGATGATTCAAGGTATACTACTGCGGCTTTGGTTGTGTGAGGTACAAAACACACAATTGCCAGCAGTGTCAGGATTGTTAAATGTATTTTTTTCATATGTTTTTATTATTTTTTATCCCAGTTATAAAGCAGAATCGAGAAGTCTATTGAATCTACTTTACTATCTTTGTTAATGTCTACGTACTTATTACTAAATGGTGGTCGTGTCTTCCAGAAATACAACAGGATTGAGAAGTCGATCGAGTTTACTTTCTTGTCACAGTTAAAGTCTGCCCGTCGACATGTCCCATCATCTGCCGGCGGCTCCGGCGGTGAACCACCACCTCCGCCACCCCCACCACCTCCGCCGCCACCCGTATCACCCCCACCCGAGCCAGCTACAGCGGTAAATGATCGTGAAGCACCGGAACTATCTGTACCGAAGTATACGATGACCTTGAAGTAATAATTACCAGCGTTCGGCACATCAGCAGTTAGCGTTGTATTAAAATCTTCGCCTTGGTTAATATATTTTGCCGCTGTTGCATGGAAAACATCGTCACCGCCACCACAAGAATTATTTGCATTTGAGACTACACACCATTCATACTGGTATTCATTACCACTGAGACCTTCGTTAGTGATTGTGACGTTTGCGCCGATTGTTGGAACCGTGTTATCAGAAATACTATTAATGATAACTTGGGCTGGTGTTGTTACAACTGTCCAATAATCATTACCTGGCAATGTCTTACCTGTTTCAACAGTTGCCGAGAAGACACTCTCCCATGTACCTGCAGCCGCATTACCAGCCGTTGTGTATACATATGAGTATCGGCCAGTTGAATCACGTGTCATTGTGGCATTGTTTACTACCACGTTTCGACTTGGATCGTAGATCGTGACTGTTGGCAGGTTAGCTGAATCACGCAGTGTACCATCGTAAACCGTTGTGAGTGTGGCCATATAGTTACTGCCGGCGGTGATAGTACCGAAGTCAGACACCGTTACAGTCCATGGTGATTGCGATGAAAGTGTTAATGATGTCAGCGTACGTGTTGTAGCATTCCACACGTCGTTTACCAATGTGCCGAATGAAGTCAAAGTACGTGCACTGTATGCCCACACATTAGCCGGCAATGATGCAGCCAAAGAACTTGAAGCCGTTAAGATTGATGAATTTGTATTAGCATTCACAACCGCTGCGATCGAAGATGAAGCTGTTAACAAATCAGACTGAAGTGCGAGGGCGCCAGAATCCAATGTGCCAGCGGTAAGTGTGCGAGCTGAGTATGTCCAGACGTCTGAGGCTGTGAGTGAACCTGTACCACCGATACTAAGACCAGAGACATGCTTGCCGACTGAACCGGCCGTGGTTAACGTTGATGTTGCAACATTCCAAATGTCTGTGACTAATGTACCGAAAGATGTGAGTGAGCGTGTACCACTTGCCCACACTGCAGTTGGGATTGTAGCAACAAGTGATGAAGAGGCGGTGTTGATGTTGTTGTTAACCGTTGCGATTTGTGAGTTTGTATTAGCGTTAACAACGGCTGCAATTGAACTTGAGGCTGTGGCGAGATTTGAGTTTGTATTACCGTTAACAACGGCTGCAATTGAGCTCGATGCAGTCGTCAAGTTACCACCGATGACAGCAGCAATTGAACTTGAAGCTGTATTCAAGTTGGCATTAACCGTTGCGATTTGAGTGTTTGTGTTGCCATTAACCACTGCTGCGATTGATGATGAAGCAGTTAACAAATCAGACTGAAGTGCGAGGGCGCCAGAGTTGAGTGTGCCAGCTGTGAGAGTGCGGGCTGAGTATGTCCAGACATCTGAGGCACCAAGTGTGTTGTTAACAAGACCTGAAACGTGCTTACCCACACTTCCAGCAGTTGAAAGTGTCGACGTGGCTACGTTCCAAATATCAGATACCAATGTGCCAAATGTCGTGAGTGAACGAGTGCCACTACTCCAAACGTTTGTTGGAATAGTTGCAGCCAAAGACGATGAAGCGGTTAAGACTGCACTGTTTGTATTGGCATTCACAACCGCTGCAATTGAACTTGAGGCTGTGGTGAGATTTGAGTTAACCGTTGCGATTTGGGTATTGGTGTTGCCATTTATCACTGCAACGATCGATGAACTTGCAGTTGTTAGATCAGATTGGAGTGCCAACGCACCAGAGTCGAGAGAACCGCTTGTGAGGTTACGTGTTGCGTATGTCCAGACGTCAGATGCAGTAATTAAGCCACCCGTGAGTGTTCTTGAGCCGTAGCCCCAAATGTCTGAAACAAGTGTACCGAATGTGCTCAATGAACGCGTTGGATTGTTCCATACATTAACCGGGATCACAGCAGCTAAGGATGATGAGGCGGTTAAGACAGTGTTGTTGGTGTTGTTGTTAATTGTGGTAACAGCTGACGAGATTTGTGAGTTTGTATTTCCGTTGATTACGGCAGCAAGTGATGAAGAGGCGGTATTTAGATTGCCGTTTACCACCGCAGCTACAGATGTCGAAGCTGATGTTACGTCAGATTGTGTAGCCAGTGAGCCTGAGCTGAGTGATGCACCGGTGAGTGTACGAGTCACATTGCTCCAAACATCAGATGCGAGTGTGCCAAATGATGTGAGGGTTCGAGCTGAGTAGTTCCAGACCGCTGTTGGGATTGTGGCGACAAGTGATGATGAGGCGGTGTTGATGTTGTTGTTAACTGTAGTGATTTGTGAGTTTGTATTTGCGTTCACAACAGCAGCAACCGAAGACGAGGCGGTGTTCAAGTTGGCATTAACCGTTGCGATTTGAGTGTTTGTGTTGCCATTAACCACTGCTGCGATTGA
>CAZHGQ010000002.1:80703-108373 GCA_964532205.1 uncultured Candidatus Saccharibacteria bacterium | reverse complement strand
TTCAATCCCCTTCGCCGACTTCGGCAAACTGTACGCGTCAGACACAGTACCACACCAGACAGTCATCACATCATAGCCGGCGTTGCCGTCGACACGATCACCCATACCTTCGTCGATGACAAATGTCTTGCCACTGTAGTCGGTATAGTGGTAGGCCTGCATGAGGATATGATCGTCACCGGCGCCGGCAGAGATACTGTCTGCACCTTGCCCGCCCCAGATCTGATCATCACCGTCATTGCCATAAATCGTGTCGTTGCCGTCATTGCCCGACAAATAATCGTTGCCGGCGCGACCGTACAAAATATCGTTACCGTCGCCGCCGCTCAGATTATCACGATTTTCTGTGCCGTAAATCGTGTCGTTGCCGGCCCCGCCGTAATACTGCGGTGCGCGTGACACATCGTCCATAAAATCGTTTGTCTGAGCCCACAGTTTGTCGTTGCCGGCCCCGCCATCAAAACTCACCCAACCACCGTCACCGAGACCGGTGAGTGTATCACTGCCCGAGCCACCAGAAATGATGGCGTCAAAGCTTTGGTACGTGTAGGTGCTGCCGTCGTTCGCTGTAAACGTGGTCAGAACTTGAAACAAGCCCGAACCATTGTACGACACACTGTCGCTGCCGGCGCCCGCATCAATGTACAAAGTCTTAACCAAGCCGTTGAGCTTGGTTTTGAGACCGTTGATCTTGACGACGGTCACCATCTGGCTTTGACCAGGAGTATTGGTGGCGACAAATGCCTGCTGCACATCGATCTTGTCATTGCCAGACGTGCCGGCAATTTTCAGCATTTGAGCCGAGGGATCAAAATCAATGGTAGAAGCCGCGAATAGTTTGCGCGATTCGAGATTCTGAAAAAGCATGATATATCCTTCCTTGTAAAAGAACAGTAGAGGCACTCGCCTCATTACCTAGTATATTATCATACTATTTATACAAAGTCAAGTATTATTGTATAATTAAATATACCTAAAAATACCCTTATTTAAAGCCATTATTCATACCTTAAGGCCTCGATTGGATTGAGCTTTGAAGCCCGGCGAGCTGGATAATAACCAAAAGCAATACCGATGCCAGCTGAAATACTAAATGCTAATAGAATCGCAAATAAAGACACTTTGGCTGTCAGCAAACCCGTTAGAGTAATACCGAATGCGATCAACCAGCCAAAAAATATACCAACAAGCCCACCAATGAATGTCAGTATGACTGATTCAACTAAAAATTGAGTGCTAATATCTTTGGCTTTAGCCCCTATCGCCTTTCGCAGACCAATCTCACGCGTGCGCTCTGTCACAGTTGTCAGCATCATATTCATAATACCAATACCTCCAACAACAAGTGAGATGCCGGCCACCGAAGCCAGCAGAATTGTGAATGTTGTCGTGACAGATGATGCAGCCGAAACAATATCTGATTGATTGACAGTACTAAAATCTGCCGAGGCTACATCTGAAATATTATGACGCTTTAATAAAATTTCTGTGACTTCATTTTGTAAAGCAGTCATTGACTCTGTGTCCTTTGCCTGAATATTAATTGTTGTTACGTAATCTTTTCCTTGAGCGTTGAGGCCAGAAATATATTTCTGAGCTACTGATAGTGGAATATAAATAACATCGTCTGAATTATTAAAACCCGAGCCACCTTTTGACTTTGTTACACCCACGATAGTGAAGATAACGCCTTTGATACGAATGGTTTTACCGATCACATCAGCGTTTTCACCAAAGAGATCGTCACGGGTTGTGGGACCAAGAACCGCTACTTTAGAAAGTCCACGTTGATTTTGGTCGGTAATGAATGTACCCTCTTCTACTTGCACATTACGGACTGAGGCATACGATGCCGTCGTGCCAGTTATGGAAACATTTGTATTTGTACCCGGAGCAATGACTTGCTGCCGAGTCGTTAATTCAGGTGCTATGGCAGCAGCTAAGTCTGATGTCTGGTTTATAAGTGCCTCAGCGTCTGCTTGAGTTAGTGACTGAGCTGAACCACGACCAGACGAAGCCTGAAAACCAACACCACGTTGAGCGCCCGGCATAACAATAATGAGATTTGAACCCAGAGACTGAATACTAGCCTGAATCGAACCACTCGCTCCCTGGCCGATAGCCAGCATAGCAATAACCGAAGCAATGCCAATCACAATACCGAGCATGGTTAAACCTGAGCGAACTTTATTGCCGAGTAAAGCCGACGAAGTTTCATGATAAATATCTTGAATGGTCATAGATGTAATGATTTATCGACTTCCCGCTTGCGAGTATTCTTTCGATCTTCCAAAATTTCACCGTCTTTGATAATAATGATCCGGTCAGCGTGTAGGGCTACATCAATTTCGTGCGTAATCAAAATAATTGTGCGTTTTTGTTCCTCATTTAAACGTTGGAATGTACCAAGTACAATTTCACCTGTCCGTGAATCGAGATTACCTGTTGGTTCATCGGCCATGATCACTGAAGGATTATTAACCAAAGCTCGGGCAATTGCCACGCGCTGGATCTGGCCGCCAGACAATTGATTTGATTTGTGCTGCCAGCGATCCTCAGTAAGTCCGGCGGCCAGCAAGGCTTGCTTGGCCATGGCCTGCCGCTGTTCTTCACCCACTTTGCCATAAACTAATGGCAACATCACATTACGCATAACCGTGGCTCGAGGCAAAAGATTGAATGACTGAAATACGAAGCCAATTTTTTCGCCACGGATTTCAGCCAACTCATCATCGTTGAGTGTTGAAACATCTCGCCCATCAAGTTTGTAGGTACCCGATGTTGGTGTATCAAGTGCACCCAAAATATGCATCAGGGTTGATTTACCTGAGCCCGATGGACCCATAATAGCTACAAACTCTCCATCTGAAATAGTAAAGGAAATATTTTTTAGGGCCGTAGTTGAGACATCTCCATTGGAGTATGTCTTGGATATGTTTTTACATTCAATCACGTCTCGCTAGCGAGAATTTGTGCGACTGCCTGATGAAGGAGCGCCGCCGACTGCGGCCCCGCCGCCAAATTGTCGATTATTAGTTGAGGATGTGCGTGTTGTTGCAGTTGTTTTACCGTTGGTGGTGGTACGAATAATGATGATATCACCTTCCGACAAACCTGAGGTAATTTCAGTAGAGGTATCATTTGAAACACCAGTTGTCACAGCTTTTGAAACCGGTGCAGTCTTTGTTGTAACTGGACCAGTGGTTGCAACGCCAGGCAGAACCTGAACATATGAACCGCGGGTATCAGACTTAACCGCTGAGTTTGGCACAACCAAAGCTCCCTGCTTGCTACTTGCCGTAATAACAACTGAAACGCTCATCCCTGGTTTAATACGATCATCTTGAGAATCTAGTGCAACCTTAACACCGTAATTTACTACGCCCGATGTTATCGCCCCAACTGAATCAACTTCAGCCACATGACCTTTTATTTTCAAATCTGAAAGTGCATCGAATGTAATTTCGGCCGTATCGTTAACCTTAACCTTAGCCACATCAACTTCATTCAAACTAATTTGAGCGTAATTTTCCTGAGTAATAAGTGTACCGACGGCCGTACCGGAGCTGGCTTGTTCGCCTACCTTAATATCCAAAGTACCAATTTGACCATCAAACGGTGCTTTCAAGAGTGTATTGTCGTATGTTAAAAGTGCATTCTGATAACTTGCATTGGCACTTTCTAGAGAAGCCCGAGCGGTTTCAACATCTTCTGAACGAGCAGGTGCAGTTTTTTGAGTTAAAGCAATCTTAGCAGAAGTATATGAAGCCTCTGACGATGCCAATGAAGTAGCTGTGGTAGTAATAGTCGAACGAGCACTACCAACATCACTCTTGTAACCGCTCACGACCGTTGGATACTGTGTTGTTTCTGAAATTTGATACACAGCTGTTGTTAAATTGTTAAAGTACTGAGCAAAGAATGCAATATTAGCATTGGCTTCAGTAATATATGCATCAATGTCTGTTGTCGATAAAGATAGCTTTGCCAAACTATTTTGCCATGATTTTAGTACACGATTAGCCTGTCCATGTTCACCTGAAACTTTTATTTTTAAATTAACATCATCGATCGTAAATACTACGGTATTACCGCCAGTGGTGTAGTTAATACCAAACTGCGGCGTGTCAGATTTAGGTGAAAAAAAGAATTGATCGGCTGTTGTCCGCATCTGATTATCAACGGTGGCATAGACCTCCAGTAATTTACCAATCAAATTCTGACGAGCAGCATCTACAGCTGCCTGACTCGAACTGATGTCGGTAGGTGTTGCACCATTAATAACCTTGTCATAGTTTGCCTGGGCACTGGCCAAACTCGCCCGAGCTTGGGCTAAACTAACGCCAGCTGAACGTGAATCAAGACTAGCGATCACATCTCCAGCTCGCACCGATTGACCTTGCGCTTTGGCAACTGAGCGAACAGTTCCTGAACTCTGAAATTTTAAATCGATTTGCTGGTTAGCCTCAATCTGACCTGTACCAGAAATAGTTGTGACCAAATCACCCCGAGTCACTTTAGCCAAGACGTATGTCGGCGTACTTGATGAGCCGCCGAAAGCCTTAACCACCATATAGCCACCACCCACAACCACCACAGCTAAAACTGCCGCGATAATTTTATGACCGACAATAAACGATTTGATACTGCTGAACATATTTTTCATAAACTTTATTTTTTAAATGGTGGTGGTGGCACCAGGCGAATAATTTTGGCTTCTAACTGACAAGCGTTGTTTGGCGTACCAACCACAGCAACATAGTCGTTGAGTTTAAGTACGTCTGGACTCATGCGCTCACGCATACTACGCACGATAGTCTTATCATTATACAACACTAATTTCTCGATACCTTGTGGTCCGTGGACAAAAAATGAGTCCTGGTCCATTTTGGTAATGCGACCGAAAGCACTGTTGTTGTCCATAAAGCTGGCTCGACGGAAGCCCACTGCCATACCAGCATCAAAAACCACGAGAATAGCAATAACAATGGCCAGAGTGATAATGATCCGTCGAGCCAGCGTATTTGAGATTATTTTTTTAATATCCATGGTAATTAGGCTACACTGTAGCGAGATTTTGTAAGATTAATTATATGTTTTATAGCAAAACCTAGTGAAACAAACAAGACGAAGGTTAAGACCAATGCGCCAGTCATTTGCATAATAGGTAACGATTCAATGACTGAATTAAGAATTTCTTTCCAGTACAGTGAAAGAGTTGAGCTGTCAGTAAACATCAAGGTCAAGAATTCACGAGCGCCCGATGAGTAAAAGAGCGTAACACAGCGCATAACAAGAGGTACAAGTACACCAATCAACAAGGTCGAAACACCACTAAAACCCAAGGCTAAATACCAAGCCCGACGACGGTTCTGGAATGTTGCCAATCGATTGAGAATAACGAGATCAAAACCGACTGGCGCGACTGCTTTTGGTAATTCTTGTAATAATGTAACGATGTTTTTAGCCATATTTGTTTACTACTACGATAATTGGGTTTTAAATGGTGCACGCTGTTCAACAATTGCTTTTAGCTTAATAAGTGCACGCCGGTGCTGACTCCGAACCGTTTCGACCGGCTTGTTTAATACGGCGGCTATTTCATCAAATGATAGTTCTGAGCCGTACCGCAGTGTAACCACTGACCGATATAAATCTGGCAATTCAGTAATTGCCTGGGCCAACTCTTCATATATATGAGCATTGTGCGCTAATTCATCTGGTAGTTCCGTTTCATCCTTGAGAGCATCGGCCACAGGATTTAATTCATCCTCGGTTTCATAGTGTGAAAGCAATTCCGGACGTTTCTTTTTGAGCCAATCAAGACCAGTGTTTTTTGCGATGGTGTAGATCCAAACTTTAAATGATTTTGAAACATCAAAGGAAGCCAAAGCTTTCCAAGCTTTTATAAATGTATCCTGAACAATATCTTGGGCATCAGTACCATTGCCAGCATAGCGATACGAAAAAGCGTAGAGCTGAAACGTATATCTGTTAATAAGTGTGTTAAGTGCTGATTGTGTACCCGATCGATATTGTTTTACTAATTGTTCATCGGATTCTTGTTCCATAATTACGGCAGTGGCCGATTAACATTCCAAAGAGCATCATATAATTCTGTGGCACCCGTGAATGGTAAACCCTTCTGTGAGACTACGTGATTGTTGGCGTCAAAAGCCTTGATGTAAATAGTGGTCACAAGCAATGGTTCAGTTGGAATGGTTGCCCGCCAGAGCTGGTGAGGCTTATCTGAAATTTCTTCCATTACGGCAAGCAAAATTTGATCTTCAACTTTAACCCCGGTACCTGTTGGAATGGCCCAAACCTCAACCCGAGAAACGTTTCGGCTTGTAACTTCAAAATATGGCTTTTGAATGGTAAATGTAAAAATTTCTGCTTGATGAGTTTTGCTGTAACTGAAAATTGCCACCATGCAGATTGCAATGAATGTCACAACACTGATGATAAATATAGTTCCTTTGTCTAGCATAAATCGATTATAGCATCACTTTTTATTTGCTCCAGTGACTGACCCAAATCAATTTAGTCAGATCTGCAGCCATTTTTTCAGTTTTTATCTTTTCAGTGACAGATAGTGATTCAAGTGTACGCAAGGCCAACAACAATTCTTTAAGACCACGTTCAATTTCAGTTGGATTCCACGATGTCGGTGAAACGGGTGTGAGCTGTCGAGCTGAGGCCCACCACCAGGCACAGCTGGCTAAACCTCGATCGAGGTACTGGCGGGCTTTGGCGTAGTGCGGGTCGGCTTGGTATTTTTCTACCAACGCCAAAGCCCGCCGCTTAAACTGCTCCAACTTCATATGAATCTTATTCTGCGGATTGGCCCACAAGCCATAGGCCACATTTTGATGTAATTCATCTTCCTCACTTTCCCAACTTGCTTCAACAGCTTCAATTGTTTCGGTTTTCTTCAAATTATTAAGGTATTCGCTCACGGTTTGAAATTCGATTTCAGATGAAGTAAAGGCTTTGTCGTAAAAACCCTGATCATCTTTATGCCAATGACCATACAATTCCCCATCATGAGCCGTCACAATATATGATCGCGCCAACAAACCAGGTTCAGTCATAATAAATTCTGGCGGGAACATTTTAGAGACCTTACGATCACGAAACACAGCCTTTAAACCAGAGCTTTCAATGATATATTTAGTGCTGTAATCCGGCTGACGATTTGGAAAATGAATTTCATCCAGAATTAACCAGTTATAACCGAGCTCTTTCAAAATTTTACCAACCTTTTTACCATAGGCCATTTCCGGTAAGAAAAATCCTTGGGGTTTATAGGCTTCACCAAAATACTTGCGACAGATTTCATCATGCATGACTACTTGGCGCACAATTTCACGCTTTGAGAGTAATGGCAAAATCGGGTGATACATCGCACTACCAACCAACTCAATTTTGCCAGCCACCATGAGCTTGCGATAGCGTTCAATAATATCTGTATAACCGTACTTGACCCACAACTCAATTAACGAACCGGTAATATTAAGTGTAATTTTAAACTTCGGATATCGTTCAAGTAGCTCAGCGATTTTTTGATAACTCTCTTCAGTCACCTGTTTGACGATTTCAGGTGTTTGAGTCGGGGGCTGATAGATATGTAAAAAATTAATCCACTTCATATTATTTCTTACGACGAGCTTTACGATCAGCCCTCTCTTTCAATTTAATAGTTGTTTTATATAAATCGATATATTTCTTGGCCGGAATCAACCAGGAGTTAGCTTCCCGTAAACTTGAAATCATCAACTCCTTCCAGGCCCGTTTCTGTTTATAAACCTCTATCGCCCGCACGATACAGATCAGCAAATATACTGACGTATAACGATTGAATGTAAAACCGTTACCAACTTTTTCGGCTGGATTGTAATCCACAATTGTGTCGGCCAAACCACCAATGTGATGCACTATCGGCACGCAACCATATCGCAAAGCAATCATTTGATTAATACCACACGGTTCAAAACGTGAGGGCAGCACAAACATATCACTGCCGGCATACAGAGATGTTTCAACATCTGCATCAAACGGAATCACCACAAACTGTTTGGGAAATTCTTTTTGCACCTTCTGTAATGCTTCGGTCATTTTTTTATCACCGTTACCCATCACTACCACCTGCACCGGCAAACGCATTAAAATTTTTACTATCTTCAAAAACAGACGAAAACCTTTTTGTTCGGTAATACGTGAGGTCATACACAACAGTGGTATATCCGGCTTAACTTCCAAACCGAATTTTTTCTGTAACCACTTTTTGTTGTATTTTTTCAAGTTAACCGACTTCTCACTATAATGACGATAAATACCTGGATCAGTTAACGGATTAAATTCATTGTAATCGATACCATTGACGATACCGAAAACAATTTTTTCACGATTTTTCAGAATTCGGTGTAATTCTTCACCGAAGTCCTTGGTCATAATTTCCTCGCGATATGTTTCCGAGACAGCATTAATGGCATCGGCATTGATAAGGGCTCGCTTAGCAAAATTTATTTTCTCTAAACGCTCATCATTAAAAAACGGTAATGATGAACGACCGTCATCACGTTCTTCAGGTGGCACACTCCACCAATCATGACCAAGTTGAAAGGCCAAATTGTGAATCGTAAACAGCACTGCAGTATTTTGCCAGAATTCATCTTTGCGGTAACGCCACTTTAAAAAGTATGGGATCAGGCCGGTGTGCCAGTCGTGACAATTAATGATGTCTGGTTGGAAATTAATGAGCTTCATCAGTTGCAAAGCAGCCACATTGAACAACATGAATCGAGCATTATCATTTTTAGCACCGTAGAGCGTGGTCCGATCACCAAAAAATTTATTGTGGGCCACGAAATAAATTGGCACACCTTCATGCATCAATTTGTAATAGGTGACTTTTTCAAAAATATCCGTGCTCAGTTCGATTTCGTGTTTCTGAGCTACCACTTCAAGATCTTTCAAAAGCTCAGCCGGAATGATCTGTTCATAAAACGGTGTGACCACGATAGTGTTATAGCCCAATTCCACATGGGCTCGAGGCAAGGAACCCAAAACACTAGCTAAGCCCCCTGTCCGCGAAAACGGCGCGACTTCAGAGGCAATATGGGCAATTGAGAGTTTCATACAGGAGTTTGATTATACCCTATTTTTACAATAACCTAAAACTTGCTTTTTTTCTAATAATATGTTAAAATATTTAACAGATGTACGGTTATTTTCCTTTCAAAATCCCCTTTTACAAGGAGTTCAAAATGTCTGCAGCACCGACCCCCGGCACACCGCCGGCACCGACTACACCAACTGGCCCTTGGGCCAGAGTTAAAGCCCATCCGATCAAGGTAACCGTATGGTTGCTTATCGGAATCGCTATCTTCGTTGCCGCTTACATCTTTGTACCAAAGCTGTATCGGATGATTTCAAATACGGCAACCGACTCATCACCACCACCCGCCACCGCGCTGAGCGATGGAGCAGCGAAGCCGGCTGACCCTGTTGCAGCACCTGCTGTAACTGAAACAACCACCGACTTCTCCGACCCTCGAAAGGTCAATCTGGCCGAAGAGGACAGCGGTGGCAATCCATACATTGGCACATTTGCCAATACGGATGACGCTGGGCGGGCTGTTCCCTACACAATTGAGATTTATCTCAATGCGCGGAACAGCGTGCCGATTGTGAAGAAGAGTCGGATGACCTGTTGGTTTGTCCCGCTTCCAAATGAACCGGCGCCAACACTCAACACGCCGCCGGTTGTTGTAACCTCAACTGATCGGATCCAAATTGACCACGTACAAATTGCTGACCTTGGCAATCTCGGCGTCAGCCGAATTGAAAAGGGTGACAATGGCAAACTGGTCATAGAGATCAAAGGCAAAAAAACATCGGTTGTCGATCTGCTGAGTAGATACTCAGATGACGATGGCAAATGTTACGGCCTGATTCAGTTTTCGGAGTTTAATGGATCAACCGACACGGTCACACCGGCACACCCGATCAAGTGTTGGTTCCGGATTCCGGAACTCAACGAGAAGATTCTGTCGGCTACGACCAAACCCACAAAGTGAAAGGAGAAAATCGACCGCGGATGCGCAAAGCGCATCCGCGGTTTTTTGTAATAAAAAAATCTCTCAAACGTTATATAGTGTGTACACATATATAACTTATGACAAAACAAGAATTACAAACAGTATTGCGTGACGACGTCCTCGAGGATACTGAAGATGTAGATTTCAATCTCCTCGACGATGATGATTTTGAAGATCGCTAAGAAGCGTTTGTGGTCTCAACGAGATCCAATTCTGGCAATTTAATCACGCCACCCAAATCGGAAACATAAATCGGCATGACTGTAGTAGTCAGGCTGATGTTTCCTTTAACACCGAAATATCGATATGTTGGTGCGGCAATCATTTGTAACATTCTAAAGAAGCGTGTTGAGAATTCAACAAAGAGTGAGGAGTGTTCATCATCGACTTTCAAAGTGTCTTCTCCAGCTTCAATCATGTAGCGATCATAACTGAGACCGGACAATTTCACATCATCACGCAAATAACTCATCACCCGCTCAAGCGAAATGCGTTCCATAAAACCAAACTGAGCCTCAACCGAATGAATGTTGTGACCGAGATCTACAACGGTATATCTGTTTGAAGAAATAAATGGTCGACGCGAACGGTTAATATGAAGCAAAACACAATACTTTGGTATGGCGCCGTTTTGTCGCATATAGGCCCGGACCAGAATCGGTAATTGATCGTCAGGACCAAGGACAGTTCTATTTATCAAGAAGACTACCGTGCGACCAGCTTCGACAAATTGACCACGATCATCAACAACAACCCCACCCTCTTTTTCCAATTTAGCTTTAAGGTCAAGTAAATAACTTATCTTACGTTGACCAGAATACGATTCATAGGCTTTAGCAATAAGGTCTCGGCCCCAGTGCCAATTGGTCATAATCACGAACAAAACCAAACCCAAAATAACCGGCACAAATCCACCATGCATAAATTGCATCGATGTTGAAACGAAAAAGACGGCGTCGATAAGTGCAAACGGCGCAAAGACCGCCAAACTCTTTAACCAGTGCCACTGCCAATACAAAGTAGAGAGAGCAAACATGCCCAAGGAAGTTATGAACATAATTCCTGCCGCTGTAATACCATAGGCTGCGGCTAGATTTGTACTCGATTGAAACAAGACAATGAAACCGGCTGCACCTATATATAGCAGCCAATTGACTGCCGGTACATAAATCTGACCTTCATGAACTTTATTGGTATGAACGATCCGAAAGCGTGGTAAATAATTGAGGGCCACAGCCTGCGCTACAAGGGAATAGGCGCCAGAGATGAGTGCTTGGCTGGCAATAATTGTCGTTGCTGTTGCCAAGATAACCATCGGAATAAGAAACGGCTTCGGTACCAAACTGTAAAAAATATTATTATTGACCACGGAGTTACTTAGAAGCAAGGCGCCTTGACCCAAATAATTTAGTATCAAAGCCGGATACACAAAAAATACCCACGAGATACGGATTGGTCGGGAGCCAAAATGACCCATGTCGGCATATAAAGCTTCGACACCAGCCACAGCCAAAATAACTGCACTGAACAAGAAAAATATTTTTGTAGCTGATAGAGAAACCAAAAGAGTGAAAGCGTGGGTAGGATTAAAAATCTGCAAAATTTCTGGGGCACGTAAAATATGATAGACACCAAGTAAACCGATTGTTACAAACCACATAATCATAATCGGCCCAAAAATAATACCGACTTTAGCACTACCTTTGTACTGAACAAAAAATAGAACAGTTAAAATGACGAGTGCTATTGGCATGACGAGCGGCTGAAAAGCTGGCGCAATGAATACCAAACCTTCAACAGCAGCCAACAATGAAATAGCTGGAGTGATTAACCCTTCACCAAACAACAGACCGGCTGCTAGGACCAATAAGAATGTCAGAGCAATTGTACTTTTGCGTTTTTTTAATTCTGTAAGTAAGCCAAGCAAAGCAAAGACACCGCCCTGTCCTTCGCGGTCGGCCAATAACACAAAAGCCACGTACTTCAACGTGACTATAAGTGTCAGAATCCAGACCACAAGACTAATTGAACCTAAAACAGTTTGAGTTGTCAGGGGCAAATGACCGTGACCAAAAAAGATTTCATTGACGGCATACAGCGGCGAAGCACCAATGTCACCGTAAACAATACCTAAAGCACCAATCAATAGTATGATGAATGGTGTTTTTTTAACTGAGTTTGCCATACGTAATAGTAGTATAGCAAACAGTCAGGTATTCGAAAATTATAATTCGAAACGCTTAAACAAGAACGAGAATGTTTTGTGTGCGTTTTGATAGACCTTGCTGCGTGAAGGTAACTTTTTCTGCCATTCAACAAGCTTCTGCTGACGCATATCACCTTTACGATTTGCTAGGCGAGCTTCAATACGATCGTCAATAGTTTGATAGACCATTTCATCACCCTGATCATTTCGGGCATCAATAATTTCAGCGCTTTTAAATTCAGAGTAAAGAGCCTCGTCATCGATATTTTGCAAAATTGAATCAACTTCAAACTGCAATCGGCTGGCGAGTTCTTTTGAAAAGGTATGATTTTTTTCCTGGTTATTATTCATAACGTAATACCAGTATTATATCACTTTTTATTCGATTGTCAATAGGTAAGAAAATAAAATTCTCATCCGTCTTATTCTATATAACTAATAATAAATATATGCTTGTTACAATCGCTACAATTCTTATCGTGCTTTGGTTATTGGGTCTTATCGGTGCTTATAGCATTGGTTGGTTTATTCACGTGTTACTCGTCGTCGCTGTGATCCTCTTTTTGATCCGTATTATTCAAGGTCGCAATCCGCTTGCATAATCCTCGGCAATAGCTAGAATACCGGCAGAAAGGAGGCGCTATGAGTGAATCCAGACTCTTTCGCTATGTTAGCGAAGAAGGTAAAACTGAGGATTTAATTCGTAAAGCCCGGACCGGTGACCTCATTGAGGTCTGCACATTTCAGTGCGCCTCTGACGCTACTACAATTGGTCAGATGGCAATCGAGTGGAAGCCGTGTCGCAACGGCGTAATTCAAGCGGTTAGCGGTGAAGGTTTTTGGCTCAATGGTCATAAAATCTTTACCCACACCGACGAATTTGTGGACTGGTTTCCCTACCGTGATGGTGAAATCATTGTCATGTCTTCGGACAAGCTCACTCGACTTTTTCATGACGAGCAGAAGGCTGAGCTAAGTGAAGTCATTCATCAGCACGGTCAGGTGTCAGCCTGCTATCCACATATTTTCACCGAATCACTGATCGTCGACGACCGAAACTTCGGACCGTTGTTGGTTAAGCAATTCGTGAAAAACTTCACACCGATTGATCGAGCCAAGCTCATGGCCAGCAAAGCCTGGGCCGCCGCCACTAAACGGAGTTTCGGCGACATTAAAGCTCTGGGTCAATACTGGAACAAGAAATTTGCTACCCGACATGTTCAGTCAATTGTTATGCCCCTGAATCCTGGGACATATTCATTGAATGACAGTCGTGGTGTCATCTGCCTTGTTGAAGGCCGAAAATTTATCCGAGTTTTTCCAGATATGGAAGAGCAGGAAATTTTCCAGGCCTCTCAGGATTGGCATCGGCGGAAGTGGATCGCCTGCAGCGGCAAGATTCTTAATCTTGAAGAAACTCGGATCTACTTCAACGAAGACACCGAGAATCCACTGTACGTTGGTAAGTATGATGATGTGTACATGGCCGGCACCAGTTGCCTGATTCGTAAACGGGCTGAGCTGTTTTTACCATTTGATCGGACTCACCCTGTGACGACGGTTGAAATGGACGATACGGCTCAGCATCCCTCAGGCTTAATGTTTCGTCGAGGTACAACCTGCTACCTCCTCGTCATTAAGCAAAAATGAGCACAATGGATTGTGCTCATTTTTTTTGACAATTTATCATTTTATTGTTACTATTCAAATCACTTAAAACGCGGCCAGCCCGCCTTTTTATTTCAAAAAAAATGGAGATCCGAAATATTGCAATTATTGCTCACGTCGACCACGGTAAGACCACCCTGCTGATGCTTTGATGCGCCAGACCGGTATGGTCAGTGAAGACGGTGTCAGCATGGACTCAAATGCTCTAGAACGCGAGCGCGGTATTACCATTTACGCCAAGAACACTTCGGTTTTCTATAAAAATACCAAGATCAACATTGTCGACACGCCTGGCCACGCCGACTTCGGTTCTGAAGTGGAGCGCGTCTTGCGTTCTATTGATACAGTGCTTTTGGTGGTCGACGCTCAAGAAGGTCCAATGCCTCAGACACGTTTCGTACTTAAAAAATCATTAGAGCTTGGTTTGAAACCAATTGTCGTTATCAATAAGATCGATAAGCCAGCGGCTAATCCCGACCGAGTACACGAACAGGTTCTCGAACTCTTTTTCGAACTTGGTGCCAATGATGAACAACTCGATTTCACAACCGTCTACGCTATTGGCCGCGAGGGTGTAGCCAAACTGAAATTAACTGATGAATCAAAAGACCTCACACCACTTTTGGATACTGTCTTGGCACATGTGCCCCCAGCTAAAGCTGATGCTTCTGCCCCACTTAAAATGCAGGTCTTTAATCTTGGCTATGACAACTTCTTGGGTCGCTTGGCTATTTGCCGCGTCTACGACGGTACTGTCAAAGTTAATCAGCAGGTTTATGTAAAAGGTGGTCCGGAATCTTCTGGTCGTATCACTAAAATTTTTACATTTGAAGGCATTAATCGCAAAGAGGTGTCAGAAGCAATCGCTGGTGATATTGTGATGATCGCTGGTTTACCGACTATTTATATCGGCGAAACTATTTGCGACAGCATTGAGCAAGAAGCGATGCCCGCCATTAAAATTGATGAGCCGACTATCTCTCTCAACTTTTTGGTTAATGATTCCCCATTTGCTGGCCGCGAAGGTAAATTTGTGACTGGTCGCCAGATCCGTGAACGTTTGGAAAAAGAATTGGAAATTAATGTCGGTTTGAAAGTCGATTTTACCGGTGAAAACTATAAAGTGTATGGTCGTGGCGAATTACACATTGCTATTCTTTTGGAAAATATGCGTCGTGAAGGCTATGAACTTCAGGTCTCACAACCTCATGTCATTATCAAAGAAGAAAACGGTGTTAAGACAGAACCGTACGAAGAAGTTACAATCGACGTACCACAGGAATCTTCAAGTGTTGTAATTGATAAACTCAATCGCCGCCGTGGCATCATGATGAATATGCGTGAAGAGCGCGGTCAGGTGCGTTTGATTTTTGAAATTCCAACTCGTGGTCTTTTGGGTTACCGTGGTCAGTTTATTGTTGATACTAAAGGTGAAGGTATTTTGGCTTCACGTTTTATTGAATTCCGTGAATATGCTGGTGAAGTTGAGCGTCAGACATACGGCTCAATGATTTCAATGGCGCCGGGTAAAGCGTTGGCTTTTGCGTTGGATAACTTACAGCAGCGCGGCACACTCTATATTGAGCCGGGCATGGAAATTTATGAGGGTCAGGTTGTGGGTAATGTAACTAAAGGTGAAGATTTGTATGTGAACCCAACCAAGGGCAAGCAGCTTACCAACATGCGCGCTTCAGGGTCTGATGAGGGTATTTATTTGGCTCCTGCCTACTTGTTGACTATCGAACGCGCTATGGAAATTATGTCCGACGATGATTATATTGAAATTACCCCAAAGACCGTACGTTTGCGTAAAAAATATTTGACTAAAACCGATCGCGATAAAGCGATGCGTTCAAAACAAGAGTAACAAAAAATCACCGCCGTAAGGCGGTGATTTTTTGTTTGCTTAGAAGCTTGATGCGCCTCGATCGAATGAACGACGTGGAGGACGTTCAGTCATAGGACGTGCTTCGTTTACAGTAAGTCGGCGACCATCAAGTTCTGCGCCGTTCATGCCCTGGATAGCAGCTTCTGCAGCTGAATCTTCCATTTCTACGAAGCCGAAGCCACGTGAGCGACCTGTCATCTTGTCCATCATAATCTGGGCAGAGATAACTGATCCGAACTTAGCGAAAGCATCCTGAAGGCCCTGCTGTGTCGTTGAGTATGACACACCGCCAACATATAATTTCTTAGCCATTGTTCTACAATTTAATTTCCATCGTAAGCGACCTCTCTTCTACTTAAACCAGCCCCGTTAAGGGCTAATTTCGAAACGAATGAGAACTACGATTGGGCCTAACACTACATTAGATCTGTAAAAAAAGCAAGTTTTGGCAGCCTTCAATTTCTGTACGTTTGATCGAATATGTCACTGTCGGAATCGCTAATAATTCACCGATTTTTGTCACAATTGAACGAACATATGTACCACTCGAACACGTTATCCTGAAAGAGAATTTTTGGAACCGCTGTGGCTGGGCTAAGGTTTGTTGCCAGCGTTTTTTTATTGAGTCTTGACGAAAATCACCGTCGACTAAATCAATTCTTTGCAAAATAGTTTGTAGCATGTCCTCAGAATTGATTGATTCTGAAGTTAGAATTTCTAAATTAAAGATCTGACAAACAGCCTCAGGGATTTTTATTTCATGCAAGCGTCCAGCTCGAGCCCAGGCCAACAATGGTTTACCCTTAACTGTCTTTGACGAATACGCTGGATATGGCAATGAAATATTGCCTCGCACGTGATCGAGAACTGCTTCAAGTTGTTCTCGATGCGGCTGAACATCAATTTTGTGAGTTACCAAACCAAGCACATCGGCTGTGTCTGTTGCTAAACCACAGACCATTTCGAATTCATATGTTTTATTGAGGTTGAGATACTGCTCTCGATCTTTATTGGCAGTATTAACCATAATGAGTAGTAGACCTTCGGCGAGCGGATCGAGACGACCGGCATAACTGAGGACCGCCTTGGCGTACGGCGGATGCTTGCGCATTAAATCTAAAGCCTGTAAGGGGGTTTTACCTAAAGGTTTATAAATACAGACCAGTTCAGGGTTAGTTTGCGAATTAGTCATTTATGACCTAAAATCTAACGTATGGAAAACGAAAAAGCAAAGATCTCCACCGATCCGTACAAGGGTGTCCGGGACTTCTATCCGGAAGAAATGTTTATTCAAAACTTTATCTTTGACACAATGCGCCACACCGTCGAACAGTTTGGCTTCGTTGAATATGGTGCTTCGATCCTCGAACCAGCGGAATTATACAAAAAAGCCAAGTCTGGTAGTGAGATTGTGAATGAACAAACATACACATTTAAAGACCGCGGTGACCGTGATGTTACCCTGCGTCCCGAAATGACACCGACCGTGACCCGGATGGTGGCGGCTCGCAAGAAAGAGTTGGCCTTTCCCCTACGCTGGTATTCAATTCCAAATCTGTTTCGTTATGAGAAGCCGCAGCGCGGCCGCCTGCGTGAGCACTTTCAGCTAAATGTGGACATGTTCGGTATCGATACTATCAACGCTGACGTCGAGATCATATCTGTGGCGGCCGCGCTCATGAAAAACTTTGGTGCCACACCCGATCAATACAAAATCAAAGTTAATAGTCGCAAAATCCTCAATTACTTACTTGATGAAGTTTTTGCCTTATCTGAAACCGATCACTACTCAGTCATGAAATTGATTGATAAAAAAGATAAGATTACACAAAAAGAATTTCATGATGGTTTGTCAGAAATTTTGAAAGACAAAACCGACAACCTTATTGCCCTACTTAACACCACCACAATTGAAGAGTTCACAAAAGTTGCCGCTGAAAAAACTTCAAGCGAAGTCTTGGGCGTCAAAGAAACTGCTGAATTACTTTCCAAACTCAATTCACTTGGTATTAAAAATGCCAGCTTTACTCCGACTCTAGCTCGCGGTTTCGATTATTACACCGGTACCATTTTCGAAGTTTTTGATACCAGTCCAGAAAACCCACGTGCCCTGTTCGGTGGTGGCCGCTTCGACGACCTACTCTCCGTGTTTGGTTCAGAAAAAGTACCGGCTGTTGGCTTTGGTATGGGTGATGTCACCATTAAAGATTTCCTTGAAACATACAATCTCCTACCCGCTTATAAACCACAGACCGAACTCTATATCTGCATGCTTTCAAATGATGTTTCGATCTTTTCATTTGAATTAGCCAAGAATCTCCGCGCCAAAAACCACGCCGTGATGGTAGATATTACCGATCGTAAACTGGGCGACCAAATTAAAGCTGCTCATAAACAACACGTGCCTTTTGTCCTGGTCATTGGTGAAAATGAAATTGCTCTCAAAAAATTTGTTGTTAAGGAACTCGAAACTGGTACAGAAACAACACTCCACTCAGAAGCCGAGATAGAAACATTTTTGGCTGATCACAAGAAATAACATGCGTAAAATAGTTTTCGACATTGAAACCAAAAATGTCTTTCAAGATGTTGGTAAAAATGATCCATCACTACTTGATCTGTCTTTGGTTGGCGTCTACGACTCTGAAACAAATAAATACACTTCGTATCTTGAGGAAGAACTAAACCAACTCTGGCCAATCATTGAAAAGGCCGACATGCTGATTGGCTACAACTCAGATCACTTCGATATTCCATTGCTCAATAAATATTACCCGGGCGATCTAACTAAAATTAAAAGCCTGGATATTCTTAAAGAAATTAAAGATGCCTCTGGCCGTCGCTTTAAACTCGATCACATTGCTGAAGGTACACTTGGTATAAATAAATCAGGTCATGGCTTGCAAGCGATTACCTGGTGGAAGCAAGGTGAGATCGAAAAAATTCGTCAGTACTGTTTGGACGATGTAAAAATAACCAAAAAAATATACGATTACGCGCTTAAACATGGTAAGTTGAAATACAAAGACGGTGCCAAAACAGTCAGCATCCCGCTAGATACGCGTCACTGGGAAACCATTTCTGAAGAGGTTTCTTTGACTCACACTCTGCCCTTTTAATGTGGTAGTATATGCCCATGAATGAACAAAAAACCTCATGGCTCGTACCTTTGGCAATTATCATTGCCGGTCTTGTCATTGCTGTTTCAATTTATTACACCAAGCGCAGCAATAATACCGCCGCTATTTTGCAGCAAATGGCTGCAGTCGGTCAGCACCCCGAAGAAAACGTACCCGATGTAACTGCGACTGAGCACGTTTACGGTGATCCTAATGCAATCGTAAAAATTGTTGAATACTCAGATACCGATTGTCCATTTTGTGCCACATTCCAAACAACTATGAAGCAAATCATGGCCGAATATGGTCGCACCGGCAAAGTAGCATGGGCTTATCGACATTTTGCCTTTCATCCAAATGCACCCAAAGAAGCACAGGCTACAGAATGTGCTGCTGAATTGGGTGGTAATGATAAATTCTGGCAATACCTAGATACACTGTTTAGTAAAAAGAATTTCAATAAAAGTCCGTATGTCGGTATGGACCCAGCCCAGCTGCCCGTTATCGCTGCTTCAATTGGTTTAAATCAACAAGCCTTTTCGCAGTGTCTTGATAGCGGCAAGTACGCTAAAAAAATTACCGACTCATATAATGAAGCGATAAATTCAGGTGCTCAAGGTACACCTTATACCGTTATTATTTCACCGGCTGGCAAAGTGCCAATCACAGTTGGTGCTGTTTCATATCAGAGTCTTAAATCAGCCATTGATACTATCTTGACTCAGACTCACTAATCACGGTCAACAATAAAACTTCTGAGTTTACAGAAACGACAATCTTTGTCGTCACAGTTTTTGTGCCAAAATTCAAAGTTATAAATCTCCTGGGCAGTTTTTTGGAGTAAGACTTTGAGTTCAGAAACATGTTCAGCTGTTATTTCAAACACTTCACGATGATACTTGCCTTTGTCATCGGGTTCAATAAAATCAATCATGGCCTGTTTGAGATTGAGTTGACCTTGTTCATACCCCTCCAACAAAATTTTATAAAACACTAACTGTCGAAAATAATCGCCGGTTGAATTTTTTGTAAGACCGAGTAGTTCGTTGCGACTACGAGGTTTACCTGTTTTGTAATCCACGACCGAAACATCTGTTTGGGTCAAATATTCAAGTTTATCGATTTTGCCCCGTAATGGTAGATTACCAGCAGCAAAGGGCAAAACCGCCCCAGAAATGAATATCTCTGTTTTGATATCACGCGGCCAAGTACCCTTGTAAGCCTTAAAATAGCCTTTTAAGGCCTCTTTGCCCTTAGATTCGACTTCTTGCCTGTCTGTCTTATTTAAAGGCAATTTAGACAATTTATCGGTAAATATGGCAATAGCCTGTTCAGGGCTTATTTCACTCTTTTCAGTATAGGCAACGAAGTACGCTTGCAGCGCAGCGTGGATGGCTGTGCCGTACATTTGAAACTTGGTGTCAGCTTCAGGGATATGTAAGAGTGTGGTGAAAAAGTAATCCCACGGACAGGTTAAATATCGATTCAGGCCAGTCGCTGATAAACCCTGCTCAAGGAAAATGCCTCGCAAGAATTTTTTATCATCAATGTTGAGACCTCGATATTGCTTAGTGGCATATTTTGTCTCTGGATGCTGAGCAAATTTTTTCTCGTATCCAGTTACATCCAGCGTTGTTATGAGTTCTGATTTAAGTTCTGAAATAAATTGGGCTGGTAATTGTTCTTTGCCCTCGAAAGATTTTTGGGCAAATGAAATTACCGCGGATTTTTTGGCTCGAGTTAAGGCAACGTAGAACAGTCGGCGCTCATCCTCAATTGGATCAAACGCAGTTTGTGAAAGTGGTAATTTGAAATGACTAAATTCCCTTTTATTACCCCAGTGAGTATCGTATGCACCGACAATATAAACATATTCAAATTCCAAACCTTTAGAACGGTGGGCGGTCATGAGACGCACGCCGGAGTGCTCACTACCAACTTCTCCCGCTTTAAGCAGGACATTATATTTTTGTAGTGTACTTAGATAGCTTACAAAGTCTGCCAACGAAGCGTGTTTGGTGCGTTCAATGAGCCGGCGCGCTTCGACAAATAAGCGGTCAACTTTGGCGATAAGATCAAGCGCGCCGGCCTGACTTATGGCTGATTCCAAAAAACCTGATTCATGAAGAATCATTTCAAAGACTTCAACTGCATTATCATTCTTCGCAAGCTTTTGCCATCGACTAATTTTTTGCGCAATTTCAATAACGAGGTGAACATCCTTTATTTGTGCCTCCCGCAAAAAACGTTCTGAACAAATAACATCGTATAGTGAATGTTTGTTTGTATAAGCCCATTTTGTAATTTTAAAAACATCGAGCGGTTCAAGTTTCAAAAAATCAACGGTCAAGGCTTGAACTACATATTCATCTTCACCCGGATGGACTGCAACATCAAACAAGGTTAAAAGCTTTAAAATATCTGCATCTTGAATGATATTCTGATCCGACTGGATTGCGTATTCAATACCAGCCTTCTGTAAGGCTCGAACAATTTGATCAGCGTCTTTGTTCTCGCGGTAGATACAAGCAATTTCACCAGGTTCAACACCGGCAGTTAGATGTTTTTTAATATCTTCAATTAGGAATTGCAGCTCATATTCAGTTTCAGAAAATTCAGCCACCGAGATCGGCGCGATGTGCTGCGCCGTCGCGCCGGCCGCCATCAACCTCACTCGCAATGACTCATCGCGTGTGGTGTTATTACCAATCAAACTATGCGCCGCATCAAGAATTGTTTGGGTGGAACGATAATTATGTTTCAAACTAATAATCTGGGCACTCGGATAGAGTTTTTTGAAATACAAAAAATTATCAAGTGAAGCGCCTTGGAATCGGAAAATTGCTTGTTTTTCGTCACCCACAATGAACAGGTTCGGTTCTGAATGAAAATTTGAGAGTAATTCCAAAATTTTATTCTGACTAGCATTAGCATCCTGATGCTCATCAGCCAAAATATACTGAAAATTCTCTTGAAGCTGCAATAGAAAATCAGGATTTGTCGACATGGCTTTAATGGCCTCCAAAATCATATCTTCATAGTCGTAATATTTACGGGCTGTGAGCGTTTCTTCGTACCGTGTATAGATTTTGGCTAATTCTGCATTTTTCTCGATGTTTTTCTGTAGTGTTGCATACTCACCCTTCATTTTGCCTTTGTGCGCCCCCTTCTCATGAATCAAATCAGGAATAGCTTTAAAATCTTTTTGTTGTTTTTTAACTAAAGCCACAAAATCTTTTGGTGAAATATTTTCACGCTTCAATGTCCGAATCGCACTTAAAAGCGGTCGCACATAAAATGACGGATCACCATATGGTCGAATGTATTCAAATGAATCTTCCGCAAGTAACTCTTCAATGATTTGAATTTGTTCAATATCACTAATTGCAGCGGCATTTATGAGCCGCGGAAACTCATCGGGATACACACTGATGAGCATATTGCAAAAACTATGAAACGTATAAATATTAATTTTATACGCTGGTGCGCCAATGATATCGACAAGGCGACGACGCATCGAATAAACACCAGATTCAGTAAATGTCAGTGCTAAGATACTCGATGGACCAACGTCAGTCTTCAACAGAATGTTGGCAATCCGCAAAGCCAAGATCTGGGTTTTACCTGTCCCTGGCCCAGCTACAACCATAACTGGTCCCTCGACAGCATCAACTGCCTGACGCTGTTCAGGGTTTAGGGTGCTATAGAGACGGTCAAAAATGGGCTCGGCCATGGGCTAAGTATACCCTATACAGGGCTGTGGTTAGCCATTTGACAATAGTTTCGTATAGTGATATAATACTTTCAGATTGTTTTAACCGGAGAAGATATGCCTCAGCGAAGTTTGGGCGAACGGCCTGAACCCATTGTTGACCCTTTGTTGCCTGATAAAATCAACAAGCATGCCAGAGGTCTCGGAGAAGATGCCCAGATTCTCGTTTCTGAATTCGTAAGGAGGTTACAGTCCAATTCCAGAAAAAGAGGTTGCCTGAATAGCAACCCTATGTACGTGGTCAGGACGCTGGAAGACTTCCTCTACTCTTTGCGCAAGGAACACGGCTACGCCGATGAAAAAGTTGATATTGCGCGTAAGATTCTCAAACGTGCAGTACTTTCTGGAGCCGAGGGAGCATACAAAGAAACGTTTGCATGCATCATCAGAGCAACACAGGATCGCATTCCAGTTAATCTTCAACAGGTTTAAGCCCCGATGCGCTACGCGCATCGGGGCTTTTCCATTCTCCTATTTAGTAATTTCTCAAACGATTAACCTTGTCGTGCTGACGAATCTTTTCGTGCGCCTTAGCTTCAATCTGACGAATACGTTCACGCGTCACACCGAATTTCTTACCGACTTCTTCAAGTGTGTGCTGTACCCCATCCACCAAGCCATGACGCAATTCCAAAATCTTACGTTCCTTTTCTGGTAAATCATTCAAAATTTCTCGCACCTGATCCTGAATGATGCGGCGTGATGATTCTTCACCCGGTGAAAGAATTTTATCATCAGAGATAAAGTCACCGAGCACGGATTTTTCATCATCTTCACCAACCGGGCTTTCCAATGACACAGTTGATTGGTCGATCTTTTCGATATTGTAAATTTTTTCGACATCCAAACCCATTTCAGTTGCAATTTCTTCCGGCAACGGATCGCGACCCAAATCCTGAGCCAAGCGACGTACAACTTGTTTGTATTTAGCGATAGTTTCTACCATGTGCACTGGCACGCGGATAGTTCGTGATTGATCGGCAAGAGCACGAGTGATAGCCTGTCGAATCCACCAGGTGGCATACGTTGAAAATTTAAAACCCTTATTCCAATCGAATTTATCAACAGCTTTAAAGAGACCGAGGTTGCCTTCCTGAATCAAGTCGAGCAAAGTCAAATCTGGACTACGGCCAACATATTTTTTAGCAATTGAAACCACCAAACGTAGATTGGCCCGGGCCAACAAGTTCTTCGCTTCCATATCACCTTTTTCAATCCGCTTTGCTAATTCTTTTTCTTGAGCTGCTGAAATCAGTGGGTACTGGCCAATTTCTTTGAGATAAATCTGAATTGAGTCGTATGAAGAATCTGATAAGCCATACGCCGACTTCTTCGGTGCCAAATCTTCCACAGATACATCGAGCAAGCCACCACCCTCAAGTACATCGACACCAGCTGCTGAAAATTTTTCATACAGTGTTTCGAGGAAGATAATATCTTCTTCGATTGTTGGAAATTCTTTGAGAATCTCGTCGTATGTCACAAAGCCGCGCTCTTTGCCTTTAGCAATGAGCTTGTCGGCTCGCTTCTCCATATCATTTTTCTTTTCTGCTTTGCTGAGTTTTTTTGGTTCAGCTTTAGCGATAATTCGCTTGGCCGGAGACTTTTTGGTCTTCGGTTTTTTAACCTTCATATTCTTTTTTGCTTTCTTCTTACTCATATATTATGCAAACTATGTTTTGGTGGTTTTAACCTCTCGTAGCCTATTTGATAATGATTGGCAAACCTCGAGCAATCGAGTTACCTCCGGGGTATTTTTTTGCCGTTCGGCTTCTTGAAGTGCCTGCATGGCGCGGGTGAACTCATCCCGTAGATATTCCTCTTTAAAATGAAGGACGAGCTCCTCTATGTGTTCAGCCAATTTCTCGCTTTTATTGAAAGAGATTTCGGCTTCAAAAATGAGCTGGTCCTTAATGGGGCTGAGTTTAGTTTCAATAGCCTGATATTTGTCCTCACCGATAATACTACTGATTTTGGCTTTAGTGTCTAGGGATAGACTATTGTTATGTCCCTCCTGCCAGAACACTAAACCGAAGAGTAATCGCTCAATCGACTGGCGACGATTCTTCTCAGCTGGCCGCTCCGTCGTGGTTTCATAAGCCGTTTCCGGTCGCTCACGCTTACGGACTTCGGCCCACAAAAACTCCTCTTTAATGCCGGAGCGGCCAGCAATCCTCGACACAAAGTACGAACGCTCAATGGCACTGCCAAGATCGGCTACATACGGCAAGACCTCTTTTTCAATTCGCTGGCCACGTTTTCGTTCGTCTTTTTCGTGCTGCAGAATTTTTGTCAGCTGCACATCAATAATATGTTCAGCATGAGCTACAGCGTCGGCAAAAACTTTTGGGTTTTCGCGTATAACATCGGCCGGATCTTGACCGTCTGGCAAGGTTACAACCTTAATGTCGAAACCCTGAGCTAAAGCCAGATTCCAACCGCGGGCGGCGGCCGCGCCGCCCGCTTCGTCACCGTCATACGCAATCATAAGTTTCGCTGACAAACGCTTCATTATCGTCAACTGCTCTGTCGTTAAAGCAGTACCCGATGAAGCCACAGCATTACTAAAGCCAGCCTGATGCGCCATAATCAAATCCATTTGACCTTCGACCAACAATGCATAATCGCGGCGGCGGATTTCAAGCTTGGCTCGATCGAAGCCATACAAAACATGTGACTTTTGAAACAAAGGTGTTTCCGGACTGTTAATGTACTTTGCCTCAGTGCCATCCGATTCAAATTGCCGGCCTGAAAACGCAATGGTGCGGCCAGACGAATCAAAAATCGGAAACATAATTCGGCCACGGAATCGATCGTAGCTATCAGCCGGATTTTTCTCAGACTTTTTAGCCAAACCAATTTTTTCAATTTCAGCTGCATTAAAACCCTTAGCTTTTAAATGCGTTGAAACTGCCCGCCACTCCACTGGCGCATAACCAATTCGCCAGCTACTGATTGTGACATCAGTCAAACCACGCTTTTTAAGGTACTCCAAGGCATCGGGTCGTTTGCCGAGCTCCTGTTGAAAATATAACGTGGCCATTTCCATAGCCTGGAATAAGCGATCTTTTTCAGATCGCTCTTTACCAGAATATGTACCGAGCTCAACTCCGGCTCGCTGAGCCAAAACTTTGAGGGCCCCGATAAAATCAAGACCCTCAAATTCTTGGACGAATGAGATGATATCCCCCTTAGCACCACAGCCAAAACAATAATAGGTATTACGTTCTGGCGACACGAAAAACGATGGACTCTTTTCATTGTGAAAGGGACACTTAGCTTTAAAGTTGGTGCCCGCTTTCTCCAATTGAACATAGGAGCCGACAACATCGACGATACTCAATGTTTCTTTAATTTTTTCGAGTGGTGATGACATGACACCTATTCCTTAGGCATCTGTACTTTTTCAATCAATTTCTGCTTTGGACTGCCCTTAAAGCCAGTGCCTGCTGGAATCAAGCGACCGAGGATAACGTTTTCCATCAAACCATTGAGTTCATCCTCTGTACCACGAACAGCGCTGTTGATGAGTACGCGTGTTGTATGCTGGAATGACGCAGCTGAGAGGAAACTCTTACGTGAAAGTGAAACTTCTGTAATACCCATGACAACAGGATCGGCCTTAGCTTCAGTACCGCCACGAGCCTTAACCGCTTCGTTTTCTTTCAGGAAATGGTAATTTTCTACCACATCGCCGACTGAGAAACTTGAATCACCTGAATCGCGAACAATGCGACGTGAGAACATCTGACGCACAATAACTTCAATGTGTTTACGTGAGACCGATTCACCCTGAAGTTCATAGAGTTTAGAAACTTCACTAATGATATAGTCTTGAGCATGTTCACGGCCACCGTATTTGAAGACTTCATCAATATCAGCTGAACCATCAGTAATAATGTCGCCTTTCTTAACCTTATCTCCCACCTTCACAAAGATGACACGGCTATAGCTTACAGTGTATTCAGTATCAGCCTTTTTCTTACTCTTTGTTTTTTCGCCAGCTTCAGGCAAGATTGTAATAACTTTTTCTTTACCTGTGTCTTGGATATCAGAGATGATACCGTCAATGTGTGAAACAACAGCTGGATTCTTTGGTGAACGCTTTTCGAAGACTTCTTCAACACGAGGCAAACCTTGAGTGATGTCGCCACCCACCTGAGCAGTACCACCAGAGTGGAAGGTACGCATAGTAAGCTGTGTACCTGGTTCACCGATAGCCTGACCAGCCACAGTACCGACAGCTTCACCGATTTCTACGAGCTTGTTTTTACCAAGATCGAAACCGTAACAATGAGCACAGATACCGCTCGCAGATTTACATACCATTGGTGAGCGAACGTATACAGACTGAATACCCATTTCTTCAATCTTGACCGCTTCATCCTTGGTCAACAAATGACCACGCTTGTAAAGCACTGCATCTGATGAATCCTTAATATCTTCAGCGAGGACACGGCCCTTGATAATCTTTGAAAGTGCAACTTCCAAACCATTACCGCTGTCGCGTCGAACCCAAATACCATCTTTAGTACCACAATCTTCTTCTGAAATCATTGTGTCTTGAGCCACAACGAAGAGTTTACGTGTGAGGTAACCAGCCTTAGCAGTGTTCAAAGCGGTGTCAGTAAGACCCTTACGTGAACCGTGAGTTGTAATGAAGTATTCGATCGGTGTTAAACCTTCCTTTGAACATGAGAGAATTGGGAATTCAATTGTCTCGCCCTTTGGGTTGGTAATCAGACCTTTCATACCTGCCATCTGAGCAATTTGTCCAAGTGATCCACGAGCGCCAGACTTCCACATTTCATAGGCTGAACCGTGTTCATTGAGTGTCTCTGGGAGAAGCTTTTCAATCTCCGTCTTAGCTCGGTGCCAGATTTCAACAATCATGCGGCGGCGCTCGTCGCGTGA
>CAZHGQ010000002.1:58838-80693 GCA_964532205.1 uncultured Candidatus Saccharibacteria bacterium | reverse complement strand
GTGAGAGCGAACCTCGGGCACCTGACATCACCATGTCATAGACGGAGCCATTCTTATCGAGACTATCTGGAATGAGTTTTTCGATTTCACCCTTAGCTTGCTGCCAGATTTCAATATTCTTGCGATAGCGTTCATCGTGTGAAAGCAAACCTTCATTGTACTGATCGTTAATTTCTTCAGCTCGTTTCTTGCTTGAATCAATGATGGCTTTTTTGCCTTCAGGAATAACCACATCATCAATACCCCAGGTTACACCTGAGTGAGTAGCGTAGTTGAAACCGAATTGCTTTACCTTGTCGAGGATGGCAGGCACATTTTCAATGCCATAGCGATCAATCATGTCGTTTACAATTGCGCCCATCTTCTTACGGTTGATTTCAGTGTTGATGAAAGGATAATCCTTTGGCAAAACAGAGTTGAAGAGCAAGCGGCCAACTGAAGTTTCAAATGGCATACCATTGAATTCCGCAAACTTGGCATTGTTCTTTGGCAATACCTTAATCTTGGCTCGCAAAGAAACTTCGCCGAAGTCACGGGCAGTAATGGCACTGTTTGATCCAGGGAAAATTTTACCCTCGCCCTTTTCGCCAGGCACAATCTTTGTCATCCAGTAACAACCGAGCACGATGTCGAGCATTTTGTTTGAAACTGTTGGCTCGCCGTTACCTGGCTTCAAAATGTTTTTATCAGACGCCATGATTTCTCGGGCTTCAGCCTGAGCTTCTTTAGACAATGGCACATGAACAGCCATCTGGTCACCGTCGAAGTCAGCATTAAAGGCTGTACAAACGAGTGGGTGCACTTGAATAGCATTACCTTCGATCAAGATTGGTTTGAAAGCCTGAATACCGAGGCGGTGCAAGGTTGGTGCACGGTTGAGCAAAACGTATTTATCTTTAATAACGTCTTCGAGAATAGCCCAAACTTCTGGCACACCGTCGTCAATCAGACGACCAGCACCACGAATGTTGAAGGCTAATTCCTTGCGGAGCAATTCAGAAATTACGAATGGGCGGAACAATTCCAAAGCCATGTACTTTGGCAAACCACATTGGTTGAGTGCCAATGATGGACCAACGACAATAACTGAACGGCCAGAGTAGTCAACACGCTTACCGAGCAGGTTGGCACGGAACAAACCACGCTTACCCTTGAGGTTATCTGAAAGAGATTTCAGAGCACGGCGCTGTGACTGATTGACCGCCGACTGTGATGATGAGCCGTGACGGATTGAGTTGTCGATCAATGAGTCAACTGCTTCCTGCAAAATACGCTTTTCATTACGCAAGATAACATCTGGTGCATTGATTTCCTTGAGCTTCTTGAGACGGTTATTACGGTTGATCACGCGTCGGTAGAGATCGTTGACATCCGATGTCGCATAACGACCACCATCCAATGGCACCATTGGACGTAGACCTGGTGGAATAACGGGAATACGTGTCATGAACATCCATTCAGGACGAATGTTTGTATTAATCATTGAACGAATCAATGAGATACGCTTGTTAAGTTTGTCGATTTCGAGTGAGCCTGCCTTTTCCATTGAAGCTTCTAGCTTGGCCAACAATTTCTTCAAATCAAGATTCTTGAAAATGTTGTAAATGGCTTCAGCACCAATACCAGCTTCAAAGAGCGTACCGTACTTCATTGAGTATGTGTGGTAGAGCACTTCATCGAGCACCTTACCCTCTTCAATGCTTTCAATGTCTTTCTTAGTCTGGGTATAGCTCTCTTTCAACGCTTCCTTTGACTTTTCATCCTGAAGATTCTTAACTTTGTTCTTGAATTCATTATCCAAGTCCTTAAGTACGCGTGAACGTTCATCTTCGCTGACCGAGGTGATAATGTAACCGGCGAAGTAGATCACCTTTTCCAGATCAGCGCTGTTGAGACCCATCACCATGGCAATTCGAGATGGCATTGAGCGGAGGAACCAGATGTGTGAGACCGGAGTCGCTAAGTCGATATGACCCATGCGCTCGCGGCGGACAATTGAGCGAGTAATTTCCACACCACACTTTTCACAGACAATACCCTTGTAGCGAATGCCGCGGTATTTACCACAGTAACATTCGTAGTCCTTATCTGGACCGAAGATTTTTTCGTCGAACAAACCGTTCTTTTCTGAACGCTGTGTTCGGTAGTTAATTGTTTCCGGCTTTGTAATTTCGCCGTGTGACCATTCTTTGATTCGATCTGGAGATGCGACTTTGAGGATGATTGAATCAAAATTATTTTGATCAGCTGTTTTTGGTTTCATCATAATAGTTAGAGTTAATGTGGCTAATTATTGATCAGATTCTTCATCTTCGTAGTCGACCTTTTTCTTTTTCAATTCAACATCGAGACCGAGACCCTTGAGGTTACTCATCAAGACATTGAACGAGGCTGGAATATTTGGCTGCATAATGTCCTGACCTTTCACGATTGAGTCAAAGGCAGCTGAACGGCCCTGGATATCGTCGGACTTAATCGTCAACACTTCTCGCAAATTGTGAGCAGCACCGTGACCGAGCAAAGCCCAGACTTCCATTTCTCCAAATCGTTGACCTCCCTGCTGTGCTTTACCGCCAAGTGGCTGCTGAGTAATGAGAGAGTAAGGTCCAATTGATCGCATGTGGATCTTGTCTTCCACCATGTGGTGCAACTTGAGAATGTACATGTAGCCAACGGCAATTTCCTGTTCGAAGAGTTCGCCGGTGCGACCGTCAAACAATTTCATTTTACCGTTTTCCTTTACACCCGCCTTCTTGAGTTCATCCTTAATTTCAGTATCTGTCGCACCGGCGAATGGTGGCACGATAGCCTGATAATTCAATGTGTTTGCAGCCAAACCAAGGTGCAATTCCAAAATTTGACCGAGATTCATACGTGATGGCACACCGAGTGGTGTCAAAATCATGTCGATTGGACGACCATCTTCCATGTATGGCATATCTTCTTCTGGCAAAATTCGTGAGATAACACCCTTGTTACCGTGGCGACCAGCAAGCTTGTCACCGACAGACACATTTCGCAACTGTGCGATTTCAATGTGAATACGCTTAATGATACCTGATTCGAGTTTGTCGCCCTTCTCGCGTGAAAATACTTTCACTGAGATAACGCGACCGCGCTTACCGTTTTCCAAACGCTTTGATGTATCCTTCACATCGCGAGCTTTTTCACCGAAGAGTGATCGAAGCAAGCGTTCTTCAGGCGTGAGTTGTGTTTCGCCCTTTGGTGTAATTTTACCTACCAAGATATCGCCTGGTCGGACTTCGGCACCAATTCGAATTACACCTTCTTCATCAAGGTTCTTGAGTTTGTTTTCACCAACATTTGGAATGTCGTGAGTTGTGACTTCTGGTCCGAGTTTTGTATCGCGCACGTTAACCACGAATTCTTCAATGTGGATTGAGGTAAATTTGCTGTTCTTAACCAATCGTTCAGAAAGAATGATGGCGTCTTCGTAGTTGTTACCAGACCATGACATGAAGGCAATGAGCACGTTTTGCCCAAGTGCCATTTGACCACCGTCTGATGTTGAAGTATCAGCAAGCAAATCACCCTTTGAAACTTTGTCACCGAGATTAACAACCGGTCGCTGATGGAATGCGGTAAAGCCGTTTGTTCGTGAGTAGTTTACAAGTTTGTATTCATGTTCCTTACCCTTGGCATTCTTAACAGTGATCTTTGAAGCGTCGATCTGAGAAACAGTACCCGCTTCCTGAGCCAAAATGAGACGGCCTGTGTCGCGAGCGGCATGTTCTTCAATACCTGTAGCTACCAATGGTGCCTCAGGAATGATACAAGGTGTAGCTTGCTTCTGCATGTTCGAACCCATGAGTGCACGAGATGCGTCGTCGTGGTTCAAAAATGGAATCATTGAAGTCGCAATTGAGAAAGCCTGGTTTGTGGCTACGTCAATGAAATCAACTTTTTCGCGAGGTGCGACAGATGGTGAGCCGTTGTAACGAACCTCACATTCTTCTTCCAAAATTTTGCCATCCTTATCAGTTGCAGTCGCAGCGTGAGCAATGTTGTATGATTCTTCTTCCAAAGCATTGAGGTACAGGATTTCACCGGTAACTTTACCATTCTTAACTTTGGCGTACGGCGTTTCAATCATGCCGAATTCATTGAGTTTGGCATATGTAGACAAACGCAAGATCAAACCGATGTTTGGACCTTCTGGAGTGTGAATCGGACAAAGTCGGCCGTAGTGAGATGGGTGCACGTCACGAACTTCGAAACCAGCACGCATACGATCAAGACCACCAGGACCGAGAGCTGAGAGTGTACGCAAGTGTTCCAATTCAGTCAGGATGTTTTCCTGCTGCATGAATTGTGACAACTGGTTAGTTGTGAAAAATTCCTTAATGCGTGCCTGCAATGGCTTTGGTGAAACGAACTGCACTGGCATCGTCACATCAGAGTCAATTGTCGACATACGGTCCTGAATGTTTCGCTTCATTTGTGACATACCAACGCGAATTTTCTGCTGGAGTAATTCACCAACATAACGCACACGTCGTGAACCGAGATGGTCGATATCATCTTCCTGAGCCTCTGGTGTGTTATTGAGTGTAATGATATGGCTAACAATTGTGGCAACATCGTCAAGACTTACTGTACGGCGATCGATGGCCTTGTCAGACATATCCTTATTAAAGCGCTTGTTGAAACGGAAACGACCCACCTTTGAGATGTCGTAACGCTCTGCACTAAAGATAGAATTGATGAATTCACGAGCATTGTCAGCTGTAGCCAAATCACCATCACGCAATCGCTTATGGATTTCAATAAATGATTCATCAGCTGTTTTGGCGTGATCCTTAGCCAAGGTGTTTGTAATGGCTGTCTTAGCAAATTCATTATTGCGGAACAAAGAAATGATTTCGCCGTCTGTCTGAGCACCGAGGATTCGCAATAGAGATGAGACTGGGAACTTGCGCTTTCGGTCGATTCGAACAAAGATAGCCCCGTCAGCTTCTGATTCGATTTCGATCCAAGCACCACGAGAAGGAATTATTTTTGCGCCAAAATAAGTCTTGCCCTTGATGTCATTGCCTGTGAAGAATACACCGAAAGAGCGAGCGAGTTGAGGAACAATAACTCGTTCGATACCAGTAATAATAAATGTACCGTGATCTGTCATGAGTGGCAGATCGGTCATAAATATTTCCTGCTCTTTTGTTGTACCTAATGTTTTGTTCTTGAGTCGAACATTGACCTTAAGCTGAGCTTCATATGACAGCTTATTGTCTTTAGCATAAAACTCGTCGTACTGAGGTTCACCGAGTTTGAAACCAGTGAAATCCAGTTCAAACTTCTTTTCTGAATAATCTTTGATTGATGAAAATTCTTTAAAAACTTCTTCGAGACCCTGTTCAATCAACCATTTATAAGAATCTACCTGAGCCTGGACCAGGTTTGGCATATCGGTAAGCGGCTCCTTGAATTTACCGAAATACTTTTTTGGGCGAATGTGCCCGTTAGTATGAATACTCATTGCGCTGTGAGTAATTAGCTTATAAGTCTGTCTTGAGACTAAAAGAAATATGACGGCAAAAAAGCGAGGTGGCTCTTTTTCCGCTTATGAATTTCTTATATTTAGACCGGCAAGATCAGATAGTAATAAAATTGCCAAACGACGGGTCGTAACTCAATCTTGCGTTTGTTGGGGATACTATACTCTCTTCTATATATAATGTCAAACCTGCCTTCTCTATATACAAAAAGTCCCGCCTAGCTTACGCTAACCGGGACTTAAAATCTTCACGATCTGACAATTTGACACCAAGACCTAAATGGCCACCACTGACGTTCCATACAATAGAACATCACGATAGCAAACAGGAACATGGAACCATAGGCCAGACCGATATAGTGGAGCAAACTCATACGACACCTCCACGGGGTTAAGGAACCTCAGATCCTTTATTATTTAATCACACTAGAATTTTTTGTCAAATTCTGTGCTCGCCATTCTTCAATTTTCTTGTGATTACCTGACAAAAGTATCTTTGGCACACGATAGTTCTTCTTTTTATAGACGATTAAGTCCGGTCGAGTATACACATCAGGTGATGCGGCGCGACTTTCTTCCAAAGAATTAAAATCACCGAGCACACCTTCAACCTGTCGAGCTACGCAGTCCATCACAATCATGGCAGGCAATTCCCCGCCAGTGAGCACAAATGGTCCGACAGACAAATCTTCACATTTAAAAACTTTCTTAACCCGAGCATCAATACCTTCGTAGCGGCCGCAGATAATAACCACATCAGAATATTTTTTAACAGTTTTTTTAGCGACGTCAGTTGTAAACTGCGTACCGCCTGGACTCAAAAAGAAAATCTTAACCTGCTTCTTATCTTTTTTGCCAATAGCCTTCTCAACAGCCTTAATTACCGGCAAGGCGCGAATAACCATACCCGGTCCGCCACCGTATGGTTTATCATCTACACGCCAGGTTGTATCTGGTTCAAAATCGCGTGGATTGTAAAACTTAACCTTTATTTTTTTGTCCTCAATCGCCCGCTTTAAAATCGACTCGCCTAAATACGAGTCGAATGCCTGCGGAAAGAGTGAAATAATATGAAAATTCATAACAAAAACCTGCAGTATTAATATACCACAGGTTTTTGATTTTGTCTAAATTTGAAATTACAGCTTGAGATCTTCCATCGCCTCGTCCACTGTCTTCATAACCGATTCCTTCTTCATGCCGCCCTCAGGTTCATTGATCTTGAGGTTAACTCGGGCATTATTCTTCATGCCTACCACTCGCAACAGAGTTCGGATCGCCTTAGCAGTGTTACCTGATCGGCCAATCACCTTACCCATGTCGGCTGGATTTACTGAGAGTGTCATGAGCACACCCATTTCATCAACAGTTCGATTGATTTTGACATCATTCGGATTGTCGACGAGAGTCTTCACCACGTATTCTAGAAATTGTGTATCTTGTTCTCCCATTGTATTTCAATTCTATGGTCGCGCAGTAAGTCGACCTTAATATGACTGCTCTCGTAATTGTAACAAGTGAGGAGTGAGAGTCAACGAATTGTGCACACTATTTACTATTAAGTTCTTTATCCAATACAGATTTGATATTTAACCATGATTGCATCGCTAGAGTCATAGTTTTTAACATTATGAATATATCGTCAGTCTTATTCATTAATCTAATAATGTTTTTTCCAAATAAGGAAATTACAGCATGGTCTGAAAATGGAGTATTTGTATCAAGAATTTTTTTACAAGCTCCGTACTCCAACTCAGCTTTCTGAGCCTTTTCTAAAAAATCTTCTTCTGCTTTTTTTTGAAGATTTTCTGGCATCTTTTCATATAGAGTATTGATTGTATTATTTACTGTGAAAACTCCAATTTCACTCATGATTGTATACCTAATCTCCTTTTTATCACTATAGAAAATTTCCCTGTTTATCAAATGTAAAAAAAGGTATATAAACTCAAATACAATATATGTCCATGTCAAATCCCTTTCTTTTTCATCGGTATTATTTAATTCTGATTTTAATTGTTCTGCTGAGATTATAGATTTTTCAAATATTAATTGAGATATATTCATCAGGTTATTCATGGAGTTTGATTAGTTTAATTTCAGTATAGATACAACAATAACGGCTAGTCAAATATAAAAACAACTTTTTTGTCACTTTTGCGAGGTCTGGCAAAGTAACATGTTAAAGCAGTACAAAACAAAAAAATCCCTTTCGGGATTTTTTTGTTTTTAGTATTACGCAGCTGGAGTTTCTGCTGGTGCCTCGGTTGGAGCTTCTGCTGCTGGAGCTGGTGCAGCTTCTGCTACCGGAGCCTCTTCTTTTTTCTCAACTGTCTTCTTTGGAAGTACGTTGATCTTCTTTCCGCTAATAATGCTCTTTGAGATCAACATGTTGTGCATAGTATCTGAAGGTTGTGCACCCTTAGAAATCCAGAACTTAATGCGATCAGCATTGAGAGCTGTGAGATCCTTGTGACGAGGATCGTGTGAACCGAGAACTTCGAGGTATCGTCCGCTCTTAGTGCTGTTCTTTGAGTCAGTCAAAACAACACGAAATGTCGGTTCGTGCTTGCGGCCTGTGCGCTGTAATCGAATTGTTAACATGGAGGCAATAGTAGCAGATAAGTTACAAATGGTCAATATTCTGCTATAGTAGGCCTATTCATATGAAAAAACCCCAAAAACAAGGCCATATGTCAGGTAAAGACAAGCGTGCCCAGAAGCCTAAAACCCTCCGTGGTTTGATCCGAACGACAGGTAAAGGCATGGGCTTTGTTGACGTACCTGAACTCGATGAAGATGTGGTGGTGTACCCCGAATTCATGAACACCGCTCTTAATGGCGATACCGTTGAGATCATTCTTCAACCAAAAAATGCAGTGCAAAAGCGTCGCCGTGACGGCAAGTCTGAACAGACTGGCCAAGTGGTAGACGTGCTACGCCGCGCCCGCAAACAATTTGTCGGCATTCTTATTAAAGATCAGGGTCAATGGAAAGTTTGGCCAGATGATCGCAAGATTTACGTAAAGATCAATATTCCCCACCTCGAGCACACCCAAGCCACAGAAGGCGTAAAAGTCTTGGCACGCATTACTGAGTGGAATAAATTCAAACCTGAACCTGTTGGTGAAGTCATGTCTGTCTTGGGTAAAAAGGGCGACCACGAAACCGAAATTCAGTCGATTATTCTGGACCGTGGCATTGATACCACGTTTCCTGCCGATGTGGAGCGCGAAGCTAATGCATATGAGCATGAGCGCGGCTCACTGAACGTGAACGAAGTCACTACGCGTAAAGATATGCGCAACGTGTTGACCATGACCATTGACCCAGAGAATGCCAAAGACTTTGACGATGCGCTTTCTTTGCAAACATTGCCTAACGGCAACTATGAAATCGGTGTGCACATTGCCGATGTCTCTCATTATGTCCGACCAAATACTGCACTCGATCGTGAAGCCCTCAATCGCGCCACATCTATTTATCTTGTGGACCGCACCATTCCGATGTTGCCAGAAATTCTTTCCAATGATTTGTGTTCTTTGAATCCTAACGAAGAAAAATATGCTTTCTCAGCTGTCTTTGAAATGGATATCAAGGGTCACATTCTTAAACGCTGGTTTGGCAAAACCGCCATCAAATCAGACAAGCGTTTCACCTACGAAACTGCGCAAAAAAGTATTGATAATCCGACTGGTGAATACCACAATGAATTGGTCATTTTAAATACAATCGCTAAATCACTTCAACACAAGAATCGTTTGGAAGGTGCAATTAACTTTGAAACAGAAGAAGTTAAATTTAAACTCGATGAAACAGGCCGTCCTGTTGAAGTTATTAAAAAAGAAGCACTTGAAACTCATAAATTGATTGAGGCCTTCATGCTCCTCGCCAATCGCGAAGTTGCAAAGTTTATTCACAATTACCAAAAAGATAAACCTGGTCACGGTTCACTGTATCGAATTCATGATTTACCAGACACCGATCGCATTGAAGAATTAGCTCTCTTTATCAAAGCCCTCGGTTTCAGCTTGCCGGTTAAGGGCGGTAAAGTGACATCGAAGGACATTAATACCCTACTAAAAAGTATTGAGGGTACACCAGAAGAATCACTGATTAAAACTGCCACAATTCGTTCAATGTCTAAAGCCATTTATTCTTCAAAGAATATTGGCCACTTTGGTTTGGCTTTTGAATTCTACACACACTTCACCTCACCGATTCGTCGCTACCCAGATCTTGTCGTTCACCGTGTTCTCTTTGATATTTTGAACAAGCAGGATCAGAAAGCAAAAGACGAAATTAAATCCCTCGAACATATTGCTCGACATTCCACAGACAAAGAAATCGCAGCAGCAGAAGCTGAACGTACCTCGATCAAACTCAAACAAGTAGAGTACATGAGCGAACGCATTGGCCAAGACTTTGACGGCATTATTTCCGGCGTAACTGAATGGGGTATTTTTGTGGAAGAGGAAAATACCAAATGTGACGGTATGGTGCCACTACGCGAACTCAATGACGATTATTACACCTTCAATCGTCGAACTTATTCTATTGAAGGTCAACGAACAAAGAAAAAGTACCGCTTGGGCGATAAGGTTAGATTCCGTGTGATGAAAGCCGATTTGGATGCGAAGACACTCGACTATAGACTTATTTAGCTACTGACACCGCCTCATCAAATCGGATCGAAAGCACATTTGAAGCACCTTCACTACTCATAGTCACACCATAGAGCACACCGGCCCGTGACATCGTTTCGCGATTGTGAGTAATGAGAATAAGCTGAGAATATTTTGAAAGATTATCGATCATATCGCCATATTTGCGTGAGTTGGCTTCATCAAGAGCCGCATCAGTTTCATCGAGGATGATAAATGGCGGTGGGTTAACCTGAGAAATTGCAAAGAGCAAGGCAATAGATGTCAGGGCGCGTTCACCGCCGGAAAGCATCATCAAACCCTTAATGCGCTTTTGCGGCAAAGTAATATTAATATCAATTCCCTCCTCGCCCTCTTCTTCAATAAAATCTTCTTCGTCTTCTGTTTCAAGTAATTCAGTATCCGACTTGCGGCGACGCTTAACTTCTCTAATAACCTGTAGATTGGCAGTACCACCATTGAACATTAAACGGAAAAATTCCTGGAACTGGGTGTTGATTTTTTCTACACCTGTCTTAAATTCAGTATCGAGTTTTTCCGAGAGATCTTTAATGAGCGTCTTAAGCGTTTCAGCTGAACGGAGTAAATCTTCAATTTCTCTAGTTAAGAAAGCGTCACGATCTTTAGCTTCGTTGTATTCCTTAAGCACATCTTCACCATTGCCAGCTCCACTGTCTTCGAGACGGATTTTAATGCGTTCAATGGCTTTGCGACGTTCTTCTTGTTCGTGACGAGATTCGGCCTGCGCTTGTTCGGCCGAAATTTCCACCTGCTCAAAATCAAGAATGGCCCGGCCGACAAGCGCAGCCGCTTCCTGCAATTCACGCTTAAATTCATCCTCAATAGATGTAATACGCTCTGAGCGTAATTTTATTTCATTGAGCTTGCTCATCAATTCATTCTGCTCAGCCATAATCTTAAACACAGCTTTTTCCGCATCACGATTTGAATCCTTTTCGCGCTCAATGACCAATTTCAAAGCATTGTACTGCTCGGTATATTCACGCTCATTCTTAACCACTACCTGTAATTTTGCCGTAAGCTCATCACGTTCAGTATTGAGTCGGGCAATTTCTTGCACAGAATCTGATGTTTGATCAGCAGTATCCTGAGCATGATTGTGAGCAATAAAATTCTGCAGCATCTCCCGAATGCCCCGCAAAATTGACTTAAGTGTCTGGCTATCTTCTACTCGTTCTGCCTCTTCGACTTTGATAAAGACATCATGAGCTACACCCTCCACATCTTTAAGTGCAATCTGCTTTGCCTCTTGTGATGCCAATAATTCTTTCTGACGTTTCAAAATACGCTCTTCAGATGCCAACTGGCCTTCAATACGACCAATGTCGCGCATCAATGTATCTTTATCATTGCGGGCATTTTGTAAGCTCTGTTCAAGCGACAACAACTCCTCGCTTTTGACATCTTTGGTCTCTGAACGGCTCAAAATTTCTTTGGCCTCTTGGAGCTGCTGAGATAACTGCGCATAGTGTTGCTCTGGCGCTGTACGCTCATGAGCAATCTGATTTTTTTCGTGAGTAATATAAAACTGCTCGCGTTTAAAATAGTCTTTATATAAATCTTCGAGCTTCACACGCATCTCCCGCGACTTCTCTACCTTCTCCACCTGCTTTTCCAAGAAACGAATATGCGGTGCAATTTCTTTGCGCAATGATTCTACCTGTTTAATATTCTCTTCTGTCTTTTCTAATTTACGTTCACTTTCTTCACGTTTGTATTGATAGATTTTCAAACCCAAAGCGTCCTCGATCATTTCCCGTCGTTCATGCAAATTGGCGTTGAGAATTTTATCGGCTTCACCCTGAGAAATTATGTGGTGACCGGAAGCACCGATGTGCACATTAGCCAGCATTTCAATAATATCCTTCAATCGCACGGCACTACCGTTGATAAAATATTCATTGGCTGAATCACGATGCACCACACGCTCAATTGAAACCTCATCAAAATCAATTCCAAGTGCCTTTGTTGTATTATCGAAAACCAATTTAACTGAAGCACGATTTTGCCGTGACGCAGATTTACCACCGTTGAAAATCAAATCCTCACCCCGCTTACCGCGCATCGACTTAATAGATTGCTCGCCTAAAACAAAACGAAAGGCTTCGGCCACGTTCGACTTACCCGAACCATTCGGCCCAACGATTGCCGTAATTGGAGTATTAAATTCAAAAACCGCTTTCTTGGCGAAAGATTTAAAGCCGTTAATTTCGAGCGATTTGAGATACATCGCTATAACTATATCAAATAAATGGCGGAATTATATCCACTCCTTGTCGATAAGTGCTTTTCGGGCGGCAGCTTGTTCAGCTTCCTGCTTTGAGCGACCTTCGCCAGTAGCAACTAAATCATTACCGAGATATACACCAACGGTGAAATTTTTATCATGATCCGGACCACTTTCTTTTGTCGTTTTATATGACGGTGTTTGCGAAACTTTTTCTTGAGCTAATTCTTGGAATTTTGATTTGGCATCAATCCATGAACCACTTTCAATAACTTCCGTCATCTTTGGGAAAATAAATGTTGAGACAAACCGTTCGGCCGCTTCATAGCCTTGATCCATATACAGTGCTCCAAGAAAAGCTTCGAATGTATTGGCCAAAATATATGTGCGAGCACGACCTGTGTCTTTTGATTCACCATGTGAGAGCAACAGATAATCATTCATGCCGAGCTCAGTGGCCACATTTGACAGTGTGGTTGAATTTACCAAGGCTGAACGATAAGCCGTTAATTCACCTTCCGGTTTATCAGCGTATGTCCGAAAAAGATGATCAGTTACAATCAATTCCAAAACCGCATCACCCAAAAATTCCAAGCGTTCATTGTGATCAGCGCTTGAACCGCGATTCTCATTAATATATGAGCGATGAGTAAAAGCCTGCTTCAAGAGCTGCTTGTCTTTAAATTCAATATTCAACTTAGCTTCAATAGCCGAAAAATCTTTTGTCATATAGGTTTACTTACCTGAAAGAATCAAATTAATAGCTTTGGTTACAATCGGCAGAATATCATTATAGAAATTTAGTTCAAGTATATCTTTGAGTTTGAACCACTTGGCATCATCGAGACCACCCTTTTCCTCCAATTTTATGTCTGTGAATTTTGTTTCGGTGAGGTAATAGTAGACATGCTTACGCTTTTTACCTGTTTCCGGATTAAAAGCGACATATTCATTCTCATCAAGCTTTTCTTTGACCTTCACATCCAAACCAAGCTCATCTTTAACATTACGAATCGTGCCAGCTTCTTCAGTTTCTTCTGGTAACAATTTACCTTTGGTGAGTGTCCAGTGGCCAAAAATATCATGAATCAATGCGAGGTAGACTTCTTCACCTTCGCGAGCATACACCACGGCCCCACTGAGTCGTTCAAGCGGCGCTTTGCTGTCCGGAATATTTTTAAGCTTTTTTTTTGAGACTTCGTCCTTACCTGGCTCACCGATTTCTTTGTATACCGCCCCGAGTACACCGTTTACAAATCGACTTGATGTTTCACCGCCATAGTTTTTAGCCAATTCAATGGCTTCATTGATAGCGACTTTTGCTGGCACTTCCTTACGATCCGCAAAAAGTAATTCGTACAGACCCAAACGCAGAATATTGCGATCAACCGGCGAGATTTTATCCAACGGCCAATCAGGGGCCGCTTTTTCGATGATTGTATCGATTTCGGGTCGCTTGCCTAAGATGCCATTTACCAGGGACTCCATAAACGAGAAATCTCCCATTCCGGGAGCAAATTCCTCGGCATTGCGTTTTAACAATGCGGCGATTTCTTTTTCATCTTTGTGGCCAAAATCCCATTCGTACAATGTTTGAAGAACGATCGAACGTGACAGGTGTCTATTTGCCATATTAACGAACGAAGAACTAGTGAAAATTAAATATTATCGTGCCGCTTCAGCGCGCTGCTTGGCTTTCTTTTCTTTCTTGGCAGCAGCTGCTTTAACGTCAATTACCATTCTCCCACGATACTTACCGCAATTCAAGCAGGCAGTGTGATTAAGTATTGGTGCACCACAATCTGGACACAAAGACAATGTCTTTGAATCTAAAGCGTGATGTGATCGACGATTCCCTGTATGGGATCGCGTATGTCGCATGTGATTAACCATAGTTCGGATACTATAACCTATATTTTAAAAAAGAGCAAGAGGTGAAAAAATTATAAAATACGGCCTAAAAATGAGGTTCTATGGATGTCACAAGCACCATGTTTTTTAATAAGGTCTCGATGCAATTGCGTGCCGTAGCCTTTATGGATTTCGAATTTATATTTTAGGTAAGCTTTTTGTGTGGCCAACTTCATCATATGTCTATCTCTAGTAACTTTAGCCGCAATCGAAGCCAAACTTATTGCCGGAATTTTCTCATCTCCTTTTATAATTGTTTCTTGTTCTATATATATGAGCGGCGCTTTGAGACCGCCATCGAGAAAAATATAGTCAGCGGGTTGAGCTTTAACTTTTCTTAAGCAATTCTTCATCCCTTGTTTGATAGCCTGAGATATGCCTTTGGAATCAATAACTGAGGCACTTATTAAACTAACCGCAAAATCCATGAGTCCTTGAGCCTGCCACTGTTTCATTTTTTCAAACCAGAGTTCGCGCTGTTGTGAACTTAATTTTTTGGAGTCCTTAATACCTTTGAGGTGGCGCTTATTGAAGGTGTGCGGCAAACGAGCGATACCCACGGCTACTGGCCCGGCTAAAGGTCCCCGCCCCGCTTCATCAACGCCGATCACATAATACATGCGGCAAGTATAGCAAATTAAAATGCACGATAGTCAATAACTGTCGTGTTGAGGCATTTGTTATAATTGCCCCATGAGCCGCTTTGTGCACCTACACACCCATAGTCACTACTCCCTCCTTAACGCCCTACCGAAGGTTGATGAACTAGTAAAAATGGCCAAAAAAGATGGCATGAAAGCCATTGCTTTAACTGATGCCGGCAACATGTACGGTACTATTGAGTTTTACATGGCTTGTAAAAAAGCTGAGATTAAACCAATTATTGGTGTTGACGCTTATGTAGCTGTGCGGACTCGCCACGACAAACAAAGCGGTATTGATAATCGTCGTACACGATTGGTCTTGCTGGCTAAAAATACAGACGGCTATCGAAATCTCATTAAACTTGTCACAGATTCACACCTCGAAGGTTTCTACTACAAACCCCGCATCGATAAAGAACTCATTGAAAAGTACAAAGATAATTTAATTTGTATTTCCCCTTCGTTTTCGGGCGAAATTTCTCAGGCTTTGAAAAATAAAGATCAGGAGAAAGCTGAGTTACTCGTGCAGTTTTACAAAAAGACATTTGGTTCCGATTTCTATTTGGAGTTAACTCATCATCCCGAAATTCCAAACCACGAAGAGTTAATGAACGAAATCAAAGCCTTTGCCAAAAAGACAGGCACCCCAGTTGTCGCAGCCCACGATGTCTACTATTTAACCCCCGACGATCGTGTTGCCCGCAACACCTTAATGTCAATTCAATCTTCAGGTGATGGCGAACGTAACTTCGACGATGTTGAAGAAGATTTTTCTTTCATTTCTGCTCAACAAGCTGAGGAATATTTCAAAGATGTGCCGGAGGCTTTGGATAATTGTGAGAAAATTGCTAATGAATGCAATGTTGAGATTGAAATCGGTAAATGGTTCTTCCCTGACATTGGTCATGATGAAGGTAAAACACACGATGAAATGCTGCGTGAATTGGCTTTTGCCGGTATTGATCGACGCAAACTGCCTCATTCAGATGAAGTGCTCAAACGCTTGGAATATGAGCTCGAGGTTATTAAAAAGAAAGGGTATGCCAAGTACTTTCTGGTGGTGTCTGACCTATTGCGATTTGCTCATGAAAATAAAATTTTGACCACAATTCGAGGTTCGGTTGCCGGATCTTTGACGACGTATGTCACCGGTATTACCAATGTAAATCCATTGGAATACAAATTGCCATTCGAGCGTTTCTTGAACCCTGAACGTCCGTCTGCACCTGATATCGATATGGACTACGCCGACAACCGTCGTGACGAGGTTATTGATTATGCCCGCCGTAAATATGGCGCGGAGAAAGTAGCTCAAATTGGTACATTCGGTACGATGGCCGCCCGTGGCGCCGTGCGCGATGTGGCGCGAGCTCTGGGTTACCCAGTCGCCACGGGCGATCGCATTGCCAAGCTCATTCCTATGGGTGCTCAAGGTTTTCCAATGACTATCGACCGCGCTTTAGAAGAAGTACCCGACCTTAAGAAAATGTACGATGACGAAAGTGAGGTTCGCGAAATTATTGAAATGGCCAAAAAGATTGAAGGTTGTGCCCGCCACATTTCTGTTCATGCGGCCGGCGTGGTGATTTCACCTGACGCCCTTACCGAACACGTACCTATTCAGTACGACCCAAAAGGTGAAGGTAAATTGATTACTCAGTACGACATGCACGGCGTCGGCGAAGACGGTGTCGGTTTACTTAAGTTTGACTTCCTTGGTATTCGTAACCTGTCGATTCTCGCCGACGCCGTGCAGCGCGTGAAGAAAATTGAAAATGTTGATGTCGACATTGAACACATTCCACTCGATGATCCAAAAGCCTTTAAAATGCTGGCTCGTGGTGAAACGGTTGGTCTCTTCCAGTTAAACGGTACAGGTATGACCCGCTTCCTTAAAGAACTTCGTCCATCTTCAATTCACGACATCAACGCCATGGTGGCTCTGTACCGACCTGGCCCGATGGAATCAATCCCTCAATATATTGAACGTAAACATAATCCGCATTTGGTTCAATATTTGGATCCACGCCTCAAAGATATTCTCGATCAATCATATGGTGTCATTACCTACCAAGATGACGTCATGATGACAGCTATTAAGCTGGCTGGTTATTCGTGGCTCGAAGCCGACAAACTCCGTAAAGCTATGGGTAAGAAAATTCCCGAAGTTATGCAGGCTGAAAAAGGTAAACTCATGGAGGGTTTGATCAAAAACGGTCTATCCTCTGAAAAAGCTGAGAAACTCTGGAAACTCATTGAACCGTTCGCTGCTTATGGTTTCAACAAAGCTCACGCTGCAAGCTACGGTCGCGTAGCGTATCAGACCGCCTATATGAAGGCCAACTTCCCCGCTATTTACATGAGTGCCGTACTTACTGCCGACTCAGGTGATGTGGAAAAAATTGCTGAAATTATTGCCGAGTGTAAGCGTATGAAGATTCCAGTTTTGCCACCTGACATTAACGAAAGCTTTGAAGGCTTTACTGTACTTAAAAATTACAAAGGCGGCGCCGATGCCATCCGCTTCGGTCTGACAACCATTAAAAACTTCGGTGAAGGCATCGGCGCCGCCATCATCAAAGAACGTAAAGCCAACGGCCCATTCAAATCCCTCGTCGATTTCCTCAATCGCGTACATGATCGCAATCTCAACAAGAAATCCCTGGAATCCCTTATCAAAGCTGGAGCTATGGATGCTTTCGGCGAACGTGGCGCAATGCTTGCTAACATCGATGACATTTTGCGTTTCAACAAAGAATCGGCAGGTAATGGCGACCAAGACTCACTCTTTAGTTTGATGGCTGACACATCGACTGTGCCAACTCTGCGCCTGAAAGAATGTCCGCCAGCTTCAATGGATGACAGATTGCTTTGGGAGAAAGAATTACTCGGCCTCTATCTCTCCGGTCACCCTCTCGACAAACACAAAGATAAGCTCGAAAAACGCGACATGACCATTAAAGAAGTTAAAGAAATTATGAAAGAGGGCATGATGGCCATTGCCTACGGCCTTCTCGAAGAGGTTCGGCCAATCCTCACCAAAAAAGGCGATAAAATGCTCTTCCTTAAAATTGCCGATTATACTGGCTCAATTGAATCAGTCGTCTTCCCAAAAACACTTAAACTCTACGAAAACATCTTTACACAGGATAATTGTGTGGCAATAAAAGGCCGTCTTTCACAAAGAAACGGCATTCCAAGCATTGTCGTAGAAAAAGCTAAAGCGCTTTAGTTAAAGTTTAATTTAGTCCTGACCTGCCGCATCTGATCTTCTAATACAGAAGTCCGTCGTTCAAGACTATTTGTATTCGATTCAACAATTTCAAAGTGATCATTTACTTCTTCAAATCGAGCATTAACATCTTGTCTAAAGTCTGCTATTTCACGTTTAAACTCCTGTCTGATTTCCTCAAAACCCCTGGCCACCATCAAAGCCAGGTCTTCAATCATTTTTTCAATATTTTTTTGTCGCTTCATCCAGATCATTATCAATAATTGTATCTAAAGACTTGGTAAAGAAACAATAAATTTCCCTACTACAACACATTCTTAGACCCTTTAAAAAACCGGCTAAAGCTGGTATTATGGCAGTACTATGAAAAAAGCTGATGAAATCGAACATATTCGCCACTCGTTGGCGCATTTATTAGCTGCTGCCGTCTTAGAACTCTGGCCTGATACCAAAAACACCATTGGTCCAGCTGTTGATAACGGCTTCTATTACGATTTCGAATTTACCACCCCCCTCACAGAAGCTGAGTTGCCACGCATTGAAAAAAAGATGCGTGAGCTTCTTAAAACTTGGAAAGGCTTCGACGCTAAAGAAGTTTCTCAGGCCGAAGCCGAAAAACACTTTGCCCACAACCCATACAAGCTCGAACTCATTCATGAAATTGCTGACAAGGGTGAAAAATTAACTCTTTATACTTCCGGCACATTTACCGACCTCTGTCGTGGTGGCCATGTGGAAAATGCACAAGATATTGAGCCAGATAGTTTCAAGCTTGATCGCATTGCTGGAGCTTATTGGCGTGGTGATGAGAAGAATAAAATGCTAACTCGTATTTATGGTTTAGCTTTCCAGACAAAAGCCGAACTGGAAAAATACATTGCTGAACGCGAAGAAGCTGCTAAACGCGATCACAAAAAGATTGGTAAGGAAATGAATCTCTTCACCTTCTCACCTCTTGTTGGCGCTGGTCTGCCTCTATGGACACCAAAAGGCACATTCATTCGAGAAAAACTCAATGACTATGTTTGGGAATTACGTAAAGCAAAAGGCTATCAGAAAGTCACAATCCCCCACATCACCAAGAAAGATCTCTACGAAACATCGGGTCACTGGAAAAAATTTGCTGAGGAACTCTTCAAGGTTAGTACGCGCGAAGGCAAAATGTATGCCATGAAGCCAATGAACTGCCCGCACCACACTCAGATTTTCGATGCCGAACCACGCAGCTATCGCGACATGCCTCAGCGCTATTGCGAAACAACCATGGTCTACCGTGACGAACAATCTGGCGAATTAGCCGGCTTATCACGGGTACTTTCTATTACTCAGGACGATGCACACGTTTTCTGTCGCTATAGCCAAATTGAACAGGAAGTTTTCGCTATCTGGGATATTATCGACACCTTCTACAACACCTTCGGTTTCAAAGATATTCAGATTCGCTTGTCACGTCATGATCCAGAACAATTTGAAAAATATATCGGTACTCCTGAAGTTTGGCAGAGTGCTGAGGAACAGCTTAAATCTCTCATCACAAAGCGTGGTATTACTACATTCATCGATGGTAAAGGTGAAGCGGCAATGTATGGTCCGAAGATTGACTTCATTGCCAAGGATTCACTTGGTCGCACATTGCAGGTAGCCACAATTCAGCTCGACTTCAACATGCCAAAGAATTTCGGTCTCTCATGTACAAGTGAAGAGGGCAAAAAAGAAGATGTAGTTATGATCCACTGCGCTATCATGGGTTCGATTGAACGCTTTATGGCTACATTCATTGAACATACCGCTGGTAATTTCCCTCTCTGGATTTGCCCAACCCAAGTTCGCATCATTCCAATTGGTGAAGAGCAGCATGCATATGCCAAGACTATCACCGAGGCTCTTGAGCAAGCAGGTTTACGAGTCGAACTTGAAGCTGGTAAGGATGGCTTGGGTAAAAAAGTTCGCCAGGCTAAAGTCGACAAAATTCCGTACTGGATCGTTATTGGTGGTAAAGAAGTTGAGGCCAATAAAGTCACTCTCGAAAGTCGTGATCACGGTCAACTTGGACAAATGGATGTACAGGATGTGATCAAAAAATTAACTGAAGAAGTACAAACAAAGAAGTATTAAAAGAAAACCGCCTTCATCCTGAAGGCGGTTTTTTTGATCGGTCAAATCCTTGTCCAACAGCGGCCAAGGCATTATCTACACCTTGTACGATCCGCTCTGTGACTTCCGCATCAATGAACTCTTTACTCCGTTCAACGGTTTCTGTCGGCGTTCCCTGCTCTCGCGCTTGTTGAATGCGTTGCAGGAAAAACCAAGCTCGACGATTGTTTGCCTGTCTGCGATATGGCATAGATCCTCCAGAAAAATCTACTTCGAGTATATCAGACCGCAAAGCAAAAACCACCTTACGGTGGTTTTTGCTTTGCGGTCGCACTGCGTAGTTTTCACCACGCTACATTTGTTTTGGATTACTTGGTCATTGCCAAGACATTCAACACAGCCATTTTGATTGAAGCATATGTTGAGCTGAAGTTGTGATCTACTGCTGCAGTAAGAGTTGCTACAGCCTGAGCCAACTGAGCATCAGTCCATGATGCCACGGCGCCAGCGACTGAACTATTTACTACAGGATCATTGTTAACTCGAGAGTTAAGAGTTGATTCAAGATCCATAGCTACCATGCCAATGAATTTCTTCACTGACTGGCCCTGCATCTGAAGCATTCGCATGAAAGCGATTGCTTTAGTTTCATCGCCGGCCACTATCCATGAAGTGAATGATGGGATCATACCATTCATGTCAGCCGAAAGAATTGCAGAAACTTTTTCATTATTGAGAACAAGCATTGCACCAGCCTTGACATCTGACTTATAGATTTCAACAAGGTGAGCCAAGATGATGACGGCATTGTGCTTATTGTACTTTGCTGTCGCTGCAATTGTTTCTAAAGCGTCTGCTGAAACAAGAGTTTCAAGTTCACGAGCCTTTGTTTCAATTGTCGCAATAATTTCATCACTGTGAGCTGGTGCTTCTACTGGTGTATTCAGTGAACCAAAGAAGATCTGGTATGAATCATCAGCAACTGGCAAGTTATGAGGCACATTATTTTCAATAGCGGTTGCGGCAACAGCAATTGGTGCTGTAGCCATAACTGGTACTGCATTCTGCATGCGATCCTTCACAGAAGAAAGTCGAGCAGACATTGTGGCCATTGTCGGCATAGCTGGAGTCTGTGGCAAACGTGGTGAAGCAAATGACATAGCCTTATTCGCACCAATAAATTCACCAACTGTTACACCTTCACGACGAGCCTTGCGGCGAATCAAGAAGTACGCAACTGCAGCGCTCCAGGCGATCAAACCGAGGATAAAGAATGAAACCTTGAGGTTGTCACCAATACCTGTGTAGGGCACCTGTGAGAGGTACACACCGCCATCTGTTGGTGGGTAGTACGGAGGAATTATTCGGTTATTAATGTATGTAGAACATGTAGCCTGGATAGTCTGACCATTTACATAGACATTAACTGTTGCAGTTTTCTGACCAGGTGTATTGTATATTCGACTAATACTTTGATTTGAACCGTACAAACCATCGGTACCATTCCATGAGTATGATACGTAACCGTTGTTGTAGTAATTGTTATT
>CAZHGQ010000002.1:0-58828 GCA_964532205.1 uncultured Candidatus Saccharibacteria bacterium | reverse complement strand
AGGTAATTGAATCACCGACGTAAGCCGATGACGGACTAGCGTAACAGTAGGCATTACTATTATTGTTGTTGTAATCATTTACATAGACAGTACATGTCTTGTAAATTGTCTGACCATTTGAAGTGATAGCAACTGAGGCTGACTTTGTACCAGAATAGTTGTACTGCTTTGTCACACTCTGACCATAACCTGAAAGACCATCCCAACCGCTCCATGAGTATGAGTAATTACCATTACCACCATTAGCACTTGCATACCATGTCACAGTGTCATTAACATTTACATTTGAAACGCTGGCGTAACAATAACCACCCAAATCATTATTATTTGACTGATTGATGTAACTAGAACAATCTGCATAAGCCTGCTGACCGTTTGAGTACACGATCACATGAGCATTTTTCGTACCAGGATAGTTGTAATTAATCCAAGCTGACTGATTTGAACCTGAGAGACCATCGCTACCGCTCCATGAGTATGTGTAGTTGCTACCGCCTGATGGATACGCTGTGTATGTCACTGTGGCCCCAACACCTGTATTTGAAGGTGAAGCTACACAATAAACACTAAGATTATTATTTGTATTACCAGTTACGTAGACTGAACAGTCACGAGTAATACTCTGACCATTTGAGGTAATTGTTACATGAGCATACTTTGTGCCAGTTGAACCATATGAGGTTGAAACTGATCGGCTTGAACCAGAAAGGTTGTCACCGCTCCATGAGTATGTGTAAGAATTGTTACCACCTGTTGGGTTAGCGGTAAATGTTACTGAATCGTTAATACCGATTGTTGTGGCATTAGCTACACAGACACCACCCAAGTCATTTGTTGTCTGTTGATTGTCGTTGTTAGTAATACGACATGTTTTGTGCTGACCATTTGAAAGCGTGACGCGACCATCAGCTGAACAGTCACCGCCCCATGAGCCGGCTGTATAACCAGAGAGATTGTCTTCACGAACTGTATATGTGCCAGGAGTCAATTCCTTTTCCTGACCACTCGTTACACGAGTATCATTTACATAGAGGCGAAAATCTGAAACCTGCTTTGTGCCACCGTTATCATTGATAACAGTTTTGATCACGGTCAAATAAGCCTTCTGAGGATTATTTGAACAGAGGTTGTCATAAACAATTTTTGAAGAAAGTCGACGTTCGTTGTAACGATTACCGTTTGCAAACGAAGTGATAACATCACCGTAGAAAGCATCTACCTGGTAGGCACATGATGGTAGGTTGATATCAAGAGTAACTGAACCTTTTGGTGCTACAGTTGCTGTCTTTGAATCATGGAGCGTCTGGGTATCAATATCTGCTGGATGATCGGTTGTAAAAACCTTGTATGAAGCAAAACCAACTTTGTATGAACAGTCAGATGAGTTGTTGGTAATAGTTACCTTACTTGAATCTGGAATGTGAATAGAAGCCTTAAGGTTATCCTGGGCTCGAGCTTCACAATTTGTTGTTGCTCCCACAAACGAAAGCTGTGTATTTGAGGCAAAAACGGCAAAAACTGCGATCAATGCGATCACCCCTGCCGAAATGCCAATGATTTTCTTATTCATACGATTCATACTGATTAATAATGTTAAAAATAAAAAAAGGTATTGTCTTACCTCTGCTTCATTAGTACTATTACAACATAATGAAATAGAGGCAATTGTCAACGTTCGTCTATAATTATATCATATTTAACTAAAAAGTCAATATACTCTAAACGCCTTAGATAGCGTGGTTAGAAACATAGACTGCCTGAACCACAAAACGCTCCTGTTTTTCACCGAAAGTGTTACACGTCGAAATGGTCAACATATTCTTTGTTGAAGAGAGATCAACCCAGACATCTGAGCTGTCAGCTAATGAGACGGATGTCACCTTATAAACATACTCATGTGTACCAGAATGTACCCGGATTTCGTCATTCGGATTGAGGCTCTTAAGGTTATTAAAGGCCTTAAATGCCTGATTGTTTACAATTCGAATACCTGTACTGTGACCAAAGAGGAAAACATTACCATTACCAAGCGTACCTGAACCTGGGTAACGAACCGCACCCTTAAGTAGGTTCTCATCGAGAACACTGTTCTTATTAGATGTAGGGTTAAGAACCGGGGTGTTTACACCGATTTTGTCGATAATAATACGAGTCGGCAATTCCCCCACCGTTCGAACTGGCGCAGTACCTGTAGCAACTACAGCTGTACCCTGTTGGCCGGTGTTCTGGACAACCTCAGTTGAATCTGTAGAATCGACAGTGGAATCAGCGGTTCGTAATTCAACTGGCACACCTCCAATAAGGTAAAGACCGATAAAGGTAACCGTTGAAATTACAACAATATAAAAGGCCAAATGGAATTTATAAGTCCAAATGAGGTCCAAAAAACCCATTTCTGGGGCCGGATATTCAAATGTGTATCGTTGATTCATTATGGCGGTATTATACACCGAAAAATATATTTAGTCAAGGTATTATTATTGACAATATCTAATTTTAATGATAATATTTTCGATTATACAAACATATGGAATATAAACCTCTACAACCTCAACCGGAACAGAAACCAACCCCGAAACCAAAGCCAGCTGGCACATTTGCAAAAGTGCTCGTTTTAATCGCTTTGGTTGTCTTGCTTGTTGTTGGTATCCTTTTACCAATTAAACTTGTGCCTAATGCCTTAACCACTGCTGGTGATGGTCTAGCCTTTTTGTTTACTGGTAAAAAGCCCATTACCCTCTCTACAGACGTTTCAGACATTAAATCTGGCTCACAATTTACCTTGAAGTGGGATGACAAGAACACCCGTTCTGGTACTTATGTGTTTAGCTATACCTGTCAGTCTGGCGTACGTTTGTTAACTACCGTTAACCAACCAAATGAAGAGATTCATTGTGATGCACCTTTTTATATCAATGCTGAGCAGCGCTCAATTATCTTAACTCCGATTTCAGATGTCAATCGATTTGTTGATATCCCTATCACTCTTTCCTTCTTAGGCAAAAACCAGTCTGAACCAACAAAACTAACAGATGCACTCATTTCAGTCACAAATACCTATTTGGCTGATAACCGAGGTTCAAATCCTCAGCAAACTTCAACAAGCACTCCTTCTTCACCAGTAAACCCTGCCACAACCACTCCAGCCACACCGATTACCCCTCGTCCATCAAGTTCAACAGGTACTCAGGTCGTGCGTAATTCAAGTCGACCAGTTTCAAATCCTAACGGCCGCGCTGATTTGAATATTATTTTGATCAGCACTGGTTATGTAAATGTCTACACCAATCAATTCGTGCCAAGCTACACCGTGCCAGCCAATGGCCGAGCTGCTATTCAGTTTCAAGTTGTAAACAGCGGTGATAAAAATACTGGCGCTTGGTCATTCAGAGCAGTTTTGCCATCAAGCACCCACCCAACATACACTTCAGTCGCTCAGCAAAACCTTGGCCCTGGTGACTACATTGTCTACACACTCTCATTTGATAACTTCTACCGATCTGGTACACAGAACTTGAGCATCACCGTTGATCCAAATTCATATGTGAGCGACAGCAATCGTAATAACAATGTCCTCACGACAACGTTACGATCCAACTAAACAAAAAAGTCCGGCGCGAGCCGGACTTTTTGTTTGTTAATTTAGATATCAATATTGGCGCGCTGAGCGTTGGCTTGAATAAATGACTTTCGAGCTGGCACATCTGTACCCATCAAAACATCAAAGACACTGTCAGCATCTTGACCATCTTCCACAGTCACCTTTTTCAACACACGCTTTGTTGGGTCCATGGTTGTTTCCCACAACTCTTCAGAATTCATTTCACCGAGACCCTTGTAACGCTGGATCAAAATTTTTGGCGCTCGCTTTGTTTCTTCTTCAACCTCTTCTGTCTCTTCAGACACTTCCTCACCTTCTGATTCAGGTTCAACTTCCTGAACATCTGGTGCATCTTTGCCTACTAACTTAACTTTTTCCTCTTCTGTATAAACATAGTGGACCTCTTTACCCATTTTAATCTTGTACAGAGGTGGCTGAGCAATGTAGATAAAACCACCATCAATCAGTGGACGGAAATAGCGATAAAAGAGTGTGAGCAATAAAGTTCGAATGTGAGCACCATCAACATCGGCATCGGTGGCTATAATGATTTTGTGATAGCGGAGTTTGCCAATATCAAATGTGTCACCAATCGCAGTACCGAGGGCAATAACCAAAGCTTTAATTTCAGCAAAGGCCAAGATCTTGTCGAGACGAGCACGCTCAACATTGAGCACCTTACCCTTCAAAGGCAAGATGGCCTGTGTCTCACGGTCACGACCTTGTTTAGCGGTACCACCGGCCGAATCTCCCTCCACAATGAAGATTTCAGAGCGGCTAGCGTCCTTTGTCGTACAGTCAGCCAATTTACCTGGCAAGGTCATACCTTCCAAAGCACCCTTACGCAAAACTGAATCCTTAGCAGCTTTAGCAGCCTTACGAGCTTTAAGGGCTAGGATAACCTTTTGGATCATAGCCTTAGCATCTTCGGGGTTTTCTTCCAAGAACGCATCGAATGATTCACCGAAGACAGATTCCACCATGCCGCGGGCCTCTACAGTACCAAGCTTAGCTTTAGTCTGACCTTCGAACTGGATTTCACGAATCTTCACTGAGATTACAGCCGTCAAACCTTCTTGCACGTCATCACCGGTAAAGTTATCTTCTGACTCTTTAATTAAATTATTTTTGCGGGCATAGTTGTTGAGCGTACGAGTCAAAGCAGTTTTAAAACCGGTCACATGCGTACCGCCCTCTGGGTTGTAGATGTTGTTAGCAAATGGCAAGACACGATTTGAAATATCATCGATGTATTGCAAAGCCACCTCAACACTTTCATATTCGTTGGTATTTTTTTCAACGTAGAAAATGTTTTTGTGAATTGGTTTAAACAATTGGTTTTGGAATTTAACCAATGATTTCAAACCACCCTCAAAGTAGAACGTGGTTGATGGTACATCAAGACCAAGGTTGCGCAAATAAAATGTTTCGTCGTGGGCGATTTTACCTTCGTATTCGCGCGCATCAATAACTGTAATGCGCAGGCCTTTAACCAAATACGCCTGCTGACGCAAGTGATTTACCACGCGGTTAAAATCAAATTTTACTTCAGGAAAAATAGCATCGTCGGCCCGGAAAGCTACGATCGTGCCATGCTCTTTGCTTGACCCAATTTTCTTAACTGCGGCCTTTTTCTTACCTTGTGAATAAGCTTGGAAATAAATACCGCCATCTTTGTGAACGGTAACTTGAGTTTCGATAGAAAGTGCGTTGACTACTGAGGCACCGACACCGTGCAAACCGCCGGAGACTTTATAACCCTCGCCGCCGAACTTACCACCGGCGTGCAGTGTGGTCATAATTGTTTCAAGAGCCGAAACTTTTGTTTGTTTATGAATATCGACTGGAATACCACGGCCATTATCGACTACGCGAACAATTTCACCAGGCAAGAGAGCAACTTCAACATCATTGGCAAAACCACCCATGGCTTCGTCACGAGCATTATCAAAGATTTCCCAAATCAAGTGATGCAAGCCATCAGGACCGGTTGTACCAATGTACATACCTGGACGCTTACGTACCGGTTCAAGACCTTCAAGGACTTGAATATCTTCCGCACTATATTCTCCTGGTTTTCGCTTTTTTTCGTCTGTTTTTGCCATAGGTTATTTAAAAATCTGGTCGTTCTATTATAGCAAAAAAGCACCCTGTTTCCAAGTGCTTTTTTAACAAAAATAGGCCTTTATTGTGGCCTAATTTTAGCGAGCATGTCGTCAATTTTTTGGTGTAATTCTTCAACACTGCCGTTGTTAGAAAGGAGAAAATCTGCCTGCTTCATACAACCCTTAATATTCGTCTGCCACGGCTCCTTGGCATCCATTTCCTTGTTCTCATCGGCCACAAATTTCTCGAACGTGACATTGTCGGTGCTTGAACCCCTCTTCACAATGCGGTCGTAGCGCACCTTCAAATCCGCATCCACAGCCAACAGAATAAAACCCGGCGCCTGTTCCTTGAGCAAATCTACTTCGCCAAATGCTCGGATGGATTCAATAACGGCATCTTGACCATGTGCCTGAGCTTCTTTGAGTAATTCACCAATGGTGTAGCCTGGAAAGTGATTTTTACGCAACTCGTTGGCAATCATTAAAATATTATCGCGGGTCTCGGGCAAATTTCGGCGACGAACTTCCTTGAGGAAAAAATCTCGGGCTGAGTAATGAGCAAAACCTTTAGTTTGCAAGTATTCAACAATGGTACCCTTACCAGCACCGATGGTTCCCGTAATCGCTATGATATTCATGTCGGGATATAGTATAGCAGAAACAGGCCTAGTTTTGGGACTATTTTGGAGGTTGAAATACTTGACAAAGTGTGTAGATATGATATAATACTATCAGACTGAGGTACCAGGAAGTATCTCGGCAACAAGGATGTTTTTCTCGAAGGAGAATCACATGTCTCGACATACACTTTCACAGGCCGTTCGCTTGACCAAGCAATTTCTCGATCTACCCACCTGGCGCCAACGAGAAATGATTGCCAAGGCCATCCGCCGGCCCGTGACGAAGAAGTAGGGATATTTCTTCAGACAACTAAATAAAAAGCGCCCGTCTCTTTTACGAGACGGGCTTTTTGTTTATGCGGCAAACTTTTTTCGTTTATCAATCACCTCTTCGATTCTCAATTTAATATACTTGGCAATCTGCCTGCCCTCTTCAGCTACCTGACTTTGTGGTGGTTTTCGAAAAACCCGTTTCTCATCCAAAAAATCCCAAGTAATAATATGATCTGCTTTATCCTGCTGACTGATTTTACTAACCTTTCTATTGAGGTTTGTGGTCAGATCAATTGTATAACGTACGTTTCGATATTTAAAAAACATGTCATAACCGTACATAGTATCTACCGGAGTATCAACCGCCGTGTAAAGCTCTAGTTGGCTATAGTCGTCCAAACCAAGAGCCTCAGCAACGTAGGTATGCAAATCACTTGGATACGAGTTATTGTAGATCTTGCCATCAATTTCAAGTTGTCTTATTGGTGGTGCTTTAGGATCCCAGTCGGCCGGTTGATTCTGTTCTACCCATTTGATAATTTTATTGCGCTTGCCATATTCGGGTAATTGCCACCAATCATTCCCAGATACACCGACATGAGCAATCGCCCACCCATCAAGCATATGCTTAGCACCGGAAATATCACCATTATGAAGCAGTGTCACATATTCATCACCATCCCAACCACATTGAACTGGTTCGGCAGCTAAAAGCTCCAAACCACGACCACTATAAAATGAATCGGCTAGTTTTCTGGGTGCCTCATCTTCAAAATTTGCTCTGGGTTGTTCAAACATATTATCTCACCTCCCCACCACTAGCGGTGAAGGCTGCGGTTATGGCATTCATGATACCGCTGATCTCAGATTCTTCCAAAGTTTTTTCCATGGACTGGAAGATGAGGTGGAATGCATATGAGGTTTTGCTTGTGCTGTCTGGAAATTGTTTTTTGAAAACGTCGAACAGATCACAGCGCACGAGTAATGAGCCGGCTTTTTCTGCGATGATGGTTTTGAGTTGTTCATCTGTGACGGTTTCCGGTACGAATACCGCAATGTCACGCATTGAGAATGGGTAGGCTGAGATTTTTTTATAAGCTACTGATTTGAGAGAAATATACGGCATGTATGCCTGCTGAGGTTCAGGTAGTTTTTTGAGAGAAGCCGAGAGATCGATGGTGAGCAGATTATTTTTTTGAGTAGATTTGATTGATCCATCGAATGCAGTTTCCAATGCTGTGAGAATTTCCTTGAATTTTTCTTTAACGAGATTGTCTTTGTTTTTGATATTTTTAACAATACTGTAGCCAATGACAAGCTCGGTCTGCTCAGATTTTTGACTAAAAACGGTACCAACTTCAAAGATAGCAATTTCATCCAAGCCCAAGAGTGGTGCGTTGCGAGCATTGAGTTCGAGACTCTTGGTGATTCCCTCTTCAAGCGAATGACGCAGGAAGTTTTTGTCGGCGGCGAGCGGATTGATGATCTCGACATCACCATGAGAGGTCAAAGCGTACGTATAAACTTCAGAGAAACCGAGCTTACTTAACACATCACGTGAAAGCTGGGCATAGTAAAACTCTTTGTCAATTAAGGGCTTGGCTGAGACTTCAGACAATTCTACAGACGGTAACGCGCGATAGCCGTGAATTCGGCCAACTTCTTCAACAACATCCTGTGGAATAACCAGATCGAGGCGAAAGGCCGGAATAGAAAGTGTAAATGTGCCCGCTGATTCTGTGGCCGGCAGTGAGAGTCGAGCAAAGATCTCTTTCATTTCAGATATAGAAATATCAGCACCAATAAGTTTGGAAATATATTCAGTTGAAACTGAAATAGTGTGAAGTTTTTGAGGTGATGGATACACATCAGTAACTGGAGAAATTTCCTGAGCCTGAGCAATGTCTGCAAACAATGATGTCGCTAAACGATCGGCTTGTGGTACCAATTCTGGGGTGACATCATTTTCAAAACGTTTTGAGGAGTCGTTGCGAATGTTGTGACGGGCGGCCGTGCGGCGAATGGTGACCGGTTCGAAATTAGCGGCCTCAAGAATGATATTCTTGGTCTGCGCCGTCACGGCCGCCCGCATCCCACCCTTCACACCTGCCAGAGCCAACGGCCCCGCCTCATCAGCAATAACCATATCTTGGGTAGTTAACGTAATTGTACGCTCCTGACCATCAAGCGGTAACAATTCCAAAACCTCGCCACTTTTTGCCTGGCGCACCGTAATACCACCGACCACCTTATCAGCATCAAAAGCGTGGAGTGGTTGGCCGAGATCAAACATAACAAAGTTTGTAATATCAACCACACAATTAATAGTCCTCTGACCAATAGCTTCCAATTTTTCTTTAAGCCAAGCTGGTGACTCGCCGACCGTGACACCCTTGATACATCGGGCACTGTATCGTCGACAAGCATCAGACTCCACCATCACTGAAATACCTGGGCCGACTTCGGCAGAACCTTTTACTTCCCTCTCTCTTAATTTTTTATTCAAAATCGCCGCTAGTTCATAGGCTACACCTTTATGTGACAAAGCATAGTGAGCCCGGTCCGGCAACACTTTCACATCAAGTACGGCATCGTGTGCCACCTTTTCTAATGACTCAACTTCAAAAACATGAAATGTTAAAGCCTCCACCACTTCTTCTGGTGTTGGCAACTCCACATATTCTTTAAGCCAGTTATACGAGACTTTCATTAGAATTGATTAACAAAACGCAAATCACCTGAATAAAACTGTCGCACATCGTCAGTGCCATACTTAAGCATAACCAAACGATCAATACCGCCTCCGAACGCAAAACCTTGCCAAGCATCCGCATCAAGACCTGCAGCTTTAAAGACATTTGGGTGTACTAAGCCAGCGCCCATAACTTCGAGCCATTTGTCTTTCCAACGGATATCAACTTCTACACCCGGCTCAACGAATGGAAAGAAACTTGGTCGAAAACGAATTTCAATATCAGGACCAAGATACAATTTGAAAAATTTCTCCAGTGTAGCTTTCAAATGAGCCAAAGAAATATTTTTATCAACAACTAAACCTTCGACTTGATAGAACTGCGCTTCATGTGTAGCGTCTGTCGCTTCGTTACGAAAAACCTTACCCGGAATAATCATTCTGAATGGTGGCTTATGTGTTTCCATATAGCGAATCTGGCCGGGTGACGTGTGGGTACGCAAAACCCGACGCATACTTTTACCAGCATCGTCGAGTGTTCGAGCCGCTTCACTATCAATCCAAAATGTATCCTGCATATCACGAGCAGGATGATCTTTCGGCACATTTAAGGCATCAAAATTATAAAATTCTGTTTCAAGCTCAGGACCTGAAGCCAATTCAAAACCAAGTTGAGAAAATATGGTGTATATTTCTCGAATTGCTTGAGTTATAGGATGTAGATGACCCGTCTTTTTCGGCTGTGTGTCATTCATGGCGCTCATTATACATAAAAAAAGCATTCTTGTAAAAATGGCCTAAATAGGCTATACTTTATCCTACTGCCCTATGCAAATCTTCCAGGAAATTGTCCTCTATTTTTTCTTTTTCGTCGGTATCTACTTCGAGGTTTTCATCCTTTTTACCTTTGTGCTACACAAACCCCGTATCAACGCCGACGGCTCTAGATCCTTTGAATTAAGCCATTATCCGTCGGTTACCATTGTCGTACCATGCTGGAACGACGGAGCTGGTCTAGCCAAAACAATTGATTCCCTTAAACAGCTCGATTACCCCAAAGACAAACTCAAAATATTAGCTGTCGATGATGGCAGCACTGACAATAGCTGGGCAATCATGCAACAGTACAAAACTAAATACCCAGACATTCAAATTCATCATAAAGAAAACGGTGGCAAACACACAGCACTCAATTACGGTATCACCACATGCACCACCGATCTCATTGGCTGTCTTGATGCCGATTCAGAGGTTGATAAATACACCCTAAAAAAATTAGTTAGTCGTTTTGATAATCCAAAAACCATGGCTGTTACTCCAGCGATGAAAATTCACAATCCCAAAACAATTGTGCAAATGATTCAGAGTGCCGAATATATTTTTGGTATTTTAGTCAAAAAAGTTATGGGTATTTTGGGTGCTATTCACGTCACACCTGGTCCTTTTACCATTTTCCGTCGCACACTCTTTGATAAGATTGGTTTATTTCGTCCAGCTCACAATACCGAAGACATGGAAATCGCCTTCCGTATGCATTCACATCATCAAGAAATTGATAATGTTCACAACGCCTGGGTTTATACAACAGGTCCAAGTACAGTATACAAATTGTATCGTCAGCGCGTGCGCTGGACATATGGTTTTTTACAAAACTGTCGTGACTACAAACACCTGTTCTTCAATCCAAAATATGGCAACCTCGGCTTTTTAACTCTACCGGTAGCTTTTGCTTTAATTATTAGTGTCATTTTCACTGTCGGTTTTCTCGTCTACCGAATTTTGCATAATATCTATCAATTATATATCCAGTGGCGCACTGTCGGCTTTTTGTGGCCGCACGTAACATTTAATTGGTTCTTCATCAGTACCAAAGCGCATTTGGTACTTGGTATTTTTATTTACACTTTGATGTTAACACTTCTTCTGAGTGCTCAACGTCTAGTTGGCGAGCGTCCGATACCTAACCGAGCTATGCTGTATTACTTTTTGATATATCCGTTCATTTCGCCTTTCTGGATTTTACGGTCGATTTATAATGCGATAGTTTCAAAGAAAACAAGTTGGCGCTAAATGAAAAATCGAAGTTACATTTTGTATATCGTTGTTTTGGCTATTACCTTAGGTCTATTCGGTACGGCCATGTATGTGAGCAACTATATTAATGACCGCAAAACTAATGAACTCAAATCAATTGAGGATAAAATTGCCCTCGATTTATTAACCACCGAAACACTGCTCAATTCACCAAACGAAGCAGCCTGCTCAACGTTTAAGAGTAGTGATTTGCGTCAGGAACTCGATAGTTTAGCTGAACGCTTGAGTTTTATGGAAGATCAGGTCGGCAAAAACAATCCGGATATTTACCGTCTCAAACGTTACTACACTCAGCTACAAATTCGCGACTATCTGCTCTCAAAAAAAATGAGTCAGTTGTGTCATTTTAATAGCATCTTCCTTCTCTATTTCTACCCCTCAAAAACTGAATGTCCGCAGTGTAACGTTCAGCAATATATTCTACGTGCTCTGACTGAGCGCTATCAACAACTTGAAGTCTATCAATTTGATTTCGATGTTGATAGTGAAAATATCAAATTCTCAATTCCGGTTGATTTTGTACCGGCTCGCCCACCTTTCTTCTACATAAACGGTAAACTTTTTGTACCTTTTAAAAACCTTGAAGAAGCTACGACTGCAATAGATTCCTTCATTGCAACGTCTACAGCTACAACAACCAAGAAAAAATGAAACGACCTTTATATTGGATCTTAGGAATTTCAGTACTGTGCCGCCTTATCTTGGTGGCTATTCCCCAAGCCGTCTGGTGGGATACAGCGGTCTATGTCGGTATGGCCAAATATATATACTCAGCTGGCCACATTGGCTTTTGGGAATCACTGCGTCCACCATTATGGCCCATCATTATTGGACCCTTCATTAAACTTGGTCTACCGATCATCCCAACCCTACAAATTCTGGAAATAATTATCGGTTGTGGTGCAATTGCTTTAATATATTCAATCGGTGAACGCATCAGTAAACACCTTGGTTTGTACGCGGCTATTATTTTCAGCTTTACACCGTTCGTGTTCTTTTTTACTTCCATTCCACTTTCTGACTTACCATCAATGACTCTCGGTTTGTTTGGTTTATGGCTCATTCTCAATAAACGATTTTATATCGGTGGCTTAATCCTCAATCTGACATTTCTGATGCGTTTTCCAATGGGTTTGTTTTTGGTTGTGGCTTGCGCTTTTTTGCTGTCTGTTCGTGAACCAATCAAATATCGCTTGCAAAGTATTACTCAGATAATTCTTGGATTTCTCACATTGTTGATTCCCTACTTTATTATCAACTTCATACAGTATGGCGATGTTCTACAGCCACTTAAAGATGGTGGTTCTGCAGTTAATACGGCAGCCAATCTCTCACTACAAAGTTTGTCATTTTATCTGGTTGAACTCATTAAAGATAGTCCGTTATTTGTTGTTGGTATAATTGGTTTTATTTTTTATCTGTATCACTATCGTCGTGTTCGCAATCAACCTGAACTGATGCTTATGAGTTGGATGTTAGTCATTTGCGGCAGCTATTTCAGTCTCATTAGTCACAAAGAATTACGATATTCGACACCCTTTTTGCCAGCTATAGCGATATTTACAGCGTACGGCTTGTCACTTATCAGCTCGTCAATCGCGTCAAGATACAAATATATTGCTGGCGTACTTACGGTAGCCATGATCATCCTCCTGCCAATCAATGCAAATTCATATTACGCCGGCAAAGATTTTATGAGTCAGCGACTGGACTATTATTCATTTCTACAAAACCAAGCCGGTGCCCGTGTTGTCACAAGTTCGCCACCACTCACAGTATTTACAAATGTACTTATCATTCGAGCAGTTGAAACCTGGGAAACTTTAAACCGACATATCGATGCCCGCGATGCTGACTATATCGCTTTTAATAGTTGTGAACTGTCTGGTCAAACACAGCAAACAGCCATTTCAAAACTTCAGGCTTTCCCCCTTATCTATTCAAAAACTTTCAATGATTGCCAATTGGCAATCTACAAGGTTACTCACTAAAGTGACGTAGCCAGTACACTACCTCACACGGTTTCTCACCTGATGCATCGCAACGCTGTGTGGTATAAGTTTCCGCTGCTTTTATAATATCTGTTTGATAGCTGGCAAACGCTTTGACTTGAGATTTATATTCAACAATCGCTTTGAGTTTTGTGTTCACCTGCTTCTCTGTCAGATCAATCTGTTGTCGTTCTAAATAAATCTCATCAGCATCTTCCATGTAGCCCTGCAACGATTTCACAACATCCCTGTTGAAACGTGTGACGTATGGAAAATCTTCGTATATGTAAAAATTAATTGCTGTGTTTGGATAATCTTTGGCAACATTCAAATAAGCTTGGTGCAAAATAGCATGATCGGGGTGTGTAATACCCGGACCAAATGTGGCTGGACCATACACATCAATATGAGCATAACCAGAATGAGCTGCTAACAATATCTGGATATCTTTACTAATATCAGCGACTAATTCATCATCAGTTGCTGTGTGACCATATTGATTATCGCGGTAATATAAACTCTGGATTCTGGCGCCAGTGATAGCAGCCGATTTTTCATTTTCAGTACTACGGATTTTTTCTGGATCAGTACTTGAAGCCAAACCTGAACGCGCATCCCAGTTCGTTGTTGTAGCTATATCCGGACTATCCGTAAAGAAACTCACCACAAGCGCATTCTTACCCTCCCTTGCCAAAAGCCCACCGAGAGACAGGGCGGCATCATCGTAGTGCGGCGAAAGAATGATGGAAATCCGATTCGATACACTCTGCTTATGAAAGACAGCAAAGTACAATACAACAGCAATAACAATCACAATAATTGCTGTAAAAAATAGTGAGGTTCTTTTGGTTCGCCAATTCATTGGCCTATTATACCAAAATCTTGTGGAGCCGCCTCCCAGGCTTGAACTGGGGACCTACTGTTTACAAAACAGTTGCTCTACCAACTGAGCTAAGGCGGCGCAAAATGTATCTTACCATATTTTCTAACGTTGTCTAACGTTGTTTCGAAAATCAGTAATATCGTTTAAATATGAGGAACTTTGGCCACGTTTTTCCAATTTGTATTCACCACGAATGAGGTGAGCCAATTTGTGATTGCGCACTTCGAGCTTGTTATACAGCCAGGCAGAAGCATTACGAACTTTAATCACAAGATAGTGAGCAAAAATGTAAAAACTTTTTTCTACCAACTGTTCTGTGGCTGCAGTTTTTTTGGCCTGGGCCTGCAACCAGATTTCAAATGTCTCCCGAACATCCGGCCAGAGTACTAAGACACGGTATTTATCTTGAATTACTTTCAAGATAATAAACATAATGATACCGAGGCCGGAAATGATAAATAGTCCGAGGAGAATGTCCATAGATTATTGTTCGAGTACTGAGAACCGAACAAATCGAGCGATTTCAGTTTTTTCACCGAACTTCTGGATGAGTGAATCGATCACACCACCAATAGTCACTTCAGGATTCTTCACAAATTCCTGTTCAAGTAATACTTTTTCTTTAAAGTATGATTTAAGCTTACCTTCCAAAATCTGAGCCTTCATGGCTTCAGGTTTGCCTTCAACTTCTGATTCAAAGACAGCGCGTGCAGCTTTGGTATCTTCTTCAGTAATTTCTGATGCCTTGAGAAACTTTGGATTTGAAGCTGTGATATGCATAGCAATATCTCGGGCAGTGTTCTTAAATTCGTCGTTCTTAGCCACGAAGTCAGTTTCACATACAAGTTCTACCATAGCCCCAACCTTGGCTGAGTTATGGATATATGAAGCAATAACACCGGCACCGAATGTTCGGTCAGCTTTCTTTGTTGCTACATCCTTACTAATCTTGCGCAAGATGACAATGGCTTTTTCCATGTCGCCACCCACTTCTTCGAGGGCTTTCTTGCACTGCATAACGGAGACACCTGTTTTGTCTCGCAACTCTTTGATTTGCTCAGTCGTAACCATATATAAATAACTATTAACTAATTAAAAACAAGATTAAGCTTTAGCCTTCTTTTGACCGTCGCGATACGCAGCTACAATTTCATTGAGGAAGAATGTAATACTTGAAACTGAAGCATCGTTGCCTGGGATAGCATATTCAACACCGGCTACATCACAGTCTGTGCCACAAAGACTAATAACTGGGATTTTAACCTTCTTTGCTTCGGTAACAGCAATGTGCTCCTTGCGTGAGTCCACAACAAACACTGCCTTTGGTAATTCTTTGAGTGTAGCAATACCACCGAAGAAACGAACGAGGTTTTCGATTTCACGATCGATCAAGAGACGTTCCTTCTTTGTGTATTTATTGAGTTCACCGCGTTCACGCTGACTAGTGAGAGATTCCATGCGTTCAATGCGCTTGCGAATCTGTGGGAAGTTTGTAAATGTACCACCGATCCAGCGACCAGCTACATACGGCATGCCAATTGATGAGGCTGCACGCTTTACTGCTTCGCGAGATTCATTTTTACCACCGATAAAGAGGACGGTGCCATTCTTTTCAGCAATTGAGCTGACAAATTCTTTAGCTTTAGTTAAAAATGGAAGTGTTTTTTCCAAATCGAAGATTTCCATCTTATTCTTAACACCAAAGATGAGAGGTTTAACCGAAGGATGTCGGCGGCTCTTTACATAACCAAAGTGAGCACCTGCCTTAAACATGCGCTCGATTTCCGGATTTGCAATTTTGACCGCGGTTTTCTGTTCTGCCATAGTGGAATAGAGTCTATCACATGATTTTAAGCCACGCAAGGGTGTTTTAGAGGCTTTTATTCATCCTCATCAACAGCGTTTGGGTCAATCGGCTGACCCATAGATTCGATAATATCGTCAATGCCACCAGCAAAAATCTTCTCAATATTGTGCCATGAACGCTTAATCCGGTGGTCCGTCACCCGATCCTGAAGGATATTATAGGTACGAATCTTTTCTGAACGGTCAGCAGTACCGATCTGATCCTTACGGTCCTTAGCAAATTTTGAAGCCTCCTTCTCTTCTTCCAAAGCCTGGAGTTTGGCCATGAGAATAGCCATAGCCTTTTCCTTGTTAGCATTTTGACTGCGTTCTGCCGTAGAACGCACGAAGAGACCGGTTGGCTTGTGAATGATGCGAACAGCGGTTTCCACCTTGTTCACGTTCTGACCACCCTTACCGCCGGCTCGTGACGTTTCAATTTCAATATCGGCTGGATTAATTTCAAATCTCACCTTTTTGCGCATCGGCAGGATCGCAACCGAAGCCGTTGATGTATGGACGCGTCCAGACTTCTCGGTCTCGGGAATGCGTTGGATGCGGTGCACGCCAGTTTCATAGCGCAATTTGCGATAGACATCTTTACCACGAATTTCAAACGAAGCTTCTTTGTATCCGCCCAAATCGCTTTCAGAAGCATCAACCTTAGTAAATGACCAACCCTTGGTTACGGTATATGCCTGATACATCGCCGCGAGCTCTGCGGCAAAAAGCGCCGCCTCTTGCCCACCGGCACCGGCCCGAACTTCCAAAATGACTTCATTGGGAAATTCCTCCTCCTCTTTTTCGGCAGCCAAAATATCCTCAATTTGTTTGGTAATAGCTTCACGCTGCACGCGGATATTTTCCATTTCGCTGTGCGCCAATTCCTGCATTGAAGCATCCCCCGCTGCCATATCTTTAATGTCAGCTTCTTCTTTATTGAGTTTGTCGAGCATATCAGCTAAATAGCTCGTTTTATGATTTTTTCGTAGTGACTCTATATCCATAGACAATGCAAAAACCCGATAGAACATCGGGTTTTCAACAATTAGTTACGCCTTCTTTTTAGTCGTCTTTGAAGTTGCCTTGGCAGCTCGGTTCTTGAACTTATCTACCATACCAGCGGCATCGAGAGTCTTTTCAGTACCTGTATAGAATGGGTGGCAATTTGAACAGATTTCCACCTGGAGTTTTTCCTTTGTTGAACCAACAGTAAAGGTGTTACCGCAGGCGCAGGTAACCTTTGCTTTTGGATGGTATGTTGGATGAATGTCTACTTTCATGGTCGAAGTACTATAGCAGAATAAGGCGTAGGACGCAAGTTTAGCCCTTTGTTTCAAAAATTACCAATGTTTGAACAATGGTGTCCAAATCCATCAACTCTTCTTTGAAAAAGGCGTTGAGATCTGCTGGTTTGGTATATGAGGCTGGACGTTCATTATTGCCCAAACCACTCAATTTCTCTTCAATTACATAGCAATTCACACCCAGCAACGTGGTATAGCGACGAATTTTATTGACAACACTCATGCCGCTCGTATCACCATAGGCTGGATCTTCGTAAAAGAAGCCCGTACCATTGATCTCTTTAACAGGTGCATTTTTAGGCAAATCACAGCTGCCGTCATTGGTAATAGACACCGTCACTGTTTTTGATGTCCACATCTGATACTTACGCACAAACGGCACACTGATGTTAACTACACCATTATTGGCTGTAAGTGTACTTTGTGGTGGATATTTGATAGAAAAACCCGTGCCTGTATTGTAGATTTTCCAATTGGCTGTAAGTTGTTCAATAGTTTTCTGAGGTGTCGACGTACTTGTTAATCTATCACCAGACAAACCCATAAACTGACCTGTTGAGAGCATTACTAAATACACACCGAGAAAAAGCGCAAAAATAAAAACAATTACTAATAAAGCTTTAGGAGCACTAAACCCACGATTACGTGTTTTCATATAATATATATTATAACCCATTTAGTGGATCAATCATTGTGGTTTGAATCTTGTTGGTCAAACTCATAACGCTATCGCCATAAAAACTATTGGCTGGTTTCTTTGAATCACACGAGCGTCCAGAATAGTATCGACAAGCAGCATTACGTTCTGCGGTATATGTACCGGCCCCAGCACCAAGGTCACCGAGGTAAATGGCTGCCGCCATAAACGCATCTTGCGGATCCCACGGGCTTGGCACAGACTTACCAACAGCTGCCCCAATACGTGACTGGAATAATTCCCAGGTTGAAGGAATAAATTGAGCCGGACCCATGGCACCACCATAGCCACCGGATGAAAGTGGACAAGAAAGTGGCATCGATTCAGGAGTTAGACCCAAAGCCGCCACAATACGCAAATATGGAGCCTGATCACGAGTCGGCTTCATGATAGCCTGCCACTGTTTATTAACTGGATCACCAGGTCGATTACATGTTCCAACGTTTTTACCAAGGTTTGATTCCTGGGTCAAAATTGCCAACAAAAAGGCAGGGCGAACGCCAGTCGACTGTTGAGCTTTAGTAGCATAATTGAGCGCATCACCGAATGGAATGGAAGCAGTATCTCGCAACGAGAACAAAGCAGCTCGAATTGAAGCGGCTCGAGCCTGTTTCTTGGCTAAATCACTAGAATAACTAGCCTGCTGAGCTTTACTTAAACTAAGCAAACGTTTTTTCTCAGCCTCATCTTTTTTAATTTTGGCTTGTTCATCTTGAACTGAGATACGTTCATTTATTTCCTGCAAACGTTTTTTGTCGAGTGTTTGCTTAGCTGCTTCAGTATCTTCTTTTGATTTTTTAATCACACCAATTGTGTTCTGAATCGCCTCTTTGACTGAATCAAGATCATTAATATCGTCGAAGAATTCTGAAATTGTCTCATTACTCAAAACAGCTTCAGAAAGTGAATACTCGTCCATTTCATTTGTCTTGCGCAAGAGCTGGGCCAACGATTCTTTATTCTGACTGATTTTACCGGTGAGTGTATTGATGGTTGCTGTCTTGGCGGTAATATCTTTACCCAAAGCGGCAATAGCCAGGTTGTGGGCTTGGATTTTGAGTTGAGCTTGTTTGATTTGGGCATCCAAAATACTAATGTCGCGCTGCAAAGATACACCCTTGGCTCTTTCAGCATCAAGAACTTTTTGTTGAGCCTCAATTTCTTGCAAGACCTGCTGCAACTCAGCTTTAAGCTGAGCTTCACGGGCAGGATCAAGTGTTTGAGCGGCTAACGGATAATTAAAACTAACCAGAACACCAATAATCAGTACAAGCGGTAGGAAAAACTTAAATTTCGATAAAAGCATGTATATGTACTACGTCTCTAACCGGGGTTTTGGTTACAAAACAAAACATGTGGTTATCACCACATGTTTTATTATACCCTTTTTTAGATTATTTAGCTTCTGCTGCTGGAGCTTCGCCTTCGGCTGGAGTTTCTTCCTTGCCCTTAGCACCCACCACTTCGATATCTTCGATTGTCTTAGTTGGTTCTTCAACTTCTTCCTTAGGCACAGCGATAGCAGCTACCACTTCTTCAGGATTACCGAGGAATGTGACGCCTGATGGCAATTTAACGTCCTTAGCCAAGATTTGGCTGTCAGCTGTGGCCAATGATGAGATATCAACCTGAATTTCACGAGGCAAATCCTTTGGCATAGCTTCGATTTCCATTTCGTGGAGCACCTTAACCAGAATATTGCCCAAATCCTTAACAGCTGGAGAAACACCGACGAATTCAAGAGGCACTTTAACCTGGAGCTTCTTACCCTTTTCGATTACATAAAAATCAGCGTGGAGTGGAATGTCAGTTACAGGATGAACACTCACATCGTGGATAAGAGCTTCGTGTTCTTCGCCACCGTTTTTAAGAACGATAACAGAAGATTCACCGGCTTCCTTCCAAATCTTCTTAAACTGAATTGAATTAACAGTAATAGCTTGTGAAGGTTCCTTGGGGCCGTAAAAAACTGCTGGCAGAGAGCCAGAGCGTCGGACCGTGTCCGGTTTTACCTTCATATCTCGTGTTTTAAAGTCGATCGATAACATGGCTTTCTAGTATATATATTTTCGCAAAAAATGCAATAGGGCTAATCCAGGTAACAAAAAACCCTCTTCGTACTACTTCGGGTTGCGAAGTATGTGACTTACGAAGAGGGTTTAGTTCCCGACCGATCGGGGGCATTAAGCCCTTGGCAAACACAAACAATCGGGGTGTTCCGAAGAACAAACCAAAGAACAGCCACGGGTTCTTTGCCTACCCCGCGCAAAGGTTTTACCCTTTGATGTAACTGATAGAAGTATAGCACATTGACGTTTTTTGTCAATATGCTGTTAGGTCTTATTTGAGGCCATTAAATAGTGAGAGTCGTTCGGTCACCACCTTCTCTACCGCCTTTACGGCACCTTTGAGAATCTTGTATGGCGCCACCTCATCTGGGTTTTCCTGCAGACTAATTTCAAGTCCTTTGCGATACGCTACACGAATTTCAGTATTTATATGAACAATAGCAATACCGGCATGGATAGCATCGACAAAGTCTTGGTCAACGGTGCCTGAGCCGCCATGGAGGACCAAAGGGACGCCGGCCGCCTCTCGAACTTCCTTGACCCGAGCAATATTCAAACGAGGATCGTGGCCGACTCGCAGCATGCCGTGCACATTACCAACGGCCGGCGCCAACAAATCAACACCCGTCTCTTTTACAAACCGTGCAGCATCTTCGGCTGTCGTCAATCCATCATCTTTGACATTTACACCTTCGGGTAATTCGTCCAAAACTTTTGATGACGTGCCGATATATCCCAACTCACCTTCCACGAGCACTTCCCGTCCCGCAGCTCGAGCGTGCTCAACACATTTTTTTGTTTGAGCAATATTTTCTTCGAGTGACAACTGTGCACCATCGAAAATAACAGAATCAAAACCAGCATCAATAGCCTCTTTTACTTTTTCAAATGAATACGTGTGATCAGCATTTAAAAAAATCGGGTAATCATACTGTTCGCGAATACTTTTCACCACCGCTGCCACCTGTTTTACACCAATAAATTCCCGCTCACCTTCTGAGACACCAATAATTACCGGCAAACCTAGCTTCTGTGCAGCATGAAAAATTCCCCACAAGGCTTCGAGGTTGGAAATATTAAAATGACCAATGGCCACCTTGTTAGCTTCTGCGTCTTTAATATAGTCTTTCAGTGTTTTCATGCCGTAATTATAACACATCCAAAAACGACCTCCTCGCTCAAGCGCTACGCTAACCCGCTCGGAAGTCGTTTTTTCCTGTGATATAATTTCACTATGAATTTCTTTAAGAAAAAACCCGACGTCGATTTTTTGGCTATTGGTGACACTGTCACAGACGCCTTTATTCGTTTAAAGCAGGCAGAAATTTTAGACAGTATGGATCACAGCACCAAAGAATTGTGCGTGACCTTCGGCGATAAAGTGCCTTTTGAATACGTGAAAGTTATTGCTGGTGTTGGCAATAGCCCAAACGCGGCTGTGTCAGCCTCACGCTTGGGTTTGAAAGCCGGTTTAGTGTCTGATGTTGGCGACGACATGTACGGTAAAGAAATCATTGCCTCATTTGAAAAAAATAATGTTGATGCCACATACGTCACCACACATCCACACATGCCTTCAAATTACCACTATGTCTTGTGGTACGACGTTGAGCGTACAATTTTAGTAAAGCACCAGGAATATCCTTATCACTTCCCGACTCCGGCCAAAGCACCGAAGTGGCTATACTTGAGTTCTCTTGGTCACAACTCATTGCCATATCATCAAGAAATTGCTGCGTATTTGCAAAAACATCCTGAAGTGAACTTAGCTTTCCAGCCAGGTACATACCAAATGCAATTCGACACTGATGCTCTTAAAGAAATTTATCAGCGCAGCACAATTTTCTTCTGCAATGTCGAAGAAGCTCAGCGTATCCTCAAAACCCAGGAGCACGATGTTAAAAAATTGATGACCGATCTAAAAACACTTGGACCAAAGATTATCGTGGTGACCGATGGTATTAAAGGTGCCTACGCATACGACGGCACAACTGCTTGGTTTATGCCCATTTACCCTCACGATCCATTTGAACGCACTGGGGCTGGCGACGCCTTTGCTTCGACAGTAACCGTTGCTCTGGCACTCGGCAAACCACTTTCTGAAGCTCTCATGTGGGGACCTGTTAACTCAATGTCTGTGGTGCAAAAAGTTGGCGCGCAAGAAGGTTTGCTTACTCGAGCCCAGCTTGAAGACTATTTGAAAAAAGCACCGGCAGACTACAAACCGAAAGAGATTTAATTACCAATAAAAATAAACCGCGGAGTTTTCTTACCCTCAAACTCCACCTCTTCTAAAAACATATTTTTAGGCCGCAACCAAAATGCGGTATCACTTTCATACTGCGGCTGATAAATGACGAGCTCCTCAAGTGTTTCCGAGTGTCTGCCAACACCGATAACTTTATATTGCTTACCGTTTTTGTAGTGCTGGTATATGCCGCCGATTTTTAATTCCATATTATTTTCTCTTGAGTACGCGTTTAACCGCTTCGATAATACCCTTTTGACCCATGCCATAATGTTCAATCAACTCTTCTGGATTACCTGACTGACCAAATTCATCTTTGATACCAACGAATTCTTGTGGGGTTGGTGCATACTTTGCCAAACACTCAGCCACTGCCGAACCCATACCCCCAGCTATCTGATGCTCTTCTACTGTCACAATTGCTTTAGTATCTTTAGCTAATTTAATAATAGCTTTTTCATCGAGTGGTTTAATCGTTGAAAGATTCATAATAGTGACACCAATTTTTTCTTTTTCCAGTTGCACCGCAGCTTGCAGAGCTTTGTAGACCAAAGCACCTGTGGCAATAATGCCAACATCAGCTTTTTTAGTTACTGGTTCCCATAAAATAGAAGCTTTGCCGATTTCAAATGGCGAAGCGTCAGTGGTAATGACTGGCGACTTTTCGCGCACCAAACGCAAGTAAACTGGGGTTTTACTTTTAGCCGCCGCTAAGGTGGCTTTGCGGGCTTCTATCGCATCAGCCGGTGAAATCACCACCATACGCGGCATAACGCGCGTTAACGCTAAATCTTCAATAGCCTGGTGTGTGCCACCATCAGGACCGACGGAAACGCCGGCATGTGAACCAACGATTTTAACCGGTCGATCGTTGTAGGCAATCGTGGTGCGAATTTGTTCCCAATTTCTCCCTGGACTAAACATCGCATAGGAAGTAATAAATGGAATTTTACCCATCGCTGCCAGACCTGAAGCTACAGAAGCTAAATTTTGTTCCGCTACACCGACTTCGATAAATCGTTCTGGAAATTTTTCTTTGAATAAGTGCATTTGGGTAGATTCAGTGAGATCGGCACAGACACCAACAACATTTTTGTCTGCCTCTCCGGCTTGTACAAGTCCCTCACCGAAACCACGACGAATGGGCACCTGCTCCACATCGCGGTCGAAAAGTTTTGGATTAAGTTTAGCTTGAGGATTTATCATTCGTGTTCACTTTTAATTTTACCACCCAAGGTTCGCAATTCTTTTAAGGCCATGGCCGCCTCTTCTTTATTCGGCGCCTTGCCATGCCATTCATATTTTCGTTCAAATTCTTTAACACCTTTGCCAGGAATCGTGTGCGCAATAATGACCGATGGTTTTTCATAGACTGCCTGAGCCTGGCCGATTGCCGCGACAATTTCTTCAAAATTATGACCATCAATTTCCAAAACATGCCAATTGAAGGCCTGCCATTTTGCCCGCAATGATTCCATTGGCATGACGTCTTCAGTAAAACCATCAATTTGAATGTTATTGCGATCAACAATAGCTATAAGGTTGTGTAATTTTTCTTTGCCGGCAAGCATGGCCGCTTCCCAATTTTGCCCTTCATCAAGTTCGCCGTCACCCATTAAACAATAGAAAAATTTGTCAGTAGAATTGCCATGATCTATTCGCTCGGCCAAGGTCATGCCGACTGCTTGAGAGAGTCCTGAACCCAATGGACCCGAACTTGTTTCCAGCATTGGCAGCCATTCGCGATGCGGGTGACCTTGTAGGCGTGAACCTAGCTTTCGCAGCGTTTTAAGCTCAGCGACATCAAAATATCCGGCATGAGCCATGGTGGCATATAGCACCGGACAAATGTGACCATTCGACAAAATTAAACGATCACGATCCGACCAATCAGGATTCTTGGGATCATGACGCAAAACATGAAAATAAAGGGCGGTAAAAATATCAGCCATACCGAGTGGTCCAGCTGTGTGACCCGAACCAGCTTCAAGAAGCATCGAAATGATCGATTCGCGAATACTATTCGCCATCGTTTCAAGTTCTAGGATTTTACTATCCGTGAGATTATCCACGTATATATAATACACTAACCCAACGCTTTCAGGGCTTCGATGGTGTGGGCAACGTTGTCACTGTTGAAAATAGCCGAACCACAAACCAAATGTGTCACCCCAGCCTCTACAAGCAAGGGCGCGGTCTCGAGCGAAACACCACCATCAACAGCAAGAGGTATTTCTGGATGAGCATTGTGAAATTCACGAATTTTTTGCACAACAGCATCGTCAAATTCTTGACCCTGTAGACCGATTGTATCAATACCCATAAATTGTACGCCATCAATATCCTCCAAATATTCAGTAATTTTTTCTGTTGGAGTTTCGATATTGAGTGCCAACCACAATTCCACATCACGCTTACCATTTTCTTTAGTGTAGCCGAGGCGCTCATTCACTTTGCGGATGATTTCCGACAGCTGTTGTGTACTTTCAATATGCACAATGATTCTACCGGCGCCGGCTGAAATCCATTCTTCAATTACCTCTTCTGGTTTGGTGACCATTAAATCAATTTCATATTCGACATCTTCCCAAAACGGCAGACCTTCAGCTTCATTTAAGATTGAGTCGAATGATTCGCGATTAGTTTTGTAAGGCCAGGTTTTAGCTTTGACAAACTGACCATCCATAACATCTATTTGCACCCATGAAACAGAGCGCTTTACCCGCGAAACGTGGGACTCTAAATCTTTGGCATCAAATGGCATTATTGCCGGAATTATTTCAATCATTAGTGTTCAAGTTTTAACATTTTATCAATTCGACGCTGATGACGTTCCTCGCCAGAGAATTGAGTATCGATCCAGAGATCGACAATTTTCTCAGCCTGCTCTGGTGTCACAAACTTAGCACCAAGCGACAAGACATTGCAATTGTTGTGTTGACGCAAAAGTGTCACGATTTCTTCTGGACCACCATAATACACCCCGGCTCGAACATTCTTAAATTTATTAGCTGCCATGGCTTCACCTTGGCCAGAAAGACCAATCACAATACCTCGAGCATTTTCAGGATCAGCCGAGATTTCGCGAGCCACTTCAGCGATCCAATCTGGATAATCATCATGCTCATTAAATTCAAATGGACCTTTATCCATGACCTTCACCGCATTGTCTTCCAAATACGCAATCAAACGTTGCTTGAGTTTAAATCCAGCGTGATCTGACGAAATAAAAAGATTCATATATGTTTTTTAATTTCTTCGATTTCCTCCAAAATAATGCGACCGTTATACGTCCCCTCGCCGATATTTTTATTTTCCCGAATAGCCTGTATTTCACCGAAGTCAAAACCTTTGACGTTGCAAATGGCTTCCAGAATTTCAAAAATTTCAGCCATACTTTCTATCGACTCAGATTTTACAAACTCGGTAAATTCTTCCTGTAATTTTTCCTTCAGTTTAAAGAAGAATGTTTCGTCGTTTTCGGCCACACTATAATGCGGCATAGCCCCGGTTTTTTGGATAGTAGCCGGCACATTGTCTCGAACGAGTTTGTTATAGCGTTGGAGCATAGTCTATTATATCGCTGTTTAATGAATTTCTAAAGACAACAAAGCCCCCTACTGTGAGGGGGCTTTTTCAGCCTTAATTTCATCAAGAACATAGTCTAACAACGAAGCATAGCCGAACCGAAAAATAAAGCCGTTTGTCGGCTGAATAACGTCATACGTAATGCAGTGCGGCCGATCATCAAGCACCACATTTTCACCACCGATTCTCAACCGGTCAGCCAGATCTTCGGCCAACGATACATGGCGTGGATCACGAGTACCTACTTTATAAAACCAAATATGGTGAAAATGGTTTTCTTGAATTACCCCCGGCTTGCAATCACACAGCTCGACGTAGTCGATCGACCCGGCCGCTGAGTTGATCAGATGTTCACGTAAAACAATGACTGAAACGCGTCGACCCGAAACCCAGGACTGATACGAGAACCGAGTTGGTCGCTCCTCGAGCAGCAACCGCATCCGGTCATACTCTTCAGAATCACGACAACGGTAGCAGATATGGTCAGCAACAATGTCTTTAGCTAAGCCATGCTTCGCCACAAACATGTCAAAACGGTGAACGTATGGTCGACTGGCGTCAATAAACGCATCAAGTGAAGAAATACGCTTAGGCATATGCCTCCTTTGGTAGAGCCTAGAGGCAGATTAACGAAAATATGGATACTTGTCTAGCCAACCCTTTCGGCAACAACGACCAGAGTTTCGTTGTACTTATCGGTGAAGAGTGATAAGAATTTATTGATAGAGTTTAAAATTTTTTTCTTCCAACTCTCGCGGTGGGTGTATTCCAGACTGTATACATATGAGGCCTCAACAACCTTAAAACCATGTCGTTCAAGTAGTTGCCGGAGTGTACGATGATTGTAATAACAGGTGTGCTCAATATTCGTAGTTGGTTCATACTTTGTCAGTTTTTCGGTGAGATTAAACAAACAGAAACAATTTGGCGTGGTAATAATAAATTTACCACCTAGTTTTACGTACTTATGGACTTGATCCAAAAACAAACCCTGATTTGAGAGGTGTTCAATTAAATCAAGTGCCCAAACTGAATCGAATTGAAAATCAAAATGAAAGTTTTCCGCGCTTTGTTTTGAATGAAATTCGTCAACGAGTTCAGTGGCAATATCTATGCCGTATACTTTGGCATTTTGATTCTTTAGAAGTGTGTGCGGTGCGTTGGCTTCAGCGATATTCTTACCCTGCCCCCAAAAGCCAACGTCGAGGACGACGTTGGCTTTGTTTGAGAACTTTTCAATCAGAGCTGTCTTATTCGGATATATCATTTTCAATTACTGAGAAGTAAATTTAAATGTTGAAAGTACTTGCTCCCTAAGGCCTTTATCAGAAGCAATAGTCTCATCTTTATCAATAGTATAAAATTTATTATCTTTCATCAAATAAGTAATTTCACCTTCACTTTCTCCCAAATACCCGGTTGAATAACCTTTAACCCCATCTATTGTTACAATGGTCGTCTCGTTAGGATTATTTTTATTTTCTTCTCTATACCAAGCCTCAAAACTGATATTTTTACTACCTGTTATTTCTGAAACTGGTGAATAAATACTAATGTTTATTGAAAACAGCCGCCCCTTATAATTAGCATTTTGTTTCAATTGTTGATTTAATTTACTAGAAATAATATATACTTGATCGGGGTCACCCTGGTTTGGAGAATTATGTACTTCTACAGTCCAATCAGAAGGATATTGAAATTCAATACCGTTTTTTGGATCTGAGTACGTTTTCCAACTTGCTGTTTGATCAGAAGAAACTACTTGTTGCAAATTTTCAGTTTTATTTTTTGAATAAAAATACAATCCGATACCAACTAGTAGAACTAGTATCAAAATTACCACCAACCAAACTGAGCCTCTTTGTCTATTTTTCATTAAATTTAATTAATAAATTTATTTTAAAGATAGCCCAGACTTGACTACGTGTTCAACCAATGTATGCGTATACCCCATCTCATTGTCATACCAGGCAAGTACCTTCACCAAATTTCCACCAACTACACGAGTAAAGTTTAAATCAGCAATCGAGGCAAAATGACTACCCACAATATCAGATGAAACCAATTGTTCTTCTGTCACAGTAAATGTCTTTGACCAGCGAGCTTCTTGAGCGGCCTTCTTTAGAATTTCATTCACCTCCTCTTTTGTCGTATCGCGCTTGGCAATAAAGGTAATGTCGACAATTGAACCGACCACGACTGGCACACGGATTGAAATACCGTCGAATTTATTTACGAGTTCTGGAATAACTTTTGTCACGGCAATAGCTGCACCGGTTGAAGATGGCACAATGTTCTGGGCTGCGGCCCGGCCTTCGCGAAAATCTTTTTTGCTGGGACCATCGACAATACTCTGACTAGCTGTGTACGCATGGACAGTGTTGAGAAGTGCTTTTTCAATACCAATAGTTTCATTAAGAATTGCGATAAGTGGGCTACCAGCATTAGTCGTACATGAAGCATTTGAAGTAATGTCACATGTACCAATCGTTTCTTCATTGATACCGAGCAGGGCTGTAGCGCCTTTAATATCACCTGTCGGTTCATCTTTAACCGGTGCAGTAATCACAACTTTCTTAGCACCAGCATTGAGGTGAGCTTGGGCTTTTTCATATGAAGTGAAGAGGCCGGTTGATTCAACAACGACATCGATATCTAAATCTTTCCATGGCAAAGCGGCAGGATCTTTTTCACTGAGATACGCAACGTTATTGCCGTTGATAGTCAAAGATTTTTTGTCAGCTGAAATAGCAATATCTAAACCGCTACCCTTGTAAGCAGTGTCGTATTTTAAAAGGTAGGCAATATTTTCAATGCTGGTGAGATCGTTGAGAGCAACGACTTCCAATTCTTTACGTTCGAGAGCGACTTTATAAAACGCTCGGCCAATTCTGCCTGCACCATTAATTGCTACACGTGTTTTCTTCATGCCAGATGTGATTACCAATAATGGTTACAGTATACCACTTCTTAGCTATTGACTTAAAGTAAACTGACTACCGATACCGATTTGAGCTTTTTTGGCAGTACCTGCCACCACTTCAACTACGTACTTAGCTGGTTTTTTGGGTGTATAGATACTTGGAAATGATTCTGGGCTAGCGTTGAGCTGTTGGTAAATAACCTTGTAGTTTTCATCGAGCCAGAAAATGTCGAGTGCAAAGTGCATGTTTTTCATCCAGAACGAGTGTAGACCTGGTTTTTTGAAAACAAAAACCATGGCCCTGTCGGCAGGCATTGAAAGACGATCAGATAAGCCCTGCTCGTGTTCAGCGTCAGTCCGAGCAAATTCAACACTAAAATCATGACCGTTTATGGACAATGTGGGCGCTACAGACTTCTTAACTGTCGTGGCTTCGACTTTAGCCACCTGCTGATTCTGATATTGACGCCAGTATGCACTAGCAATCAGAAACGATAACGGGATCAGGAGAATGAATCCAAGAATAAAAAATTGGCGACGTAGGTCTTTACTCATATATTTTGACTGTTTCTGTAATTGTACCCGTTCTGAAGTCATTTACCAAATTGTGAGCCAGGCGGGTGGGTTCGGGAATACGGTACATACGCACGCACGAAAGCGTTATCGCTTTAGCCTGTTCAAAGGATACAGCGTAGCCTGGCGAAACAATGATCGGTTTACGATTGGTCTGAGTACGCACCGCAAAGCCCAGTTCATCACCTGTTTTTGGATCAATAATCGCCGCTGAACTACCTGCAGTAATAGCTGGTATTGAAAACGTCCCATACAATAGATTTTTAGCATTGCCAATTGTTGGAATATCGAATTCCAAACCAAAGTGTGAGGCCAGACCGAGCCGGCGCGGATGGGCAATTCCCTGTCCGTCTAGCACAACGAGATCCGGCCGGCGAGGTAATGATTCCCAGGCTTTTTTTAATACAGGAATTTCCCGAAAGGATAATAGTCCTGGAATATATGGGAAATTTATTTCAGCCACAGCCAAAGCTTGTGCCACCGGTTTTAACTGCGGGTATGACAAAACAATAAAGCCAGCGTATGCGGTGTTAGAAAATCTGTTTAAGGAAACGTCGGCTCCAGCAATATAGTTAATGTGTGTTAAACGTGGCTCAAGAGTTATGTGAGCTTGTAGCCTATGTTGTATCTCTATCGCTTCAGCAGGTGTCAGGTTAGGCATACATTCACTGACGGCTGGTGTTTGGTAAAAATTACAGCAAAAAACCGGGCGTCCGTAGGACGCCCGGTTTTCAAGAACTACCGATTCTCTCTGACATAGAAACGAGCGAAGATGGTGGCCGTGATTAGATCACGGGCAAATACCCGATCGCGTTCAGACCATTTCCGATCGACGCTGATCGCTTCCCAGCTACAACCCACAATATTTCTGATCCACATGTACAGCGTCTCAGCATCAAACTCATGCCGATAGAAATCAACCCCATTCATTGAAACAGGCCCGCCGGTTTGATCCTGCAGATAATCCGCCAAACTCTGGCGAAATTTATTGAGCACACCTGTGTCGAAATAGAGACCGGTTGCCTGACGAGTAGTGGGCAGTGTGTTAAAGACCTTGAGCAGGCCTTCGCATACGATCCCCATCTCCGAGGCCGACTGTTGACGATCAATCAGAGTCTCAGACATGGAACTCCTTTCGTTAAACTAGAGCCATATTACACAAATCAAAAATAAAGACAAACAAAAAGCCGGCGCTACGCGCCGGCTTTTTGATTTTCGAATTAAGAGAGATGCTTTGAAACGAGCTTAGTCATTTCGAACATTGAAACTGTTGACTTACCGTCGAAGACCTTCTTGAGCTTGTCATCAGCGTTAATATTACGCTTATTTGCCGCATCCTGAAGACCATTCTTCTTAATGTAGACCCAGAGAGCCTTAACCACCTCAGAACGAGGCATAGGACCATTGCCAACAACCTCGGCAAGTTCCGGGCTTACGTTCATAGGCTTCATAAATGCAGAATTCGATTTTGCCATGTATCTTAAATTATCTATTAAACCTTAGGGGGTAGTATACCATACCCCTAAAAAAATGCCTCTTTTTTATACACCGGCCTAAACGTGTATAATGGGCCCATGCGCAATTACATAAAAGGTATTTTTATTGATATTTTCACCAATACCGCTGCCACAGGCTTGTTGGCAAGTTTGTGCATCATTGCTTTATGTTGGCAAAAATTCACGATTTTCTGGACTAGCCCGTTTATCCAGAGTTGGGATGGTGCTGCTCACTTTGCTGCATCTTTACACTACTCACAAACCACATTTCCGAGTGTTTGGGGCTGGACCAGTCAATGGTTTACCGGTATGCCGTTTCCCCAATTCTATCCCCCACTCTTCTTCTTCCTAACAGCCGTGCTGTACCACATCTTCTTTTTTATCAAGCCAATCATCATTTTTAAGGTTTTTATTACTACACTTCAAGCATCAATTCCTTTTATTATTATTGGCATTACAAAAAAAATTACTCGAGACAATACAGCCACAGCACTTAGTGCAATTGTAACTGTGGTTATTCTCTCAACATCGTATCGCACTCTGGGAGACTATGGAGTAACTGTTTCCTCAACTATCCACACGGGTATGTATGCCCATCTGATCGCGGCAATCTTTTTTCTGTTTTGGATATACTACTTACCCTCAATCAACCTTTCAAAAAGACACTTTCTGATTTCAGCTTTACTGTTAGCTGGCTTAGCTCTCTCCAATGCCCACATGGTTTTACCGGCTATTATATTTTTTATTGTTTCGTGCTGCCTAGCAATTGCACCAAAAATCAAAAATATTCGTGTGGCGAGCAAAGTGCTCGGTATATATTCCCTTAATGGTGTGTGGGCTATTGCTATTACAGCATGTTGGAGTTTACCTCTTGTGATGTATTACAGCTACCTAAATACTTATCCGCCAACTCAACCACCCCAACTCACCGCTCTGCTATTAACCGTTCCCATCCTTGGTCTTACTATCTTGGCTGGTACATATATTGGGTACCGATTTGGCAATAAGTTTTTACAGTTATTTGCTACGAGCAGCCTACTTTTATTACCAATAACTCTCTTGCAATATACTTTAGGCAATATCGGTCTTGTTGCTCATGCCGGCAGGTGGTTGGCAGTGTTATTCTTCCTCAACCCAATTCTAGTTGGACTTATTTACACCACACTTGTTCATCAAACACTTTTTTTCAAAAAATATTCAAAACTGTTTTTCGTTTTGATCATAGGAATAATTTTTATGTGGCATGGAAGCTGGAGCTGGCAATACACAACCGGCATCTATTACTCTTACAATCAAGACCGAATGGCCGAGATTGTTTCTTATATCAAAAACAATCCATCATCTAACCTATTACAAATTGAACCAGTCTTCATTGGTCAACAACCGTCTGCGTATATAACCGGCTCAATCTTGGGCGAATACGTGCCTATAACCACATTCAATTTGCGCGAATCAGCGATTAGCGCAATTTTTTTGGAACCGGTCCGAAGCACTCTTTCGTTAAGTTATGACGCTTGGGGCACAGTCAGTTTCCTTACAAGCGATTTAATGTTCAGAAACCAATCGGCAACAGTTAATGTGAATCGCGCTCTACATCTCGGTATTGATACATTCCTGATACGGTCACCGTTTGCCAAAGCTCAAATCGAACATGATGCTCGAATCAAACTTGAAAAACGTTTTGGTCCATGGTCATTGTACCGGACCACAACAAATCTACCTCGAGCCTATTCTGTACAATCCGAACCAGTCATATTTTATGGTCCATTTAGCTTTAAAGGTAGGCAGATTGATGACTATGACTGGTCTCGACTTCAAGAAGTGTTACTGTATCACAACAATTCGACCACAACACTAATATATGCAAACAACCAATCGCTTGATTCGAGTCCTGAACTACTCAGCTCACCTAGTTTTATTAGCTCGTATAAATACAAAAATATTGACCAAGCGTTCAATAGGATAATAAAAAGTGCTCAGCAGCATCGTATTATTCTTGTGGCTGATGACACAAATAGTTTGTTTAAAAAAATTCAAGAATTCACTGTTACTCACCAGACACCCAACATCACTATCATTCCGCGTTTACACGTACAATACGCCGAACCTGATCCACTCAACAAACAATTACCCGATGTATTACAGAGCGTAACAAATACAAAATATAATTCAGCTATAGTGACTGCGGCCATAATCCGAGATAAAAAAATCAATATCAAGTTGAGCACAACAACAACACCTGTTCCAATACTCATTCAAAATAGTTATCATCCCGCTTGGCAACGCCCAGACGGTCAACCAGTATTCTTGTCCAACCCAAGCTACATGTTAACGTATGCTACATCGTCATTTGAAATAGACTTTACAACGCCACCAAGCGTATATCTTGGTTGGTTAATTAGTATCATTACTACTGTGACAAGTCTTATACTTCTAAGAACGCTAAAATCTACTGAGTGGTGAGTGCTTTGCGTGTCAGTGGTCCTAACACCCCTGTTTGTGGGATACCACGATCTTTTTGGTATTTTTTAAGTGCCTCTTTAGTTTTCACACCGAATGTTGTTGTTTCATTACCTAGTGAACCTGAGCCAGTTTCTGATACTACATAACCATGACTATTCAAATACTTTTGCAGCGCCAAGACGTCATTTCCTTCATCATGTAACTGTAGATCACGATCAAATTTCAAGGCCGAAACCGGCACAGGAGACACATTTAACCCCATAAGTTCAATGACAGCCTTGGTTTGATCATTCAGTACACCCGTCTGTTTAAGGTTATACTTCTTCTGGAATTTGATCAGAGCCTGTTGAGTCAGGGTACCAAAAGTGGTCGTTTCTTTACCCGGTGAACCAACCCCAGATTTTGCCAGGACAAATCCGTGGTTATTTAAGAATTTCTGCAACGTAAGCACATCCGCGCCACTCATACGTATTGATAAATCACGAGTAAACAGTGTTGCTGGTTTCTGTGCCTGTGCAAATTCAGGCACATTCACGCTGACCCAACCTGAACTACCGCCGGATTGAGGTGGAGGAGTTGATGGTGTAACATTGTACATTGTAAAGGTTTGGATACGATTATTACCTGTATCTGCAACATGAACTAGGTTTGTACCATTACCCGCAATACCTGACGGATAAGAAAACTGACCAAGTTCAGTACCATTTGTGCCCCAGCGAGCAATAAAATTACCGTCCAGATCAAACTTCTGGATTCGATTTCCATCTTGATCAACAACGTAGACATTACCACCATCATCAATATATATATCTGTTGGCAAATTAAATTCACCATTTGCTAAAGAATCCTGAGCATACTGTGACGAACCAAAAGTTTTAACAAAACTGCCTGTATTGGTGAAAACCGATACCCGATCATTATCCTGATCTACAACATAAATATTATTGTTTGGTGCCACCGCCACACCAGCTGGATTAGACAGATATCCTTCGTCCCGTCCCCATGTTCCCCACTTAGTGATAAAATTGCCGGCTGCATCAAATTTCTGGATTCTATAACCCAATTTATCAGCAACATAGACATTACCCGAGTTATCAACATCAATACCGTCAGGTATGGTAAATTGACCATCACTTGTACCTGTTCCACCAAAGACAGTGATCAGGTTGCCGTCTGTGTCAAAGATATCAACTGAGTTTTGATCAATATCAACAACGTACAAACGATTATTTGGACCAATTGCAATGGACGTGAGGTTTGATGACACATTACCAGATCCGCCACCGCTACCACCTCCTCCGCTACCCCCACCATTACCTGAAAGCGAAACACCCCATTGCTTAATAAAACGACCATTAGCATCAAATTTCTGGATCAGACCATTACCAGGATCGGTAGCATATACATTTCCAGAAGAATCTTGAACCATATCCGAGAGAGATCTAAATTGACCATTACCAACTGGATTGATACCCAAGAGCCGACCCAAATAACTACCGGATGATGAAAACTTTTGGACTGTTCGATTTGTGGCATCTGAAATATAAATGTTACCAGAAGAATCAATCGCAATTGAGTCTAAGGCCTTAGATTGTCCTGGACCACTTCCTGAAGTTACACTAACAGGTGAACTTACATATGTACCCGATGAATTAAATTTCTGAACACGATAATTATTCCTATCTGTAACATATACAAAACCATTATTATCAACTGCCACACCTGCAGGACTTGAAAACTGACCCTCTCCAGAGCCTTGACTACCCCATTTGAAAAGAAAGTTACCATTCGAATCAAAAGCTTGAATTCGCGGCGTCTTGCGGTCGATTGAGTAAACTTGGCCACTATTCTTATCAGCAGCAATATCAATATTTTCATCCTCAAACTGTCCGTCGTTGGAGCCAATCGTGCCCGCCTGACAACTACTCATACATATCTGAAATGCATTCGAACCATTAGATACACCATATCCCCAGGTTCTCTGAAAAGCTAACGTCGAATCAAACTTCTGAATTCGATAATTGTACATATCCGCTACGTATAGTGCGTCTGATGACCCAATTGCTAGTCCGAGATCCTTGCGCCCGACTTGACCCTCAGCTTGACCAATATACATTTCCGAAGAATTGAGGTAATGTCCTGATGAATCATATTTAAGAAGTCGGTATATGTCACCATCAGCAATATACACATTATCATTACTATCGAGTGCAACATTATAGAGAGCACGGAAAGAGTTTGTGATCTCAATACCAAAACTACCCCAAGAAGTCAGGGTGTTGCCAGCTGAGTCGAACTTCGAGACTCGATAGTTACCACCATCTGCCACAAATAAATTATCATGAGAATCAATAGCCAAAGCGTTGATACTACCGAAGAAACCACTTGCTGGTTGCTGTGTACCATAACCCGTCACTGAAACATAAGGGTTACCATTGGCAATGAACGTGGCGGCAAACGGAGTGTCAGTAGCATAACCTAAACCATAGCTATTTTTAGCATATGCTTGGTAGTGGTATCGTCTTCCAGCAACCAAACCATCAATTGAAGTACTGAAAAGACCACTCGTAATACTACCGGGAATGGTCGTTGTTGCTCCGTAAGCAGTGGTTGTACCCCAACGAAAACCCCATTCAGTAGCCGGTTCACCGTCTGAGATCACCACATTTCCATTGAGGGTTACGGAGTTTGTAGTGATAAGAGTTGGACTCAGCGTAACCACTTCTGGTCCAAGTGGTCTCGTCAGGAAGGTTTGTATTGGTTGTGAATCCAAAACCTTGACTCGTCCGTTACTATCTGTCTGTATAGCGCGAGGTGAATTAAACTGCCCATAACCTGTTGAAGCCGGTATACCTATCTGGCAGCCCGAGGTACAGACCTGAAACTCTGAGGAACCATCGTCAACACCCCAGCCAAACATTGCTATAAATGCACCAGTAGGACTAAATTGCTGAACCCGAGAGTTCTCCGAGTCTGCCACATATATATTGCCGTCTAGACCTGCATTAACTCCTCTTGGTTGCATAAATTGACTCTCAGCAGTACCTGATGAACCCCACTTCAATAAAAAAGTTCCATCGGAAGAATATTTCTTGACACGATATGGACCACCTACCTCAAGAATATACACATTGTCTGACGGATCAATTGTTATACTCATCGGTATATCAAGCTGATTGTCACCAGAACCACTTGAACCCCACTTTGTAATATAAGAACCGTCAGGTCCAAACTTTTGAACCCTACCTTCCACCTGATCAAGTACATAAATATTTCCTACCGAATCCACTGCCACGTCCTGGGCACGGAAAAACTGTCCATCTCCTGAACCCATCGATCCCTGGGCACAAGTTGCAAAACCCGAAGTGCAAACTTGAAACTCTGAAGAACCGTCCTGAACTCCCCAGCCAAACGTCATAACGAAATTACTGTTCGAATCAAATTTTGTTACACGATAAGATGCCACTTCTGGTACATATTGATTACCATCACCATCCACACCAAGACCCGGAACAATTGAACTCATTGCCGGCGTCTGTGAGACAAGTGCTTCATTGAAAAACTTTCGAATGCGATACGTATTACTATCTGTGGTATAGATACCGCCTGCATTATCAATACCAAAATCAGATGCGCCACCACCAAGATTACCCCACTGGGAACTGAATTTAAACAAGAAGTCAGCCACAAATGTTTTATCACTACCATAAGTTGTACCATACATATTTGTGGCATATGCGCGGAAATGATAGGTATTTCCACGCGTCAAACCATCGATAGTTGAATTAAAGCTTCCTGCAGAAAGAGTTCCAGTTTCAGTTGTCGTGGCACCATAGGCAGTAGTTGGGCCCCACTGAAATCCACGGACCGTAGCATCAGCACCCCGGGTTGAAAGAATACGCCCATTGAGCGTAGCTGTTGTATATCCGAGATTAGTGGCATTACTTGTTTTAACGCTTGGCGCTGCCGGATGAATCACAAAACTTTGAACCCGATTAACATCTTGATTTGTTACATACAGCACGGCACCATCCTGACTAAAAGCCAAATAAGCGGGGCTAGCTAATTGACCATCTCCTGAGCCAGAGGTACCAGCCTGACAGCCACTCGTACACGTTTGAAATGAATTTGATCCATCATCCACACCCCAACCAAACATATCAACAAACGCACCTGATGAATCAAAGTGTTGTATTCTGTTTCTACCAAAGTCTGCAACATACACATGGTTATTTGTCGGGTCAATTGCCACACCCCAAGGTCGATCAAATTGATTTTCAGCAGAACCTTCAGTTCCACCAATTGTCGCTATCAAATTACCGCCTGAGTCAAACTTCTGAACTCTATACATTCCAGCGTCTGCTACATATACATTTAAATCAGAATCAACTGCAACGCCACGCACACTACCAAAATTACCCCATTTTGCTACGTAATTGCCCGAAGAATCAAACTTTTGAACTCGCCCATTACCATGTTCTGTGACGTAAATGTTGCCATTTATATCAATAGCGATTCCGCGTGGTGAACTAAGCTGACCATTGCCTGAACCTGTCGTTCCGAATTTAGACACATAGGTTAAATTTGAATTAAGTTTTTGTACCCGGTTATTGACTTCATCCACAACATAAACATTTCCTGAAGCATCAACAACAGCGCCTTCAGGATTATCAAATTTACCGTTATCAGAACCTGAATAAGGTATACCCGATGACACAACGAAGGTACCGTCTGCGTTAAATTTCTTAACTCGGTGATTACTTTTTTCCACCACGAACACGTCTCCATCACTATTTACAGCAATACCGCTCGGAGCATTCATGTAATAATCACCTCCACCGCCCCAACCCAAATTAAATGTATTAGTTGCAAAAGTAATAAGTGATGGCAACACAACAATACTTGAACTTAGAAACAGAATGTAGAGAAGAGTCTTGGTTTTTATTTGAGAAAACATGCTATTGAGACGTCGATGTGGCGCCAATTACTGTATTTATTGGCTCAGGACTGGTGGTGTTTTTAGCCACGTAGAATAATAAGAAAAAAACAAGCGAAATACACAACAAAACTAACAGGGGTCTGGATATTTTTCGCCATTCCATGTGTACAGTATACAGTATATAATAACTGCACCTCAATATGAATAAGAGTTTTCAACAGTTTTTAGCCGTATTTTTTGTTGTCATAACTTCGATTATTTATCTTGGACCATACCTCTGGCGTTTTTTCACCAATTCACTAATAAGTGGTACCGATGGCATTAGTCATTACGCCATAAATAATTACTACAACCAGCATATTTTCCCAGCTGTTTACGGCTGGGTTGGTACGTGGTATACCGGTATGCCTTGGCCTTTAGGTTATTCACCCCTTTTAAGCTATTCATTGGCCACAATTGCTCACACAGTACCAGTAGACTTTGATGTTGTATTTAAAATATTTTTTATCGTCCTGACACTGTCATTTCCTTGGTTAATTTGGTTTGTATATAAAAAACTCGGTTTTGATTCCTGGTTAGCGGCATTGGCGGGTTTTTTTGCGATTCTCTTTTTGGCCGATAAAGCAGATTTCGGTGGTCTATTAGGTATTTCGATGGGTGGAACATTTGAAAACGGTTTATACAGCCAGTTATTCGCGGCCATTGTATTTTTAATCTGGCTTCTCTGCTTTATTGGCACACATAATTCACGCCGTTTCTGGTTATCAGCAATTTTATTGGGTCTAGTATTTATATCTAATGTCCATATGGCTGAAGTTGCGGGCATTGTTTTTACCTGCTTTGTTTTAAGCGACTGGTACATTTCAAAAGATTGGCGAGTTTTAAAAAAATATTCTATCTATCTGCTTCTAGCTTTTTGTTTGTCGGGAATTTGGCTTTTACCCCTACTTGAAACATCGTCATATTTTCTTTCCAAAACCCAGGCCCCGGTCCCCTTGTTCGTGGCTCTAACCAGCCAAGGTGCTGCACTTCTGTTAACTGGTTATGTGCTAATCACAAAACGTCGACATCCGGTGTTGTTGGGATTAAGCATAAGTTCGTACGCCCTATTTTTAGTCGCAGTCTTGCCATTAAATAAAATCATTCCTGGTTTGCCACTCCAACCGTTCCGCATCCTTTCAGCCAGTTACTTATTGTTTTTTATACTTGCTCCTATAGGCATTACTGAACTTATTCAACGATTAAAACTCTCGGGAAAATTTCGTATTGCTGGCATCATCATTCTGGTTCTACCTTTTGTGTTTTGGATTACGCCAGCTCACTACCACTTAGCTGGCATGTACAGTATTGATTCTCAGATCAAACAGATGATATCAGATGTATCGAAAAATACCGACGGCCGATCAGTTGTAGAAGCCTGGCGAGACGTCGATCCCCGATACTCTCAACTGAGTGATTACAAACAGCCGACCCATTTTATTATTGCAGCATTACTGGGTAATAGCGGTACCCATCAAACGATCTGGAACATTTTCCGTGAATCCAGCATTCAGTCTCCCTTTATTCAACCTTTACGCAACATTTTCTCGTATAATCACGAATCCTATGGCGTGATTTGCTCGCTATGTGATGACATAGGCAATACCAGTAGCAACAGTCAGGAATTTTACTTACAGAATATGACTGCGCATTTAGAGCGTGCCCGACTCTTTGGAATCAAATATTTCCTACTTCGCTCGCCACAACGCCAGAAAACATTTGATACCCGTTTGCCTGAATACATCAAACCCCTTAATCAATATGGTAACTGGCGCGTATACGAAGACATTCGTCCGACCCACCTTGTTGAGACCCTGCCCATCGAGCCAACACTCGTATTTAGTGAACTAAAAACATCTGATCGACCTTATGGCGGACCCACTGCCTATGACTGGCTACGTCTGAATGAGGAATGGTTTTTCTGGACGAATTTCAAAAATGTATTAGTTCGCGCCAACGATCAACATCTCGATAGCAGTACCGATATTGAAAATTTTAACTCAATATTTATCACCCACTATTCATACGGCAATATTCAGACCGCATATAAAAGACTCATTGCTGCAGCTCAAACGAAAAATATTATTTTATTGAAAAGCGACGATCGTTTGTACCAGCTTTTAATGCAGCAGCGTTCCACCGATAAACGACTACACATATTTTCAATTGATCGCACCGGCAATGTACGTCAAGATATAGGTATTTTAATGCGTGTTCTTGATGTCCAAAGCGTACGCACTGCTACATCTACCGCACAGATACAAGTTCAAAATAATACCGAGATTAGGATAGGCGTCGGAAATGATGGTACACCAACGTATGTATATTTAAAAAATTCATATTTCCCGTGGTGGCACGACAAATATGGTGGTGATGTTTACATGGCAAGTCCGGCCATGACCCTGATCCGCACATCCACATCAACAATTTCACTTGAGTTTAAAAATAGTCGCAGTGTTTGGATTGGCGGCATGATTTCCCTACTCACGCTTATGGGAATTGTTGGGCATGTGGTAGTAAAAAAGAACAACTAGCGGAGAGAAAGGGATTCGAACCCTTGGTACGGTTACCCGCACACAGTCTTTCCAGGACTGCCGATTAAACCACTCTCGCATCTCTCCGTAGGTCTGTTATATCAAATTTTGTACGCAAATAAAAAGGGAGAGGAAACGATCCTCTCCCTTCAGCTACCCGGACGGTGAGACATACCTTTCGAGGTAAATGACAAAGATCAATTTGTCCGTATTCTATATAATATTTTATTTATTTGTCAATAGCTTACTTGATTCAATGGCTCGTTCTAAAGCAATAGTGAAATCTGATCTTTCTTGCCACGATTTTTTAATTACCTCCCTCAGGCTAGCGTGTGGTGGATATCCTACATCAGTTCTGAATCGTAGATCACTACATTCCAGATTTAAAAGTACTGTAAAAGATTCTTTAATATCCCAGATGTGATGTTCTGCTAAGCCTGCGTTTCTACATGTATTTTCAAAATATCTATGAAACATAAAATGCATGAGCTCGTGTGTTGCGGTATCAATAGCAATATATTTATTTCTCAACATGTCAGTCGCAAACCAGTTATGCTCGAGATTGTAACCAAACTTCCCTGCACACGAGAGCACACCTTTTATATGTGGAAAAATAAAAGGTTGTCCATGAATTTTTTCAAGCCTTTTTATAAAATCATTTTCAATCTCTGCCCAAACGCTATTAATATCCTGAACGAGAGATAGCAAATAATCCCCTTTTGCATAATACTCACTTATCTCTTTTTTAATTTCAGAACGTACTGCTTCATGAGTCTCAAGACTTAGCCATTTTTCAAATCGCTCGTTTTTTAGCTGTTTGAAACCTCGCTCAGCATTTCGCTTATATGCTTGCAAAGCAATAAAATGATTGTCGATATCAATTGTTTCATCAACAACAAATGTAATTTTTTGAGGAGATTTCATATGGCCTATATCATACCACGCAAAATACGGATGCGATCTTCAATCGCTGGATGTGTGGCAAAAAGCGTAGCCATTCTGCGATTGCCGAATGGATTTGAGATAAAAAGATGGGCGGTGGCATTATTGGCATTGCGCAATTGACCGCTGTAACTACCAATTTTTTCCAAAGCACTGGCCAAACCTTCTGGATAACGTGTGAGAAGTGCGCCCGAGGCGTCAGCCAAGTATTCACGCTTACGGGAAATTGCCAATTGAATAAGTGTCACGGCAATTGGCGAAAGAATAGCCAACGCAAAACCTATTAAGACAAAGATTGCATTGCCACCCTCTCGATCACTGCGACGACCAAAGAATGAGGTGCGAATAAACATATTTGAAAGAATACTGACAAAACCCACAAGTACTACCACAATTGTTGAAATAAGAATGTCACGATTGCCAATATGTGCAAGTTCGTGCGCAATCACACCTTCAAGTTCGGATTTATTGAGCATTTGCAATAGGCCCGCTGTGACCACCACCGCTGAATGCTCTTTGTTACGTCCCGTAGCAAAGGCATTTGGTGCTGCATCAGGGATAATGTAAACCTTGGGCATTGGCAAACCAGCGGCAATTGAAAGATTTTCTACAGTATTCCATAAATCATAGTTTGTCTCGCGAGAAATTGGCTGAGCTTTGTACATACTGAGAACTATCTTGTCAGAAAACCAATAACTAAAAATATTCATGAAGATGCTGAAGATGACTGCAATATAAAGAATTGCCGCATCGTTATAAGCCAAAGCAAAACCGTAGCCAATAAAAATGATTATGACAAAAAACAGTGTCATTAAAGACCAGGTTCGAAACACATTTTTACTTTGTTCGTGATAGATATTCATATATGTATTACCAACTACCGCCGCCACCACCTCCGCCACCACCACCTGAAAATCCGCCGCCGCCGGAGCCACCTGGTGATGTAGCCAATGTAGTTGCAGCTACAGAATTAAATGTCGACATGTTGTGGACAAACATCATTGAGTTGAAGCCAGACATTGAGGGATCGTGGTACCACGATGGCGGTGTGAGATATATACCCTCAAACTGTTTAGCCCATTTTTCTTCAATACCCAATATCATTGCATACGCCAGTAAGTGCTCAAATAGTGCAGGATTTTTCTCGGGCGCATTGTGAAAATTAATACGATCCTTCTCAGCTACATTCATATATAATTTCAAACCTTTAATTTTATCTCGCAGTAAAGCGCCAGCCGGGGTAACTTTAGGCATTATGAATGAGAAGCACAACACCACAACAAATGTGACGCCGAGCGCCAGTACACCTGGACCATTGAACGAATCAGTAATGGCGCCAATAATAAAAACTATACCGAGAATAAGCATGCCCAAGCCGATGTATTTGAGTGTCGTAGCTTGAGGTGACTCTTTGTAATACCCTTTGGTAATTACTGATGCGAACACAGCTTTAGTAATACCGGAAATTTCTTTGTAAAAAACTTTTTTAAGATCTGAAAGTTTAACTTCTTTTGCCTCACCAAAAAGACCGGCGAGAATTTTTTGATCAAATTCAGTTTCGGGGATTTTGTCGGAGATTTTTGTTAGAACATATTCATCGTGTTTTAATAACAAACCCTTTTCCTGTGTTTTGGTAATTGTGAGATAACCCTTTGTAGCGAGGTGAATTATTTCGGCAGAAATATCTTTGTTTTTAACTCGCTCATTAAGGACGGCGGCAATTTCAAGTGGTGAGAGATTATCCGGTGTGTCGTATTCGGCCACGATCGTGCCGCGACCCTTCGGGTCGCGGCCTTTTTTCCACCACAACCAAAACATTGTCGCAAAAACTAGAATCGGCAGCAGTAAGATTCCATATTCTTTTATGAATTGCCACATTTGTTCAGCCCGTGTCGGTGGCGTGACTAAACCTTTTGGAAAACCAACAGCTATTGTCAAACCCTCCCCAGCACCAAGCACCTCGGTTCCGGCTTCCACGATGTCACCGGCAAGTGTTGGAGCAAAACCACAGCGCTCAGTGCTACCCCGAGCTCCAACATAACAACTCGCTTGAAAATCAGATTGTTGAATTACCTGCGGTAATTGAATTCGCACCGAAACTAAATCAATGGGTACCTGCCAGTCATTACCCGTCACATTCCAATACAATTCATCAAAATCTTTGTAATAATCAACTGCTCGATTGACCGTATATGAAATTACGTAGGTGTGAACGCCAGAAATCGTTTTATCAGCATCACCAATTTTTATTTCCTGACCAGAAACTTTAAATGTGTATGGCTGATTGTGTTCATCAACAACTGAAATGGATTCGAGTTTTTCCGGAATCGTGCGGAAAATACCGTGCTTTTGTTGATCAGCAAAATCATAGACAATTGTTTCCTTAACCTGAATACTTGAATTTGTCTGAATCTGTATCTGCGCGTCGAAAGAGCGAATATGCTCTGTGGTCTGAGCAAATGCTGTAGTCGTAATAAGCAGGCTCAGGAGAGCCGTACTGAAAAACGCGAATATACGCATTGTTTAGAATTTTACTTCTACCGGATTGCGAGCCGCTTGGTTGGCTTCATCGAGCTCGAAGAAATCCATTTTAGTGAAATGGAAAAATCCAGCGATAAGGTTTGATGGGAAATGTTCAATCTTAATGTTCAAATCTCGAACATTCCCATTATAGAAACGACGTGCAGCCTGAATTTTATTTTCTGTGTCTGAAAGTTCATTCTGTAAACTCAAAAAGTTTTGATTGGCCTTAAGTTCTGGGTAGGCTTCAGCTACAGCAAAAAGTTTGGTCAAAGCGCCGGTCAATTCACCTTCAGCTTTAGCTTTTTCAGCTACACCCTGAGCACTCACTGAAGCAGCTCGAGCCTTTGTCACGTTTTCAAAGGCTGAACTTTCGTGGGCGGCATAACCTTTGACGGTATTCACAAGGTTTGGAATGAGATCATAACGACGCTTGAGTTGAACATCGATATCAGCCCAGGCTTCCTTGGCACGGTTGATAAGAGTCACAAAACCATTGTATGAGGCAATGGCATAGAGGAACAAAATTGCAAGTACTACAAGTAGAATAATTGATATAGTCATATGTTTTTATATTAGGGCTGTATTATATCATATTTGTCAATCATATGCTGTTGACGTAACCACAAAATGGTGTATAATTTTAGCTGGTGTGCGCACAGGAGGAACCTTTCAGGTTGGTTGATGGTTACCACCTAGACACAAGAAGACACTCTTAGATGGATTACTTGGTAGTTCCATCGAAATGTGTGGCCTCCGTCCTTTGCCGTTGACTGTTCTTTGCACCATCACAGAAAGGGTGTTGACCCATCAAAAGCCCGTCGGTTTACCGACGGGCTTTTTTCTTTTAATACATATCCATACCAGGCGCCGGTGGAACCTTCTCTTCTTTTGGTTCTTCAGTGATTGCCACTTCGGTTGTCAGCATGATTGCGGCAGCTGAGGCCGCATTTTGCACAGCACTTCTGGTTACTTTGACTGGGTCAATAATTCCAGCCTTAAGCATATCCTCAATTATAGTGTCGTTCACAGCGTCATAACCGGCATTTTCTGAAGCGGCAGTTTTAACTCGCTCAACAATCACTGCGCCATTATCTTTGCCTGCATTGGTAGCAATTTGTCGTAACGGTGCTTCCAAAGCCTTCAAGACAATGTCATAGCCAATCGCTATTTCGCCACTCAGATTTTTCTTGGCCGCAGTTTTCTTGGCAGCCCGGATGAGAGCACTACCACCACCCGCCACGATTCCCTCTTCGATTGCCGCCTTGGTTGCAGCCACGGCATCCTCAATTTTAAGTTTGAGGTATTTCATTTCTGTTTCTGTGGCCGCACCAACGCGCAATACAGCTACACCGCCAGAAAGTTTGGCAATGCGTTCATCAAATTTTTCAGCATCATACTTATTCTTTGTCGCCTCTTTTTGTTTTTTAATTTGAGCAACTCGAGTTTGGATGTCAGATTTTTTACCCTTACCTGACACAATTGTTGTTGTATCTTTTGTGGCAATGACTCGGCCAGCACGTCCCAACACATCAAGCTCGGCTTTTTCAAATGTTAAACCTGTTGATTCGGTCACAACTGTGGCACCTACGGTAATAGCAATATCTTCCAGCATATCTTTTTTGCGATCACCAAAGCCTGGAGCTTTTACCGCTAAAATATTGAAACCACCGCGTAATTTATTGAGCACAATAGTAGTCAGTGCTTCACCATCAACATCATCAGCAATCAGGACCAATTCTTTTTTACCAGCTTGGGCCATTTTTTCTAAAAACGGCAAAATTTCTTTGATGGTTGAAACTTTTTTGTCAGTGATCAAAATCGGCGCATCAGTGAAAACCGCTTCCATACGATCAGTGTTGGTGATCATATACGCCGAAACGTAGCCTTTATCAAACTGGAGGCCTTCCACAACGTCGGACTCGATACCAAGCGATTGTGATTCTTCAACAGTCACCACACCGTCCTTGCCAACTTTTTTGATGGTTTCGGCAATCGTGGCGCCGATTTCGGCTGATTCAGCCGAAATCGTCGCCACGTTTTTAATTTCCTCATCTGTCTTAATTGGCTTAGCAATACTCTTGAGGTTTGCCACCACATCGGCCGCCGCCTTTTCAATACCCTGGCGCACCGCCATGGCATTGATGCCCATAGTGGTATGCTTCATACCCTCATCTATGATTGCTTGAGTGAGAACAACAGACGTCGTTGTACCGTCACCAGCCATATCATTTGTTTTTGAAGCAACCTCTTTCACAATATCAGCACCCATATTCTCAAATTTATCTTTGAGAGAAATTTCCCGAGCAATAGAAACACCGTCATTGGTGATCGTCGGGCCACCATAACCTTTGTCCAGCACAACATTGCGACCACGTGGACCAATTGTAACCTTCACAGCGTCAGCAACCTTATCAACACCAATCTTCAGTTTCTTGCGTGCCTCTTCACTAAAAAGAATTTGTTTGGCCATACAGATAGATTATTTAATAATTGCTAAAATGTTTTCTTCTTTAACAATGACGTACTCAATACCCTCCACAGTTATCTCATCAAAGCCATATTTAGAGTAAATAACCCGATCACCTTTTTTAACGCGTAGTGGCATAAGTTTACCATCTTTGGTGTACCAACCTTCACCAACTGCCACTACCTCACCCTGTTCTCGCTTATCTTTCTCGGCACCTTCAGGCATAAAAATACCTGAAGCTGTGCGCTCTAAACTTTTTTCAAGTGGTTTAACCAGAAGCCGATCACCAAGCGGCAAAATTGTTGTCTTACCTTTGTGTGTTTTGTTTTTCATAGATTGTGCGTGTCGAAATTTTAAATAGTAAAAAGATGTTTTCTCGAGGTGAAGGATACCAAGTTAGTGTCCTTGCCTGCAAGTCGAAAGTAAGGTGTTTTCTCAACCTCTGAAAAATGACAAATTTTTTGTCATTTTTCAGAGGTTGAGCATTTTTGTATATCTTTGACCCCAGATATTGCAAAACCTAAAAAAGGTGCTAATATGTGTAGCCATGAGCATCATTGTCTCGAGTTTACCGTACATCCAGATCATACTCTCTCTCATTCTCGTCACGTTAGTTCTCATCCAGAATTCGGATGAAGACCTTGGTGGCGCTTTTGGTGGTTCTGACGGCCTCAACAACGTCGGACACACTCGTCGTGGTTTAGAGAGAACTGTCTTCAATCTGACCATCCTAGTGGTTGTGCTATTCGTAGCATCTACCCTGGTTGCTCTCATCATTCGCTAACTAATGAGTATATCTCAATTTCTTTTCCGTTATGCGGACAAAATTTACTATTCCTTTTTTTAGGAATCTTGATGAACGCTTACAGCATTTATCACTAACTGGTCAATTAACACTTTGGATTTTGGTGGCAATTTTTGCCGCCTCAGTTCTCAGTATGCTTGTTAAAATTAACAGTGCTTTTATGGTAGCAGTGCCACAACGCGGTGGCAGCTTACGTGAAGGTGTGGTGGGTGTGCCACGCTTTATCAACCCACTTTTAGCTGTAACTGATGCCGATAAAGATTTGGTAGCCCTGACCTATTCAGGTTTGATGCGTCAATTACCGGACGGCCGGCTCGTCCCTGATTTGGCTGATCATTATACAATTTCAGACGACGGCCGTACTTACACTTTCTTTTTGCGCAACGATATTTATTTCCACGACAATACAAAAATTACGGCTGACGATGTTTTATTCACAATCAACAAAACCCAGGATTCAGCAATCAACAGTGTCAAAAAAGTTAACTGGGATAATGTTGCTGTTGAAAAAGTCAGTGATACTGAAATTAAATTTATTTTAATTCAACCCTATACACCTTTTTTGGAAAATACAACTTTGGGCATTTTACCGAAACACCTATGGGCCAATATTACCGCTGACACATTTTCACTTAATGCCCTAAATGCGCAGCCGGTCGGTTCTGGTCTCTATAAGGTTTCGGGTGTTGATCGCAACGATTCTGGTCCAACGGCCTATCACCTCAGTCCGGCTGCGCATAGTTCCCAAACCGCTCCCTATATAAGCAATCTGAGCATCAATTTTTACCCCAACGAAAGCCAGCTTATTGAAGCCTATAAACATCGCGAGATAGACAGTCTCAATAGCATTTCACCTGATGACGCTGTAGCTTTAAGCGAACGAGGTGCTCGAATCTTAACCTCATCATTACCACGTGTGTTTGGTGTCTTCTTTAACCAAAGCGAAAATCCTGTGTTAGCTGTTCAGGAGGTTCGACAAGCACTCAACATTAGTGTTAACCGTCAGTACATCGTTAACAATGTGCTCCGCGGTTACGCTGAACCCCTGACTCAGGCAGCTCCAACAAACTTTACATCTCAAGCCACCTCTTCTATTCCTCTAAACGGTGCAATTGAAACAGCCAATCAACTACTCGATAAGCATGGCTGGACTGTTGGCGAAGATGGTATTCGCAGCAAAAAAACTGCTCAAGGCACACAACGTCTCGAGTTTTCAATCACCACTGGTGATGCCGAAGAATTAAAAAATACAGCAACCATTTTGAAAGAAGAGTGGCGCAAAATCGGCGTAGATGTTAGTATAAAAGTATTCGAAGGCGGCTATTTGAATCAAAACATCATTAGGCCCCGCCGATACGACGCTCTCTTGTTCGGACAAGTGGTCAATCGTGACCTCGATCTCTTCGCGTTCTGGCATTCAAGTCAAACCGCAGATCCAGGTCTTAATATTGCCCAATATTCCAATAAAAGCGTGGACGTCTTGCTTGAGAATCTGCGCTCAGTTAAAACTGAGTCTGATCGACTGAAATTATACAGCGATCTTAACAACCAACTCACCAGAGATGTGCCGGCCGTATTCCTGTATTCGCCTTCGTTTATCTACGTCATTCCTAAAAGCTTGAACGGCCTGCAAATAACCGGCATTTCCGTGCCCAGTGAACGTTTTGGCAATATATTTGAATGGTATACAAGTACCGATAATATTTGGAAAATATTTATAAACAATTAATATGAATTCAGAAAAACATCATTCTCGTCCGTACAGTCCTGAACGGGCTCAGCGGTCTCAATTTAGTCGCGCTCGCTCAGGCGGCGCGTACTTCGGCGGCCGCAAAAACCGCAAACCCCGCCATGAGCGAGCGCACGCTCCTGCACCTAAAACAACGTCGAGCGAAGATCGTCCTCATCCAAAAAAGGCTGAACACAAAATTCCGCCAATCGGCGACAATATTCGCATCATCCCTCTTGGTGGTGTCGAACAAATTGGTCAGAACTGTACGATGATCGAATACAAAGACGACATCATTGTGGTGGACCTTGGTTTCCAGTTCCAGGAAGACGACACTCCCGGCATCGATTATATTTTGCCAAATACTCGCTATATTGAAGAGCGCAAAGACAAAATTCGTGCAGTTATCATCACTCACGGTCACCTCGATCACACTGGTGGCATTCCTTACATCATGCCCCGCATTGGTAATCCACTAATTTACACTCGCAACTTAACTGCGCTCATGATCAAAAAGCGTCAGGAAGAATTTCCTCATCTTGAACCACTTGATATTCGTATTGTCGAAAAAGATGATCACCTTAAAATCGGCAATTTAACTGTCCGCTTCTTTGCTGTGACTCACACAATTCCCGATTCAATGGGTGTCATTATCGAAACACCGTACGGCGCCATTGTGAATCCAGGCGATCCGAAGCTCGATCACAACGAAACAGTACCGACAGATGCCGAAAGTCGCGAATACGAAAAATTTAAGGGCATGAATGTGTTGTTCATGATGAACGACTCAACCAACATTGAAAACCCCGGCTTCTCAACTCCAGAAAAATTGGTTCATAAAAACCTTGAAGAAATCATCAAAAATATTAAGGGTCGTTTGATCATTGGTACCTTCGCTTCACAAATGGAGCGTATGATTAAGATCATTGAAGTTGCTGAGAAATATGGCAAAAAAGTTGCTCTCGAAGGCCGCTCAATGAAAACCAACATTGAAATCGCCACCCTGGCCGGCATGCTCAAGATTAAGAAAGGTACAATTATCAACACTCAAGATATTGAGTCATATCCGCCTGATCGTATTATCATTTTGGCGACCGGTGCCCAAGGTGAAGAATTTGCCGCCTTGATGCGCATTAGTAACCGCTCACACAAAAACCTGAAATTAACAAAGCGCGACACAGTCTTGCTTTCATCTTCGATCATTCCTGGTAATGAGAAATCTGTTGAAAAACTCAAGGATAACTTGGCTCGTCAGGGTGCCAAAATCATTCACTACCGTACATCTGATGTCTATATTCACGGTTCAGGTCACGGTAACAAGGGTGAATTGGAATGGATGATGCGCAAAATTAACCCTCGCTTCTTCATGCCAATTCACGGTAATCATTACCGCTTAAAGCTACACGCTGAATTGGCCGAAGCTGTTGGTGTTCCAGAAAACAATATTGTTGTGCCAGACAATGGTTCAATTATTGAAATTCAGGAAGGCGGCACGAAGCTCGTAAAGCTCAAGGAAAAAGCGCCGTCTGGCCTGGTACTTGTCGATGGTTTCTCTGTTGGTGATATGCAGGAAGTGGTCTTGCGTGATCGACAGATGCTGGCTCAGGATGGTATGTTCGTGATCATTGCCTCAATCAACACTTCAACAGGTAAGCTCAAAAAATCTCCCGATATTATTTCTCGAGGCTTCGTCTACTTACGTGAGTCACAAGACTTACTCCAGCAGACTCGCTACATCATCAAAAAAACAATTGAGGATACCGTTGTTGGTATGAATCCAATTAACTTCGATTACGTTAAACAAGTTGTTACGGATAATGTTTCAAAATATTTGTTCCAACAGACTGCAAAACGTCCAATTGTAATTCCGGTTCTCCTCGGAGTCTAAATAAAAAAAACCGCCGTGAGGCGGTTTTTTTTATGGGGTGTTATCTAAATCTAATGTTGTTTCTTTGACCAAATCGTCACTGGGATTAGCATCAGACTTATTAACAACCCCTTCATGCTGACCATCTTCGCACGTACATGTTTTATATTCCAAGCCCTGATAAATACAATCATCGGTTTGACAACGACCTGGGTAATGAGACACAGCACGACATTCAGGACATACATAGTGAGTCATAAGCGTTTGTGATTAGATACCCTATTATAGCAAGCTTCAATGGGCCGTCGATAGGGTTATACACTCTTTTTAGCCTCTAGCAGCATAAATAGTGGTATTTCTTTGCGAGCCCTGTCCTCGGCGATTTTACGAGGTCCTGGCTGACTTTGCTTATGCGAAATCCACTCCTCTATTCGAGCCAGGGTAAAGCCAGAATTGGCTAATAATTTGGAATAATCCTGAAGCGAGCGATGGAACGAAATTGTTGTAGGTGAGTTTTTTTGACCAGGATTCATTTCAATACTAACTCGTTTTTGTGAAAGATATTGATCGACACGACGATACTGAGTATTTGATTCACTATCGTAACCCCAACTTGAACCATGTGGAATACGAAAAGCTGGATGATTGAGCACAATAAAAAATGAGCCGCCAGGTTTTAAAATACGCTGAACTTCCAAAAATGTTTCTTTAATTTTTTCAATATTTTGAATAGCCAAAACACAACTAACTTTCGAAAATGATCCGTTTGTAGCAAACGATAAGTTATCGGAGGCTGTGACCTCAAAACGCACGGTTGGGTTTTGCTCTTTAGCTTTAGCGATAAGTTCAACACCAACATCGGCGCCGACTACATCGGCGCCGATGTTTTTCAACTCAAGTGTAAAATAGCCCGTACCGCAAGCCAAATCCAATACCGGCTCGCCGGCCGTAACGCTCATAGCCCGAAGCAAATTTGGTTGTATAACTTTCTGCTGATACGTATCATCACCACCGAGGTATTGTTCATACCAGTCAGCCACATGACCCCACGATGTACTCATATTATTTTACGCGCTTGGCTTCGACAGTTTTACGAAGTGTACGCCAATGTGCCTTCAAATCTTTCACGAGCTTAGCTAATTCTTTACTGTTAACATCTTTCATTGTTTCATATCGCTTAGCCACATTATCAATTAATTCATGATATGACTCTTCTGACCATTCTTTCATAGCCGAAATTTTATCCACAACATCAGCCTGCATTTTCAGACTCCACGATTTAATTTCCTTGCGACGTTTTTTGCCAGCATCAGTACCGTATAAAAATACGGCACCGGCTACTGCCGCAGCGGCAGCTACAGCTCCAACTCCCATAATTACTTTTGTTTTTGAATTCATAGTATTAATTTTCTGATGAATAATCTTTGCGCTTTCGTCGGCGATGCAATGAACCAAACAATCGTTTTAAGAACGCCAGACCGAGCCCAAAACCTGCGCCAGACGTCTTTTCGCGTAAATTGGTACTAATCTCACGAATGTCATTGATAATTTCTGTCCCCTCTGATTTTACAGTATTAGATACTTCAAATATGTTACGTAAGATTCTAATGGTGTAAATCAGAGCAATAATGAGGCAGATCGAAATCAGAATCAAAGCGATAGTAGTGACAAAGAAAAATATATCGGCGTGAATTATACTTTGCATATTATGGTGTAAGAATTATGGTGTTTGAAATTGCATTCGACTCAGGCTCTGTAGGTGTATGACGGCCAACATCGAAGACTATAACAACAAAAACAATTGCAATAGCTGCAACGAGAATCAAAGTCACAAGTAGGGCTTGTTTCATATATACAGTATACCCCACTTATTTTAAATGCATAGTGATTTCAGCTGTGACGCCAGGTTTAATAAGCGTATCGGCCTCTAAGAGTTGAATGGTGGCCTTGTACATTGAAACAGACTGCGGATCAGGGTTAAGGGCAGCCACAACCGAGCGATAGGTTTTGGCAATAGCCGGAATTTTGACATCAGCTGCGCTACCTACCACTACCGCACCCACCATTTCTTTGGGGATAGAAAGTTGAATTTGATATAAAGCTGAAGTGGTAATGGCCGCTACCGGCTGACGCGCCGCCACATACTGCTGTTCATTAACTGCAATTGAAGCTATGTAACCTGATAATGGTGCGTACAAATACGTATCAGCCAACGCTGCAGTATACTGACTGACTTTTCGTTGATTTGATAACTTCTTTTGCTGCAAACGATCCAGTTCTGTTTGTAAGTTTTGACTTGGTTTAAACACCAGAGAAGTGGTTGCAGCTGGGCCTTTATATATTGCTTCAGCAGCAACTAATTTTGTAATAGTATTTGTAATTTTTTTGTGTGCCAATGCAATATCACTGTTCCAGACTGCCAAGGTTGAAGATGACAAACCATAATTTGGTGTCAGACCAGTAAATGTCGTGGTAATCGTGTCGAGATACAGATTAATCTCGGCGGCATCTTTTTTCAGTGTTTCACTTACTGTCAATGGATTGGTGCTTGAGGCCAATACATTCATCGCTGGCGCTAAAACAGCTAAACGATTACTGATTTCCACTCGCCCACTTTCGATACTGATTTTGGTAGCTGCATCTGCCGGAAAAGCAATCTGTGGTTTATCTGATTTTGGATTAATAAAAATCTGATCCGTTTTATTAAAGATTACATCTTCAATATCACTATATGATTGTTGCAAAATTGTTTTGAATTGATCGTCCGCTAAAATTGAATATGTTGAAGAAGCTGTGGCTAAGGCTTTTTGCAAAGCCGCTGTGGTGGTGGCAATAAGTGCTTCATCCGCCTCAACAGACTTACGTGCATTATTCAGCATGAGTTGAATATGGTCATGACGCTGTTCGGCTATGAGGTCGCCGGCCGCTACTTCATCACCATCTTTCTTGGTTATAACAATAACCGTGCCATCATTTTTGAATGACAGTTGCACCGCGGCGGCCGGCGACACTACACCACGCGCCACATATGTAGCCAACGTACGCTGGCGTGGCTGCACCATCATAAACAACCAGACTACCAACGCTAGTGTAGCTAAAATCGCGATCGAATAGAGATAGTGGTACTGTTTCATATTATATAAAGAAGAGTGCACTGAGTACTGCCACCAATACCACAATCGCTGCCTGCATCAAAAAACCGATGATTGGTTCATTGTTAAAATCATGATCAGCATGCATAAATAGATGAAAGCGTTGTAAGGAAATAAGTGGTTCTTTTCTAACTTTCCAGTACAAAAATTGTAAAGCATCTGGTAAGGCCGCACATACGCCACCAAGTAAAGCACCGACCAAAACTGTTTGCCCAGTCGACTTGAAAAGTAAAAAGGCAATCAACAGGCCCAGACCAAAATCAAAACCGGTGCGAATAAGGTCCTTGTAAAATAAGATTCGATTGCTGCCCATATCATCATTTAAGGGGTTGGCTGGATCTTTTTGAATCGATAAAATCGCATAATCCCAGTGTGGAATACTGTCCATCAAAAAATGACTAGCAAAAGCGGCCGCGGCCGCCAAAGGCAGATTGTGGGCCGCGGCCGCCCCGACAAAAGCCCCGACCACCGCATGAGTTCCAAGTGTCATATCTTTATATTATATGGCCCGTAGGTTATTTACCCAAATCCGCCCACCACTCAAAGGTAGCCTGCAAAAACAGCGCCATCGGCACGTAAATCGGCATCAACAGAAAGAATAATAGGCGTTTTAAGGTCACTGGACTATATTATGATACCTTGACGGACTGTGCAACTCCCTATGAAATATCGACCTTTTCTGTTAGACTAGCCACATGCAATCGGTGGTAGATACAGTAATCGTGTCCGACCTTCATTTGGGCATTAAGGTTTCTCAGGCTGAACTCCTGCTTGAACTCTTAAAGAATCTCAATTTTAAGCGCCTCATTTTATTGGGTGATGTTTTTGAAGACAGTAACCTCAATCGCCTCAATCGCGAACAGTGGCAGGTCCTCTCCTATATTCGTAGCCTGACAAACCCAAAACGTGATAAAGAAGTTATCTGGGTACGCGGTAACCACGACCGTAAAGTCTATAAAAACCTGTCACCGCTTGTGGGCGTACATTTTGTTGAGCAATATGCCTGGACATATAATAACGTGCGCTACTTGGCAATTCATGGTGATCAGTTCGATTACTACATGAGCAAAAGTCGTCGCTTCACAGAAATCATTTCTAAAATATATTCATTCATTCGCAACATCGATTTTGGTAATTTAGCTATCACCTCCCTCATCGACAAAATCCATAACTCCCTGCTTCGGCCACGTTCACGTTTAGCACATGCGGCAGCTGTCTACGCTCGCGAACACAATGCCACCACCATCTTTTGCGGTCACACTCACGAAGTCTTTAGTAAATCATTCGTTATTGGTGGTACCACAATCACCTATCACAATACCGGCTGCTGGACAAAACTACCTGCCACATACGCTGTTATTGGTAAAGCCGGTGTTGAAGTCCGCTCATATCCAAAAGAAAACGGCGTGAGCCGTTTTCTCCGTTCGCATTCATTCTTTCGCGAACCCGTTCAGAAATAACTATTTAGTCTCTTCCTTTTTAGAATCGTGAGCTTTCACATCGACTTCGTATGAAGTGTTTTGGGCTTCGAAAAAGTTGACCAGTTCAAAGACGTCGGTAGCTGTACTCATCCATTTTGCTGGGTTAGTCGCATTGTAGTGCTTTGGCAAACCCAATTCTTCCAAACGACGATCAGCCACATACTGTACATACTGATTCACATAGTCAGCATTGAGACCCAAAATACCATTTGGAAATAGGTCTTTGTTGTAGGCGACTTCCAAATCAACACCTTCAATCACAATATCACGAATTTCAGCGGCAAATTCTTCAGTCAATAATTCCTGATTTTCTTCCAAAATATTATGGACTAAATTCATACCGAACTTTAAGTGTAATGATTCATCGCGCAAGACCCAGTTGATCATTGAACCGAAGTTACGGAGTTGATTGCGCTGACGGAATGACAGAGCCACCATGAAGCCTGAGTAGAACCAGGTACCTTCCATGACAATATTTGTGGCTACCAGGTTACGAATAAAATCTTTCTTACCCTCGGTGGTTGTAATATCAAGCGCATCTTCAGTCATGCGCTTCATGTAGCGATTGATGAAGTCTTCCTTGGCTCGCATTGAGGGCACTTCGAGGTGAGTATTGAAAACCTTTTCACGATCAAATGGGAATGTTTCCAACACATATTCAAAAGCCACACAGTGATTGGCTTCCTCCCACATTTGCTTAGCCAAATACAAATGACACTCTGGTGATTTTAAATATGGGTAAATACCAAGCGCAATTGAACGATTCACAATAAGTTCGGCCGGATTGAAAAAAGCCATCAAAAACTTTACGGCATGTCGTTCATCCTCAGTCATTTTTTCCCAATCCTCAATATCTTCCTTCAAAGCAATTTCGTGCGGAAACCACGTGTTTCGAACTGCCTGGTTATACAAATCGTACGCCCATTTATAGTGAAATGGGTGCAAATTCATGTCTTCTGGTGAAGCTTTTCCAATGAGCATATACGTTTAGATTAATTATTCTCCCTTAGCCTGTTGTCGCAATTGTTCCAACGACACAAAGCCTTTTGTTTCTGGTAATGACTCTTCCTGAACTGCTGGTTTTGGTTTCTCAACCATAACCGGCTGAGCCACAGGTATATCGAGTGTCTTTTGTAATGGAGCAGCAAATGACTGTGGTGCTGCTTCTACCGGAGCAGCAGCTTTCATACGCAAAGCTGCAAAACCAACCTTACCAATTTGCTGAGCCTTGTTAACAGTTGTCGTGCTTTGTTCAGCCGTATGACGAGGCTTCATGTGCAAATAGTATGTCGTCTTAACACCTTTCTTCCAGGCAGTGCTGTAGACTTTGATAATTTCTTCAATATCGCGAGTTTCCAAATACATATTTCGTGACAAACCCTGATCAACCCACTTCTGGGCTCGAGCCGCAACTTCAATAAAGGCATACGGTGAAGTGGTAAATGACGTCTTGTAAATATCTTTTAGGTGCTGAGGAATACCAGCAATGCCCGAAATATCGCCCTGCTGTTCAATAATGGCATCCTTAACTTTTTCCCACAGACCCATGTTCTTGAGATCTTTGACTAAGTTGTGGTTGATATCAACATACTTACCAGAGATTTTATTTCGAGAGAAAATCTGAGCGAAACGTGGATCAATACCCGGCGTCGTCGCTGCCACCAAACCGATGTTAGCATTTGGTGCCACAGCCATGAGAGTGGCATTGCGAATACCTTTCTTAACCTTCTCGCGCAAGACATCCCAGTTCAAACCGCGGTGTTTACTTTCTTTTGTCACTGATACGGTCAAACCGCGATCTTTTTCAACTTTACTAATTGTATCGAATGGCACCTTACCCTTTGACCATTCAGAACCCTTAAAGTGTGTGTAGGCACCGCGCGTAGCTGCTAAGTTGGCACTTTCATCAATAGCCATATAACTCACGAATTCAAAAATTCGATCGGCAAAATCCCAGGCATGTTCAGAGTCGTATGACATACCGAGCTGCTCGAGTGTGTCAGCAAAACCCATGACCCCGAGACCAATAGCTCGATTTTCTTTATCTGACTTAGCAGCTTCAGGAATTGGCAACACATTAATATCAATCAGGTTGTCGAGTTGGCGGATAGCTAAGCGCACTGATTCTTCCAGACGTGACCACTGCACTTCTTTATTGCGCACATGTGCTGCCAAGTTGAGCGAAGCTAGGTTACAAACAGCCACATTATCTTTGTCTTGAGGCAAACAAATTTCGGTACAAAGGTTCGACATGTGAATCGTGCCGGTATTGTTATTGAGCGCACGCAAGTTTACCGTATCCTTCCACGTCAACCATGGGTGTGAGGTTGTTTGCAAAGCCACCAAGATCTGACGGAACTGTTCATTGGCTGGTACTTTTTTGAATGTGCGCATTTTGCCAGCTTCGGCCATTTCAATATATTCAGCATAACGCTTACTGAATGCTGAACCATACAATTCATTGAGATCTGGAGTTTCAGCTGGATCAAACATGTACCAATCCTGACCCAATTCAACCCGCTTCATAAATTCATCTGATAACCAAACCGCCGTATTGGCTGTACGCATACGCATGTAGTCGTCACCGGCATTATGTTTCCAGTCGATGTACTCAGGAAAATCGAGGTGCCAGTTTTCCATGTAGAAACAAAGTGCACCTTTCTTTTTACCACCACGCTGGATGGCGCGAATGGCTGTGTCGATAATTTTTGCGAATGGTGTCGGACCGGTTGAAGTACCATTGTTTGATTTCAATGGTGAACCAGCGGCGCGGAGTTTTGTCACTGACGCACCAATACCGCCAGAACCTTTTGACAGCAACATCACATCGGCTACAGATTTAGCAAAGTGATTCATATCATCGATAAATTCAAACAAAA
>CAZHGQ010000001.1:0-139798 GCA_964532205.1 uncultured Candidatus Saccharibacteria bacterium | reverse complement strand
GTGTTGCACCCTGACTTGGTTGAGTGGTCATAGGTTCACCTTCACCACGTTCAGCAAAATTTACCCGCAATTCATTATTTGAAATTTCAGTATTTTGCGGAGCGATACGATCGCCAACAAAAAATGCGTTTGTAGTTTTATAACCAGTAGAAGTTTTTAAGGCGGCCACAACATAAAAGAATATACCGCTGCCACCGCCATCTTGTACAACAAGAAACGCTTTATCTGGCTGACCATCATTATTTAAATCACCTGTAGCTTCATTGCCAAAATAGCGAGTGGTGGTATTGGTCTGGCTATTTTTTGAGTAGCCGTCAATAAGTAGAACTCGCGTATTTTCAATGATAAAAGCAGAATTTTTAGCGTCAAAATCATTTTTAGTTACAGTCGTGTTTGTAACTACATCTTTGTAACTAAGACTAAACACAACTACTCCAATGAGTACAAGAATCGAAAGTAGTAATAAAACTTTTTTCATTTAGCGCCAATAACCAATAATTACTCCAGCGACAAGCAGGGTAATGAGCATGTTGCCAATACTAAGCCAAAACAAACTTTTCTTGCCACCCCAAAGTGTATTACCAAAGGCTAGGGGAACTACAAAACCAAGCCATAGACCAAAAGCGTTAGCTACACCTCCGCTGATACCAGGATGATAACTCGTTGTAATATACCAAGCCAGAACAAAAAACATCACACAACTGGCAATGAATTGCAAGACATACAACTTCCACATCGATTTCATCATTTTTTGCTGCTCTTCAGGTGGAAGTGTGTCTAAACCAGTTTCACGAGTATAGAGTTTGCCAAATAATGGACCGTACCAGATTGAACCAATGATCATGCTGGCAATTGCTGAGGCAGCGACTGCCCAAAGATTTATTATTGAGTACATATATTTTGTTTGTTAATATTCATAGTATATCAATGTTTTCAAAAACTATCCCCGGTGGGGTTGTACACAAACTACCAGCAGATGTAAATGCTATGATCCAAACCACCCCCAAGGTGCTGGCTTTGTGGCAGGACATTACACCTCTAGCTCGCAATGAATGGATTTGTTGGATTGACTCAGCCAAAAAAGACGAGACTCGTGATCGCCGAATAAAAGTTGCTAAAGATAAAATGTTGAAGGGGATGAGGCGTCCGTGCTGTTGGGCTGGGTGTGGGCACCGATAAATAAAAAAGGACCCAGCTTGCGCTAGGTCCAACGGCTATCGACTACCCAGTTTTCCACTCCAAGTAAATGCGATAAGTGGTTCCGAGGTATTCGATCCAGTCGTCGCGGTGCTCCATGAACAATTCCATGAAATCCTGCTTGTAGACTAGCGAGTAGGTCATACCCGCTGCCCAATTAAGAAAGACTTGCATGGCTTGTTCAGCTGTGGCGATCTGGCCTGTCCAACAAATAAAATGTCGTTGCGTATCCGGATTGGTGTGGATATGCGCCGACACATATTCGATGGCGGTCAGATCGGCAGGCTCCAGTATTTCCAGTTCGAAGTGTGTGCCTTCTGGCACACCTTCAGACCGATGTTTCTGGTAGAACGCCGCCTCGATCCGGTGCTCAGCTGGAGAGTGAGACTCATGAAGTTCACATGAGAATGCCTCTCGACGATTCATGGCGTTTTTCGCCACAAAAACTGCACCCAGCTTTGCCATTACTCCTCCAGTGGCTTTTGGCCATTAGGGTTAAAGATCAGGCTGACACATTGTCAGCGGTGTCTTTTATTAACATAATTTGTGCATATTGTCAATTTATTGATTCTATTGCAAATAGATACAAATGTACTAGGCTTAAGTCAGATTTTGACATACTTATACAACTTTAGGAGCCACCATGGTTATTGTGGAAACTTTTTGTGCGCGTTGTGGAAGAGCTGCGGACTTGTCGAGGGGGTTGTGTGAGCGTTGTTATGACAAACTTCGTCCCAAGTTTGACGAGCTGCGTGATCTAGACTATGACGCTCAGCGTGAAATTGAAAAAAAATACAATGTCTCTGACATTGTTGATGCTTATATTTTAAGGGAGTTTGGTAAACCATCATTCACTTGTCAGATTATGTGCAACCGTTGCAAGTGTCAAATCGACTACGAGTGTCAACGGGAGTATGATGGTCTTACCATTACTATGTATCGTGGTGAGTCTGAATCAGATCATTTGTGCAAATCATGTTGCAAGGAAATTGAAAGGGACCGGGAACGTAGCAAGGAAAGGGATTTAAGGAAGTTTGACTCAATGTAAAAAAACAGCACACCATAAGGTGTGCTGTTTTTCTCGTTAGTTATTTTCAGTGTACTTTTTGAAATTATTCAAAATTGCCTGCCAACCACCACGTTGCATTTCAATCGTGTTTTGATTTTCTGGTTCGAACCAGGTTGTAACCTCAGTGCCATTAGCAACTTCTTTAAATTCAGATTTCACCTGACGGCCATCGTCCATGGTGTATTCAATGAGTTTATTTTCTTCTACGGCAGTGTATGTACCACCAAAATCAAAACCGGCGGTACCATCCTTTGCTTCCATGCGAGTGACAAATGTACCACCAACTCTTAAATCATTCTCCGCTCGAGGGGCAGCCCAATCTTCTGAGGCAAAAGCCCAGTGGGTAATATGCTCGGGCTCGTTCCAGTATTTCCATACTTTACTAATAGGGGCGTTGATGTGTGCGTTGATTGTGATTGGATTGTTCATATAAATAAATGACGGTTAAGGTTTCATTATATGTATATTTGGAGAAATAAAAAACCAGTTGTTAAGGACAACTGGTAAACCTTTCGTGGCTATGAAATACCACCCGGTAAAAAGCCGCTCAGCCGACGAACCCTGGTAGGATTCCGGAGTTTGTTCAGCGCTTTTTCTTCAACTTCACGCACACGTTCGTGCGTGGTTTTGAAGATGCGAGCAACCTCTTCAACCGTGTAGGCGTAACCATCACCGAGATTATAGCGAAGTTTAATTACCTCGCGCTCTCGATAAGAAAGGGTTTTGAGCACGGACTCAACCATTTCTTTGGTTTTGGCTTGGTCTTGCAACAGTAAGACCTTCTGCTGCTCAGTATTCAAGCCGTACACTAAGCACAGAAGTTTCTCCTCGGCCGTAAGTTCACGGTCCGCAGGAACGTTATGGGGTCCTTGATTATTCACCAAGACTCCTATACAGCGCGTAGGGGTGTTTGTACAGCAACAAGCTTTACAAATAACTACGCTAGGGATCAAAGAACTTTTATTACAATAACATACAAAAATAGTTTTATCAAATTTACTCATTGAAAAACCCCGCGACGTAGTCGCGGGGTTTTGTGAGCAGAAATCTACCTCCTCGTAAACTTTTTCAAGTTTTGTCCCGCTACACCTAGTGCGTCACCGCCCTTTTTCCAAAGGTGGAGTGATGCACCGCTTGAGGGGCAGGTGACGACAATCATACCAATGCGGTCATCATTAAGAAATTGGTACAGACTCTGTTCCAACTCTTTTTTGGTGGTACCGCAGTGGAGCACGGGGCGCTTCAGGGCGTGTGCTGCTGGTGGGGCAACCCTGCTCCAGCCTTTTATATCATAGTCACACTCGCCGTCAGTCCAAATACTCACGGCGGCTTCATTGCCACGGCTAAAGCAAATTTTGCCAGAGCCTTCTTGTGTCACCGCTTTCAAAAAATCACGCAGCGCCCAGGTTTCACAGTTGACTGGGTAAGCCTGCTGACCATTTACTTGAGTCATCGATTTCTCCGTTGAAAGTTATAGAAAAGAACACTGTTTTTTATTATACTATATATACTATTATTAGTCAAGCACCTTGTTACAAAAGAAAACCGCCCTCCGACGGTTTTCGGTGGTGCGGTTAGGTTGGTAATTCCAAGTATGCCTGGACCAACTTGTAGATCTTGGCGAGCTCAGCATGCTTTTGGGCTGTTAAGACCTCAAACGAATCATTGGGTAGGGCACTGAGTTGTCCCGCAAGAGTTGTTAAATCTTTGGAAACTTGTTTCAGGTCGATGTGTGTTAGGTGCATATCGACTTGAACGACAATGTAGTACTCATTCTTCATTGCGTTCAGAAATGCCTCAGCATCACCTTTCCACAAATGACCGAAGTCCTTTTTGTGCTTGTACGAGTACATGCTGCCGGCGCAAAAGACTTTGAAGATTGCCAATGCCTGCTCAACGGTTGAAATTGTTTCCGGCCAACACACAAAGGTGCGCTTTGTGTGTGGATTGGTGTGGACGTGATAGGGCACACCTTCCGGCCACTCATTCCAACTTGTTGTTGCTTTCATGCCGATCATTTCCATTTCATGATGAATGCCGACAGGCACCCCATTCTTGGCGAATTTTTGATAGAACTCCGGTTCTATCAGTCGATCCGTGGCTTCAGTCGTTTGGTGAACGATGCAGTAGAAGCCACCGCGACCTCCACCCTGGTGATAAACAGAAAGATCAAATAGCGCAGCTTTCATTGAGTGCTCCGTATGTATGTGAAAAAGAACACATCAGCCCGTGCTGATGTGTTCTTATAATACCATAAATATTGTTTTAGTCAAATTTATTTACCTGAGCTTTCAATAATCCACTCAATTCCATATTTATCTCGAAACATACCAGAATATGTGCCCCAAGGACTTGTGCCCATCGGACCTTCCACAGTTCCATCGGTCGAAAGACCATTAAAGAGTTTTTCGGCCTCTTCTTTATTATTAGTTGTAATTAAAATTTTGCTGCGGTTTTCATGTTCATTAACTTTACCCATAAATGATGGCACGTCGTTGCCAATTAATGTGGTGCTACCAATTGGTAGGGTAATCATCATAATTTTTTCAGCTTCTTCAGCGGGAACTTGAAATTCAGCACTGGCTAAATCTTTAAAACGCACAATTTTTGTAAATTCGCCGCCAAAGATTGATTTGTAAAATGTGAAGGCTTCTTCGGCGTTACCGTTGAAGTTGATCCAGGGATGTATTGATGTCATGAGGGGATTATATCAGAAAATGGTGGGTAATATAGGTGAGATAGAACGTTACATTATACAAGCCCATGTTGTGACATGGGCTTGTAAGAGGGAAAAAGTTTCAGGTACAGAACGGATCATAATACGCACCGTCGTCCATCATGGCTTTGTATTCTTGGACTGAATTAGTGTCCTGACCTGCAGGTTCGATGGCGGGTTTCGTCTCAACCCATGTGGCAATCACAAAAACCATGAGTTTGTTTTTGTGGGTTGCAGTACGGACTTCAAAACCTTTTCGCATTGTGGATGTCGCGTTCTCAGGTAGCGGGAAGCGTGCTTCGCGCATGAAGTACTCTGAGAAGAATTCACGGGCTGCGTCATGGGGATCAAGATGTCGATTGAGTGGCTGGGTTAGAGTAAATCCGCGAACCCTATCGATTGACAACATGCGAATTGACTGAGGTCCACCCACTACACAATCCACATAACGAAACTTCGCAGATTGATCGCCAATTGCTGTTCTCAGTAGCAAAGTAAGTTCCCAAATATCCTTTGCTGTGCCAACTGAGACCGTCTCAGGCATAAGTGAATAATTCATCGGTTTCTCCTTGTTAAAGAGCTAGAAGCAAAAACAGCACGGTGCTGATCTGTAAATATATTACAATATAAAAACAGAGTTGTCTATATAACGTTGCTGATATTATTTTTTAATTATTCCTGCGTAAATTCCTATAATGGTGCCCCAAATAATATGATTTATAATAAATTACAACAAAGCCGCTAGTAATATATTTCTAAAAGTTAGCTTATATAAGACAAAATAGGCAACTTGTACCCACTTTGTCACTAGGGCTCCGCACCTGGGATAATGTTCGAAACGCAATAATTCAAGAAAATAATGGTACACTTATGGTATGAATTTAGCTCAAGAATTACTAAGGTTTCTTATAGTCAGTTCAGCTCTCTCAACAGCTGCTGTTTTTATTATCCGTCATCTTGTAGATCGATTTTTTGCAAGGGATCTTGAAAAATTCAAATCTGAACTCGAGAAGGATGTGCTAAGGGATCATATTAGATATGAAAAGCTTCATACTGAACGAGCCACAGTCATAAAAAAAGTGTACAGGGATATTGTAAATGTATATCGCGATTTCTCATCTTTAATGAATCCTCTACAAATGGCTGGAGAACCTACAAAAGAAGAAAAGACTAAAAAAGCAGCAGAAAGTGCGAATACTTTCTTGAATGACTTTGAAGAAAATAGGATTTTCTTTGAAGAAGAATTAGCTGAAAGATTAGATACTTTGCAGACAAGTTTGCGTAAGATCTGGCTCGATTTTCAATATAAGGATGATTTACCTTTGGGAAAAGAACGACTTGCTGAGTGGAGTAAGGCATGGACAGCTATACAAGAAGAAATACCACAATTAAAGAAAATCATTGAAAGTGATTTCCGTAATATTTTAGGCTTAACTGAAAAACAAAAAACTAAAAGCTCCTAAACCACTCTTTATCTATTTCAACTATTTCTTGGGTTTTCACTTTTGTACCCAGTCCAAGCTCTTTCATTTTTTCTACAAGCTCTTCACCATCAATAAGATCAATGGGTGGAGCGCCATCACGAATTGCTTCCTGACGAGCATCGCGGGTATAAGTGCTAGTAGTAATGAATAAGCCTTTATCAGCTCGGCCAACCATTGCTCCTCTGAAATCTCTTATCTGCTTTGAAGGAACGCTTCCGGCATATCTTTTACATTGAAATATAATATGGAAGCTCATAAGACCTCCCATCTTGAAAATACCTTTACCATCAATACCACCATCTCCTGATCTACCTGTAACTTCCACTTGAACGAATCCAGATTCACGGAGGATTCTTTGGCAAAGCCTCTCAAAAGCTTCGGGAGAGAGCTGCATAATATTCTCGAGCAATTCTTCTTGCCAGAGCTTTGAAGCATTGTCAGGTTCAACACCTTCTTCAACCTCTGATTCTATCGAATCAGCACGGTCTAGGGATTTTACGATCTTATTTACTTCCTTTTTATCTACTTTACTTGTTTCTTTACCTTTAGCAGTTAATGCCCAGACACCCCGCGAAGAGTTTTCAAGTAACCCATATCGCTTGAGATAGTTTCGAGACCATGCAAGACGGTATGAGAGAACAGTTCTATTTCCACGGTGAATTTCATTTATCTCTTCTTCGGTAAGTTTCAATATTTCAGCTACTTTTTCATCAATTTCAGAGTTTGAACCAGAGCCTCCAAGATCATGGAGGGCTTTTAATACTGGATTGAATAAGTCGTCATAGGTTGGGATTGGCATTACCGCCATAATACCACCGTTACTGCTTTTGAAAAGGTTCGAAGATTTTATCTTTTCGACAAATTACTGTGATTGTAATGAGAGTAAATAAAGCACTGGGTTCGAAAACTATAGCAGGTAACAAAAAATCACCTCAATAAACAAGGTGATTTCATGGGCTCCCCCGGCAGGGATCGAACCTGCGACCAATCGCTTAACAGGCGACTGCTCTACCGCTGAGCTACAGGGGAATATATAAGAACATTGATGATAATACCAAAATATCCTCAATTGTAAATACGTGTAATGTTTATGGGGCTAAGGGAGTTTTAATAAATGAAGATCTATATTATTAGCTAGGATTGAGATACAATATGTACATGAACCTCAATATAAAAACGACAAATTTTTCATTAACGCAGGCGATTTCGGATTATTTGGAAAAGAAGTTACGATCATTGGATCGCATTATTGATTGGGATGCAGATAATGTCTCGGTACAAGCTGAGCTTGGTAAAATTACCGAGCATCATAACAAAGGTGATATTTTTCGAGCAGAAATTAATGTCAATCGGGCTGGACACTTTGTGCGAGCGGTTTCAGAAAAAAGTGATTTGTATGCGGCAATTGATGAGATGAAAGATACCTTGGCCCAGGAACTTAAACACGGCAAAGATAAACACAAATCATTAGTACGTCGAGGTGCGGCTCGAATTAAGAACATCTTGAAGTTTGGTCGTGGTGCGGATGCTGTATTTTAGAGATTTTTCATGTAGTCGGCAAAATTCATTTCTGGTTTGCCTTCAGGAATAATACGCTTAATGGTAAGCGTATTATTTTTGTATTCGGCAGATTTTACAACGATACGGATTTGCTTGCCGTTTTTGCTGACGAAGAAGAAGGCGGACGGCCAGCCGGCGTAGGCCTGGATTTTACGGAAGGTTTCGTAGGGATCTGCTTGAAGGTCAATCTGGCCGTCCGCTTTTTCAATTTTTTTGCAGTACGTAGCTTGTGCGTGATCTTGTTCAGTTGCCTGAATCTTGTTAGTTATCCAATCAGGTAAGATTTTGGCGAGTAGTGCGCCACCTTTTTCACCGAGGATTTTTTCAAGTTCAGGTGCAGTGGGCCATTCGGAAACGGTATATGTTTCTTGGGCCAGAATCGGACCATGGTCCATTTCAGCATCGAGTTTCATAATTGAAACTCCGGTTTCTTTCATGTCATTGAGTATGGTGTACTCGATTGGTGATGGACCGCGCAGGAGTGGTAAAAGGGAGGGGTGAACATTGAGTGTGCCGCGTGGTGGTAAATCTATAATTATTTGTGGAATAATTTTGCCATATGAGGCCACAATAAAAACATCAGCTGGATATTTTTTAAGTTCAGTGATTACAGACTCATCTTTAAGAGATGTGGGTTGAAAAACGGGGATAGTGTGAGCCTCTGCCCATTGTTTGGTGAGTGTCGGTTGAAGAACTAGATTTCGGCCCTTGGGTTTATCGGGGGTGCTGACAATAAGTGAGGGCAAAAACCCGGCTTTTGCTAGCTCATCTAGAATCGTGACAGAAAATTCGGACGTACCAAAGAAAATAAAATTACTCATCGTGTTCGGGTGGTGCATCTTGTAAATCTTCAGCCTTATCTATGAAAAGAATGCCGTCGAGATGATCGTTTTCATGTTGAAAAATTTGGGCGAGCAGACCAGAACCACCGCGGGTAAATATTTGGCCTTGTTCATCGTAGGCGCGGATTTCAGCTTTGGTGGCTCGCTGAACATTGCCATAGAGCCAGCGGACAGAAAGACAGCCTTCAGGTAACCACTTCTTTGTTTTAGAAAGCTTAGTAATTTTTGGATTTATACAAACAAGGTGTGGGGGAATTGGTGCGCCTTCAGCAATATCGGGATAATTTGAATCAAAAATTTTACCAGAGACAATAAAAATTCGCACCGCTTCACCTATTTGTGGTGCGGCAATAGCTACACCATCGTCCTGAGACTCCAAAGCCGCAATCATGCGCTTGATGATGTCTTGAGTTTTGGCTGAAGTGATTTCAGCTTCGGGTATTTCGTGAGCAATTTGTCTTAGGACAGGCTCGCCGTTTTGGACTATCTTAATCACGGCTTAATACTAGTATGTGATTCGCTCTAAAGCAAACTCTCCGGATCAACATTAATAGAGATCGTTGGCGGTAAGTCGTGCAGTTTATTGAGTATTGTTTGTTGTGGCCACTCATTGGCAGGTACTCGGATGAGGGCATGCATGATTGTCTTACGTTTGATGGTTTCAATAAAAGCTGGAAATACGAGCGGCGAATAATCCTTGAGCAAGTCTTCAACAAATTTCATGTCTTTAGCCACACTTATGGGCGTGCCACGGGTGGTGAGTTTGATGAGGGTCGTGAAGGGTGGATACTCAAGACGTTTCCGGATATCTATTTCACCTCGGTAAAAGTCCATGAGGTTGCCTTTTGAAGCGTAATCAAATAATTCTTGGTCACGCGAGCGTGTTTGAATCAAGAATGTTTTTTGCGTCAAAGAACGAATGCGCAACAAAATGTTAATTATTTTTTCGCTGATACGGAAGTCGGGAATAGAAAATAGGGAATCAATAGCAGCAACCGCAGCATTCTCAACTGGCTTTTCCAAATAACTTAAGGCCATCTCGGTACCGATGAGAATACTGCCAGGAGAATTATAAAAGTCGCCGGCTAGACGCAGGGCTTGTTTGTGAGTGGTGACACTATCTTTATCCATTCTATATATAGTGGTGTCAGGGAACATGTTTTGTAAGGCTTCCTCGATGAGCTCAATGCCAATACCGAGTGTCGTCAGACGCCAGCTGTCACATTTTTTACAGCGCTCCTCGGCACTACGACGCTCGCCACAGCGGTGGCAGAGGAAAAAATTACCATCTTTAGCTCGGTGTAAAATAATTGGTGCACTACAACGATTGCAAAGTACCGTTGTGCCACAATCACCACAAACAGTCATGGGTGAAAGACCTCGCCGAGCGGCAAAGATAAAGAGGTTTTCATTTGACTGTTGATTTTTGGTTACGAGCGCCTCAAGTTCGTCGCTAATGATTCGAAACTCTGGCTTATCGAGCGTTTTGTACTTTTTCATGTCGATCAATTGAGTTTCAGCGCGTGACATTGAGCGGAATTTAAGTGGTGAGAGCTCACCAATATCACCGTTTTTGGTGCGCCAGAGTGTTTCAGTACGTAGGAGTAAGTCGCCGAAGATTAATTTGGCGTTTAAATTACGGGCAAAAAATTCGCAGAAGGTTCGGATATCAACATAGGGGCGAGTGACTAATTTGTAACTGGCTGAACTTTCGCGTTCGACAATGATAGCGCCAAAATCAGGTCGCGGAATACCTAGAAAACTGCCTGTAGCAATAATCAAGACACAGTGTTTCTCTTGAATAATGTTGTTCCAAGCAGCAATGAGCTCTTTTTTACTCATAGCTGAGTTTAAAATGTGAGTGTATTGCTCAATACCTTTTGGTAAAAGTTCAAAAACCTTTTTAGTCTCTTGGATTGTCGGCAAACAAAAGAAAACTGATTTGTTATGTGCAAATTGTTCGCGGATCAGGCTTTTATAGTGGGCAAAACGATCTTCTTCATCGGCTTGGAGGGTGTAAGGCTCATGAATTATGGTTTGGTCGCTCATGACTGGTTGTTGGGGGGCGGCCGGCTCGAGCTCGGCTGCGTTTTCGAGCACGATTTTTGAGACCAAATTCGCCAACACACTGCCGGTCGAGCCGGCCGCATATTCCGCCATGGCTCCGGCGGCACTAATAAATGCTGGTGAAAAGATAATCTTACTCTTACTACTACCAATTTTTTTAAGCGTGTATGTAGAACCCCGCAACTCACTTTTAAGTGATTCAGCACCCTTGGTCTCGACGACTAAAGCCGGCACTAATTTATTTCGCAATGGCACCTTGACCACTGAGCCTGGCGCGAATTCGGTGGCTGAAAAATAGGAAAGAGCCTCAGAACCAATACCTCGAGTTATGGGAATAACAGACACGATGTGCATATCTCTATACTACTGATCCTGACAGCTTTTTCAATATACTTGCGTTTAAAGCCAAAGGACAATAGTATTTACAACACATGCTTTCTATAGTTATACCAGCATACAACGAGGAAAAACGCTTGGCACCTACACTACATATCTGTCAAGACTATCTTTCAAAGCACCCAGAGATAGAGAGGGTGATAGTTGTTAACGATGGCTCACGTGACCATACCACCCGTGTTTTTCACGAGTCAGTTGGCCATGATCCACGATTTACCCTTGTCAATTTACCGCAGAATAAGGGAAAGGGCTTTGCTGTGCGAGCTGGAATACAAGCAGCCACAAGCGCATATGTTCTATTTACTGATTCTGATCTTTCAACCCCAATCACGTTTGCTGAGACATTACTTAATGAAGCAAAAAATGCCGATGTCGTTATCGGTTCAAGAAAATTATCAAAAAGTTTGATTACCAAATCTCAGCCATTGTATCGAAGGTTGATCAGTCGGGTAGGTGATCTTGTGCGCAAATCATTTTTTCTGAAAAATATTCAGGACACACAGTGTGGTTTTAAATTGTTTGATCGAGAGAAAGTCACGCCATTATTGGCGTTGGCACATGTTAATCGTTATGCTTTTGATATTGAACTGTTGGTTATTGCTCAGGAAAACAAGCTGCGTATTAAAGAAGTACCTGTGGAGTGGCACCATGATGAACTCAGCAAGATCAACATATCGAAAGCCGTCTTTGAGGTGCTCTCAAATATTTTACTGATCAAGAAGAATCAGTTGAGTCGAGCGTATAGATTTAAAAGTCCCGTAAAATAGAGATTTTGGCGCCGAGATCGTTGAGACGGCGAACAAGATCTTCATAGCCACGATTGATACTGTATATATTGCGAAGGGTCGAAGTGCCTTCGGCCGCGAGCATGCCAATAAGTAGAATAGCAGCTGGTCGCAAGGCTGGCGGACAGATCACCTCAGCCGCTTTTAACTTTGTGGGACCAGTAATATAGAGACGGTGTGGATCAACCAGGTTTGTATTTGCTCCTAGTTTGTCGAGATCTTTATTATGGAAGGCGCGTTTTTCGTAGGGCCAATCATGAATGAGAGTTGTGCCTGCGGCCTGTGTAGCAATGACAGCAAAGAATGGCAAGTTGTCCATATTGAGACCTGGGTACACGCTTGGATGAATTTTTTCAGCGAGGGCAGTAAGTTTTGATGGGAAAATAGTCAGGTCAACTAAATCGGTACGATTGTTAAGGGCTTTATAACGTTTGGTCTTTTTATATTTCAAGCCCATTTTTTCTAGTTTGAGCAATTCAAGTTCAAGGAAATCAATCGGGCAACGCTTAATAACAAGTTTTGACTTGGTTACAATTGCTGCAGCAATAAAGAACATTGACTCAATGGGGTCTTCGGATAAATAGTGGGTGATTGGAGTATTAATTTCTTCAACGCCATGTACGGTAATAGTGGTTGTACCAATACCTTCAATTTTGACGCCACACTGTTCAAGGAAGAAACAAACTTCCTGACCCATGTAATTGGCTGAAGCATATTTGATAACAGTTTTACCCGGGATGAGAGCAGCGGCCATAATTGCATTTTCTGTGACAGTGTCGCCAGATTCATAAAGAACTATTTCAGCGGTATGGAGTTTAGGTGCGGTCACCTCGTACCACTTTTCTTTAGCTTCAATATGAACGCCCATATTTTCCAAAGCGTAAAGATGGGGACGTACTGTACGTGAACCGAGGTTGCAACCGCCAGCTTGTGGTAATTTAAATTTCTTAAAAAAATGAATCAGCGGACCGATCAACATTATAATTGATCGAGTTTTTTCAGCTGAGGCACGGTTGATGTTTTTTAAATCAAATTTTGCTGGTGGTTTAATTTCCAAATCACCATTATTCCATTTCACGCTGATGCCAATTGATTCGAAGACCTCAATCATGCGAAAGACCTCTTCAATTTTCGGCACATTCTTGATAATGGTTTTGTTCTTATTGAGCAGGGAAGCAGCCAGTAGACCCATGGCTCCGTTTTTAGATGTTTTGGTGGTGATTTCTCCCGAGAGTTTACGACCGCCCTCAATCTGGATATTAAGTGAGCCGTCTGACATTTGCACGATGTCACGGTTGAGTGCTCGGCCAATTTTGGCAAGCATTTCAGTTGAAAGATTTTGTTCGCCGTTTTCAATACGGGCTACCGCACTTTGAGTGGTGCCAAGCTTGGCTGCAAATTGACCTTGAGTGATGCCACGTTCCTGACGCAACGCTGAAATAAGGCTACCAATCTCACTTAAATGAGTGTCTTTGGTTGGTTTGGTGAGGGTTTCAGACATGAAAACAATATTATTTTGTATATGTCAAATATAGCATATATGCTATATATTTTCAACCACCGACCTGTGTATAAATACTTGCAAAAAAATCGGTTCAGTCTATAGTTGAGAAAGTTATTTCGGGAGGTAGCTTGTCATACAGTTCACATGAATTGCTTGATGACTTAGCCCAACTGGTTCACAAACCGAAAGGAGAGTTGGCGCCGGATATGCCAATTGTGAATTTTGCCGGTAATCAAATCGGTGTCGTATTGCGGGATTTACAACGTCGGCGACACGTGCCGACCGAGCAGCAGTTCCATCATTGGACGCAGCATCCGCGTAGCATTCGTCAAGTTACCGTGAATTCGCTTTTGGGGCAGTGATCTGCTTCCTTCTTACCACCGGGTCGCATGATGCGACCCGGTGGTTTTGTCTCTATTTGTCAAAATCTCAAAAAGCCTTATCATGTGCATATGGCTTTTTTCTCAAAAAAACTCGGTATTGACCTCGGTACAGCCAATACGCTCGTATTTGTGCCGGGTCGAGGTATTGTACTCAATGAACCCTCTGTTGTGGCCGTTTCTGAGCAGGATAACCGAATTTTGGCTGTGGGTTTAGAGGCTAAAAATATGATTGGTCGTACGCCCGACAACATTATTGCTTATCGACCGATGAAAGACGGTGTGATTGCTGATTATCGTGTGACCGAAGCTATGCTTCGCTACTATATTAATAAGGCTTTGGGTAAGTGGAACTTTATTAAACCCGATGTCATGGTCTCTGTGCCGGCTGGTGTGACGTCTACGGAACGTCGAGCGGTGATCGAGGCGGCACTTAAAGCCGGCGCCAAGAATGCGTACGTGGTTAAAGAACCAATTTTGGCGGCTATTGGCGCCGGCATCCCCATTCAAGAACCTGTTGGTCGCATGATTTGCGACATTGGTGGTGGTACGACAGACGTGGCGGTGATTTCACTCGGTGGTATTGTGGCCTCAACGTCTGTAAAAGTTGCTGGTAATAAAATCGACGCGGCTATTATCGATTATGTCAAAAAAACATTCAATCTTTATATTGGTGATAAGACCGCTGAAGATATTAAAATAAAAATCGGTTCAGCTATTCCGCTTGAAGAAGAGCTTTCCATGATGGTTAAGGGCCGTGATTATGTGACGGGCTTGCCGCGTTCAGTTGAAATCAAGACAAATGAAATTGTGAAGTGTATTAGTCGTGAGCTGAAGGATATGGTCAAGGCCATTAAAGATGTCTTGCAGGAAACACCACCAGAACTTTCGGCTGACATTATTGACCAAGGTATTATTATGACTGGCGGTTCATCACAATTGCGCAATTTGCCCGAACTAGTGTTTCGCCGCACTGGTGTTAAAGCGGTTTTGGCTGATGACGCTCTGTACTGTGTGGCTAAAGGCACGGGTATTGCTCTTAATCACCTCGATACATATAAGAAGAGTATTATTGCCAAGCGCTAATGGAAACGCTCGTCGATTTATTTAAAAAAAGCGGCATTCTACACCATGCGTATGTTTTGCAGGGACAGGTCGAACAGTTGCGCGAGCAATTATTTGAATTTGTCAGCCAAACACTTAAGCACGAGATTCAAGGTAATCCTGACTTCTGGCACCAGCGATTTGAAACATTATCTGTCGATGATGCTCGCTCATTGAGGGAATTACAATTGCGTAAAGCCTTTGGTGAAAACCGCAAGGTTTTTGTTATTGAAATGCTTAATGCGACAGTTGAGGCACAGAACGCTTTGTTGAAAGTGTTTGAAGAGCCAACTCCTCAAACACATTTTTTTGTGTTGATGCCATCTGTTGATATGTTGTTACCGACATTACGTTCACGTGTTCAGATTTTTAAAACTGAATTTGATTCGTCACAGAAAAAAGCCAAAGATTTTTTACAATTATCACCAGCTGAACGATTAGCCGGGGTTTCAGAAATTATTGAGAACAAAGATAAGGCGGCGGCACTTGATCTGGTTCAGAATTTAATTGTGGTCTTGGGTAAAGATGCGGCCAAGCACTCGGCCTCGCTGCAAGAATTATTTACCGTGCGCACATACCTTAACGACCGCTCGGCCTCGCTCAAACTCTTGCTGGAACATCTCTGTCTTTCAATATAAAACCGCGGCATCTCTTGGATGAGCCGCGGTTCACGTTAACAGATCTAACCATTGGGAACGTCCCAATAGTGTGCCCAGATATATGGTATCACTAGCATGTCTAGCGTCAAGCATAGATTTTTATTAAAATCCTGATACTATTATTATATGAATTACGATTTTTCAACGTTTAAAAAGAAGGCCAAAGATATTGAAGAATGGCTCAAGAAGGAACAGGGTCAGATTCGTACCGGCCGAGCTACACCGGCACTACTTGATGGTGTTAAAGCTGAAGTTTATGGTTCGCCGATGAGTCTGATTCAGCTTGGTTCCATGAATACAGAAGATGCCCGTACTTTGCGCGTTACACTCTGGGATATGAGTCAGGTCAAAGTTGTTGAAAAAGCCATTGTGGCAGCGAACCTTGGTGTGTCAGTGGCAGTAGACGATAAGGGTCTGCGCATTTCATTTCCTGAATTAACAACTGAACGTCGTGGTACACTCATTAAGTTGGCTAAAGAAAAACTTGAACAAGGTCGCATTACCTTACGAAAACTTCGTGACGAAACAAATAAAGATATTCTCGAAAAAGAAAAGCAGGGTGGTATGAGCGAAGATGAACGTAATCGCTTCAAAAATGAAGTTGATAAACTTGTTCAGGAAACAAATAAAAACCTTGATACATTAGCCGAGCGCAAGGAGCAAGAAATCAATTCATAGTATGTTTATTATTCTCTTTATTGTTATTTTAGCTGCGCTCGTTTTTGTCCATGAATTAGGCCATTTTTTAGCTGCCAAAATATCAGGAATCCGGGCTGATGAATTTGCCTTGGGTTTTCCACCACGACTCTTTAGTTTCAAATGGGGTGAGACTGTCTATTCTTTAAACCTCATTCCGTTCGGTGGTTATGTCAAGATTTTTGGTGAAGACCCCAACGATGAATCGATTGCTGGTCCTGACAAGACTCGAAGTTTTGTGCACAAGCCAAAATCAATTCAGGCATTTGTACTTGTCGCTGGCATTGTTGGTAATATTCTGTTTGCTTGGTTGCTGCTATCACTCGGTTTTATGATTGGTATGCCGGTGCCAAAAGATTATTCAGACACAGCAAAAGTTCAGAATCCTAAAATCACCATCACACTTGTTTCAGCAGATTCTCCAGCAGAGAAGGCGGGTGTTAAAGTTGGTGATGTTGTAACTAAACTTTCTACTGCTTCAGATACAGTAGCAACAACGGATATTACTGCTTATCAAAATTTTATTGCTCAACACCCACAACAGGAAATTAAGGTAAGTTATATCCGTAATAATGAACCCCATGAACTGACGGTTGTGCCACAAGAGGGTATTGTCTCTGGTCGTCCAGCTATTGGTGTGGCCTTTGAATTACTGGGCACACTCAAATTGTCATTTTTCTCAGCGTTCATTGAAGGGGCAAAACTAACCTGGGTAGTCATTCAGGCTACAGCTATTGGTCTCTATCAATTTTTGTTACAAATTGTCACGGGTCAGGCCAACTTCTCACAGGTTTCCGGTCCTGTTGGTATTGCGGGCTTGGTCGGAGATGCCGGCCGTCTCGGGCTAGTGTATCTGCTTTCATTCACGGCCTTTATTTCTGTGAACCTGGCTCTCATCAACCTTATCCCATTTCCAGCCCTCGACGGCGGCCGCTTACTCTTTGTTCTCATTGAAAAAATTAAAGGCTCACCAATCACACCCCGTATTGCTAATGCCTTCAACGGCATCGGCCTCGCTCTTCTGCTTTTGCTCATGGCTATTGTGACTTTTCACGACTTGCTTAAAATTTTCTATTAATTATCCACACGTCAGAGTTCTAAAAGTCTGTATACTAAAGGTATGAATCTCAAAAAAGCTATAATCGCTTTTTCTATTGTTGTTTTCCTTGTGCCGGCAATTTCTCAGGCAGCCACAGTTTCAAATTCTTTTTTTGCTCCTGTGCAAAATCTGTTGGCCGCCGTCGGTAGTGTTATCGATTCAATTTTGGGTGCTCACAACGCTACTCCAGTTACGCCCGCACCGATTGTTATCACCAAACAAATTGCTATTCTGCAGGCTCAACCTGACCCGGTTATTACTGCTACCACTCTGAACACAGTTGCGCCGACCCCAGCTGTATTAGGTGCTTCAACGTTTAGTCCAGATTATTTGCAGCAGCAAATTGATACGATTAATTCTAAATTACAAAATCTTACTGTTGGTAGTCAGCGTTCACTAACAGATGATCAGATTCGAGATTTGATTTCGGGTTCGGTAACACATACCGCTTCGGGTATGGGGAATGGACTTTCGAGTTTGGTGAACAGCGTTTCAGCATTAACTACGCAAGTTAATGCTATAACCCCAACACAATGGTCTACCTCAGGTTCTAATATTTATTACAATTCTGGAAATGTTGGTATAGGTACTACGTCGCCATGGGCAAAACTTTCAATCAATCCAAATGGTCTTACTGGCCCTGCTTTTGTAATCGGTTCTTCAACCGCCACAAATTTTATTGTGACAAATGCGGGTAATGTCGGTATCGGCACATCATCACCTGGTGCCAAGCTTTCTGTTGCTGGTGCTTTATTGGTAGATAGTGGAATCACAGTATCAAGTATTTACTCAACCTCCAGCGCTACCTCAACCATAAATGGCTCTCTAAGACTGCCCAACACCTCTTCACTCTCTGTTGGTGACCTGACTCTTGTTCAGGGTTTTGTGTTTGCGGCGCCAACGGGTAATATCGCGACTGGTTATTTGTCTGATTCGTATGGTTTGCCGTATGCTGCTAACTCGACTATCAGAGCGTTGGGTTTGGGTGGATTTGCTGGTGGCTATGCGAAGATTTATTCATCGTTTAGTTTATCGGATGATTCAAGTAATATTGTCTCGGAAGGTCGAGGTACGTTTGCCTTCGGCTCTGTTGAAGGTGGTTTGACATCGAGCGCTGCTAGCTCGACGCTTAAATCAAGTGGTAATGGTTCGATAGCCCTCGGATTTGCTGGCAATAATAAGTTCATTTTATCGTCTGGTGTTGGTTCGCTTGCCGGCGGTGCTGCAAATGGTGGTAGTATATCTTCAACTGGCTACGGAAGTATTGCCTGGGGTGACAATGTGAGTGCAACTTCAAACTACTCATTTGCGTTCGGTAAAGATTTTACCAACGCTACATTTAATACTTTTCAAGTGGGCTTTTCTGCAACTCCAATATTTACAATTACAAGTTCGAGTCTTGGTATTGGCACCACATCACCCTTTGCTCGTTTAACGATCGCTCAAGCGGCAGACAATAGTACGGGTGGTGTATTTATAGCGGCAACCGATCGTGATTCACGCGCCATCTACATGGACACCTCAGGCGTACTTCACTTCTTAGGAGCCGGTTCTGCTTCAACAGATGCGACACTGACCGCAGGTGGTACCTGGACAAACGGTTCTGATCGAGTATTTAAGGACAACATTAGTAATTTAACCTATGGTTTAAACACCGTACTTCAGCTAACCCCACGCTCATACTCAATGAAAGCTAACGGTGAGAAACAAATCGGCTTTATCGCTCAAGAAGTTGAATCCATTGTGCCTGAAGTCGTCTCTGGTGAAGAAGGTCACAAAGGTATTGCCTATGGTAACTTAACAGCACTCACTGTCTCAGCTATTCAAGACCTCTCCAAAATTCTCAATATTCAGACTGCAACAGGCACGCCGATTTCAATGAGATTAGAAGCTATCGAAGGCCGATTGAATGCACTTGAACAAAAATCATTAATATCACAAATATCAGAGTGGGTCGGGAATACAGTTAAGGCAACGATTGGTACTTTTGATCAAGTTAACACCCACAAACTCTGCGTTGATGAGGTGTGTGTAACTAAAGAAGAATTTCGCTCATTGTTACAAAAGAACGGTATTGGTGGGACAGGTATAGATTCAGGCCGAGTCATCATAAATGATATTTCGGAAATAGAAATTGAAGCTGCTACAACTACCCAAGAAATAGTGCAATCCGTCCAAGAAATTGCTCAATAAAACCATTTTGACCGGTAGGCATTTTTCCTGTACTATTTCTGCATGAGACAATCTCAACTCTTTACAAAAACGCGCAAGGAAGCCCCAAAAGATGAGGTGGCTAAAAATGCGCAACTCTTAATTCGAGCCGGTTTTATTCATAAGGAAATGGCGGGTGTTTATTCAGCGCTTCCACTCGGTTTGCGAGTGATGAATAAGATTGAGCAGGTTGTACGTGAGGAGATGAATGCGATTGGTGGTCAGGAAGTTTCACTCACTGCACTTCAGGATAAAGCGGTTTGGGAACAAACCGGCCGTTGGTCTGATGAGATTGTCGACAATTGGTTTAAAACAAAATTAAAAAACGAAACTGAACTGGGTTTGAGTTTTACCCACGAAGAACCGCTAACTGCTTTGATGAAGGAGTACGTCAGTTCGTATCGTGATTTACCGTCTGGTGTGTATCAATTCCAAACAAAGTTTCGCAATGAGACTCGAGCCAAGAGTGGCGTGATGCGAGGTCGCGAATTTTTGATGAAAGACTTGTATTCGTTTTCAAAAAACAATGATGAGCACGCTGCTTATTACGAAAAGGTAAAACAGGCATACATTAAAATTTTCGATCGGGTTGGTTTGGGTGAAAAAACATATGTGACGTATGCTTCAGGCGGAACATTTTCAAAATATTCTCATGAATTTCAGACACTAACTCCAGCCGGTGAAGACACTATTCATATTTGTGACAAATGCCGAGTGGCAGTTAATGAAGAAATTATTAAAGAACAATCTACATGTCCAGAGTGTGGAAATGCTACGTTGCGTGCTGAAAAAGCTGTTGAGGTTGGCAATATTTTCAATCTCGGCACTCGTTTTTCAGAAGCATTTGATTTGTCATATTTAGATGAGAAAGGCGAGAAACAGCTTGTGGTAATGGGAAGTTATGGTATCGGCATTGGGCGCCTCATGGGGGCGATTGTCGAGGTTTTGGCTGATGAAAAGGGGATTGTGTGGCCAGAGGCTGTAGCACCATTGACCGTGCATGTGGTAGCACTCAACGGTAAAGATGACAAAGTCAAAACTATGGCTGAAGGTTTGTATGCTGATTGGACAAAGAATGGTATTCAGGTGTTGTTGGATGATCGTGAGGTTCGACCAGGTGAGAAATTTGCCGATGCCGATTTGATTGGTATTCCACACCGAGTTGTGATCAGTGATAAGACACTCGAACAAAATAAGTTTGAATACAAAGGCAGAACATCAGCAGAGGCCACCATGCTTAGTTTATCTGAATTGCAGGCTATCTTGAATCATGTTTAAACAATTTCGACAACGAATAACGCGGGCGTTAAGTAATGATATTGGTATCGATTTGGGTACCGCGAATACACTCGTCTATTTAAAGGGGCGGGGTATTATCGTTAACGAACCGTCTGTCGTAGCGGTGAATCAAAAAACCGGCACTGTTGTGGCTGTGGGTACACAGGCCAAAGAAATGTTTGGGCGGACTCCCGGTCATATTGTGGCTTTGAAACCGGTTGTTGATGGAGTGATTTCTGATTTTGAAGTGACCGAAGAAATGGTGACTTATTTGATGAATAAGGCGCAGAAGGACAATAAGAAATTGCTCGGACCGCGCGTGGTCGTCGGTGTGCCGGCTGGAGTCACCAACGTGGAAACACGCGCGGTCCGAGACGCCGCCCGCAATGCCGGCGCTCGCGAAGTGTATATCGTGGAAGAACCGATGGCCGCAGCGATTGGTATTCGTTTGCCGGTTATGGAACCCGTTGGTTCAATGATTATGGATATTGGTGGTGGTACCACAGACATAGCGGTGATTTCTTTGGGTGGTGTGGTGACATATAAAAACTTAAAAATTGCTGGTGATAAACTCAATGCAGATATCATCGGTTACATTCGTAGTGAATTTAAAATTTTAATTGGCGAAAAAACTGCTGAGCAAATTAAAATCACTATTGGTTCAGTCTTGCCCGGTGAACAACCACTCGAATCGGTGGTCAAAGGTCGTGACTTGGTAACAGGTTTGCCGCGTGAGGTGGTTATAACCGATGCCGATATTCGTGAAGCTACGTCACAATCAATTGAAATTTTGCTCAATGCCGCTAAGGAGGTTTTGGAAACTACACCGCCGGAAATTATTGCTGATGTCATGCATCGGGGTATCCATGTGACAGGTGGCGGAGCATTAATTCGTGGTTTGGATTTGGCTCTGGCTGATTATCTTAAAATTCCAGTTCATATTGCCGAAGATCCATTGACTGCGGTAGCCCGAGGCACGGGTGTGATTTTGGAAAATTTACCAATGTACGCTGAAGTTTTGATTCAAAATGAGGATGATTTACCACCAGCGAGATAACCGCCGCCGACGTCTGCGTTATTACTATATAAGCAGTGTGGTTATTGTGCTGATAGCAGTCTTGTGGTTGGCCAACAGATTTTTTCCTAATGCCTTGACTCCGGTCGTACAAATTGTGGGTATACCTGTTTCAGGCACCGAAGCGGCTATTGGCAGTGGTGCTACAGGTCTACTGGGACTTTTACAATCAAAAGCCAGTTTGGCTAATCGAAATGCGTATTTGGAAAGTGAGCTGGCGGCCGCCCAGGCGGTCAAAGCTGATTTTGCGCGGTTGCAGCAGGAAAATATGCAATTGCAAAATCTCAAGGCGGCCGCCAGCACCACTCGCGAAACTGTTATCGCCCGCGTAATTTCTAAACCTGGCTTTTCTGCATACGATACCGCAGTTCTTAAAGTTGGTAGCCGAGATGGCATTAAGGTGGGTGACAAGGTTTTGGTTGATGGTATAGAAATTGTGGGTGAGATTTCTCATGTCGCTACATATACTTCAACTGTGTTACTCTATTCAACCCCCGATCATAAAAGTGATGTCTTAATTGGACCAAATGGTATTGAGGCTGTGGCAGTCGGGCAGGGTGGCGGTAACTTTTCTTTGAAATTGCCGCGTAACACCTCGGTAGCTGAGGGTGACAGTGTGTTGTTGGCCAACTATTCGGAAAAAATATTCGGTATTATTCAGACAGTCACAATTGATGATTCTGACTCTTTTGAAAATATCTTATTCCGTAACCCCGTCTCAATTGAAAACGTAAAATTTGTTGTAGTGGAAAAAATGCCATGAAGCGTATCCTAATCGACATTGTATTGGTACTCAGTATTTTTGTAGCACCCTGGTGGCTAACACTGATTGGAGCAATCGTGGCGTCAATATTTATTCCAAAATTTATTGAGTTACCATTATTGGCTTTGTGCCTGGATTCATACAGCTCCGCGCCCATTGTGCGTTTTTATTATTTTCAATTCACCCTAACCTTGATTTCACTTACTGTATATTGTCTTATCAGTTGGGTTAAAATGAATATTCGTGTTACCTCATAATGTTTCATCGACTTTTACAAAAAATTAAACGCCGTAAATATAAGGATCAGGAAATTGCGCCCGATGAGATTTTTTTGGATTCTACCAATTTACCAGAATTCGACCGCAATCAATTTGAGGGTCGGCTTGAAAAACCAATTACTCGTAAAGTAGTAGTTATTACTGGTATTTTATTTGCGGCTATTATTTCAACGTTTAGTTGGCGGCTGTGGAATTTACAGGTTGTAAATGGTACAGCATATGCTGAACGTAGTGAGAATAATAGCTTGCGACACACTTTGGTTTTTCCAGATCGCGGTGTGATTTATGATCGTAATAAAACGCTGTTAGCTTGGAATGTGGAAAATCCGAATGACCCTGACTTTTCTCTGCGTAAATACAGCACAACAACCGGCCTGTCTAATTTATTAGGCTATGTAAAGTATCCCTCAAAAGATAGCGCTGGTTTTTATTATCGCGAAGACTATGTGGGTATGGATGGTGTTGAGAAATTTTTTAATGATCAACTTAAAGGTAAAAACGGAGTCAAAATCACCGAAACAAATGTTCGAGGCGACATTGTCTCTCAGGGTGTTTTAAATCCACCACAGAACGGAGGTGATATTGTGCTTTCTATAGATGCCCGTTTACAACAAGAGCTTTATTCAATTATTGGTGATTTAGCCAATCGGGTTGGCTTTACCGGCGGAGCGGGTTTAATGATGGATATTAAAACAGGGGAAATTATTATGAATGTCACATATCCAGAATACGATTCACAGATTCTCACTGATGGTACTGATACAGCTAAAATCAAAAAGTATTTTAATGATCCACTCAATCCACTGCTCGACCGTGCGGCTTCGGGCCTCTATACACCAGGTTCGATCGTCAAACCGATCATGGCCCTCGCCGCACTCGATACCGGTGTTATCAGCGCCAATAAGGTTATTCACACTAATGGTTCATTGGTTGTGCCAAATCCTTATGATTCAACCAAACCAACGATTTTTCGCGACTGGAAGGACCATGGTGATGTTGATATGCGTAAGGCTTTGGAACAGTCATCTGACGTTTACTTCTATGAAATTGGCGGTGGTTTTGGCGATCAGAAGGGTATGGGTATCGCCAACATCGATAAATATGCCCGCATGTTCGGTTTAGGCGAGTCGATAAACTCACCGTTTTTTGGTGATAAGAAAGGCACTATTCCAAGTCCTGAGTGGAAAGCAGCTACATTCAATGGCGAACCATGGCGCGTCGGCAATACCTACCACACTGTCATTGGTCAATATGGTTTTCAGGTCACCCCGCTGCAAATGGTACGAGTGGCGGCTGCATTAGCAAATTATGGTTTATTGCTCAAACCAACAATTGTAGCCGGTGATACAAGTCTCATTGCTCAAGCTCAAAAAATTGCCATTCCTAAATCATATTTCGACGTTGTGCATGAGGGTATGCGCCAGTCGGCTGAGCAAGGTACAGCTGCGGCGCTTAATGTATCTTATATGGAGTTTGCTGCGAAGACGGGTACAGCTGAATTGGGTGTGGCCAAGGATCATGTTAACTCGTGGATTATCGGTTTTTTCCCATACGACAACCCACGCTATGCCTTTACTATTGTTATGGAACGTGGTCCAAAAGCTAACCTGTATGGTGCGCCATATGTCTCACGTCAACTCTTTGATTGGATGAATGAACATACACCAGAGTACTTTAGTAATACTTTGACTGAGAACTAAAGAAAGTGTATACTGAGTCCTAATTTTATTTTAAAGGTCAAAATCATGGATCACGAAAAACAGTATTTAACAAAAGAAAAACACAAGCAGCTCGAACAGGAGCTTGAAAATTTGCGTACCGTGAGTCGTAAGGAAGTGGCAGAAGATTTGGAGTACGCTAAGCAGCTCGGTGATCTATCTGAAAACGCTGAATATCACGAAGCTCGTGATCGTCAAGCGTTTATTGAAGACCGTATCGCTAAAATTGATGCATTACTCAAGTCGGCTGTTATTGTTGATAACAAACACTCAGAAACTGTGGGTGTTGGTTGTACTGTTGAACTACAAAAAGAAGGCAAAAAGGATGTCATTGTTTATACCATCGTGGGTTCAGAAGAAACAGACACAGCTGCTCGCAAAATTTCCTTGGCTTCACCAATCGGTGCCGCACTTAAAGGTAAAAAGAAGGGTGATGTTGTAACCGTTGAAACTCCAGCTGGCAAAGTTAAGTACACAATTGTGAAGATTGCGTAAGGCGGAGAGTCTAAGTACAATACATCTATGGCATCATTCTCAGAACTTCGCGCCACTCGGCTCGAAAAGCTCAATCTCTTAAAAAAATTAGGTATCAATCCATATCCAGCTGAAAGTCAGCGAGATTTTTCGTTGCAAGAAGCTGTTGATACATTTGAGTCAATTGAAAAGGCGGGCAAGGAAGTATCTTTAACTGGCCGTATTTTGTCATTGCGAGCTCAGGGTGGTTTAACCTTTTTCCATATTTACGACGGCACCGCTAAATTTCAGGGTCTACTCAAAAAAGAAGATGTGGCAGAAGATGTTTGGAATTTATTTGAACAGGTGGTAGATATTGGTGATTTTGTTGAAATTCACGGCACATTTTTTACTACAAAGCGCGGTGAAAAAACCATGCAGGTCAAAACCTGGACCATGCTTTCTAAAAGTTTGTTGCCACTACCTGAAAAATGGCACGGTCTACAAGATATTGATGAACGTCTGCGCAAGCGCTACCTCGACATTTTATTTGATCAGGAACTCAAAGATTTATTTATCAAAAAGGCTAAGTTCTGGCAGTCGATGCGCGAATTTCTTATCAAAGAAGGTTTTTTGGAAGTTGAAACACCAGTTTTGGAAAATACAACTGGTGGTGCAGATGCCCGACCATTTGAAACACATCACAACGCCCTCGATATTGATGTTTATCTACGAATCTCAGCTGGTGAATTGTGGCAGAAACGCTTAATGGTTGCTGGTTATCCAAAAGTTTTTGAAATCGGTCGCATTTTCCGCAATGAAGGTATGTCTGCTGAACACGCTCAAGACTACACCCAGATGGAATTTTACTGGGGATATGCCGATTACAAAAAAGGCATGGAGCTTGTAGAGCGCATGTATAAATATGTTGCTGAACAGACATTTGGCACACTCAAATTTACCATCGGTGAATTTGAAGTTGATCTTGGCGCTAAATGGGTAGAGTACGATTATGTTGAAACCATTAAAAACATCACTGGAATTGATGTAAATACTGCCAAAATAGAAGGCATCGAACAGCGACTCAAAGAATTGCATGTTGAGTTTGATAAAAAGGGTTGGAATATTACACGAGCCATCGATAATCTTTGGAAATATTGCCGCAAGCAGCTTGGTGGTCCTGGTTTTTTGGTCAATGTGCCAAAAGTTATGTCACCATTGGCTAAATCACAACCACATAACCCCGACATTGTGCAGCAGTTCCAGCCGATTATTGCTGGTAGTGAAATGGGCAAAGGCTATAGTGAATTAAATGATCCGATTGATCAAGCTGAACGCTTTGCCGAGCAAGCTAAATTGCGTGAAGCGGGGGATGATGAAGCGCAAATGTACGATTATGACTTTGTTGAAGCACTTGAACACGGTATGCCACCAACTTGTGGTTTTGGCATAAGCGAGCGCTTATTTTCATTCTTGGTCAACAAGCCAATTCGTGAGACTCAAATTTTCCCATTGATGCGACCAAAAGAATAGTGTAGAGTACGGTCAGGTTGTTTAACACAAAGGAGTGTGTATGGCGGAAATGAAGACCATTAGTATGGTCAAGGGAGTTCATCAATTTTGCTTCACCTATGAAGCAGGACAGGAGGCTGGTGTTCTCGATGCGCTTATTGACATGGTCAACCGGCGCGAATTGTCGTTTGACTGGTTTGATGCAGCGGTCATTTCACACCAATTAGGCCAGCATTTGGCCAAGGAGCTAAAGGGGTTTTTGCCGAAAAAGGCTTCATAAAATACAAACAGCTTTACAGAAATGTAAAGCTGTTTTCTATTGCAAAAAACAGGGGAAAACAGTGGATAACCCTGGTGGCAAATGGTACCCTTCGGTATATAATGGGAACAAGTGGGATAAAGTGGTAAATCAAGAAACATGCTGATCGGCGAATACACACATACGATAGATGATAAAAAACGAATTTCTTTGCCGGTTAAATTCCGCAAAGAGGTTGGTAAAAAAATTATCGTCACCCACGGTTTAGACAACTGTTTGTTTCTGTATTCGCTCAAGGAGTGGACAAAAATTAGTGAAAAGCTTGCGAACTTGAGCATGGGTCAGTCGGATTCACGAGGATTCAACCGATTCATGCTTGCGGGCGCAACCGAAGTAGAGATCGACGCAGTCGGCCGTATGCTAATTCCGGAATATTTGAAGGAATTCGCCGGTCTGACCAGTAAAGTAATTTTTACCGGTGTGCACAACCGCATTGAATTGTGGAACGAAACGCGATGGCTTGAATACAAGAAAGGTGTTCTGGCCAAAGCTGATGCATTGGCTCAAAAACTAGGTGAGATCGGTGCATTCTAATTATATGAACCACATTCCCGTTCTTTTACATGAAGCAATACAAGGTCTAGCACTTGCACCTGGCGACATTGTTCTTGACGGAACACTCGGCTCTGCCGGCCATACTGCGGAAATTCTGAAGCAGTTCGGCTCACGAGTTAGAGTTATCGGTCTGGATCTGGATGCTGATGCCATTGCCCGCTCTACTGAGCGTTTGAACGCCTTCGGGGATAAGGATGTGACGTTCATCGAAGAAAACTTTCGCAATCTCGACATTGCGTTAGCCAATCTTCAGGTGACGCATGTTAATAAAATCCTTCTCGATCTAGGTTGGTCAACGGATCAGTTTGCCCAATCGGGCAGGGGATTCAGTTTCCAGCAGGACGAACCGTTACGAATGACGTTTCGCCGCACCACGCAAGAGGGAGATCTTGATGCTCGCACCATTATCAACGAGTGGAGTGAGCAGACATTGCAGACAATCATTGAACGCTATGGTGAGGAACGATTCGCTCGCCGGATCGCTAAGAAAATAGTTGACTCTCGAGCACTCGCGCCGATCGAGACTACGGCCGAGTTGGTAGCAATTATTTTAGAGGCGACTCCGGCGAGGTATCACCATGGTCCACTCCATCCAGCCACCAGAACCTTTCAAGCTCTACGTATCGCTGTTAATGACGAATTGCAAGCGTTACAAGGGGGTTTACAAAAGGGTATTGAGCATTTAGCTCCCGCTGGACGAATGGCCGTCATTACCTTTCATAGCTTAGAAGATCGGATCGTTAAACACTTTTTTATACAACAGCAGAAAGATGGTGTAGGTACGATTTTAACTAAAAAACCAATTATTGCCTCGGAGGCAGAGCTGGCTGAAAATCGCCGAGCGCGTAGTGCCAAATTACGAATAATACAAAAAAATTAATGACAAAAACACTTCACATCACAAAAAATATTTTCTCACTCTTTTCAGCTAAGGTTCTATTCTTCATGCTAGCCAGTGTGTTGCTTTCACTTTTTGTGTTGTACGGTGTTTTGATCAATAAGACAATCATGAACGTTGTGGCACGTCAGAATTCAGAAAAAGAAATTGCCTCACTTTCAAGTACCGTTGGTGACTTGGAATTTCAGTATATGAATTTAAAGAGTAGTATTACCCTCGAATTAGCTCATGCTCGGGGTTTTGAGGATGTGGTGCCAAGTCATTTTCTTAGCCGAGCTTCTGTTTCCAAGACTCTTACGTATAATCGCTAGTTTTTCACACAGCACGGCTTTAAGCCGTGATATACTGACTATTACGGTATGAAGGATCGTACATTTAGAATTCGTCTGATTTCACTTGGTTTTATTGCGTTCTCACTCCTGCTTATAACGCGGTTGTATTTTGTGCAAATTGTTTCAGGCAATGCATTTACGGAAAAAGCCGACCGGCAGTATACTCAGCCGGTCGGCGGTGTTTTTGATCGTGGTTCCATCTTTTTTCAATCAAAGGACAGTACGTACATGGCTGCAGCTTCATTGAAGACTGGCTACACGATTGCTATTAACCCCAAGATCATGAAAAATCCTGAGGCTGTGTATCAGAAAATTTCGGCCTTGGTACAAATTAATAAAGATGATTTTTTGGCTAAGGCTAGTCGTCAGAATGATCCCTACGAAGAAATTGCCAAACGAGTTGATCCAGATAAGGCCAAAGCTGTTGATCTGCTAAATATTCCGGGTGTAAATATATATAAAGAGAAGTGGCGTTACTATCCCGGTGAAACATTGGCGGCCCACGTACTTGGCTTCGTTGGTTTTAAGGGCGATGAACTTGGTGGCCGATATGGTTTGGAAAATCAATATGACACGACACTTAAACGCACGAGCGATAACCTGTATGTAAACTTTTTTGCAGAAATTTTTTCTGATATCCATAAAACATTTACTGATACTGGCACGGCCGAAGGCGATATTGTTTCAACGATTGAACCGACTGTGCAGGCCTATTTGGAAAAACAATTACAGGCTACAAATGCTTTGTACAATTCAAAGGTAACGGGCGGAATTGTTATTGATCCAAAAACTGGCGAGATTTATGCCATGGGAGCTTACCCATCGTACAACCCAAATACATTCCAGGACACAAAGAGTGTCTCATATTTTACTAATCCACTGGTTCAAAATGTCTACGAAATGGGTTCGATTGTAAAACCTCTGACCGTGGCCGCCGGCTTAGACGCCGGCGTGATAACTGCCAAAACCACATATTTTGATAGTGGTTCGGTGACTTTCAATAATAAAACAGTGTACAACTATGACCAACGCGGTCGTGGCCAGACCACTATGCAGGAGGTTTTGAATCAATCGCTCAACACCGGTGTAGCTTACGTTTCGCAAAAACTGGGCAATAAACGTTTTACCGATTATTTCTATGCTTTTGGTTTGGATAAGAAGACGGGGATTGATTTGCCGAACGAGGCGTCGCCGCTCGTGGCTAACCTCAAAAGTCCTCGTGATATTGAGCACGTGACCGCCTCGTTCGGTCAGGGCATTGCTGTCAGTCCGGTTTCAATTGCCCGAGCACTTTCGGTGTTGGCTAATGGTGGCGTGTTGGTGACGCCGCACGTTGTTAAACAAATTGACTACAAAGTTGGTTTTTCACGCACTATTGAATATCCAAAAGGCGAGCGGGTGATTCAGGAAAGTTCATCAAAAGAAATTTCTCGTATGTTGACGACTGTTGTTGATACGGCATTACTTAATGGTAGTGAAAAAATGGAGCATTATAGTATTGCCGCTAAAACCGGTACTGCTCAAATCGCTGGCCCGGGTGGTAAATATTACGAAGATAAGTTCCTACACTCGTTCTTTGGCTATTTCCCATCGTATAACCCACGCTTCTTGGTCTTCCTTTACACAGTTGAGCCGCAGGGTGTAGAATTCGCCTCACATACACTGACCAAGCCCTTTATCGATGTAACTAAATTTTTGATCAATTATTACGAAATTCCACCTGATCGATAAAAAAATACTATGATTGAATTTTTTAAAAACATTCTCACCACCATTTTTGTGTGGGAGGCCCGCCGGGTTTTAGCTAAGTATCAACCAAAGGTTGTGGTAGTGAATGGCTCTGTCGGTAAAACCTCAACAGTTATTGCCATTGAATCGGTCCTTAAAACTAATTACACCGTTCGACGCAGTTTAGATGATACCAATGACGTGCTCGGCATTGCTCTGACGGTCTTGGGTTTAAAACGTCATAATAAAAATCCTATTCTGTGGTTGCTACAGATCATTGAAGGTTTTTTTCTTTCTCTTTACACTATTACATTTCCACAGTGGCTCATAATTGAGGTTGGTGCCTATCGTCCAGGTGTTTTGGAAAAAATTTCTAAATGGCTTTCAGCAGATATGGTCGTTATGACCCGTTTGGGTAAAATTCCTTCAAGCATTGAATACTTTTTGTCGACTGAAGAATTGTTGAAAGAAAAAAAGCACATTGCTTCAAGTCTGAAAAAAGAGGGTGTACTCATCATAAACGGTGACGATAAAGATTTAATGACTCTGGCCGATGTTGGTAATGACAAGCTGTTAGTCTTTGGCACATCACCACGACAAGCTGTTCATATTTCAACAGAGGAAATTGTTTATGGACCTTTAGAAAATTCCGAAATTGAATTTCCAATTGGAGTACGTTGCACAATTAATTATGGTGGGGGAAACTATGCGGTTACTGTTCAGGGGGCATTGGGCCAACATCATATTTATCCAATTCTGGCGGCCTTCAGTGTCGGTGTTTCGTTGTCGATGTCGCCTTTGACCGTAGCTCAGGCTTTAGGGTCATACCAGCCGCCGCGCGGCCGCCTCCGCATCATCCCCGGCATAAAAAATACCCTTATTCTCGATGACTCGTACAGCTCTTCACCTGTCGGTTGTGAACAAGCTTTGGCCACACTGCTTCATGTGCGGGCACTGGGACGTAAGATTGTGATCTTCGGTGATATGTTGCACTTAGGCAAACAGTCAATAGAGGCTCACAAATATATTGGCGGTTTGATTAAAGGCGTGGCCACGTTACTTGTAACTGTCGGTGTGCGGGCTCGAGCCATTGCTGAAGGTGCGCTCGATGCCGGCTTACCCGAAGGTGCAATCTTACAATTTGAAAATGTTGATGAAGTTGGTTTGCTATTGGCTAATGCGGTTAAAACGGGCGATGTGATTTTGGTCAAGGGTGGCAATTTAATGCGTATGGAAAAAATTGTCGAGAGTCTGATGCAACACCCCGACCACGCTTCTGAGCTTTTGGTTCGTCAGCATTTGAAGTAATACAGAATAATGGTAGGATAGCAACACAATGTATTTGGCCTCATCGTCTAGCGGCTAGGACGAAAGCTTCTCAAGCTTTAAACCGGGGTTCGATTCCCCGTGAGGTCACCGTTTGACTTATACTTATATATATTGCAATATACAGCCAGATTTGCTTTCTGACATCTCTTACTAGTGGAGGCTTTATGAGTGAAAAAGTTCGGGTCATCGATATCGGTGGCGCTGGCGCGCGTCGCGCAGATGTTACTGATGGTGGAGAACTGGTTGTTGTTGAATCAACACCGGCCAGTGTGTCCGATCTTCTGTCTTTTGTGAAGCAGGATATGCCCAGCGACTGCTCGGGTGTGGTGTATGTAACTGCGGGTCTTATCGAGAATCACGATCTCATCATCAAGGCGCCAAATGTACCTTGGCTCAATCGCGTGCATTTGGCCACAGAGACATTCCATGAAGTTAACAAACAAGCATTTGTATTTAACGACATGGACGGCGCTTGCCTCGGCATGCGCAAACTGATTCCACAGCTGAAAAATCGTCGCTTTATTGGGGTGACGATCAGTAGTGGGGTCGGGGCGCGTATTGTACAGGCTGACGGCTCACTGGCCTTCGAGCGTGGTGAGATCGGTCATTTCTGTATCGATTCCAGTCGGTTTGCGCCGCACTGCGCCTGCGGAGCTCGCGGCTGTGTTGAGTCGATTATCGGTGGTCGCTCGCTCGAACAGCGGGTTAGGGAGGTGGCGCGTCGCATATTGCCTGATGGGATACACCCCATGAAGTTTCTTGATGCTCAGTATCTGGAGGATGCTCCGTGGGCTAAGGAAATCTATCGGGATTTTGCCGAAGGCCTGGCGCGCTTTATGGCCACGCTCATCGTGATTACAGACTGCACCGAGTTTGTCTTCAAAGGCACGGTTGCTAATGCTATGATTCCACGTATCTACAATCTCTGCGACATGCTTGCTGAAAAGATGCCCATTGATCCCACCTGGGCTTATAATGTGTTTATCCGGTATTCTCCGCCATTGTATGGTCAGAAAAATACCGATTCATTCCTTGGCGGCTATGAGCTGTTTAAGCAAATGAGTCGATAACACCAGACCCGCGCACTTCGTGCGCGGGGCTTTTATTTTAATTTTATTATTTTTTGATATCTAATATGTTTTACTATCTTTGCACGTGCAATTAATAATATGAACAATAAAAAAGGTTTTACACTTATCGAAATTCTGGTAGTCATAGGTATTATTGCTGTTTTAGCTGCGGTAGTTTTGGTGGCGGTTAATCCAGCTCGGCAATTTGCCCAAGCTCGAAATACACAACGAGTAAGTAATATTACGGCCTTACTCAACGCAATAGGCCAAAACATTGCTGATAATAAAGGTGTCTTTACTTGTGGCGCTGTTGGTCAGATTCCATTTGAAGCAACAGCAATTTCTTCTGAATCATACAATATTCGTAACTGTCTCGTGCCAAATTATTTATCTGAAATTCCAACAGACCCAACAAGTGGTTCAGTTACATCTGATACGGTTTACAATACCGGCTATAAAATCAATCAGGATGTAAATACTCGTCGGATTGTCGTGACAGCGCCATCAGCGGAACTTGGGCAGACCATATCTATTACCCGTTAACAACAAAAAAGCGGCTTTAGCCGCTTTTTTGTTGTTTCAATACACGTTATAATGAAAAAATGCCGAAACAGATTAATAGACGGGTTTTCAAAAAAAAGAAAAAAGCTTTATTCTCAATTTCTATTCCGTTAGTACTCTGTTTTATTGGTCTGGCTATCTTTTTCGTTAGTCAACAGCAAGCCACCGGCTTGGCTTTTTGGCAAATATACCAAAACTTGGCTAACCCCACCATTAGGTACGTTAAGATAAACGAGGGCATGAGACAGGAGGAGGTGGTTGATCGTTTTGCCAAAACTTTGGGCTGGTCAGAGCTTCAAAAGCAGCAATTGGTAGCCAGCCACAAACTAGCTTTAAATGGTAAAAGTGAGGGGTATTATTTTCCGACAACATATGTTGTACCAGTTAAAGCCACACCAGAACAAGTCAGTCGCGAAATTGTCTCAAAATTTAAAAGCGAAGTTGTTGATAGTCAGAAAAAACTTCGCGAAGGCATAATTAATACCGATACAATAATTAAAATTGCCTCAATTATTCAACGAGAGGCAGGCGGCAAGAGTGATATGAAATTAATTTCTGGAATCATTTGGAACAGGCTTTTTCAGGGCATGAGTTTGGATATTGATGCAACATTGCAATATGCCAAAGGCCAGGATGGTAAATGGTGGCCTGTGGTAAAACCTGAAGACAAAAAAATTAATTCACCATTTAATACATACAAGAATAAAGGTTTGCCGCCAGCACCAATTTCCAACCCTGGTGAAGAAGCTATAAAAGCAGCGTTAAATCCGGCCAATACCAGCGCCCTCTTTTATATGCATGATGCCTATGGCCAAATTCATACCGCAAAGACGTACCAGCAACACGTGGCTAATATTCAGACATACTACTAGTAAATATGCCCGTATCAGTATCGATTTTGACTGCTAATGAAATAGTGTCTTCATTTATCAAAATAAGAGCAGTAAGCGTTGTGGCTGAAGTCTGTAGATCTCTTATCTCGCATCCAGGCATGTTAATATGAGCAATTTCTGCTGTGAGCTTCTGGGCCACAAGTGAACGAAGTATCTCGGCGCAATTTCTAGCACGCAGGTGATTGGTAATACGATGAATAACACGTTGTGTTTGCAATTGGAAATTGATGACATTTACATTTTGCAGGCTGATAATAAATGCAGATATTGCTGAAAGCAAAACCACCTGTAAGAGTATGCCAAAACCACGCTTTTTCATTGCATGTAAAGATTTAATATTAATTCCTGACCTGATTCAAATTGTGTATTAAGTCTTGAGTTGTAGTGAATAAAATCAACATGTGCTGAAATAAGTAATAGTGTGCACAGGCTCAAAACCGTCATATAGACCAAGACTTCAATAAGACTCAAACCGAATGTTGAACGCAGTCTAAAAGGTAAATAGTGCAACCTCATGATTTTTAAGAGTTATATAAACTGTAGTATTTTGATAATCAATTGCTGTTGGTATATCAGGTAGGATATATCGGTATATTTCGGAAAACATGTGTTCGGAATCTTCATATAAAACCGCAAAAAATGGCCCTGTTATTGAATTTGATATGAAGAATATATAGTTACCTTCGGCCAAAATACCCACAATATCACTTGAGATATATTTGCTCGAAATAATTGCTGGACTCGTGCTACTAATGTCACAGGCTATCAATTCTGGTTCAGAGCTTTTCTTATTAGAACGTCGACCGGCATATAAGGTATTGCCAATAACGTATTCAGTTAAGGTATCTGCAGTACCGGGGAATTGTATACTGCCGATCTTTTTTGGAGCTGAAGGGTCTGATATGTCGACTAAAATTATGTCATCGGTGTTACCCGAGGTGGCAAGGTAAGCGGTGGTATTCTTAATGCTTATCTGATTGATGTTGTGATTAATTTCTAAAGAACCTAGCCATTGCGGCTGTTGGGGGTTTTTGAAAATGTGAAATTCATTACCAGCGGTACGGTGGGTACCAACATACACATGATTATCGTAAACAAATATGCTGCGGCCGGCCGGATATGATCCCGATACATTTGGTAAGCTATTTGGAAGTGAGCCAGGTGCTGGTGACAGATTTAATGTATATAACTGGTGGGGCACACCCTTGGCAATTGAAATAGAGTTTGGCGTGGCATCAAACTGGTTTATCAGGCCGGGCATGTCAAGGGTTGTGGCAAGATACCCACCGTCTTCTTTTTTGGAAAAAATATAGACAGTTGATGTGGCATTATTTTCTTGGGGACCACCGACGATAATTGAATGACCAACCGTATCCAACCAAGCCGGAGTAATCACCGGTGTCGGCAAAAAGGTGATAGATACATGCTGAGTATTAAAAGGTGAAGCATACCCGTGACAGTCGCTATACCGTTTATTATTTTCGCTATCATCAAAATATATTTTATTTAGGTTTAACGCTGAATAACGACTCTGGAATGTTGATTGAAATAAACAGGGTGTAAAGAAAAATCTAGTGATTGAAACATCGCTACCTGTTCCTGACTTTGTTTTAATTGCTGTAATTAAACTCTGTGCAGATTCCAGAAGCGAGGTGTTGAGTTGGGTAATAGATATGTGCTGGCCGATCACGACCTGAGTAATCAGCAAGACAAGAGAGAATAGTGTAATACCAACGATCATCTCAACTAATATCATGCCGCGTCTATGCATTCAGGTGCTGGGTTATTTGGTACATTGGTAAGATAATTGCTAGGGCAATTGTGCCGACACATAAACCCATAATGGATATGAGCAACGGCTCGGTAATTGTTGACCATAGCTTAATAGTTTTATGGATGTCTGCTTCAAACATTACCGCCAAATGTTGAAAAATATTTTGTAGAGAACCACTTTTTTCGGCTGAACGAATTAAATTCAACGTAAGGCTGTCAAAAAATTTGGGGTGCTTAGCGCACGATTCGCCAAGCGATATTCCGGTTACAGTATCGGCGTTGATGAGGCGAATCGTGCGCTTGAACTCTATGCTTGATGTTTGCTGGGCGGAAACAGTTAAACTTTGTTCAAGGCTAATATGCTGAGAAAAGTATAAATGCAAGGTTTTAAAAAACGACAACAGATAATATTTTCTCAGCACGGTATTAAATTTCGGTATTCGCATCAAAACTGTTTGTAGACGTTTTCTGCCGCTGTGGCCAGTAAAAATAAGCCGGTAAGTAGCTAGTAATGCACAAATGAAAATAAAAATAACATACCAGCGATAACGGATGAATCTTGAAATAAGAATGAGAGAGCGTGTAATAAGAGGTAAGGTAGTGTGCATTGAAGAAAAAAGATGTTCAAGGTTTGGCACTACAAAAAGTAGTAAGAATGTGCATAGGCCCAGTGTTAACAATAAAATTATCACTGGGTATATAAGTGTAATGGCAATCTTATGTTTTAAATCTTGGATTCGCCTCAGGTCTGTTATTAATCCTTCCAGTGTTTGTTCGAGTGACCCATTTATCAAAGCTGAATCAATAAAATCCACAGTGTTTGAGGTGATTGTCCATGGTGAATTTTGTAAACTAGTACCAATAGTTTTGCCTGAGTTTAAACCATACTGCAAAGTTATTAAAAACTTTTTAAGATCCTTGTCTGACTCGTGTTCTGATAAAAATTGCACCGCTTCAGAAAGATCTATATTTGAGCGAATAAGTAGAGCTAAACGCTCAAAAAATAGTAATTGCTTTTTAATCGGTAAAATTTTCATTATTAAATCGCATTAGTTCACTCATTGAAGTAAGACCCAGTGCCACCTTTTTTAAACCAGAAGCGAACAGGGGATCGGCCACACTCATTTTGTTGGCAAAACTCTTCTTTGTTTGAATAAGGGTTCTGATAGTGCTGTCGACCTCTAAAATCTCGTATATAGTTGTCCTGTCTTTATATCCCTTTGTGCACTGTTCACAGCCGTTAGGGTTGGCCTCGAAAATAATAGTTGGTTTTTCTAATTCATATTTTGAAAATAGGGAATTAACATAATGATTGGGCGTAAGATCTTTTCGACAATTTTGGCAAAGTTTTCTCACTAAGCGTTGTGCCACAACAACAGTTAAGGTCGAGGCGATTAAATATGGCTCAATGTGCATATCCACCAAACGGGTAACGGAAGAAACCGCATCAACTGTATGTAGTGATGACAATATTAAGTGACCTGTCAGGGCAGCGTTAATGGCAATTTGAGCTGTTTCCGTATCGCGAATTTCACCTACAATTATTGCATCCGGATCCTGTCGTAAAATACTCCGCAAACCATTGGCAAATGTTAGGCCAATACTAGGATTTGTTTGGATTTGTCTAATACCAGCCAAAGAATATTCGATTGGATCCTCAATACTTATTATGGAAATCAGTTGGGTTCGTAATTGTTTAATAAGTGTGTAGAGCGTAGTAGTTTTACCGGAACCGGTTGGCCCGGTAATGAGAATCATGCCACTTGATTTTTCTAGTTTTGAAAATAATAATTTCTCATCTTCTGCTTCAAAACCAAGTTCTGTCAGGGTATGAACGGATTGAAGATCATAAAGTAATCGCAGAATAACCGCCTCACCATAGTAACTAGGTGTTATGGCCACCCTAATATCAATTGGTTGATCACGCAAAACACACTTAAAGCGTCCATCGAGAGTTTTGCGATGCTCGTCAATTGGTAATTTAGTCAGTGACTTAATGCGGCCGACAACTTCTTGGTGTGATTCAATCTGAAATTTTTGATACACAATCAGTTGGCCATCAATCCGAAATCGAACAATTACTTCAGTGGTTGTCGGGTCTATGTGGATATCAGAACAGTGCAGGTTGAAGGCGTTATGAATAATTTCATCGACAATTTCGCTGCCATTTTTTCGTTTGAGACTGACGGTAGGTAAAACTGCCATGTCACGGAGCGTAACATGGCAGTTTTAAAATTTCCCTAAAGAAAAGATAAAAAATTTTGATCTAAGCGAACAAACTTTCCACCACTTCTTTAATATCAGCACCATCAGCCTGGCCCTTGAGCTCTTTAGAAACAGCGCCGATGAGCATACCCATCTTAGATTTGTCAGTCACATTCATTTCAGTCTTTTTTGCTTCAGCGACTTTTTTAATATCTTCTTTTGACATTGAAGCAGGTAGATAAGCTTCGGCAATAGCCAATTCAACTTTTTCTGAATCCACTAAGTCTTGGCGACCACCTTTTTCGAATTGCTCAATAGAATCCTTGCGCTGTTTGACGTAGCGTTTTATGACGTTGATAGCCATATCATCAGGCACATCTTCCTGCGGTTTCATACCCTTAGCTACGAGTTCGTTGGTGAAGGCGGCAGTCAGGTTACGCAACGTATTGAGCTTAAGTGTATCCTTGGCCTTCATGGCATTCTTGACCTCTTCTTTTATTGTGGTTTGTAGTGACATAATGTGTAATTATAATGTTTTTTTGTCCCCAGTAAAGTTTGCTATAATGACCTCATGATAACTACGATATTACTTCTTATCCTTATTGTGGCAGTGCTGGTGACAATGTTTTTGGTCTACAGTAGACAGACGCCGCCGCAGGATGAAACAGGTCTTAAGCTATTACTCCAACAAATTAATGAACTTGGTCGGACAATGGATCATAAGCTCAGTGAATCAAATAAGATGATGAATGAGTCTGTCCGCACCCAATTTTCAGAGTCATCAAAACTTATCCGTAACGTAACAGAGGGGCTCACTAAACTCGATGAAACAAATCGCCAGGTTGTATCATTTGCCGATCAACTGCAGTCATTACAGGATATTTTGAAAAATCCTAAACAGCGTGGCATCCTTGGCGAATACTATTTGGAAACCCTGCTCAAAAATGTCTTGCCGCCCGGCAGCTTCAGCATGCAGCATCCGTTTACAGATGGCACAATTGTCGACGCAGCTGTTTTTGTGAAAGATAAAGTCATTCCCGTTGATTCAAAGTTTTCTCTGGAAAACTATAACCGCATCATTGAATGCAAGGAACCAGCTGAAAAAGAGCGTTTGGAAAAGATCTTTGTTAATGATTTGAAGACGCGCATCATTGAGACGTCGAAATATATTCAGCCAAAGGAAAATACTATGGATTTTGCCTTCATGTTTATCCCACATGAAGCTATTTACTACGATTTATTGATCAATAAAATCGGCGCTTTGAAAGAGGAGACAGACAGCCTGATCCAGCGCGCTGCCAGCCAGTACCATGTCATTATTGTGTCACCGACATCATTCTTGGCCTACTTGCAGACTGTCCTTCAAGGCCTTAAAGCCATGCAAATAGAGGAATCGGTGAAGGGTATTGTGAAGAATGTTGGTGAGCTTCAGAAACACCTCAAGATGTACCAGGAATACCATTCTAAGCTCGGAAATGCCCTCTCTACGACAGTAAACCACTACAATGCTGCCCATAAGGAATATAAGAAAATCGATAAGGATATCGTCCGTATAGGCGGTGATAGCCTAGAGGTCGAGAACCTAATCCTGGATAAGCCAGAAAAGGACGAGGAATAAGGGGCTATTGCCTTTTTTGCCAAAATAGGTAGAATAGGGAACACTATGGAATTTGCAGTAATTAAAACAGGTGGCAAGCAGTATAAGGTAGCCGTTGGCGACGTTATCACTGTAGAAAAGCTTTCAGATGGCCTTAAAAAGGGCGATGCTGTGAGTTTTGACGAAGTTTTGCTCACTGATAACGGTAAGGACACTACGCTTGGTACACCGACTGTAAAGGGTGCTAAAGTGAGCGGTACGGTAGAAGCAGTTGGCCGTGCAGCTAAGGTGACTGTCATCAAGTACAAGCAGAAGAGTCGCTATTTCAAGAAAAATGGCCACCGCCAGCCTTTCGTAAAAGTTAAGATTGACTCAGTAAAATAAACAAAAAAGCCACCACGCGGTGGCTTTTTTGTGGTATGCTAGCGGCAGGAGGTTTTTATGAGCGAAGACGAACGTGTTGTTAAGGGTGAATGTCAGATTCCAATCTGCCAAATTTGTGGTAAGGAGATTGGAAGTGGTCATCCTGACGATGTTCGGCCGGTGCCGAACGGTGTGGCTCATGAAGAGTGTTTTATGAAAAGTGTTGCTCAGGATTTTCAACTTGAGCAGAGGCAATAAGAAACCCCGTGGCGCGCATGCGCGCCACGGGGTTTTGTGTAACGAAGTTTCTAGTAGTTCGGCATGTGCGCCAGGGCCGCGATCTCTTCGGCAGACTGCGATGTCTGCTGGTGAAGATGTTTGACCACAGCCGCTTCGGTCGGTTGCAGATCTTCTTCCACTACGTTGTGGAATTTGTAATTGCACAGCGGGCAGCGGCCGGCTTGGGGTTCAAGGTCACTCTGACACTCGGGACAAAGCATAGAATCCTTTCGTTAAGTCTGGCTTCTATACTACTGATTAATGTCGATTTTGCAATGCGTTCTTAAGTGTCTCGGAATCTGAGTATTCAAGCTCGGTACCCGTTGAGATACCACGGCCTAAATGAGAAATTTTAATGTGATTTTTTTCAACGATGGGTTTTAGTATCTGCTCGACATACTCACCAGTATTTTCACCCTCAGCTGTCAGATTCATGGCCACAATTATTTCTGATAGATCGTCATCAAAAGCCCGGTCTTCAACAGCTTTAATTAGTTCTTTGCTGCGCACGCGAGTTTCAGGATTTTTTTCTAAAATAGGCACAGAGCCGCCCAAGACAAAATATTTACCGTTATACGCTCGGGTTCGCTCAATATTTTCTAAGTCCACATCACGCGCCACGATAATCAGCGTCTTCGTATCCCGATTCGGATTGGCACAAATATCGCACAGTGTTGAATTCGCATTACGTCGTTCGTAAAAGCGAAAACAAGTAGAACAGGTGTGAATATCCTTGCGAATATCACGAATTAAATTTGAAAGGTTATTAATGTACTGTGGATTGCGGGTCAGTAGGTAATAGACAAAACGCTTGGCTTGTCGTGCGCCAATACCAGGGAATTCGGCAAAAAGTTCAGTCAGTTGTTGTAAGGGATTCATACCTAGAAGTCATCTGAAGCTGCGCCACCACCAAAGTTTTTATCAATACTTAAGAATGTGGCTTTTTGAGCATCAAAGTAAAGTTCAACCATACCCGTCGGACCATTACGGTGCTTTTCAATCATAATTTCGGCAATGTTTGGCTTGGTCGATTCTTCCTTGAGGACCTTATCTTCACGGTGAATAAACATAACCACATCAGCGTCTTGTTCAATCGAACCAGAGTCTCGAAGGTCGGAAAGACGAGGACGGCCACCACGTTGTTCGACAGCACGAGAAAGCTGCGACAAGGCCAAGACAGGTACCTCAAGTTCACGAGCCAATTGTTTCAAAGAGCGGGAGATTTCGGTCACTTGTTGTACAACATTATCAGACTTAGCCGACTGAGTTGGTTGCATAAGTTGCAAGTAGTCAACCATAATCATACCCAAACCTTTTTCTTTCTTGAGTCGGCGCGCCACCGAACGCATTTTCAAAATATTGTTGGCCGGCTGATCATCGATGAAGATTGGAGCTTTTGAAAGTTTATCAAGTGAGTGACGAATTGATTCGAATTCTGAATCGACAGACAGTTGGCCAGTACGCAGTTTCCAAGCATCAACGCGTGATTCGGCAGCCAGCATGCGATCCACCAATTGCTGTGAACTCATTTCCAATGAGAAGATACCTACCGGCACATTGTGCATGATGGCTGTTTGGCGGGCGATATCCAAGGCCAATGAAGTTTTTCCCATAGAAGGTCGAGCCGCCAAAATAATGAGGTCAGATTTCTGAAAGCCAGCCAGCTTATTATCAAGTTCTTTAAAGCCGGTTGGAATACCGCGCATTTCATCTTTTGATTTGTGCAATTTATCCAAACGCTCCCAGGCTTCGTCGAGTGTTTCTTTAAGTTCAATGAAGCGATGTGAACTTGAGAAGTTGGTCACTTCAAAGACACGTTTTTCAGCTGTATCCAAAATTTGATCCAATTCATTCGACTCATCGTAACCGAGACGACTGATATCATCGGCGCACTCAATGAGATTGCGCATGATATGTTTTTTCTGAACCAATTCGGCATAATGCTTCACATTGGCCGAAGATGGCACGAAGTTTACCAGTTCAGTGAGATAGCTAGCACCGCCAACTTGTTCAAGTAAATCTTTTTCACGTAAGCGAGCGGAAAGAGAAAGCAAATCAATTGGTGTTGATTTATTAAAGAGCTCCAACATGCCGCGGAAGATCAAACGGTGTTTCTCGGAATAGAATGAACCATCATGAATGAAGTCCATGATTTCATGCATGGTATCTGGACGCAGCATAATTGAACCAAGCAAAGCCATTTCAGCTTCAATGCTTTGTGGTGGAACTCGTAGATATGGAGATTTTTTTAATTTCTCTGCCATGTCAGTCATTCTAACATGAAGGCTAGATCAAAAAATCTTCAAAATTGTCTAAAACTTGTGTCTAATGTGTGGATAGCGCCCCGACCTTAGTTTATGGGGTAAAAATGGTATACTAGACCACACTTTTTATTATTGGTCCTTTATCTGTGTCTTTCACCTCAAAACCTTGCTTTTTAATTTTCTCTCGAAGTTCATCAGATTTCTGCCAATCTTTTTCTTGTCGAGCCACTTCGCGTTCATCAACGAGCTTTAGCACAGATTCAGGTATTTCAATCTCCATAAGATTGCTCAAACCCAAGCCAAGCACCTTATCCATAGAAAGGAGAGTGGCTTTTTTATCAGCATTAGAAATTTTTTCATCAGAAAGCATTGTCCAAAGTAATGCTACAGCTTTTGGCGTGTCTAGGTCGTCATTAATATGCTCGGTAAAGTGTTTCAGGTATTCTTCTTGAGCTGCACCTGTTTCAGAAACAGATTGTACAAAGCCAATAAGACGATGATACGCCTTCTGCGCACCCTCAATCGCTTCCCAGGTAAAATTAATTGCTGTTCGATAATGGGCCGTCAAAATCCAGTAGCGGTAAGCCAAAGGATCAATGCCTTTATCTTGTAAATCTTGCAAGCGATAAAAATTATTAAGCGACTTGGCCATTTTGCCACCATCAACATTCACAAAGGCCTCATGGAGCCAATAATTTACAAATGGTTTGCCTGTGGCAGCTTCAGACTGGGCGATTTCGTTATTGTGATGAACGGGGATGTGGTCGATGCCACCGGTGTGAATATCAAATGTCTCACCCAGATATTTCATCGACATTGCCGAACACTCTATATGCCAGCCTGGAAAACCGGTACCCCATGGTGACGACCACTCTTGTAAACGTTGTTCCTCAGGTTTTGAAAACTTCCAGAGGGCAAAGTCTGTTGGATTGTGTTTTTCAGCATTAGCCTCGACGCGAGCACCTTCTTTGAGGCCTTCGAGATCAATGTTGCCAAGTTTGCCGTATGTTGGGAATTTAGCGGTGTCAAAGTATATGCCGTCAGACGTCTTGTATGTAAAGCCCTTAGTTTCAAGGGTTTTGATCAATTCAATTTGTTCAGCAATGTGATCTGTGGCCTTCGGAAAAAAATCGTTCTGATCTTTATTGGATACCGCTTCTATATTTAATGAAGCTAAGTCTTTGTAAAAGGCTTCGGTGTAGAAAGTTGTTATATCGGTCGCGGACCTGTGTTCTTTTTTGGCAGCGCGTTCGACTTTATCATCGCCAGTGTCGCTGTCAGATGAAAGATGACCTACGTCAGTAATATTTATGACCTGATGAACCTCAAAATCATTCCATTCCAATGTTCGACGAAGAATATCATCAAAAATATATTTGCGGAGATTACCGATGTGGGCATAGTCATAAACGGTCGGCCCACAGTTGTACATGCCAATTTTTTTAGTATCAATTGGTTTAAACTCTTCTTTCTGGCCGGAGAGGGTATTGGTAAAACGAATCATGGCTCTATACTAACAGTATTGTTGGCGAAGCTCAATGTTTGACCCTGCGTAGCTTTTTTGAGATACTTTTTAAATATGAAATCATTTCTCACGAATAAAGTTCTTTTGATTGTGGCCGCTGTTATTATCATCGGCTCAGCGTTCGGTCTGGGTGTAATGTTCGGGATTCAAAAAACCACATCACTCTCAAATTCTGTTGCTTCAAATATTTTAAATCGAGATCCAGGCAAAACAACTACAGTTGACTTTACACCGTTTTGGCAGGCGTGGAATTTGCTGCAAGAAAAATATGTACCAACCACAAGTAAAACTGCTTCGACTACTTCAGACCAAGATAAATTGTGGGGCGCTATTGCTGGTCTCACCGCTGCATATGGCGATCCGTACACCACATTCTTTCCACCAGTTGAGAATAAAGAATTTCAGACTCAGATCAGTGGAAACTTCGAAGGTATTGGCATGGAAGTCGGCATGAAAGACAATGTCTTAACCGTTATTGCGCCGCTTAAAAATTCGCCAGCTTTCCGAGCGGGTATTAAAACCGGTGATCGGATTCTTTCTATCGATAATACATCGACATCGAATCTAACTGTTGATGCAGCAGTGGCCATGATTCGTGGTAAAAAGGGAACATCTGTTTCACTGTCAATTTTGCCAAAGGATGCCAAGCAACCTAAGACGCTGACAATTGTGCGTGACATTATTGATATTCCAACTATTGATACAGAAAAGCGCTCCGATGGTATTTTTGTCATTCGTTTGTATAGTTTTAGCGCTAATTCAGCCACACTCTTTAAAAATGCAATTCAAGAATTTGTGCAATCGGGTGATTCAAAACTCATCCTTGATGTGCGTGGCAATCCTGGAGGTTACTTGGAAGCGGCCGTTGATATGGCGAGTTGGTTTTTGCCAAAAGATGCTTTGATTGTACGTGAGGAGTCAGCCGGACATACGCCAACCGTTGATTATAAGAGTCATGGTTACAATATTTTCAATAAAAATTTGAAAATGGTTATCTTGGTAGATGGTGGCTCGGCTTCAGCTTCAGAAATTCTAGCGGGTGCTTTAAGTGAGTATGGCGTAGCAAAACTGGTTGGTACGAAAACATACGGCAAGGGTTCTGTTCAAGAACTTATCAATCTCACTCCTGAAACATCGCTCAAGATTACGGTTGCTCGTTGGCTGACACCGAAGGGTAATAGTATCTCTGAACATGGTTTACAGCCTGATGTCACTGTGGAAATTACTCAAGACGACATTAAAGCTGCTAATGACGCTCAATTTAACAAAGCCGTTCAGGTTTTGAAAGCTCAATAGACAGAAGGTCACTCCTCGTGTACTATCTAGAAACTAATCAATAAACATATGAAAGTAATCCTTCTTAAAGATGTCCGCAAAATCGGTAAAAAGTTTGAAGTTAAAGACGTGTCTGACGGTTATGCTCTGAACTTTCTTATTCCCAATAAGATGGCTGAGGTTTCAACTCCACAAAGTCTCAAGAAGCTCGAAGCTCACAAGGCAACTGCTGCAGCTGAGCGCAAAATTCAGGAAGATTTATTGATGAAGAATTTGAAAAGTTTGGAGGGTGTTAGCCTAACACTGACAGAGTCAGCCAACGATAAAGGCCATTTGTTTAAGGGTGTGCATAAGGAAGAAATTATTGCTGAACTTAAAAAACAGACTCAGCTCGACATGGCTCCAGAATTTATTATGCTCGATAAGCCTATTAAGGAAGTCGGGGAGCACACCATTGAAGTTAAGGTTCAGGACAAGACAGCAACATTTAAACTCAACATCACCGCTCAATAAACAAAAAAACCGCCGAAAGGCGGTTTTTTTGTTTAGCTTACGCTTACGATTTTTCGAACTGAAGTTGAACTGTCGAAATTCTGCTTGCGCTTGTTCTTGAATTCAACTTTTCCGGCCTTCATGGCAAAGATAGTGTGATCCTTACCGAGTGCGGTGTTTTTACCTGAGAGATAGACAGTGCCGCGCTGTCGCACGATAACGCCACCGACATTTACGGTGCCGCCGTGATTCACTTTAACCCCAAGGTATTTAGGATTAGAGTCCCGCAGGTTTTTCGCTGTTCCGCCAGCTTTTTTGGTTGCCATAGGATTTTATGCAAATTTTATCTCCGTACTGTATAGTAGAGACGTGGAAGATACTATACCTGATAATGAGCCAAAAAGCAATATGGCTAAATTTGAGACCTTTTTCATACCAATAAGCCTTATTTTACTTGGTTTAATCGGTTTTGGCGGTTATAAAATTACTCAGCTGCAACAGGCGAGGGGACCAGTGGCTTTGGAGTACCGTACCCTTGCTACAGCTGCTATACCCATAGCCACAACTACCTCTAAAGGGGTATATAAAGCTAAAGTGTATGTTGCCTCAAAGACGGGTAGTTATTATTATGTAGCCACATGTAGCGGCGCTAAGCGGATTTCAGACAAAAACAAGGTCTGGTTTGCCACAAAACAGGAGGCCGAAGCCAAGGGTCTAAAGCCAGCCAAGAACTGCCCAGGACTGAGTCGATAATACACGTCACGTTATCAAGAAAACCTAAAAAAGTTCTAAAAAACCTGTCGGAAAACAGTGACACAATTACAAAAAAGCCCATAGTTATGGGCTTTTTTGTTTCGGACTGCCTTTACACCAATTTGCCGGGTGGGGGAAATACTAATTCGCTAGGTGTCGACAAGTGACAGCGATTGCGTAGGTGGTTAGATAGTCTCAGAACCCTTACGTAAGGAGTCTGTATGTTCAAGCAATTGGCCCATGTGGCCATCGATGGTTCAGCTGCCCATCCGTCTGCAGCTCATCATGAAGAGAATGGCGAACAGATCGTTCTGTCGCCATTTGCACCTGTGATCGCGGTCTTTAGCTGGTTTGATGCCATCATTGCCACGATCATAAACCCCTGTGGCGAAGCGACTGAATACTCGGAGAACAAATCCGAGAAGAAAAAGTAGTTGTCGTAACCACACAATACCGCTCGAACAGAGCGGTATTCTTTTATGACAGATACAGAAAAAACATTGTTAGCATTGTGCGTGGCGATTATTATATACGGTAGTGAATTACTACTGGGTTTTGTGCTTGGTTGGCTTGTAATAGCAGTGATTTTTGGGGTACAGTTGTTGCTATGTGGATGTTATTTTGTTGTAGTTAAAACTGTAAAATAGTATTTAGAACAACCTAATTTGTATATAATAGTAAATATTCCATGAGAAACTACACACGTTTAGATACATTGTTTCATAATAGAAGTCTGGCTAATAATGTTCCACTTTTTCATTTTGAAAGAAAAAGTTCACCAGTTAGAGTTCACCTTATTTTTGATGTGAGTAGTGTGCCTTCAAGTACCACTCCCGGTCTGGTGCATTTTGTAGAGCACATGCTGTTAGCAGGTACAAAAAAATATCCAACAAAAGACTTGCTCATTGCAAACATCACTGATATAGGTGGCGATATGGGAGCTCGAACCACCAAACAGGCGCTAGAAATTTATTTTGAAGTCTGTGCTTCAGCTGATGTTAAAACCGTGGTGAGTATATTAAATGAAATTCTTAACGAATCTCTACTTGATCCAGTGACGATAGAGCGGGAACGGACTTCAATTTTCTCTGAAATTGAAATGTATAGAACTAATCAAATGAGATGGACAACGAATCTTTTCTATAAAACCATATTCCCAGATACTGTTGCTTCACATGATGTGGTGGGTACAGTAGAGACAGTTGCAACCATTAAGCCAGAGGAATTGAATGAGTTTTATAAAAATCTATGTTCAATGAATCCGACATTTATTGTTTCAGGTGATATATCAATTATAGAACTTGAAAAATATCTATCAGAGTTTGCTCACCTAAAGCACTTGTCCAAACATTCACATGCTGATGTTGTTATTAAACAACCAAAATCCAAAACCGCTTTAAGTGAATTTAATTCCAATCAGGTTTCATTTATGACCGGATTTAAATTTCAAGTCGATAATGTGAAAGAATTTGCTGCGCTGCATTTAGCTCAAGATATTTTAACAAGAGGGAGAACATCTCGTTTATTAAAGAGATTGAGATATGAATTTGGTTTAGTATACAGTGTGTACGGTGGTCAGGTAGAGGTCTTGAATAACATAATATGGAGTATTTCTACTTCTGGCAAAAAAGATCACGCTAGAAAAATCAAGAATTTACTCTTAGAAGAAATAAACAAATTTATTTCTCTCGGTATTACTAAATCAGAATTAGATCTAGTAAAAAACTACAATGAAAGATCACTGATTAGAAAATTACAAACTTCTGAGGACTGGATTACAGAAAATCAAATGTTTTTACTATCTAAAAGTAATTTTAATATTACCAAGCCGGAGTACGTGGAATTTCAAAAAGAAATAGATGAAGGTTTTGTGAATGCTACTATCAAGAAATACTTTAATACTTCAGCACTAGTTTTTGTTACTGTGGGGAATAATATTGAGATTTAAAATTAGTGATATACTACCCACATGATCGTCGTCGATGTTGAAACCTCCGGAATAAATGCTAAAAAACATTCTATTGTCAGCCTTGGTGCTATCGATTTTTTTAATCCCACAAATACTTTCTACGAAGAATGTCGCATTTGGGACGGAGCTCACATTATGAATGAAGCTCATGGCGACATGAAGCCGGTGCAGGAAATAAATGGCCTGAGCCCGGAGCAGATGATGGACCCCAAAAAGCAGACAGTGGGCGAGTTGATCCAGCATTTTAAAGAATGGACAACTACATGTAAGGATGTGGTTTTTGCTGGCCACAACCCCTCATTTGATGTTGAGTTTATCACCGATTCAATTGATCGCTTTAATATTGAATGGTCATTGCCACGTCGGACAATAGACCAGCATTCTATCTGCTATGCTCACATGCTTGCCCATGGGATAGAACCGCCCCAGCGTAATGGTAAATCCTTCTTAAATTCTGATGCAGTCATGGAATACGTTGGTATTCCGACTGAACCGAAGCCTCACATCGCTCTAAACGGTGCTTTATGGGAAGCTGAGGCGCTTTCAAGGCTTATTTTAGGCCAAAACTTGCTCGAGCAGTTTAAAAAATATCCAGTTCCGGACTTCAAGGGTCAAAAATAGGTATTATTTCACAATATATACGTATATATGTAAAGGGTAGGGCAGGGGAGTTTTTGCTTAAATATGGCTTTATAGAGCCATTTTTTAATTACCGATAAGGCCCAAAAACTCTCAAAAATCATTGACTTTTCCATTAGGTATGCTATAATATAGCTACATCAGAGCAACCCTCTGATTTTTTGTTTATTAGCTAGGAAAAGGCTTATCTTAAATCTAACTACAACGCTCGTCTTTGTTCTTTCTGCCATGAATACGCAACAGCCGGCGTTAAATACGTCTGTTATCCAGAATACGCCTATTGTCTTGGCCGCTGCTAACGTTGCGATTACTGATAATGTAAATAGTCCGTCATGGGATTTGGCTCGCCGAGCTGACCCGGACTTAACTGTAGAATCATACGTACGTAGCTACTTTGCTAAGACACCAGTTCTAGCTCGGGTTGCTTACTGTGAATCTAAGTTTAAACAGTTCAACGACGACGGTTCAATCTTACGTGGTAAACTTACTCCAGCCGATGTTGGTGTGATGCAGGTTAATGAATACTATCACGCTGATAAAGCTGAAAAAATGGGTTATGACCTCCACACTGTTGATGGTAACTTGGCTTATGCTAAATACCTCTACAGTCGACAGGGTACAGCCCCTTGGTCAGCTTCTGAAAGTTGTTGGGGTAACTAATCATATAATGTAAAAACGCAAAAGGGCCCTTTGGGCCCTTTTGCGTTTTTCGGTTCGGGTTTATAATTTAAACATGGAAAAATTTACAACACCTGAACAACTGCCCTTGGCAGAAACGGCTGTAGCTGAGGAACAAGAGAAACTCGGTTCAACAGTTGCCCGCATTAATAAAAAGTCAGCCCTGGTCTTGGCTGGCATTATGTCATTGATGACAAGCGTGGGTTGTGCTTCGAATGGGGAAAAAATTGACTTTAATCACAGCTGGGAAAATGCTCGTGATGCACTTTTGAGTCAGATGCACCAGGCGTCAGTTGATGCTAGAGCTTCGGCCAATTTTAACCATCCGCAGAATGAGTTCAATAATTCGACTGACATTCATATTGGTGGAAATGTTGGCTATCCTAAATATAACAATGGCATTCGCATTGAGTCGGATACGAATAACAACTCGTCTGGCCCAGACTTTGATTTGCATAAAAAACACTAATTATGAGTAATTTCGATCGCATCAAGGCTTGTATCGATGCCTCAAAACTCGAACCACAGGACAAGTTTGATCTCATAGCTATTTTTGCCGAGATCTCTGAACCAAATCTGGCTCACCCGGCTCAACTTTTTGAAAAGGAGCCAAAAATGCTGATAACCGTCAACGATAACCGCAAACAGAAGAAGGAAGCGGTAGAAACAAATAACCACGAACTTTGGCAGACTGTCTTGGCCGAAGAAGAAAAGCACCTCCAGAGCTTAACTTTTGACTTAGACTAAGGATTTGTGGTCTAAAACTTGGTAAAAAATGACAAAATCGGCCAAAAACCAGCCGAGAGACTAAATTTTTGTCAATATACCGATCCGGCAGGCAAGGTGCTACCATTGTTCCTTGTCTACCCCTATGGAGGGGTTGCCGTATGAAAACATACCCCCTAACTCTGGTAATGGCCGTGATAGCGCTAGGTATAGGCTTTCCGGGCACATTTACTGATATCCGCTACACTGAAGCAGCTGCCACAACAGTTCCAACAGTCTCAGCGATTACACCCCCGACCTCATCCATAGAGGTTTCAACTCTAACCCAGGCGTTTGAGCGTTATCCTGTGCCAAAAACAGGTAAGGTTCGCTACATGCCTATACCCGTTGGTCAGGATGTCGGTTTGATCTTGGCGGCCATTGCTCAGTGTGAATCAGAGAATAATCCCAAGGCTAAGAACCCAAATAGTTCGGCCAAGGGTCTGCTGCAGATTATTGATGGTACTTGGGACAGCTTTGCTTGTGAAGGTAATGTCTTTGATCCAAAAGATAATATGCGGTGTGGCTTAAAGATTGCCACAAAGTCTGGTCTACACCATTGGAATGAATCGAAACAGTGTTGGATCAAGAAGGTTTCTGAGCCGCTAGCTTTCAAATAGTGCACCAAAACCGGGCAAAGTGCTGTATACTATAGTGTATAAGCACATTTTTTATTTATGGAAACACAAAAAAGTAAATTAGGCTGGTGGATTGCCGGCATCATTATTGTTCTTATTATTGCTGGTGTTGTCTGGTCAATGACCCGTCCTACCTCAGTCGTTCAAAATACAACTGAACAAACATCTCAAACACCTCAAAACTTCGATACAACCCCGACCGCTAAAACATATACTTTGTCAGAAGTGGCGGCTCACGCTACTGCTGCCGACTGCTGGACAGTAATTTCCGGCAAGGTTTATGATATTGCGGCAGCGGTTCCAACTCACCCAGGTGGAGTAGCAATTACACAGGCTTGTGGTAAAGATGGCACTAAACTCTTTAATACTCGCGGTAATGGTACACCACATCCACGTGAAGCTCGAGAATCACTCGAAAACTATTATATCGGTGATCTAGCTCAATAACATGCATATCCGTGAGCGTCGCGGAAAATACTTCTTTTATCTAGTCTTTGGCCTCATCCCGCTGTCATTATGGCTGTGGGCTGTGTGGCCTTTATCTATTTCTTCTGTCTCGGCTGTAGCCGGCTTGTTGGCTAGAGTTTTGGGAGTTGTGGGCGTGTGTTTTTATGCTGGTAATCTTTTGTTGTCTGGTCGCTATAAATTCTTCGATCGACTGTTTTACGGTTTGGATAAATTGTATGACTTCCATTATCGAATGGGGAAGATGGCCCTTTATTTACTGCTCGGTCACGTGGCTTTGATTCTTTACAATGTTTACCAAGAAACGCTCTGGGATATTGTGAAATTCTTTTTTGATTTCACATATATACAATTGACGTTGGGCAAGATTGCTATTGTTGGTATGTCGCTTATTATTATCAATACACTTTTCTTTAGTAAGCGTTACAGCTATGAATGGCTTAAACATATTCACATTTACCTCGGTGCCTTTTTCTTCGTCGGCGCCCTGCATGCTTACTTAATCGGTTCAGATATCGGCCGTTTTCAACCATTGCGATGGTATGTACTGACATTATTGGTACTAGCTTTTATAAGCTGGGTCTGGCGCACGGTATTACGTCGGTGGTTGGCTTATCATATTAAAGCGAACGTGACCGCTGTTACAGATTTAAATGGTTTGGTTACCGAAGTAGTGATGCAACCACAACAGCCAGTTGCATTTAAGGCTGGTCAGTTTATTTTTGTGCGTTTTGTGCAAAAAGGTTTTCCCAATGAAGACCACCCATTTTCAATCACCGCATCACCTCATGAGGGGCAGTTGCGAATCTCGGCTAAAGCAATTGGTGATTTCACTCAGAAACTCAAAACACTTAAACCCGGTGCGAGTGCATTAATTCAAGGGCCGTTTGGAGGCTTTACTTACACTCTGGCGGCTCACAAAAAACAAATTTGGATTGCTGGCGGAATTGGCATTACACCATTTATTGGCATGGCTCGAACTTTGCGTGATACCCACAGCAGCGAATATTCAGTCGATCTCTTTTTCTCAGCACAATATGAACAAGACTGGGTTTTCAAGTCCGAATTAGAAGCAATTGTCCAGCAACAACCGAATATTAATGTTCACTTTTGGTTGACTCCGCGCGACGGTTTTATTTCTATTGAGGCAATTACTAAAACTGTGTCATTAGCTGATACAAGTATTTTTATTTGTGGCCCAGCTGGTATGATGACTGCTTTGATTGATCAGGCCAAAAAACGCGGTGTTCCTGAGTCTAATATTCACAGCGAATTATTTAGGTTACTTTAATATGAAAGCGACAGATGTCGTCAAAGAAATTGGTAAATACAAGAACACGAAGAAGGCCAAGTCTTTAGCTGGCTATTTTAAAATTAAGCCAGGTGAATACGGGGCAGGGGATATATTTTGGGGTCTCTCGGTGCCTCAGGTTAGAACGATTGCTACCCGGTATAAAGATTTGGCATTGTTAGAAGTGAAAAAACTGTTACAACACAAAGTCCATGAATGCCGTTTGTGTGCTTTGGAAATTCTTGTCATCCAAGCCAAAATAAATGCCAAGGCTGTCTATACATTTTATTTGTCACACACTGCACGGATAAATAATTGGGATTTAGTTGATTTATCAGCCCGGACAGTGGTGGGGGAATACTTGCTCGATAAACCTCGTCAAAAACTCTATTCCCTGGCTGTGTCAAAAAATATCTGGGAGCGACGTATTGCTATTGTGGCCACCCACGCATTTATTGTTTGTAATTCATTCACTGATACCTTAAAGATTGCTACAATACTGTTATCAGATACTCATGATTTAATTCACAAGGCCGTTGGTTGGATGTTGCGTGAAGTTGGGAAGCGGGATGTAGCAGTGTTGCGTTCATACTTGGACGAACACGTTAATCATATGCCGCGGACAACACTGCGGTATGCAATTGAGCGTTTTACACCCGCTCTACGAACCCATTATTTATCACAATGAATAAAATTGTTGGCCTAGGACTTATAGTAGCTATCGTAATTGGTGGTTTTTTGTATATTAATCGAAAACAACCAATTACAAATTATCCCTCAAAGGGTAGCACGATTGTGGCTTTTGGTGATAGTTTGACGTCGGGTGTTGGTGCTTCAGCCCCTGACGCAAATTATGTCTCGGTTTTGTCACAAAAGCTTAAGGTGCCGATTATTAATGAGGGAGTAAGTGGGGATACTTCTGCTGATGCCCTAGCCCGGGTGCAGGATGTGATCGACTATAATCCCAAAATTGTCATTGTCGTTATTGGTGGAAATGATGCACTCCAGCACGTGCCGCAGATCGAAACGTTTAAAAATATTGAACAGATTATTATGAAATTACAAAATGCCGGTGCCATTGTGGTGCTTGGCGGCATTCAGGGCGGTATTTTTACCGATATGTACAAGTCGGAGTTTAAACGTTTGGCTGAGACATATCATACCGCCTATGTACCAAATGTTCTGACGGGTATTATCAATAAGCCGCAGTACATGTCTGATAGCGTTCATCCCAACGATGTGGGTTATGTGGTAATGGCTGATCGGTTTTATCCGATTGTGAAAGAGTTACTCCAATAAATGCCATGAGACGAATTATTCAACCAGTTAAAGATTTTTATTTACGCAATGAGCGATTAATCTCCTCATTGTCGCTAGTTGGCGGTTTCATTTTTGATTTTATTGCTTTGGAGCGAGTCGATAAACTCTGGGAGAATGTTTGGGTTGGCGGTCACTTATTGATTGCTGCTGTGGCCATGCTGCTTATTAATTACGTGGAGGCCACCAAAAAGAATAGTCGACACTATAGCAAGATGCACTTCTGGTTGATTATTGCTATCCAGTTTGCATTCGGTGGTTTGTTGAGTGCTGTGCTGGTCTTTTATTTCCGTAGTGCCACACTTTCGGCTAGCTGGCCATTTTTGCTTTTACTATGTCTAGCTTTTACGGCCAATGAATTACTCAAGCATCGCTACTCTCGCTTAACATTTCAAATCGGCATGCTGTTCTTGTCGATCTATGCCTTCTTCATTTTTATTGTGCCAATCGTGGTGCACTCAATTGGTGTCTTTTCATTTATTCTAGCTGGTATCGTGAGTTTGATATCAATAGCGTTCTTTGTGTCATCGTTGCGATATTTTAATACTCAACAATATAACCAAAGTAGAATTGGTATCTTTGTAAGTATTATTTTCATTACGGCGATCATTAACACTTTGTACTTTACCAACCTTATTCCACCACTACCTTTATCGCTAAAAGATGCTGGGGTTTATCACGCTGTTGTACGCAATCATGACGGTGAATATGAAGTCACGACCGAGCCACGCAATGCCTTTCTTGAGTATTTTTCTTTTTCTAAAACATTTCAAGCTGTTCCAGGCGAGACGGCATATGTGTACAGCGCAGTATTCTCACCGACAAGTTTAAATACAACCATTGTTCATAGTTGGCAGCGTTACAATGAACAAACAAAACATTGGGTTACACAAAATACGGTTAAGCTGCCAATATTTGGTGGTCGTGGTGAAGGGTACCGTACCTATTCGCAGAAAGCTAGTTTAATGCCGGGCAAATGGCGCGTTGATGTTGAGACGTTAAATGGTCAAAAGATTGGCCGTGTTCAGTTTACCGTTGTGACTGCCTCAACAACTCCTAATCTCGTTACTAAAACGCTCAAATAATATTCATAGTTGTATATCACGAGTTATATATCAAGGTTGATATAACAGCGAGTTTTATAATCTCAACGTTTTGTATCTTTATACTCGGATGCTTAAAATGGCTGCAATATGTAATTCGAGATAAAGATCGCATCACAGCTTTTTGTAAAAGGGGTCACTATATCATTAAAGATATATCGGTTGCATCACAACCCCACCCCCCAGGCCAAAAAAAGGGAAGGGGTTAAGTTTTTATACACAAAGGCACTAGCAAAATAATTAGAATAATTAATTTGGTTTTCTAATTAATTATTCTAAAATAATATAAATAAATTTTGCCAAACATTTTTTAAAAACCAGATCCTTGACATATTATTTAAAAATTAGTGACCTGTGGATAACTTTTAGGGGACCCATCTTACTCCCTAGAGTATAGTTCGCACAATATATCTTTTACGAACCATATAGCTGAGTAAATGTGGTTCGTATAGACTCTACATAGTTGCAATGATCTGCAACGAGGTTTACCTAGCCTATGGTTAGTTGTTTATATGAGTTATATGTACCTAACCATCAACCACTCAATGGTGTGTTTCTCAAATATTGTCTATTAATTATATTTGCCTATAAACCGCTCAAACCTATGATTTGTTGGGTTCTTTGACCACTGCCACCTGACCAGTTGATCGGCTTAAAAATTGAAGACCCTACACTTGTTGGGGTATTTTTATTTCCAGTAAGAAAAAATGTTTAAAAAGATTTTTCTGTAAAAAAAACGAGCCCGGTCGGGGGCTCGTGTGTGTCGGAACGAAGCGGGCTCATGAGTTAGTTATAACCTCCTCTCTTGATCTCACGGATACGATGTTCGAGAAACCGAAGACGTGGATCATTGTCCATATCATTCGGATTTCCGAAATCGCTTCCTTGAGCCAGAAGCAGGCTATACTCAGCCAACGCCTTTTCAGGTGTTAGGCTTTTAATCTCGGCCCGCACATGTCTAAGATGTGCAAAGGAATCCCTACGCTCTCCACTACCCGATACTGAAGGAACATTGTGGAAAGACATAACGAACTCCCATAAAAGAACTCTGTGACGCCTTTGTTATAATAGCATATTTTATTGACCAGGTAAATACTTGAGTACAAATTTTTGATAGCGCTCTATCTCCTCTTCTGTAGCGAATTTTTCCAAGTCGCGCATAAAAATTTCTTTAGCGACTGAACGATGAATAGCAAAATGTTGGCCGAGTTTACCCCAGGACCACGTTTTTGGATTACTTATACGTTTGCGTACCAATAATTCGTTACGATGCTCTTTGGTTGGGTAAACCATATATCTCTTAATAATAGCAATTATCGAGCTTCGCCCCAATATGGTATGCCCAACCGCTCAGCTAAAGCGATTATGGGGTCTGGTGAAGTAATTTGACTACGTCGATGGGCGCGAGACTGCAAACTACGAGCTGAAAAGACGGCAATACTACCTTGGCGACGGTTCACGTCATCAACTGTTTCGTAGATTGCTTTGAGTGAACCGATATTTGATGTTTGTGGCGTGATAAACAGGCTTTGTTGTTCGACATTGAGCGGTGTAATACTGTGAAAGACAATGCCTGATGAGCGATATATTATGTCTGATGAATAAATCTTGGATATATGTTGCTCAATTAGTGCCATGATTGATTGTGGTGTGTTAAGAGCTTGATCAAATATGAGTTCCATATTTTTATAACGGAATTCTTTCTGAGTTTTAAGAAAAACTCGAGCTTCACGAGCTACCAAACCATAGCGGCGTAGTCGTTCGCAAGCCTGTTCAACATTTTTAGCTAATTCGGACAATAAAAAGGTACGATCATTCGTCGGTGGTCGAAATGTGCGAGTGCGCATGATCGATTTGTGTTTGTGGGTATTAAAAACATGCACATCCATAACCTGCTCACCGCGTAATTCGTGCCAGATTTCTTTATGGGGCTTAGACAAATGCTCATTCACCCACCATTCCGGTTTTTCAGCAAATTGTAGGGCAGTAGTAATGCCATGTTTTTGCAAAAAAGCCGAAGTATTAGGTCCAATCCCCCAGATCTTCCCTATTGGAATGGGTTTAAGAAATTCAGCAATTTTTTTGGTCGGAATTACAGTAAAACCGGCTGGCTTTTGCCACTTTGAGGCAACTTTGGCCAGGACTTTGGTTGGGGCCAAACCCACAGAAAATGTCATACCCAAATCAGCTTCTAAATCGTGTTTAATAGCAGCTGCGATATCTTGATATGACATGTGCAGGCTGTGGCGCATGCCAGTGATATCAGCAAAACACTCGTCGACACTGTATTCTTCAACATCTGGTGTGTAGCGGCGCACAATGTTGTAAACACGACGGGCAGTTATGCCGTACAGATCATAGTTTGATTCAGTGACAATAACCTGCGGATAGAGTTTTTTAATTTCTGAAATCCGCATGCCACGCGAAATGCCCAAAGCTCGAGCCTCGTATGTAATGGCAGTAGCAATACCTTTTTGAGTGCCGGTGACAACAGGCTTACCACGCAGGGATTCATTTTGAGCGATTTCGCAGCTGGCAAAAAAGGCATCACCGTCGACGTGAACAATAGCTTTAGGAAATGATGAGTAGTGAGAAAATGGCGGCATATTACAGCGGCAAATATTTCTCTTTGAGCTCCTGACGACGAAATTGGTAATCTGGAATGGTTTGGGCCACCAAATTCCAAAATTGTGATCCGTGATTGAGTTCCTTAATATGACAGAGTTCGTGGACGACCACATAATCAACCAATCGTTCAGGTAAATGGATCAAAGAGTAGTTAAAATTGAGGTTGGCTTTTGATGAGCAACTCCCCCATCGTGATTGTAAATTTTTAACACGGACATTGCTGATTGGTAATTTGTAATAGGTATTGTAATAATCAAGGCGTCGTAAAACGAGTAACAGAGTTTTGTATTTTATTAATTGATACTCCCGTTGCGACTGCTTGATGATAATTCGGTTCCTGAAACGAGACTCTAGTCTTTTTTGGGTAGCGACGATCCATGGTAAGCGTTGAGAAATAATACGGTCAGCTACAAATGACGGCGCCAATAAAGGCAAGGTAATGATTACGCCTTTTGTGTGGTGTACGGTAATGCTGGCTCGACGAGCTCGATGACTGCGGCGTATAAGATAATGGATATCGTTATAGCTCAACATTGTCATTAAAACACCATAAAGGCTGAGACCATCTTCATGCGTGATAAGAAACTGCTGCGATTGATAACTGATAATCGAGCCAACAAGACCTTGTGGTAGCGGGCCTCTTTATTGTATGGAAGACCGCGCACAATTTTCTTGTCGATAACCTCATTTACTTTTCGCAATTCCTGCTTAAGAGTGTATTTAAGTTGTGATTTGCTCATAGTGTATGATTAATATTTTCTAATAACTGCTTTAACGACTGCCATAATACGTAACTCTTGCTCGTCTGCGGGTACAATGTCTCTGAATTCATTGTTGGCCGCTTCAAGCCAGACTCGACCAGCCCGTTTACGTAAAAATTTCACTGTGTAACCACCATCAGTGAAAGCTACAACGATGTCACCATCATTGGCATCGGTGCGGCGCTCAACAATCAGCATGTCGCCTGGGTGGATACCAGCATCAATCATTGATTCGCCGCTGACTCGGAGCATGAAGGTTGCCTCTTTGTTTGGAATAAGATAATTGTCCAAACTCATGCTCTCAGCCAAGTCTTCTTCAGCCGGTGTTGGGAAACCGGCTTCAACAGCACCGAGAACCTTTAAACCGCCCAAGAACTTATCTGTTGGCACCAAACGGCCGTTTATATCCTTTTCGATATAACCCTCGCCCACGAGCTTATTAACCAGCTTAAAGACGGCGTTCTTGGACTTAAGACCGAACATTTCCATCATATCCCGGTATGTGGGCATGATGCGGTTACGGTCGTAGAAGCGTTTGATTTTATCTTTGTAGAGCGAAACCATAATGATTGATTAATTGATATAAAAAGTATAGGTGAACGATTGTTCACCGTCAATGTGTATAACGAAACAAAATACAAAATGTTACAGCGGTCAATAATAACAAAACCGCGAGGCCGGAGGCCTCGCGGTTTCTTCTACTCTTTTAGTTACTGAGCCAGTGTCAGACTCCACAAATTATTTTTGTAATTTCGCTGATGTTCTTGTTGTCGAACAAATAATTTTAGTTCTTCACGAGCGATGTAATTTAGAATTGCTCGTAAATTTCGAACACTAAGTGCTGCAGCTTGTTCAGCTGCGCTAACATAATCCCATGTTCGGGTAAAAATTGTGCCAGTGAGATATGTGGCAATCTCATGGTGGGCTACTTTTTTGTAACAATATGCGAAGATTTCGTCCGCGCATGTATCGAAAGCTCTTATGAAATTGTGTTGTGTTTCGTTACGCACATATATACTACGATTGAACACAGCACCCCATTACATTTACAAACCAGAATCCATATGTTTTAGTGCATAATCCCAAGTACCACCCACTTTCTTACCAGGGTTAAAAATTAATTGTGGATCAAAGATTGCCTTTGTTTCTTTAAAAAGATTGTACATTTCTGGACCATACATTTTTTCCAGATACGGTGTGCGAACAATACCATCATTATGCTCACCGGTAATCGAACCCTTGTATTCAATAACCAATGAATTCACTCTCTCAATTAATTCAGTAATGATCTTTTTTGAACTAGCTTTATGCATGTCCATGAGCGGAATAATGTGAAAATTACCATCCCCTACATGGCCAGCCACCGTATAGATAATGCTGTATTCATCAAGGATACTATAGAGTTTTGGTAAAAATTCTGGCAGTAATTCTGGCAGTACCACAAAATCGTCAATGAATGGTGCGGTACGTAATTCCTTCACGTGCTTGCGTAGCATGTTGAAGCTTTCGCGGCGGATAATCCAGTATTTGGTTACTTCATCAGCTGATGAGGTGACATGAGTTCTTAGATTAAAGGCTTTGAGTGATTTTTCGGCTTCAATAGCCTGAGCTAGTGCATCAACGTCTGTATCTGACGTAAATTCAGCCATAACAAGTAACTTTGGCACGCCACCGGTGAGGACGGCCCAAAATTCTGGTAAGAAACGCCACATCAGGGTTAGAAAATTACCTTTCATGCGAGCAATCATTTGAGGAAAGAGTTTTACGGCCAATTTAAATGTGTGGTCGTCATATGATTCTAAACTTTCTGGTTTGTGGGCCAAAATTACATTGGTAATGTCACCCAAACGTTTCATATCTTTTAAGAAAACAACAAGTAATTGTGAATGCGTGCGAGGTTTTACTAATTTAAATTTTATTTCAGTAATGATACCCAGTGTACCTTGTGAGCCGACGATAAGTTTGGTCGGATCAAATATTTTTTTGTCTTTATCAAAGACGTTCCACAAATAATAGCCGGCTGAATTTTTAGAGACATGCGGTTTAGATTTTTTAAGAAGCTCATCATTGCCCTGGATTAAATCAGCTAATTTACGGTAGACTTCACCTTCGGCTGTTTGCAAGCTCTTTTTTAGTTCCAATTCATCTAAGCTCAGCGGACGGAAAATATATTCTTCACCGTCTCGCAAAACCATTTTGAGTTCCTGAACATAGTTTTCAGTTTTACCGTAGAGTAAATTCTTTTCACCACCCGAATTATTGGCCACCATGCCGCCGACGGTACACAGTTCACGTGAAGCTGGATATGAAGGTAAAATTTTCCCAACTTTGATTTTGGTTAATTTATCAAAGTCGCGATAGTAGACGCCGGGTTCGGTAATTGCATAATCACTGCCGATTTCTTTGACGTGGTTAAAATATTTTGTGAATTCAACAACAATTGATTCACTCAGTGGTCCGCCGGTCATGTCTGTGCCAGCTGAACGGGCGGTTAAACTATATGAGTGTCCGAGTGTCCGCTCTTCATTGATGAGTTGAACGAGTGATTTAATGTCGGCAACAGTTTTGGGAAAGACAACGAGTTGGGGTTTTACTTTAAACAAGCTCGCATCACGGCTGTAACGCTCGAGACTGGCTTCGTCATAAGCAATGTCGCCCGTAAAACGGGTTGTAAGCTTGGCGATAAACTCGTCCATAAAATAATATTATGAGTATAACTATAGCACAGGTTAGCGCACGACTGTCCACTCCTTGGCCAGAGATTTTTTAAAAAAGAAATACCAGACAGAGTTAATCATCCAGCTGCTGATCATGCGAATCCAACCGACTTTGCGTGCGCGGCGGCCAGTTTGCCAGACCTCGTACTTTGTTTCCATGCGCACGTGACCGAGTTTAGCTAAGCGACGAAACAAATCATAGTCTTCAGAACAGACTAAGTCTTCACGGTAGCCACCCAGCGCTAAAAATGTTTGCTTGCGCATCATTTGAAATTCACCACCGGAAACTGGTAAATGAAAAATATTATTCCAGGTTGCATAGACAATATTTACCAACCAGGAAAAAAAGACGTCGCGATGGTTGGCTATGCTTGGGTCAACAATCAGCCAGGTATTTAAACCGGTTAGTTTCGGATCTGTGGCAAAACGGTTGAGGGCATGATTTAGGAATTGGGCGGCGCGCGGGATTGAGCAGTCGGCGTCTAAGAAAACTAAAAATTCCCCGCGCGCCGCTCGACCTCCGACATTTCTACCCTGAGCTATGGTCTGCCGAGTCTTGCCATCGTGCACCAAGACGTGATCGGCATACTGGCGAGCAATTTCCACGGTTCTGTCGGTGCTATGACCGTCAGAAACAATTAATTCATATTCAAGACCCATTAAACCAGCACGAAGCTTGCGAAGCGTTTCGCCAATAATTTTTTCTTCATTGAGAACCGGGATAATAATTGAGATCATGACATTTCGCTCATGGTACGCTTCTTGAGATAACGACCAAAGCCGATTAATGCTAAAAAGACTAATACAATAATAGCAGCAGTCGAAACAAAACCAAAAACATTATTGACTCGTAAATAGTAATTACCCAAATAATAACCGATACCCATCAACACAGCTGTCCAGACAAGTTGGCCCAAGAAATTAAGCATTAAGTATTTTTTAAACGGCACATGACTTAAGCCGGCAGTAAAAAGTGTAACCACGGCAAAACCGAAACCCATAGTCAACTTTGAGATCAATAAAATTCGATCATGATAACGGTGGAACAATCGGCGGACAGCAGAAATTTCTTTTTCCTCAATACTTACATACTTACCGTAGCGAGCCATAAATCGATAACCATAATGATAACCGAGCCAATACCAAATAATATCAGCGAGTAAATCACTGGCTATTAACACTGCGTACAAAATCCAAAAATCAAAATAGCCTAGACCCAACAAGACCCCGGCCACCATCATAACAATCGGTCCTTCGATAAGTGTCAGTGGTACAATGATGAAATAGCGGTAGGCTAAGATAAGAGCAATGATATCCATAGATATGTGGTTAAAGTATAGCGCAGAGTCACTTTTTTGTTTACTATTAAGGCCATGAAACTATCGGTTGTGATCCCCGCCCATAATGAAGAACGCTATATCGGTGCTTGTCTTACCTCTTTGCAAGCAAGTATTAAAGCATTGCCGGCTGACATTGAGTGTTCAGAAATAATAGTTGTTAACAGTAATAGTACTGATGCGACTGGCACCATTGCCCGTTCATATGGCGTGACTGTTATTGATGAACCACGTAAGGGTGCCAATCAGGCACGACAAACAGGTTATTTGGCAGTTGGCGATTGTGATGTGATCGCCTTTTTTGATGCTGACGTAAAAGTTGATGTGCAATGGTTTTTAAATGTAGCTCGTTACTACCAACGCAATCCCCGCTTGGTTTCGGTCAGTGGCCCATACACATATTATGATGCCGGTTTTTAGCTTAATACAATGCTAAAAATCATGTGGTACAGTTCGGCACCACTTACATATCTGGTGGTGGGTTACATGATTTTATGTGGCAATGTCGCAATTAAAAAAACGGCCTTTGATGAAATCGGTGGCTTTGATGCTTCAATTTTATTTTACGGGGATGATACAGACACGGCGCGCCGGCTTAAAGCTCGCGGTGGTGATGTTGAATTTCACATGGGTTTTACCGTTGGTTCATCGGCGCGCCGTTTTAAACACCAAGGCTTCCTTAAAACCGCGTACTTGTATGCCGCCAACTTTTTATCAGAGGTTATTTATCACAAACCATATTCTTCATAACTATGTCATCGTCTCTTAAAGCCTTGCTTGTCAGTTTGTTTTTCTTGGTTTTAGCATCATACCGCAGTGTGGTATTTGATCTCACTCCGCCACTAGTTCTAACTCTTTTTTACGCTGTGTTATGTCTTAATACCTACTATTCGATTAAAGTTTTTGCCGCACTTACGAATCCATGGTCTATCAGTCAAAATATAATTGATGCGTTGTTAGTTATTACCTACTCCATCTTGGCTTGGTATTTGGCCGACGTTCCAACGACCTTAACGTTGACTGTGGTATTGTTCGGTTTTGCTCTTATTAAGTATTTTATATTGCCGGCTGACTTTTCTTCACCCCGACTTTTGTTTCGTAAAAAAATAATTGACGGCCTGGGTTTTGTTGGTGCACTCATTATTTGGTTCTGTGTCGTGATGTTACACATACAAGAAGCGGTCTGGGTGTGGACCGCCGGATTCATAATCGTAAATATTTATATTTTGTGGCTCAAGCCACTGTACGTTAAAGATTTAAATAGTATTTAACGTTAGCAAAAACTACTGCCCAAGCATCGCGGGCTAATTGTAAGACTTGATCTCGAGTGTACTCCAAATTACTTCTAACCAAAGGATCTTGGAGAATTGTTTTAATATCTATATGGTAGTAGCCGAGTACAATAAGTGCCAGGACAATCAGGACAATGGTATTTATGAAGCCCCGTTGTTTCATACTATAAGTATAGCATAGGGTTAATGTAGGCCTTTAAATCGGCTACCGGTAATGTGTATGTTCGGCCGCCACACGCAGCGCTTGGCCGGCTGATGATACGCACACCTTCGCTGGCATACACAGTAAAGTGTAGATGGGGGCCGGTGGCATAGCCGGTGATGCCGGCCAAGCCAATTGTTTCACCGGCGGCCACTGTTTGGCCAGCCGAAACTTTGATGACTGACAAGTGAGAGTAAAGTGTTGAAAGGCCATTTGGGTGTTCAACCAAAATCCATTTGCCGAATGAGGCGCCCGGACAAGCCGTGTCAGTGTTACCTGTACCCTTCACCACGCCATTTTGGGCAGAGTAGATGGCTGCACCGATGGAGGCGGCAATATCAATACCGTTGTGACCTTTACCATTGTAGGCTTGTGTATGTTTACGAGCAAAATCTGTATCACCGAATTCTTGGGTTACGATACGACTTACGGTTGGCCAGGTCAAAATACCGGCTTTAACTTTTGGGATACTGTTCGGATCAATAATAAGCTTGAGTTGTGATTCGTATTGTGACAACTCTTTTTCCAAGGCTGCCTTAGTCGCCAATTTGTCTGTCAAAATCTTTTGATAATTTGATTCTTTGTTTTTTGTTTCAGTTAACAACTGGGTCTTGGTAGATTTTGTCACCTCAACAGACTGTTTTTGATCTGACAGTTGACCTTGGAGTGAAGTCAGTTCAACTTTTTTTGATTCAGTCTTTTGTTTGTTTGTTTCTAAGCCCTGTTTGAGTTCCTTGAGCTGGTTAACTTTATCGGCCACCTCGGTTTGAAATTGTTCAAGGGTGGTGACGTGATTCCAAAAGGTAGAAATATTGTCGTATGTTAATAAGGTTTCAATAAACGAAGCTTGATCTGCCTCAGAAAGTGAACGAACTGCCTCAGAAAGTGCTGCTTTATTTTTATCAATGGCCGATGATTTGGCGTTGATGTCGTTGGAAAGTTGTTTTAATTGTAATGTAGCTGAATTGATTTTTTCGTTTGTAACTTTAAGATCGGTGTTGAGTTTTTTGCTGGTTAAGTCCAAAGTCTTTACGGCATTTTGCAAAGTTTTGGCCTGGGCTGAGGTTTTGTTTAGCTCTGACTGATACTTATCAATTTCAGCATTAAGTTGTTGGATAGTCGTATTATGCTCGTTGATTTTTTGTTGCAATTGATCGACGTTTTGGGCCAACATAAACCGGCCTGTTCCAAAAACAAGAGTTAGCGACAGTAAAATTGTTAGGTAATAGTTATTGCTCATGCTCTAGACCAATCGCAATGAGCTCCTCAGCAATTTTTTCAGCAGCGTCAGTGTGGGCAAATTGTCTAGCGGCCTCATGCATCTTTGCTCTATCGTCTTGATCACTAATAATACGAGTGATCTCGGATAAAAGTAAATGCGGCGTTAAATTGTTTTCTTCAATGACAATCGCCGCACCGGTACGGGCGTAACTGTAGGCATTTTTACGTTGGTGATCACCATTTGAGTCAGTAATCGGAATAAGGATGGTTGGTACACCCCAGACCGCAATTTCGAAAATGGTGCTGCCGGCGCGCGACACTATTAAAGAAGCCGCGCCGGCAGCCATACGCAAGGCCAATGTATCCAAATTGGCGTACGGCTTATAGCGTTCCTTGTGCTGACTGTTTTGCAAAACAACTTTGGCAGTTTCTTTGGCTAATAGAAAATTTGCTTGACCGGTCTGGTGAATAACTTGATATTTCTCAACTAAATCAGGTAAAACATCGGCAATATTTTCATTAATAAACTGAGCGCCCTGTGAACCACCCAAAATTAAAATTGTTGGTGTGGTTGATTCCAAATTGAAATAGGCATGGCCACCATCTGCTGCCGCGTGGAGTAAATCTTTACGGATTGGATTACCAGTGTAAACAACTTTATCTTTAGGGAAAAAGTCTGCGGCTTGTGGATACGAAATAGCAATTTTGCGAGCAAATCGTGCTGACCAGGTATTTACTCGACCCGGTATAGAGTCTGATTCATGAATGATGACCGGTATGCCAAAGAAACGAGCAGCAAACAAAGCGGGAAAACTGACATAGCCACCCTTACTAAACACTACATCGGGATAAATTGAATACATGGTGCGCAAGGCCCTGAGTAGTCCCCAGCCTGTTCTAAACAAATCGATATAATTAAGCAAAGAAAAATAGCGACGACGTTTACCGGCCGAAGTTTTCAAAAATGTCACCTGAGCATTATAAAGTGCTCGCTCATCGTATGGCTGAGGTGCCATATAATAAAGCTTCACATCGGCGATGTGATTTTTTTTGGCCACATCACGAATACCATCTGCCACAGCAATGATTGGAAAGAAATGGCCGCCTGTGCCGCCACCGGTAAGCAAAATTTTCATATTCTAAGTATACTAAGACTTCTGAATTTTTGAAATATTAAGCACCATGCCAACTTCCGCCAAGGCGACGAGCATGGCTGTACCACCATGACTTACGAATGTTAACGGAATACCTGTTAACGGCAGCACGCTTAACATTGAACCAATATTAATAAAGGCTTGAGCAGTGATAGCGGTAATGAGTCCAACGACCATCAACATACCAAATGAATCATTAATTCTGGCGGCAATTTTAAAGCCACGCATGGCAAATGCCACAAACAGGACAATTAACGTCACGCCACCAATGAAACCGAACTCCTCAGACATAACAGCAAAGATTGAGTCACCAATTGGTTCAGGTAAGAAGTTAAATTTTTGAATACTTTGACCAAAACCGCGGCCGATAAGCCCACCCGAGCCAATGGCAATCAGTGATTGTTGAATTTGGTAACCTGAACCTAAGGCATCGTGTGATGGATCTAGAAATGTGGTAAATCGAGCCATAAAATATGGTCGGATCATGGCCAATATAGCAAAGCCGATGAGACAGGCCAGAAACAGCAGGCCGAGATGGCGCCAACGGCCGCCGGCACTGACAAACATGGCCACCAGAGCGGCAAAAATGACCATAAACGTGCCTGTATCGGGTTGTTTGAGAAGTAGGGCGCCTGTTATACCTATTATGATATAGAGGGGTAAAGCGCCAAATTTAAAACTTTTTACCCCATCTTTGGTGGCCGAAAGCCAAGCTGCAAAGTAAATAATGGCACCGATTTTTAATAATTCAGAAGGTTGAAAGGTGTATGAACCAATGTTGATCCAGCGGTGAGCACCACCGTGAGCGAAGCCGATATGTGGAATAAAAACGCCGATACAGAGAATAATAGTGCTGAGGAAAATATAAAATGCATGACGCTGCCAAAACTTGTACGGGATATTGGCTACGCTAATGAGGACAATTCCACCAACAATAAATCCAACTAAAAATTGTTTAAGGGCCACACCGGAATAACTAATACCCTCTCGCGCCAACAAACCCAATGAGGCTGAACTGAAAATAAAAAAACCAGCTGCTACCAGAAGCAGAGTTAACAGAACCAACATTTTGTCGAGCTTGTTTTTTGTTCGCATTAGCCGATGAGCGCTAAGATGATGCCTAAACTGGCTACCACCAAACTAATAATCCAGTATCGCATCGTGACTTTATATGCCGGCCAGCCGAGAGCTTCGTAATGATGATGCAGAGGTGCAACCAAGAAGACTTTCTGACCATTACGAAATTTCTTTGAAAGTAATTGCACGATGACAGAAGCGGAAGTGAGGACAAGGGGTAAGGCGATGACTGGTAACATGAGGATACCGTAGCCGCCGGCCAGGGAGTCGGTCATGAAAGCCACGACTGCTAGTGTTACCGTGAGACTCATACTGCCCGTCTCGGACATGTAAAACCTGGCCGGCGGAATATTGAACCACAAAAAGGCCAAGATACTACCGACTACCACAAAACAAAATGCGGCCAAATCAATTTGTTGTTGAAAGAAAGCAATAACACCGTATGCCAAGAAAATACTGGCAAATACCCCACCAGCTAAACCATCAATACCGTCAATTACTCCACCTGAATACAAAGCGGCCACCACAAGCGTAAAGAAAGGAATAAATAAAATACCAAGCGGGATAACTTGATCAAATGGCAAACCGATTTCAGCTACACCGAGTTTAAAGTAAAACCACAAAGCACAAATAAAACCAATAATTGAAACCGCCAAAATTCTTTTTTTAAATGACAAACCACCAGCTAAATTGTCACGGGAACCGACAATATCTAAATAGTCATCAAGCAAACCAACACATGCGCCGAACAAGAGCGTGCCCAATGGAATCCAGGTCTGACTTCGACTCAAGAAGTCAAACTTTTGAGCTGTAGTAATACCAAAGACATGTGAAATAGCCCAAAAGATTGAAATGGTAACAAAGACACTCAGCCAAATAACAATACCACCCATTTTTGGCGTGCCAACCTCTTTGTCTTTATGAAGTTCATTAAAAATTGGTGTCTCGCGACCGTCCGGAGCAATCTTGCCGGCCTTTTTCTTCCACATCTGATACTTATATAAGTAATGAGTCAGAAACGGTGTAATTAAAAAACCGATTATGAAAGCAGTAGTACCAGGGATAAAAAGTTTAATAAGGTCGAGGATCATGGTCGTATTATAACTCAGCTAAGGTTTTATTCGCAGCTTCAATTAAGCTGTGGACATCACTAAAGCGGCCGTCATATGTTGAACCCAATACGCTGGCAATAATGATGTGTCCGTTTGAGGCTGTAAAGGCTACGGCCAAATTACCTCCTGCCAACACTGTATAACCAGTTTTGCCGGCTACCAGATTATCAACCGTTGATGTCAAAATGTCTGTGTTAATCGCTTTGTGAGTAATGTGACTTTCTGAAGTCAGGGTTAATTCAGGAAAACGGGTTACGGAAAAAATGTCCGGATGAGCGATGACAGCATGAGCTAAAAGTTTAGCCACGTCTTTGGCTGAACCATAGGCACCAGCTTGATTTTCAGAGACATCTAATCCTGATTCATTATAGAAGCGCATACTGGTCAAGGAAAAATCTTGAGCTTTCTGGTTCATGAGACGAACAAAATATTGTTTGCTTGTCTCGGTTGAATTTTCACCCTGATTGAGCGCACCGACTGAGGCAGCCACAGCTGATGCCCCGTCATTTGAGGAAACAATGAGTGTGTATTTGAGTAAATCTGACAATTGCCACTTTTCTTCACCATACAAACCACTGTCACCGTCCTGAGCCAAGTCCTCATGATGAATAACTACCATGGCCGACGAGGAAGCCGCCTCAGCAGCGACCATGGTTGTCATGACTTTTGTTAAAGAAGCTAAGGGCAAAGCCTCTGAGCCATTTTTTGAGTAGAGCTCTGTCCGACTGGTAACATCGTAAACATAAGCTGAACGAGCAATGAGTGGTTGTTCTTCAAATGGATTTAATTTCTGCACAGGTGTAGTCTCGACGACACTCGCCAACGTGGCTTCGTTCGCGATCTTCACTGTCTGTGTTGGAAATACCAAAAGACCGCCGGCTATAAACAGCGCCAAGATAATGGCAGAAATAAATGATTGTGAACGTTCGTTAAGCATCTGGCGTTTCAGTCTTCTCTTCGGCTTGGTGAGTCTCAATTTCGGTTCGCACCTGCTCGTATTCTGGTAAATCGCTGATTTTACTCAAACCTAAATATGAAAGCAATTCAAATGTTGGTTTGTACAAATAACCGCGCTGATCTTCGGGATTAGTAACTTTTTCCACTAAACCGCGGACCAATAAGTTGCGCAGAATAAAGTTTGAATTTACGCCACGAATATAATCGATATCTCGACGGGCAATTGGTCCGCGGTACAAAATAATGGAAAGTGTTTCCAAACCAGCCTTGCCCAAATCGCGCACCAACTCCTCTTTGGCCAATTTTTCAATCAATGTGCCAAGTTCAGCCCGAGTACCAAGCATGACCTCGTCTTCTTTTAAGACGAGTTGTAAACCACGGCCAGCCAACTTACCTTCAAGGTCAGTTAGAGCCTGGTCGATGTTCTCCTCTGATGTATCCAAAAGCAAGGCCAGTTTTTTGCGTGATACTGACTCGCCTTTCCAAAATAATATGGCTTCAATCTGTGCGTCTAAGGTCATACTTATTTATTATACACGGTTATTGTATATGGCTATCCGGATAATAGTGTGGTACACCAATATTTTTGGTTTCCATTTCAATATCCGAAAATTCACCTTCCTGTTTAACTAAAATCACGCCCTGTTTAACCAATTCCAGCATGGCCAAGAAACTGACAATGACATTGACCTTTTCCTCTTTACCCATGCGAGCGAATTCGCGGAATGACATTTTTAAATTGCTTTTAATGCGATGCGTCAGGTTCACAATCATATCCTCAAGCGAAATAACTTTTTTAATGACCGCTTTCGGTATGACTTCTTGTTTTGGCAAGTTCTGAAGCAAATCATGAATTGCTTTAGCTAAACTCGGCACAGTCATTGAAGCGTCCGGTGAGAAAATGGGTGTAATCTGATGAGAGTTTTTTTCAAAAATAATGTCCTTACCAAATCTGTCCCGCACATGGCCACTTAATTCTTTTATGCGTTGATAGAGTTTCAAACGCTGTTCCAAGTCCTGAATATTGGCTTGTTCTTCACTGGTGAGATCAAGTGTCGGTAACAATGATTTTGATTTGATCAACAACAATGTTGAAGCAATCAAAATGAATTGCGCACTTTCAGCTACCGGAAAATGACCTAGTTGATTGACGTGCGCGATATAATCATCCGCAACTTTAGAAAGCGAAATGTCATTGATAAACAGCTTGCGTTTTTCGATGAGATTCAGAAGGAGGTCGAGTGGGCCCTCAAAGCTGCTATGTTTTACCGTAAACTGACTCATTTAGGCTAGTATAGCAAAAATCCCCTGTTTTAGCCGCTTTCTAACTATTGACATGATACTATTTATTGTGATATAATTCTAGCAGAATTTTACAGCCCATTGGGCAAGGAGAACGAATGAAACCAGGTATGAATTTTATCATGGTGCTTCCGGACAAGAAAACTCGCGATGCACTAACCGCGGTGATTGCCGCGGTCAGTGATCAAGAAATCATTCCGACTCGAAAGAGCGAGAGTGACTCCGCCAGCCGCTTTCACTACGATCCCATGGCCTCGGAAGTGATCATCAACTACTGCTCGAAAAAGATGCAGCAGACACTCGGTCATCACGTGGCTGTGATTGCACTCAAGGTGTTTAATCGCCGTGCAGCAGCTGAACAGGCGGTCGAAGTTCTCAAGGGGTATGGTTTGACTGGCCAGATTAATCGGCGCGCCCAACCCGAATTCCCCGAAGACTTTGTTGTCTTTGTCACCTGTCCCGAATTCAACGGCTTGGCTATTATGTTTTGGCCGCAGGATGAAGATGTTCGCGACATTGTGGGAACCATGAGCGATGATGAGCGCGCCGCATTACCGCCACGGTTGCTGTGGTCACACGCTGACATTCAGTCCGAGTAGAGTCCTTTACCAAAACCGCCGAGACGTACGTCTCGGCGGTTTTTTTATTTCTCCTCTTTAGTTGTATCTGACAGTAACAAGTCAATACGATTAATATCTCGTGGAAACAATGTTGCTTCTTTAACATTATCAAGCCCGAGCATTTTGGCCGTAAGTCGCTCGAGGCCCATACCCAAGCCACCGTGTGGTGGCATGCCATATTTGAAGGCTTGTAAATAGAAAGCAAATTTTTCCGGATCCAAACCCTTGGCCTTAATTTTTTCAATTAAGAGGTCGTAATCATGAACGCGCTGGCCACCGGTAGTGATTTCCAAACCACGGAAGAGTAAGTCAAAACTTTTGGTAAAACCTTTATCATTTTCATCCTCATAGGTATACATTGGCCGCTTTGAAACCGGATAGTGCGTGATAAATATAAAGTCAGAGTTATGAGTTTTCTTTGACCATTCACAGAGCCAACGTTCATCTTCAGGTTCGAGATCTGGTTCAGTTCGCTTGTCCTTGCCGGTTTCTTTGTAAATTAATTCCTGAGCCTCTCGCAATTTCATGAATGGAATTTTTTCCGGTACTGTCGGGATTTCAGCATTAAGTAAAGCAAATTCTGCTGAGACTTCTTGACGCAATTCATTGGTGATATAGCGCAAGAGCTCTGTTTCCATATTCATGATATCGTGGTGACTTTCAATGAAACCCATTTCCAAGTCCATGCTAGTGTATTCATTGATATGGCGTGAGGTGGAGTGTTTCTCGGCACGGAAGACGTTGCCGATAGCAAAGACACGTTCAAAGACGCCGACCATAATCTGTTTATAGAGTTGTGGCGAGGTAGCTAAGTGAGCAGTTTTACCATAGAAATATGGCACTTTAAAGACTTCACCACTACCCTCTGCGTCATCACCGATCAATTTTGGTGCATTGAACTCGGTGAAGCCTTGGCTATTGAGGAATTCCCGGTAGCCACGCATAATCACCGCCTGAATGTTGAAGATGGCCCGCTTTTTCGGATTACGCAAGGTGTATGGCAGTGAGTCGAGATAGGTATCGAGATTGAGTTCGGCATCCTTTTCAAATGGCAACTCTTTAGCCTTACTCAAAACAGTAACTGCTTTGATTTCAAGCTCAATATCACCATTGGCTTTATCGGCTTGTACATTTTTCTCCGGTCGCTTATTCACAATAGCTTCAACTGACACAACCCACTCTGAACGGATTTCTTTGGAAATTTCCAAGGCTTCCTTATTATTCGGTAAAACCACACCTTGAATGATACCGGTGCGATCACGGAACTCGAAAAAGACCATTTTACCCTGGTCGCGGCGGATATCTACCCAGCCTTGAACCAAAACTTCCTGAGAGATGTGATCTTTAAGATCACTGATGTTAATTCTTGTCATAGATACTATCGGAGAAAACAAAAATCGCTCCTCCGAATTTATTACTTAATAAATCCGCAGGGGCGATTTTTATGTCGCGGTGCCACCCTGGTTGTATCTTAATTAAAGCTTGACGGAGCCAGCCGGAGGAGTCTACTAGCCTTGCGGTGTTCTTTCCTCACCTCGCCGTTGTTGGCGGCTTAATGGTTTGTCATTAGTATAGTCCAAACTGGGTTTTTTGCAAATAAAAAAAGTACCCAACAAATTCAGAAGAATTTAGTGGGTACTCGTGAAAGAACTTTGCATTATAAGGTGGTTTTGGGTTGTGGATCTGAGGTAGAAACCTCAGACCCGACAACCCAATCACCGAATCTCGCTCTGTTCTGATATTATAGTAATCTTTTCTCCGTATAGAGTCAAACAGATATAAGTGTTACTCAATATAATTATATATTCGTCAAATAAAAAGGCCCTGACTGCGGGGAAAACAGTCAGGGCTCAGGGGGGGGGTGGGGATCAAAATAAAAGCTGGTGGCGTGGCAGTCGAGGGGGGGGGCGACCACCGAGGGAAAGCCACCAGCTGTACAGGGTTCTGGACAATAGGATACTACCCTTTTAGATTTTGTCAAGTAAAAAACCCGGCCAACAAAATTGTGGCCGGGCACATGGTGATTGCAAGGATCACCTTAATAAAGAGCAATACCAATCTTATCTCGCACCTCGGCCAATTTGGTCTGGGCAACGGCTCGAGCCTGTTCCCCACCAGCTTTGAGGATATCTAAAATTGCCTGAGGATTTTTAGCTAAAGCCTCACGCTTTTCGCGTATTGGCGTAATAAACGTTGAGATGTTTTTGATCAAAATCTCTTTTGATTCCTTATAGCCCAAGCCACCTTTCTCGTAACGAGCCCGAATGTCAGCCACCTCATCAGCTGAAGCAAAAAGTTGGTGCAGGGCAAAAATTTTGTCTTCATCAGGATTTTTTGACTCATCAATCCCCTTTGAATCAGTCGGGATACTCATAACTGCTTTCTTGATTTCTTCGTCTGTGGCAAATAATGGAATTGTGTTGTTATAACTCTTTGACATTTTCTGACCGTCAGTGCCAGGCACGACTTTCACGTTCTCGACAATATATTCTTTTGGTTCCTTAAATGTCTCGCCGTATGTTTGATTGAATTTGCGAGCCATGTCGCGAGCAATTTCCACATGCTGCTTTTGATCTTGGCCGACAGGTACTACATCGGGACTGTACAATAAAATATCGGCAGCCATGAGCATTGGGTAATCAAAGGTGCCAACATTAATTTCCTTATTTTTAGCCTCAGCATCCTTAAAAGCGTGAGCCCGCATCAAGTACGGCATGGTTGCTAAGGTATTAAAAATCCAAGTCAGTTCAGTGTGAGCCGGTACGTCTGATTGTTTGAATAGTACAGTATTTTTTGGATCAAGGCCGATAGCCAAGTAATCCAAGGTCACGTCAATAATATTTTGCTGCATCTGCTCCTTATTCTGAACCGTGTTCAAAGCATGTAAATCGGCCACAAAGACGTAGCTTTTGTGACTCTTAGCCAATTCAACAAATTGACGCATTGCGCCGAAATAGTTGCCGATGTGTGGTCGGCCAGTCGGCTTTACTCCCGACACCATGATCTTAGTTGATGACATACGGCAATAGTACAAAAAATCAGACAAAAAGAAAAGGCGACGTCATGTCGCCTTTTTTCTTAGAGCACAAAATGTGGTTCAGCGTTTTCGACCCATGATCGTCATGATCACGATGCCGCACATCAAACAGCTTGGCTCCGGAACCGCCGCTGGTACCACCGAATTGGTGAAACCGGCCAGCATGTACTTGATCTCAGTGGCATTGGCATTCTCAGTCCGCGTAATGGAAATAGCCAATGCGCTAGATTCGGCCGTGTACTCGTACTGCAGATAGTGCATGCCGTAGGCCAATTGATCGTAGTCGATCAGGCTGTCGGTCATACCACCATTAGTGACTTCTACCTTGTACTTCTTGTGGATGTACGGGTAGATGCCGCCGTTATACAAGCGCAGGTCGTACGCCGTGCCGGGCGTCAAACCCGTCAGATTGATGAGCAGTGTTGGACTCTCATCATCGAACAGGTAGTCGTACAGAAGCTTGTAGATGCCAGTGTTGACATCGTAAGCGTTGTACGTGCCGCCAGCCTGACCACTGACTGTGTAATTCGTACCGCAGCGCTCAAGGCCCTGGGTAAAATGCACGCCATTGATGGTCGCCAGCTTGTCTGGTGTCATTTCCTCAATGGTGGTGTCCACCAAGTGAGTGTATGACAAGCGCGAATCCAGGCCCGTGCCCGATTCTGTGGTAAACGTATGGATGCTGAACGATCCACCGTACGAGGCTTTGGTACATAACACAAATACCAGAGCCAAAACCAAACGTATGCGTGTGGGATTCATGCCCCACCTCCTTTTTTAGAAGAGACTTGACCCTACAACACAATAGGGCTTTCTGGTTTTAATGTAACTTATTTTTATGGGTTTGTCAACTTATCTTTTCTCTATACCCCTCCCCGACCCCAGCGATAATCCCCTCCACATCCGGATATAACGTTTCAAAAAGATTACAGATCTGTTCTTTAGCGGAAGATTTATTCTGCTCAATACGAGGTGCAAATTCAGGAATCAATTTTGCTAGTAATAGATTAACAATGATTTCTTTATCCCAGTGTGAAATATTATATTTTTGAATTTGCATCTCAATGATGAGATGAGTTATTTCATGAAAAATACTTTCTATAAGTGATTGTGGGCCTTTGGTTTCGCCTGATTTTTTTAAAATATTGATGATAACCGTATTTGGCTGATTGTAACTCCCTCCCACACCGTAGCGTGTGAGTTGAATATTGTATTCATCTGACAGAGTAAGGTGCGCTGCCAAGGCACCGGCATGGAATGTATGACTGTATGAATCAATGATGGTTGAAATAGTTGCTATGGCCTGTTCATATATATCAACAGACCACTCAGCTTCAATCGTGGTTTGTGGCAGGTGTACTGGGTAGCCATTTTGAGTATAAAAATCAAGCTTGCTACGGGTATACTCGACTCGCTCTTGTTCCAACTCTTCTGAGAAGTGGTAGTTGAATTTCATATGAAAAAGCCCTAATTGCAGTGATTATACTACAATCAGGGCTTGACGACTAATCTCGACATTCGTCGATGCAGTCGCAGTCAGCGCACTGGCACTTGCCGTCAACCAGGTTCAGCTGTTTTGAGCCTGCTGCTTTGGTTGATGGCGGTTGTGACCGGAACCCCTTGATTGGGGGCGCCTTCTGTCCGGTTACTCTAAGAAGTTGTTTGATGCCTTTCACGACATCTCACTTTCTGGTCACCAACCAGGGATGACCTCTTCTGGCTTATACAACGTCCAGAACAGTGGGCAGCCACCACCACAGTTCTCCCACATTGGGCATCCGTTACAACGCGTACTCGGATATGACGTCATTGTATCGTACAATTGTACCACTTCTTCAGACTCAAGTTTACGTTGAAGTTCTGGGGCTGACTGGTAGTCTGTTTCGTACCTAGCGACTGGATAGTCGGTGAGGCCATTGCAAACTGAGACAGCGCCGTCGTAATCAAAGATTAGACCAGAGCGATGTTGAAGCTGACAGCCGGTGACAAGCTGTTTGCGATCAATCAGACCCTGCAGAAAGTCTCTCGGCCACAAGCACAGGGGTGTTTTTAGTGAGACTGAGACATTTTCATGCATAAGCTTGCGTACATGGGCGAATGCAGGAACAAAGCGCTCATTGAGTCGTTGTGTGGAAACCAGACCCTGAGCCTCAGTCTCACCATTAACGATATATGGCTCACACATCGTTAAATTTAAGCGCTGAGCGCCTAGGCTTTTTGCCAGCCCTGCCATTTCTACAAGATGATCTAGACACTGTTCTGAAACTACAAAGCTTAGTGAGCCGCCGGAATACTCGAGTCCTCGGCTAATGCCGCGTTTGAGTATTTCAAAGTCGGCATTACCAATGATCGACTTCATACTTGCGGCATCCCAGGCTTTGAGTGATATATTGACCCCGTCATTTGGAACTTCGTTGTAGGCCGTCCAAAACGTATTGTTACCAAAACGGTACGCATTGGTCACAATGACACTTTGAATGTCTTTAGTCTTAAGCAGTCGATTGAACAAAATCAAATCTGGCCACAACGTTGGCTCACCGCCGATCAAAATGATCAGCTTAACGCGCAGAGCGGTAATGATGTTGAGTAGTATGACAGCAAAGTCGTAGGTCAGACTCTTTTTTGGATCAAAACCAGTACCTTGAGCATAGCACCACGGACAACGAAAGTTGCACGATCGATTCAGGGTAAGCCAGGCTACATTATGCTGACGCGCAGACGTTTCAAAAGAACCCATATTTCCTCCAAGAAAAACTGATTACAATACTAAATGGATTTATGCTTTTGTCAAGTTACAGCCAGAGTTTAATATCTACTGTCAATAACTTAAATCAGAATTACAGAGATAATAAAATAAATTTATTTCTGTGTCTAATATCTACGACAAATATCAAAAAACCTCTTTTGTCTTAGTATTTTTTAGTGTCAGCACAATAATTACTTTTTGACATTTAGTTAATATGTTAGATATTACCTGTCGCAAATTTACATCAAATTTAAATTTAAGATTATTAAGTCAGAAGTAAGATGAGCTTCATAAGAGGTTCCAAACAACTTCAGAAAGGAGTATTACATGTGTCCGTCTGATAAAGGTGGATCTCATGAAGGTAATCCAGCAACAAATAGTGCTGAGCGTGAAGCAATGATCGATCACGCTATTGAAAAAGCTGAAACCGGAAAGGATCCAGTGCCACGTGATGCACCTGAATGGGCAAAAGATTTGCCAAGTCCAGGCAGTAAGGACAAATAAACTGCAACCGATGGATAAACTCCATCGGTTTTTATAAAATACATCCAATGTTTGATAAACGATTTCAAAAAGAATTAGAGCTTATAGAAAACGCACAATTAAACGAAATTAATGAGCTGGAATGTCGACGATATTTTAGTGGTCTCATTAAAAATGTTGTACGCCAATATGCAAAAAAGCATTTCATTAAAACCAAATATATCGAGGCGTTAATGTCGGCTGGCTGGAAATACTTTCCGCAAGCCAGTCGGAATTATATTCGACATGCTCATGACATGATGGAACGAAGACAAGACTTATTTTATTTTGGTACCTATTTTACCTGGTATATCCGCCAAGGAGTGATTGATTACTTACAGGAATCTACACACCCTTAACCGGCAACTCAATATAGAACTGCGCCCCCTTACCCTGTCCCTCAGATTCAGCCCAGAGTTTGCCCTGATGAGCATCAATCATTTGTTTAGCCACATAAAGACCTAGGCCAGTACCGAGAATATTGGCATCGTTGGCATTTTCCGCACGAGTAAATTTTTGGAAGAGTTTTGGAATTGTGGCTGCCGGAATACCAACACCGCTGTCATAAACCTTGACCAAAACGCTATTCGGACTTGTTTTTGAAAAGCCGAGTTCAACTTTAACGAATCCTTGCAACGTGTACTTGATAGAGTTGTCGATAATGTTACCAATAACCTGCTTGATCTTGCCGCGATCAGCGTGGACCATGTACTGCTTGCTTTGATCAAAACTGTAGCTGAAATTGAGACCTTTCTTCTCGACATTTGGCTTGTATTCAGTCACAACTTGCTGCACGAGCTCCTGGAAGTCAAAATCAGAATAGTCATACTTCATGCGGCCGAGTTCAATACGTGAGACATCGAGGAAATCGCCAACAATAGTAACCAGGTTATTTGTCGACTGCATGATAATGTCGATGGCGCCGGCAATTGGTGCTGGTACTTGGCCGTAGTCCCCTTCCTGAATGAGCGAAATGTAGCCTTTAATAGCGGTCAATGGCGCGCGGATTTGGTGGGTGGCCAGCGAGACGAACTCGGACTTCATTTTGTCGAGTTCCTTGAGCCGCTCGTTGGCGAATTCAAGCGCAAACATGTCACGGATCATACGAATGCTGAAGATCAGAACGATTGTGAAGATGCTGACTCGGAAAATAACCTGAGGAAGACCTACGGAGAAGATAATTTCGACGAATGTTACAACCGTCAATGCCAGCGCAATGAAGACGGTGAAGATGTCCTTGATTTTAAATAGCTTATATTTATATATTGCGTATGCAGTAAAGATTACAAACGGTAAGGTAAAAACGGCACTCAGAGGAATAAAGCGTGAATTCTTGAGAAAACTAGGGAAAATAAAATTAAAAGTCATTATTGTCGTAAAAGTGATCACAACACCTAACAGCAAAAAAGCAAATTGCTTTTTCTCGTCTGCTTTTGCAAAAAAATAATTTTTTACTAAGTAATAAAAGCCAAGTGGTAAGGAAATAATACTTACTACAAAGAAAGGTATGATTCCTACACCCGGTACTGGAGTGGGCGCACCAGTATTATTAATTACAACTTTTTGAAATAGAAATGGTGAAAGGGTGATCCCCATAGTTACGATAGATACAATTATCAAAGCGATTAGTGTCCTCTTACTCATTTTTAAACTTTCCGACGGAAACGTATGCATGAATATAAGGAAGATAATTGAATTTGGCACAGCCAAGAAAAGAACTATTCTTACAAGAAATAATGCAAGTGTTGGGTCGTGTGGTTGATATGAAATATAATTAGCCAAACTCCACAAAGAAAGAATTAGTGTTTGAAGCAAAAATAATATATTTGTCGCATTCCTCTTATTTGAAAATAGTGCTGCAAATCCAATTAACAAATTTCCTGCAATCGCAACACCAACGCTTAACAGGTCAATATTTAAAAATCCGGACATTTTATTTATTTTATTACCTCATTAAATGGAACCCTTGGTGAAAATCTTGCCTTATGCTTTGTAATACCCATTCTAACAAACATTTGAGGTCGATAATCAGTATTTATAACTTTTTGTATTGCTGTGAAGTGTAAGCCAATTTGAATCGGTGCACCCCACGGTGCCAATGCTATTGTATGTTTAGTACAAATAAACGATATTAACTCGTACAATCTTCCTACATTAATCCAGTCTTTCTCGGTGTCATTTTTTGAGGCAATAATAAGTAGGTACTTTGTCCACTTCTGAAATAGATTAATATTTTGTTTTTCAGCAACTTTTTCCATATTAAAGCGTTTTAACAAACCCGGCAGAATAAAAGATATGGGGGCAGGTATTCCCTGACTAAAACCAGGCATACCAACCTTAGACTTAGTAAAGTTATGTTTTACATGGTGTGATAATTCTGCTCTAAATTCATCACTGACCATGGATTCGATTGATGCTGCAACAGCAATTTCACCTAGCTCATTTACCATTTCTTGTTTATCAATAATAAAAAGCTTTACGTCCTCAAAGGTGATTTGTTTAATTTCATTTAAAATAGATTGAGGAATCACATCGGTAGTGTGTTTACCGCGATTACTTCTGCGCTGAGAAATTAACCTTAGTACCTCGTAATTATGTGGACGTTCTATTTCAAATTCTTCAAAAATAATGTCTACCAACGAATCAGAATGCTCCTTTTCTATAAAATCAAGTCTCGTATTAAAACCATAGCAGTGCGCAGCAGTTAAAATATTTTGAATTGCACAACCAATGCTAATTGTTGACTGTCTGTCATTTGTATCTGCAATTGGTAACAATTTACTTTTATCCTTAAAAACTGATATTCGATTTTGGGATATTTTAAAATACCAAGGCTGAGTATTATGACTTGAGGGCGCTAATACAGCGTACCTAATTAAAAATCGTAGCCTTTCAATACCCGTATTTTGTTTTTCGAACTCTTTATGGTCTATCTTCCATGCGGAATAGTTTGATTTCATAAAGTGATTATAACAGTATTCTAAAGTTAGCGTTATAGTTGATAAAATTTAGTTTTGATGTTATACTCTGACAACAAATGCTTCCTGAAGAGATTTTATTAAAATTCGGTCTTTCTTCAAATGAAGCTCGCTTATATCTCGAGCTACTTAAATCTGGTCAAACTATTGTTAGGAACCTTTCTCTCAAGACTGGATTTAACAGAACTACCATATATGTTGTACTTGATTCGTTAATTAAAAAAGGTTTGGTGAACATAACTTCAGCAACAGGAATCAAAAGATACACCGCTGTTTCACCCGAGGTCCTTGTTAATCATTCAAAAAAAATGATTGAGAAATATAGTTCTGTTAGAAACTCATTAGAAAGATCAATCGTTGAGCTAAGTACCTTGTACTCAACATCAAAACATAAACCGAAGGTACGGTTACTTGAGGGAAGGGACGGCTTAATTGAAGCCTTTGAGGATACTTTAAAGTCTAAAAATACACTTGTTCGAATATCTTCTTCGGTAGGTGATATTTTTCAGACATTACCAGGGTATTTGCCTGAGTACGTATCTAAGAGATTTTCTAGAAATATCAAAATGAGAGGAATTCATCCACTGGATTATGCTGCGATTGAAATGATGCGACATCATCCAAATATTAATTTTGACGATATTGTATTAGTACCAACTGAAAGCCTCAAGTTACCAGCTGACGTTGCCATCTATGATAATAAGGTTGGCTTAATGTCGACAAAAGAGATGTTCGCCATCATTATTGAGAGCAATGAAATATCGGAGATGTTTAGAAAACTTTTTGATCAAGCATATATAACAGCAGAAAAATTACAAACTAAGAAGCAATAATGTTTGAGGAAATTCTTAAAAAATTAGATTTGAGTGAATCTGAGGCAAAAATGTACTTGGTATTGCTTGAAAATGGAACCTTAAGTATTCAGGACATCTCTATGCTTTCAAAAATTAACCGTACAACACTATACAATGTCGCTGAATCACTAATAAATAAAGGTCTAATTAAAGAAAAAAATGAAGGTGGAAGAGGTAAAAAGATAAAGAAATATAGCCCGCTTAGCCCTGAGGATCTATTAATCATGGTCTCAAAACTCGAACAGAAACAAAAAAATATTCATTCAGATATCGAGAAGTTGGTTCCAGATTTAATCAAATTAAGCTCAGATACTCACAGACCAAGAATTACTCTATTTGATGGTGAGGAGGGGGTTAAAAACATATTTCCAAGTTTAATTAACAATGAGGCTGGTGATATTCTACGTAGGATGTCACATGTTAGAGCCAAAAAAACAACTAATGGAATTCAAGTTAAGGGGATTGAAAACTTAAAGGAAGACACTAAGGACGATTATGATCTAAATATATATCTAAACAGAGTTTCAATTTCTTCACAGAATAAAAAATTTGGAATTATGATTGAAAATCAAGAAATTGCCTCAATAGTAAAGGCACTGTTTGACTTAGCAAGTCAAGACAAGACCAAATCCCCTCCTAAAGCCCAAAAATCTTCTTAAAGTCGGAAGCAATTTTCTCTCGGTGAGCCACCTGCTCTGGTGTATTGTAGTGCGGATCAAGCAAGCTATCCATGTTAATAAGAGATCGGTCTTTCTCAAGAGACTGTTTATTCAGTATTTTTCGAACACAATAGGCCACCGCCGCACCGTTTATTAGCGCTGCGCCTCCTAGCTGAGGCCACGAAACAATGGTCTTACCCATTTCCAAAAGAGACTGTTGCATTCGCTCTGTGACATTTTCTGCGCCAACATGTTTGGTAATCATCTTGCCAATACCAAATTTATCAAGTGTTGAAAGCATTTCATAGCTTACATCGCCCATTCTACCCTGGAAAAAGGGCAGGTTTGGATCAAGATCATATCGCTCCACATCCACAACAGCGTTGTCACCGTTATCCGCAGCCATCACAACAGGCAACTTATGCTTTTTGGCCTGTTCACGGATCAAAAACTTAACAGCTAAGTTGTCGAGTTCATCGATAACCACATCAAGGTCCTTACAAAATACTTCAATATTATTTTTATTTAAACCTTCCGGGAAAAGCTCAACTTCAGCGTAAGGATTTATTTCATAAATTTTTCTGGCAGCCATTTCAACCTTAAGCACACCAAGATTTTCAACACCTGATAGAATTCTGTTTGTGTTTGAAAGCGCTAATCTATCCATGTCGGCGAGCTTGATGCGCTTTGGGCCACCTTGCAACACAAGTGCAAAGGCCACACTTGAACCAACACTTAGACCACCGATACCGACTTTAGCATTGTAGAAAGCCTCTTGTTCTTGAGCGTTGATAAGATTTTTATTTCGGGCAGTTCGGACAAGGAAATAGTCTGATTCCTCAAGAATATGGACTAATTTTGAAGACCAAGGATAGTACACCCAAACACCATGTTCGTGAAGTGGCTTCTCTTTTTGTAGGCTTTCGTAATAATCCTTAAATTCTTGTTTAAATGTGGGAGTGTAAACCTTTGAGGGGTTTTTTACACCGAAAAGCTCTAGGTTGAGTTCTTCGTAGTCGTCAATCGTGTACTGGATTTTGCCATTTGCCAGAAGTTCTTCAACTTTTTTAGCATCAGCCGGTTTGGATAAATTAAAAAATTCGGGTTTTAAATGTTTATTGTCTTTTTTACCATCTAGTTGCTTTTGTATATCAGACATATTTTTAATTTATTACAATAATTAAACTGACTTCACCCACTTTTGCTTAATACCAGTTTGGAAGTGTGTTGGGTGCTCATGAGGCCAGAACACAATGCGTGGTGTGACTTTGCCATTGAGCATGTGAACATTGTTCTTGTGTTCAGCGCTGTGATGTGAGAGTGAACCTGAAATTAATTTCGTAACTTCTTCCTTTAACCATGATGACTCAATAATACCTGGCTTTAACTCAACGTTAATTTCCAGATACTCGTCCTGTCTTTCGTCATGTTTAGTGTACATTGTAAATTTACCAGTAATGTATTTTTCAATAGCATGTTCTTGCAAAGCAACCTTGACGTACTCAGGATAAATAATAGCACCGTAAAGTTTTGTCGAGAGATCTGTTCGTTCGTAGACGTAGACAAATGGTAGTTCAGCAATTGTATGATCTATGCCAACATTTTTTGCTTCATCACGAAGATTAATTCCCTCTTCCTCGAAGATCTTTTCAACATCTTTAAAGTACCAGGTGCCACCATTGTCACCGATTTCATAACGCACGAGTGGTAACACATTATCACCAGTACAGTACACGCGATTGTTTGTACACTCAAAGTTTATGAACATTGGAATGTACTGAGCAAATGTTGGCAAGCGGGTGGCCTGACCGAATAACTTTGTATAAATTCGTTTATGCTTAAGCGCCAGTCGACGGATTAAGATTGCAACGGGCGTTTCCTCAGCCATCGTTCCCAAGTCAGCACTACCGTAAATGTTCATCGTGTCCTGATATGGGTTTTTCATGCCAGTTTTCTTCATAATATAGTCGCGGAATTTTTCAGAGAACGATTCAGCAGCGAAAATCATCCGGATATTGAAATCGCTCCAATTTACACCATTCTCTTTAGCCTCATCAACAACATCCTTCATGAATGGTGGATAGCCACACATAATAATCTGGTCATATTGTGGACCAACATTCTTGAGCGCTTCGTAAATTTCACGCTTATTTACACCTGGAGTCAGAATAGTTAATGGATAACCACGCTCAGAAATAGTTTTGAAAGCCTGATACGTAATCACGCCACCGATCCAGACACCCATACCGAAACAGACAAGCACTAACGTTGATTTATTTACATCAAGATTGCTATTACGTATGAACATCTGGTGGTAAATCGATGATTGAGCATCAAGGATACCATTTCGAGGGAAATAGAATGGTCGACCGGTTGAACCTGAGGTTGAAGTGAGAACAAGTGATTGCTCAATCAATGAACCTGGCATACAAAGTTTCTCCCAAGGATAACTTCTGAGGTAATTATCTTTGTTTACAGGTAGAACTTTCTGAAAATCTTCAATTGACTGGATTTTCTCAGGATGAACGCGGGCTTTTTTTATAAAATCCTTATAGGCAGCAACTTTTTTTGCAGATGTATGAAACAAATCGAGCATTCGACGCTCCTGTTCTTTTTTCCAGAAGTCGCTTTTTTTGTCGTAAATAAAATTTAATTGCTTTTCGGCAACCTCCTTGCGCATTTTAATTTCGCGCTTGTACGATTCCGGAATATTTAGTGTTGAACGTGACATTTTCTTTCTAAAAAAATGACGCCCTAAGACGGCGCCAATATCTAAACCATGAAATTGTAAACTGCACCCCCTACACTCAGAGGGGCAAGTGGACTATCATTTAATCTAATAATTACTGCGTTCTGCATTGCATATAATATAACATACATAACAAAACATGGCAAGTATTTACAATATTTTGTCGATGTATCATAACAGACTACACTTCTATTGTAGCCTGTTTATAAGTTTTTAACAATGTAAACTAGTGTGATTAAACCCCCTCGCCTTTCAATTCATCCACTAACTTAGCGGCTTTTTTGGAGAGTTTAGCTGGAATCTGAATGTGGATTTTGACCAATAAATCACCTCTCGAGCTCTTACTTGTCGGTACACCCTTACCCTTTACCCGAAGTAGTTCACCAAAAGCGATGCCGGCTGGGATTTTCAAAGTCAGCGGGCCATCAAGTGTTTCAATTTCTTCTTCACCGCCTGAAAGTGCAGTTGTAAGTTTAATGGTGCGTTCCATAAACAGGTTGTTGCCTTCCTTAGTTAATGTCGGATGTCGGCGCACATGGATACGGATATAAAGATCGCCGGTCGTACCGCCTTCAATAGCTTCACCTGAACCAACGACTCGCAACATCTCACCGTTATTGATGCCGGCCGGTACGGCAAACTTAATCTCAGTTTGCTTTTTGTAAATGCCAGCACCGCGACAGTTTTTACACTTCACCGTCGGCATCTTGCCCTTACCATGACAGGTTGGACACTCACGCACACTAGCCATAGCCCCAAAAATTGACTGGCGTGTTTCATTGATCTGACCCTTACCTTTACAGGTATCACAGGTTTTAACCTCAGTATTGGGTTCTGCACCCGAACCCTGACAAACTTCACAAACAGATGTTTTGTTGATGTTAACAACCTTGTCGACACCAAAAACCGCTTCGGCAAAAGCAACTTCGACATCAACCTGAATATCAGAACCACGTTTCTCGCGTCGGCCACCACGGCCGCCACCGAAAAATTGACCAAAAATATCACCGATATCAAAATCCTGAAATTGACTGCCACCCATGCCAGAGAAATCAAAACCAAAGTCATTTGGATTGAAGCCAGCGCCACCACCCATATCGCTAAAGGTTTTGCCATAACGATCGTATTGGTCTCGTTTTTGATCATCAGACAACACCGAATAAGCCTCATTTACTTCTTTAAATTTCTCAGCGTTACCACCTTGTTTGTCAGGGTGATACTGATGAGCCATTTTGCGAAAGGCCTTTTTTATGTCCTCTTTTGAGGCATTTTTCTCGACTCCCAGGGTTTCGTAATAATTTTTAGCCATTTTGATTAATTTCTAAGATATGGTACTATATTGACAGAAGGGTGGTTTTATGACAGAGAATGATGAACGGTACTACGAGTCTCAGAAATCCGTAACGGAGGATATGACGTGGTACGATGCGTTCAAGGTAACCGTCCTTTTGATTTCCATGGTTTGTTTAGCGTACTTCCTCCGATATGGTTTTTGAAAGACGCAAAGCGTCGGCGGCCGAGCACAGCTCGGCCGCCTTTTGCTTTACTTCACTTCTGCATCACGCACCGGACCCTCAGGACCATCGCCCTCTTTCTTTTCAGTCGGATTCTGAGTCTGCTGATTCATGTACTGGCCAATTTTCTGTGTTTCAGTCGAAAGCGCTTCAGTCGCCGACTTAATTGCCGCCATATCCGTACCATCCTTCACCTTTTTAACTTCAGCGATTTTTGCTTCAACACCAGACTTTACATCGGCTGGGACTTTATCACCAGCATCTTTCAAACCTTTTTCGGCAGTGTAGACCAATTGCTCAGCAATATTGCGAGCTTCAGCCAAATCTTTTTTCTGTTGGTCTTCAGAAGCATGGGCTTCGGCTTCCTTGCGCATACGTTCAATTTCGTCCTTAGACAAACCTGAACTACCCTGAATGGTGATTGATTGTGATTTACCTGTTGTTTTTTCCTTAGCCGTCACATTCAAAATACCATTGGCATCGACATCCAGTGTAATTTCAACCTGAGGCATACCGCGTGGAGCTGGTGGAATACCGTCGAGAATAAACTGACCAAGTGACTTGTTGTCAGCCGCCATAGCCCGTTCACCCTGAGTAATATGCACCTGTACTGATGTCTGATTGTCTGCAGCCGTTGAGAAGATCTGTGATTTTGATGTAGGAATAGTTGAGTTCTTTTCAATCAACTTTGTTGAGACACCACCCATAGTTTCAATACCCAATGACAGTGGAATAACGTCGAGCAACAAAATATCTTTAACATCGCCAGAAATCACACCACCTTGAATGGCCGCACCAATGGCCACAACTTCATCTGGGTTTACGCCCATGTGTGGATCTTTATTGAAGAAGGTTTTAACCGCTGCTTGCATCGCTGGCATACGGGTCTGGCCACCAACGAGCACCACTTCCTGAATCTCAGCAATCTTAAATGGTGATGCTTCAACGGCACGTTTAGTAATTTCCATCGCTCGCTCAATAAATTCGCGTGAAAGTTCTTCGAGTTTAGCGCGAGTCATGGTGATCAAAAGGTGTCGCGGACCACTGGCATCTGAGGTGATGAATGGAATGTTAACTTCAGTCTGAACAGCAGTTGAAAGTTCAATCTTAGCCTTTTCTGCGGCTTCGTCGAGACGCTGGAGAGCCAAAGCGTCACCACGGACGTCGATACCTGATTCCTTTTTAAATTCATCGGCCAACCAATTGATAATTTTCTGATCAATATCCTTACCACCGAGGTGGGCATCACCGTCTGTTGATTTCACTTCGACAACATCGTCAGCAACTTCAAGGATTGAGATATCGAATGTACCACCACCGAAGTCGAAGACCGCGATCTTCTCATCCTTCTTTTTGTTGAAACCATAAGCCAACGCCGCAGCTGTTGGTTCATTGATGATACGCTTCACATCCAAGCCGGCAATTTTACCGGCATCTTTTGTGGCCTGACGCTGAGAGTCGTTGAAGTAGGCTGGCACGGTAATAACCGCTTCAGTAATTTTCTCACCCAAGCGTGCTTCAGCATCAGCCTTCATTTTCTGCAAAATCATGGCAGAAATTTCTTCTGGTCGGTACCATTTATCTGCCATCTTCACTTCAATACCGCCATTTTCAGCTTTACGAGATTCAAAGGGTACGCTCTTGAGATCTTTTTGCACTAATGGTTCATCCCAATTGTGTCCAATAAAACGCTTTACCTGATAAATCGTGTTTTTAGGGTTTGTTACCGCCTGACGTTTAGCCAAAAGACCCACCAACCGCTCTCCGGTTTTTGATTGAGCTAATATTGATGGGGTTGTACGGGCACCTTCAGCATTTTCAATGATGCGAGGCTCGCCACCTTCCATAACTGCGACCGCGGAGTTTGTAGTACCGAGGTCAATACCAATAACTTTAGACATAGTTAAAACTAATTAAGATTAATAAACAATCAAAATTAGTTTCGAGTTGGTGGTTGGGGTGCTAAGTTTATAACAAGTTCTGAATTACCAAAAAGAAGTGAGACAAAGGGTGAAACGTAAGCCGGAGTCGTGTGGGCCACCTGTGTTTCGATGCCTGGCAAAGCCAAGATAGGCTTTTTACCAGCCGGTAAAGTAGCAGTAGCCTTTGGCAACACTTTGATAAGCTTTGGTTCTGAAACCAAAACCTCTACCCCATTTTGAACCTCAACAAGTGCGGCAAAAACCAGTCGAACCGTGGCGCGTTCAACAGTAAAGCAACGGATATTTCGTTTTGTTTGAAGTTCAAACATTTCTACTAGTATACCAAATTATTTCTTGAATTCACCAACTTTGACGCGAGGCGCTTTAAGACTCTTACCGTTTAATGTATAACCCTTCTGAACAACATCGGTAATGATATGATCCTGGGCCTCATCTGTTACAACTACATGTTCAATGGCTTCGTCACGCATTGGGTCAAACTTTTGACCAATTGGATTTACTTCCTTCACGCCATGATCTTCCAAAATCTTTAAAAGCTGGGAGTGGATGTATTCTACTCCGGTGCGCCAGCCTTTATCTACCGCTTCCCAGGCCACTTTGTTTGAGCGGGCCATTTCAAAGCTCTCTAGGACCGGTATAAGCTCCGCCACGAGGTTTTCTGTTGCAAATTGGACCATGGCGCGTTTATCCTCCTCATCGCGTTTACGGGCATTTATGAACTCGGCCTTAGCGCGCTGCCAGCCATCCAAATATTCTTGCTTCTCGGCAATAGCTTTTTTGAGTTTCTCACGCAAATCCTTAACGGTATCTTTGGTAGTAGCAGTATTGCCCTCGCCGTCTTCCGGCACAAATTCCTCGTCTTGAACAATATCGTTTTCTTCTGCCATGGTGGATATATTTTAAAAGATTTTCTGTTGATGTCAACAAAAAACACCCGCTCGGGTGTTTTTTGAGTACTATCGCTTTGACCACTGAGGTGCCTTGCGGGCTTTCTTGAGACCGAACTTGCGACGTTCCTTAGCACGTGGATCACGCTTAAGGTGACCTTCTTTCTTGAGTGTGCCACGGTGTTCTTTGTCATATTCTGTGAGAGCGCGAGCAATGCCATGTCGCATAGCTACGGCTTGTGAGCTGACACCACCACCCTTTACCACAACGGTAACCTTAAACTTTGACGCTGGCTTTACTACTGAGAATGATTCTGTCGCCACACGCTGTAAGTCAGCTGTTGGGAAATAGACAGCCAATTCTTTGTCGTTAACTGAGTAGCTCATTTTTGAAGCTTCGGTCAGGCGGACTCGGGCTACTGAAGTCTTGCGTCGGCCAACTGTTTCAATGTATCGTTTTTCTTCTGACATATATTTATTCAGTAATCTTTAAATGCTTCATCATAAGTGGACGCAATTTGTTTGAAGGCAACATGCCGTAGACAGCCTTGCGGAATAATTCAGCATGACCCTTCTTTTCCAAAACCTGACCAACAGTCGGAACCTTGATACCGCTTGGATATGTTGAATAACGAGCCTTCATTTCTTCCTGCTGGCGCTGTTCGTTAACATCGGCTTTGCCGGCATTGATGATTTCAACCTGCACGTTCGGTACAGCATTGCGGACGTAGTCTGTACGCTGTTTACCCATCAAAAGCTTAGCAGCTTCGCTGGCGATTCGGCCCACCTTTTTACCCTGTGCGTCTAATGTGTGTTTTTCCATGGTCGTCATAATTATGAAACAAATTCAATCAAAGACATCTTGCTGCCGTCACTCTTGCGAGCTGGGAGCTTAGTGATGCGTGTATAACCACCGCGACGACCTTCGAAACGGGGCGCCACAACTTCTAACATTTTCTTTGAGCCTGGCAAACCGAGCTGAGTTACCAAGTAGCGCTTTGTGGCCAATGTCTTTGACATTGAGCGAGTGATCATTTTTTCAATGAATGGTCGGAGTTCCTTAGCCTTAGCTTCTGTAGTGCGAATTTTCTCACGAGTCACCAAATTCAACGCCAAAGAGCGCATCATAGCTTTGCGTTCGTCTGCCTGTCGGCCAAATTTTCTGTTTGCGTTGTGGTGTCTCATGGGAATTAATTAATTTTTCAAAACAATACCGAAATTGCTCAAAGCCTTCTTGATTTCCTGAAGACCCTTAGCGCCTAAACCTTCGATTTCCAAAATATCCTGTTCGCGTTTGCGGCTTAAGCCACCAACAGTACGGATATTGGCATTTGAGAGCGCGTTCATGGTGCGCTGTGAAAGATTGAGAGATTCAATGCGAGTCTTGAGAGCCTCAGTGTCAATTTCTTTTTCTGGCTGTTCGCTCTTTGCCTCTTCAACAGCAGATTCGTCTGCCACAACCACCTCTTCTTCCTTGAAACCAACAATAGACTTAAGCTGAGCAATCATGGTTTCGATTGATTTTTCCAAAGCTTCTTTTGGTGTGAGTGTACCGTCTGTCTCGATTGAGATCTTCAAACGATTGAAGTCTGTTCGGTCACCGACGCGCATGTTTTCAACTTCGTAGTGAACGCGACGGATCGGAGTGAAGCTGGCATCAAGAGTAATGGTGCCGATATCAACCTTATTTTTCTGCAAAACTTCTTTTGAAACGTATCCGAGACCGCGTTCTACGGTGAGTTCGATTGAGAGTTCTGTACTCTTATCTGTGATATGTGCCAAAACAAGTTCTGGATTGAGGATTTCTACCTGACCGGTGGCTTTAATATCAGCAGCAGTGACTTCCTTAATACCCTTTACGTTGAGTGTCAATGTCTGTGATTCTTCAGTGAGAACCTTAATGCGAATCTTCTTGAGATTGAGCAAAATTGTAATTACATCTTCCTTCACACCTTCAATGGTTGTAAATTCATGACTTACACCGGCAATCTTAACAGTGGTAATGGCAGAGCCTGGGAGTGATGACAAGATGATGCGGCGGAGGGAGTTGCCTAATGTGTGACCATAACCAGGGTAAAGGCCGTCAATTTCATAGACGCCATGAGAACCCTCTTCGAGGATTACTTTTGGTTTTGATGGCAATACGACGTTAAGATCTGACATAGTATAAAAATTAGATTATTAAAATATTACTTTAAATTTTAACGGCTATAAAATTCCAGCACCTGACCCAGATCGAAGATGAGTTCAGTCGGATTCAATTTCGGAGCACCCTGGACAGTAGCAGTCTTCTTTTCAGCATCGAGCTTCAACCATGAAAGTACGGTGGTATTCTTGAGACGTTCATCCAAGGTAGCAAACACAGTCTTCTTAGCACTCGCTTCGCGAATTGAAACAACATCACCTAATCGTACTGCATATGAAGGAATGGTTACGCGCTTGCCGTTGACAGTCATGTGACCGTGGGAAACGAGCTGACGAGCCGCCATACGTGTTGGGGCGAAACCGGCACGTAATACTACGTTATCAAGACGGTTTTCCAAAGCACCGTTCAACATTTCCTGCTGTTTGGCACCTTTTTTAGCAAGTGAAGACTTAACGTATTTTGAGAACTGCTTTTCAGTGAGACCGTATGAGTAGCGTGCCTTCTGCTTTTCAAGCATCTGCACACCGAAGTCTGTCTTTGGACCACCGCGGCCTTCTGACTTCTTGCGACCCTTAGCCAAGGCAAATTTCTGAGTCTGGGTCTTTTCGAAGACTCCAGCTCCTAAGCGTCGGGCAATTTTGTATTTTGGTCCAATAATCATAACAATTTTAAAAAATTATACGCGGCGTGGCTTCTTTGGCTTTGGGCCATTGAATGGTACCGGTGTGACATCCTTAACTGAAGAAATGCCGATTGATTTTGAAATAAAACCACGAACGGCAGATTCTCGGCCAGAGCCAACACCATTAATAACGACTGCAACTTCACGAACACCCATAGTCTGAGCTTTTGTACCGAGTAATTCGCCAACCTTAGCAGCAGCGAATGGTGTACCCTTTTTAGCACCCTTGAAACCAAGAGAGCCGCTTGATGACCAAGCCAAGGTATTGCCTTTTACGTCAGTAAGCACAACCTTAGTGTTGTTGTATGTAGACTGAACATAGAGATTGGCTGTATCGTAGCGCTTTTTTGAAGACGCAGCCGGAGCAGCAGGTGTCTTTGCACCCTCTTCTGTTTTTGTATCTTCTGTTTTAACAATGCGTTTCTTTCCCATATATTTTATGTCTTTTCTACCTTACGACGACCGCTACCCATGGTCTTCTTTGGACCTTTCAGGGTGCGGGCATTTGTCTTGGTGCGCTGACCGCGAGCTGGCAAACGTCGAGTGTGACGAGTACCGCGGTAACTTTTAATGTCTTTGAGGCGTTTAATATTAGCAGAGACTTCACGCTTCAAATCACCTTCGATTTTAAAACCGCCGTTTTCGATCACGCCTCGGATCTTGTTTTCTTCGTCTGGAGTGAGATCCTTTGACTTTTTACCAAATTCAACACCGGCTTCTTTCAAAATCTGCTGGGCACGTGGACGGCCAATACCGAAAATGGCGGTAAGGGCTATTTCCATGCGTTTTTCATCTGGCAATGTAATACCGAGGATTCTCATAATAATTCGTATTGAAAATTAACCTTGACGCTGCTTATGACGAGGATTAGCACTGCAAACAACATACACATAGCCCTTGCGTCGGACTACTTTGCACTTGGCGCAGATTTTTTTAACTGAAGCTTTTACTCGCATGTTATAAACGTTTTATAATTCTAGCTTTACCACCGTACGGATCGATTTCCATGGCAACTTTATCGCCGATTAAAACACGGATCCGGTTGATTCTCATTTTGCCGGCCAAATAAGCCAACTTTTCTTCGTCGGAGTTTTCTATCTTTACACGAAAAAGGGTATTAGGCAAGGCCTCTGTGACTATGCCTATTACCGCTTGATCTTTTGCAGATTTATTCTCCATTACGCACAAAAAACACCTAAATGAAAATGTCTGGTTATACTAGCAAATAAAGCCCTCTTTTGTCAAATGGGATAACTACTGACCTGTGGAAACTGTCCCTGGGGCGACTGTAACAGTGATCAGATTTGGGTCAGTTGGAAAGTCTTTTTGCCAAAATGGCTTCATCACAACCTCAGCTTTGGAAATGGCTGGATAATTGGCCAGAATTGCATTCAGACTCTTGCGGGGCTTGCCAGATAACTCCTTTTTAAGGCCATCTGTATTGACTGCTGAGATCAGACCGACCGAACCTTTGAGATTGAAGGTAATACTATCAGCTGAAACATCGAGGGTGGTACTAGCATTTTTTGTGGTGAAGACTAATGAGTTAATGCCGCTAATATCCCCGATTGAATCCGGCTGGGTATTTGTCTTGATGGCAATCTGTTGGGCCAACTCAGCGCGCTTAAATAGTAAACCCTTGATGATCGCGTGTTCAGAAAGCTGAGCACTATTTTCCGTTGTCGTAGTGTCTGGTTGTGAAGTGTATTCAATAACATAGGCATCGTTTGGCATAACATAACCAGCCGGAATACTTTTTTCAACTTCGGCCACTAAAGCAGTTTTGAGTTCAGCGCGAATTTTTTCTCGGGCCGTAGCGGCTGAAGCTGGGTCAACTTTTTTCTGATTACCCTTGAAACCACCGGCCATAGCAGTTTTTGAACGAGCATAAAAACCTTCAAATCGTGGATCACCCTTAAAACCTGGAATTGTAAAATCCGAGAGTGGAATATTGTACTCAGGACCAACAGAATCTGCTACAACTTTTGCCTCAATACTACCAGGTGTGATTGTCGTACCAGATTTGGTGTAACCAGGTACTGTTACCGCATCTGCGATGCGGAAAATTTTACCGTCTGATGTTTCAAAACGCGTATTCGCTACCAACTTTTGGGTAGCCGTACTGTATTTATTGTAAATGATAATAGTGCCAGAAGCTTTGCTCTCAACATACTGCTCACCCGATGCTGGAATCGTTAATTTACCATCCTTGGCCAAAGTGACAGTTTGGAAATGCACATCCCCGACCCCTTCCTTTACTGCTTTAAGTTGAGTCTCCACTGAAACTTGTTGCTGTTTTGGTGTAATCGTAATAATTGCCCCCGACACCCGTGGATACAGGGCAAAGCCGGCAAATAAAGCAATGGCTAAAATGACAACAATCGTTACGATCAACCAACCCTTATGACTTTTGGCCTTTCGTGGCGCAACCGGACGTGGTGGAGGCATAAAATTTGTTTCGGTGGGTTCAGGTTCATCAGCAAACTGTTCGCGCAGAGCCGATGATGGTCGTGGATAATACTGCTGAGGGGCTGGCGCTGGTTCGGTGTAGGTAGATTGAGGACGTCGGCGTTCTGGAATGGGGATTTTTTTGATTGATTTACGATCTGGTGGAACTATATCTTGAAATTGAGGACGTGGCATAAGCGTATGATAACGTGACTAAAATGTTTGCTCAAGTGTGGATTAGCGACCTGACGTGAGTGAATGCACAAAAATACTTTCCAAACTGAGCACCGGATCAATTTTGACATTATGATCCGGGACAATAAACGGTTTAACTTTCTCTGAACCAATCGTTGAAACTTCAAAGGTGTTATTTGGTAGAGAAAAATCAATAGGCACCGGTAACTTGAGGGCATCGATAAATAATGGGGCCAAATCCATTTCGGCACTGACAAATATCTGCTTTGGCACTAAATACTGCTTTTGCAACTGCTTTAATGCTGTTAATAATTGCTGCTGCCAGTCTTTCATGGCTTCAATAACAGCCGTGTTAATTTTCTGGGCAAATGATTCCTCGACAGCTTTATGCGAATGCATGATCAAAAATGACAAAGCAACTTCTGGCGGCACAGCCAGGCTCTGAACCAGATGACGAATCAAGGTGCTTCGTCCTACAGGAATTGAAATTGTCTCAGTCAAAACACCGCGGTTAGTGAAACTAATGTCTGTAGTTTCCCCACTAATATCGAGGCTGAGAAAATCTGAGGCGGCTGGAAACATTGCTCGTATTGCCGCCCACGAACCCAAAGCTGATGAGTGATGCTCTATTTTGTGGTGACCGAATGAATCGTGAATTACTCGTTCGACTTCACTGAGAATTGTTTCGGAAATAAAACTTAAATAGAATGTGACCTCAACATCGCGGGCTTTCTTACCAATAGGTTCACGGATTTCGTAACCATTGAGTTTGGTGTGAATAATATTTTTTTCCAATAAGCGAATGTCATTGCCAAAGAGTTGTTCGTAGTAACCCTGTTGAATGGTGGCCAAAAATTCTTTTTTCTCCTGCGCAATCAAAGTATCGATAACACTGTTGGTAACCACAAACGTTGAGGGTTGTGACAATGTTAGAGCTTTAGTGTGTGAAATAAACCACGGTGACGAGTAAAAACAATGAATATGTTTGATGGTCGGACCACTTAGCCACGAATGATGCAAGGCTGCCAAACCATGTTTGTGGACATGTTTGCCAAGCACGCGCAACAATTTAAGCATGGTGTGTTGCAAGTGTTTGGCATCGGGTTCAGGTAAAAAAGTAAGTGGCTCACGGTGCGTGTAAAGCACGAGCGGAATATTGTGCTCGGTAAACTTTATAAGCGAAGCGGCTACGGAACCGTTGCCGATATCAAAAATGAGTGAAATTTCTTCGCGCGTTTGTGAGCGGAACAATGACATACTATAAGTATATCACGTAGCGCAGCAACCAACTGTGAATTATTCCAAAATTGCCTTAATACGACGTACGCCCTGAGAGACCGCTTCTTCTTTAGCGATTTTAAAGTGACCAAGTTCTCCAGTATTGGCCACATGTGGACCACCACAGAATTCACGACTAATGTAATGACCTTCTGTGCCGATACTATAAACCTTGACTGTGTCGCCGTACTTTTCATTGAAGGCATGGATCGCCACATGTTCAGCTTCAGCCTTCGGCATTTCAGCACACGTGACTGGCAATGATTGTTGTATGTAGTCATTAACAATTTCTTCTACCTGCTTTTTTTGTTCATCAGTCATTTTTTCTGAGTAGGAGAAGTCAAAACGCAATCGTTCTGGTGTAATGTTGCTACCTTTTTGCATAACCTGGGTACCTAGAACTTGTCGAAGAGCAGCATTGAGCAAGTGTGTGGCGGTGTGATACTTCACTGACATTTCTGAGGTGTCGCCTAAGCCGCCTTTAAATTTCTTTTCTGAGCCAGCACGGGACAGATCCTGATGTTTTTTGAGTTCTGTTGCAAAAGATGCCATATCAACGGTCATACCCTTTTCTTTGGCCAATTCTTGTGTGACTTCAATAGGAAAACCGTATGTGGTAAAGAGTAAAAAGGCTTCTGAACCAGAGATATTAGCTGAACTGATTTTTTCAAACTCTTTGAGGCCTGCCTTGAGGGTTTTTCTAAACTTCTCTTCTTCTTTTTGAATTTCAGCTTTAATTTCTGCCACCTTGGCCACCGTTTCTGGATATGAATGCATGTAATATTCCAAAATTGAATCGACTAAGGCTGAAAGACCAGCATCTTTAATACCAAGCTTATCCCAAAAACGCACAGCGCGACGAAGTAATCGACGCACAAAATAACCACGGTCAGTATTACTTGGCAACACTCCATCACCAATCAAGAAAATTGATGAGCGTAGATGATCAGCCACTACCCGGAAATTAGCGGTGTGCTTAGGATCAGAATATGACAGACCTGAAAGTTTTTCGAGTGTGGCAATGAGGTTTTTAAAGATGTCGATCTGAAAAATATCAGCATTATTCTCTGAAACTGCTGCAATGCGCTCGAGACCGCCACCAAAGTCAACATTCTTCTGAGGCAAAAAACTGAATGTGCCATCTGGATTCTTTTTGTACTCCATAAAGACTGAGTTGCCGATTTCTAGGAAACGACCGCAATCACAATTTGGGTGACAGTATTGGCCAAATTTTGGATCGTGTTCAACAAAATCAAATTCGTAGAAGACTTCTGAGTCAGGACCACCTGGTTCACCGGCTGGCATATTCTGGGGCACGCCTGAACGTGACCACCAATTCTTTTTGGCATCATAATAGAAAATTCGGCCACCCTGCATACCAACTTCTGAGGCTTTTTGTTCTGTTAATAATTCAACATCTTTGGCTTCAAGGCCTTTTTCTTTAAAGAGTGTTTGCCAAATTTCTACTGCTTCGGTATCGCGTGGGATATTGTTCTCTTTATCACCAGCAAAAACAGTCACATAGAGTTTTTTTGGATCAAGACCGACTTCTTCAGTGAGGAATGTGAAAAACCAGCGGAGTTGTTCTTGTTTAAAATAACTACCAAGTGACCAGTTGCCCAGCATTTCAAAAAAAGTTGTGTGGCGGTTGTCACCAACATCTTCAATGTCTCCAGAGCGGAACGATTTTTGTGAGTCGGTCAAACGGTTGCCTTGCGGGTGCTTTTGACCCAGCAAAAATGGGACAAGTGGTTGCATACCAGAACCAGTAAACAATGTGGTCGGATCATTTTCTGGTACAAGCAAAGCAGAAGGAATCACGACATGGTCCTGTTTCTTAAAAAAAGCTAAATATTTTGATCGAATTTCTTCTGAAGTCATATTGCCATTATTGTACTTATTTTCGGCATATCGGCAATGAAAAAGGCCGCGAGCTTCGCTCGCGGCCGACTCGGTTCTGTCAGTACTACTCGACATAACCAACCTTGTGGTGCTGTGGGAGCGTCAAATACTCCCGAATGTTTCCAGCTGCGTCATACCGAGCAGCGTTACCAAACTCATTTGGCATGATTTTCTTGATAACAATTTTCCAACCTTTTTCTGGATGAATTGTCTCGAGAAGTACGTTCGGCAATGCAACTCCAAACGCAATATCGTGGCCAAGTTCAGCTGAGTCCGTCTTCATGACAGTACCAGCTGGAAACAGTTGCCGATCACTACCCATACGACCTCCATGCATAAAACGTCCATACATTTTATAGCACACATTTCACTAATTATCAAGGTTTAGTTAGACTTTGAATTCACCGTGATCGTAAATCACTTTCTCCATTCCATTTTTTAAATAGGCGGTAACTGTCCGACGAGCCGTGGAAATAATATCTGTATGGACCGCTGAATCGTTGTAGCCAAGTTTGGCCCACTGCGCTGGTTTAACCATGGCCGGATTGCCAGCGTAACAGTCATGGTACGACATACCCAGAGCAATGTGAGTATTACCCTGTTCCCCGCCAATATTTTCATCAAATAACGTTTCAGCCATAAATTTTGTGATATGCGAAAAACGCCGATCAGTCAAAGAAAACTCGCCAACCTTATCAGCATTTTTTGCAGCAATCATTTGCTTGAGCAACTTCTCATTTTTCTTAGCTTTGCTTTTTACAACAACACCCTTTTTAAATTCCAATTCAATCCCTTCAATCCGTGAACCAGAATAATATAGCGGTTGATTGAAACGAATCCAACCTTCTGTACCTCGCCAATCTGGTGAAGTGAAAATTTCAAAACTTGGAATATTGCGACCGCTACCACCGTTCCAACTGCGTTTTTCACCGACTGAAATCCACAAATCTACATCTGGCCCTAAAATATTAAGCTTATCAATTGGTAATTTGTTGAGTTTGTGTCGGATCTGGTCAATTTTTTTGTAAGTATTTCGCCAAGCCGCAATAGGGTTGGCTTCATTGAGGTAACACGCCGAGATTATTTGATCCCAGTAGGCTTTTTGACTTAAACCAGCCTCTTTAGCCATAGCTGGCGTACCATAGAGAGCCAATGTCCAGGTAAACTTACCTTTATTTTCCTTAGCGTTACGCCAATCCATAAACGGTTTGTGTGAGATACGGCGTCGCATCATTTTTTCTGGCGAAACTCCCTCCAAGGCTTTTTTGTCAGTTTCGCAAATAATAAAAATTGAGTGATCGGCTTGATCTACAAGGCCTTTCAAATATTTTTCTGGAAAAAAATCGAGCTGATGATCTTCTGCAAACTGAAAAAATTCTCGATCAAAATTTATCCACGATTCATTGTCGGGATTGTAACGACTAATGACGTGACCACCGGCTTTCCAAATTGCCCGGACAAGTTCAACATACAAACGCTTTGCATGTTCGCTGCACTGCACGATAACCGTTTCACCCTTTTTAATACCCCGTCCTCCGCCCAAAGCAAAGTTAACAAGCACATCAGCATAGCGTTCTAAAATTTTTTGTGAAGGATGGAATATTTTTTCAGACATATTTTTTAAGTTGTTCAAAATCTTGTTGTAAAACCTTTTTATTCGAGCCGTTATATAGTGCCACAGCCGGATGGTATAGCGGCACGATCTCTACCTTACCATAGCTAGTCTGTGCCGTATATGACTTACCGTGCGCCTTGGAAATTGGTTCAATGTCAAAGGAAAGACCCAACCGATCCATAATATAGTTCATTGAGAAGCGGCCAAGTGTCACAATAACTTTAGGTTCGATGATTTCGATTTGTCGATCGAGAAAAGGACCGTAGATTTCTATTTCTTGAGGCGTGGGGTCACGATTTTCGGGCGGCCGGTCTTTTACAATGTTGGTAATGTATACGTCTTCACGCTTCATGCCAATACCTTGCAATAATTCATTTAAGATCCGACCGGCCGCCCCCACAAACGGTCGTCCAGTCTTGGCTTCATTAGCACCTGGCGCTTCACCGATAAACATAATTGCCGCATCATGCTTGCCTTCGCCAATAACTGGAAACATGTGTGTCGCGACTCGCTCTTTGTACAGTGGTGAGATCTTAAGGGCCACCACCTCGTCGCGTATATTCTTAAGTAACTCCGTTTTTTGTTCGAGCGTACTCATTGATACTCACTAAATGTAAATCCAGGAAATTCTTTTTTATCTATTTCTGTTTCACTAACTTTTTCATATCTGACCAGTGTTGAGTTAACAGGCACAACCATAATTCCACCCACCACCAAAACATCGAGCAACCCCTCTACTTGAGCTTCATCGGCAAACGATGTTGTCGATAAAATTCGTTCATATGGCGCATGCTCCGTAATATCTGACAAACTGCTTGATTCAGAAATCTTCACTACTAATTCAGGATATTTCTTCAAATTCAACAAACTATTTTTTACCAGCTCAGCTGAGCGTTCTACACCATAGACCACACCTTCCTCACCAACAATCGAGGCTAGTAAAGCTGAGCTCCAGCCGCTACCCGAACCGATATTTAACACCGTGTCACCTTTGTGAGCATCGAGCAACTCCAGCATAAAAGCCATGAGCGTTGGCTGCAAAACTGTCTCACCAGCAATTGTTGGTACAGCATAATCTTCGTACGCCTCACTTTCATAATCGGCATGCAAAAAATCCTTACGATCCACTGCTGCAAACGCCGCCTTAATGTCTGGATTTCTGAACACCTCTGTTTCGTGTTCAAGTCTGTGCATTAATTCATCTCGCTCCATAGTAGTTTCTCTTTATTTTCTATACCCCGGTTGTATCCACCTAAATTGCCATCGGATCGAATGACCCGGTGACATGGCACATCAGGACGGTAATTTTTAGACATGATCATGCCCACTGCCCGCGCTGCCTTAGGATTGCCAGCAGCCGCAGCCACTTCTTTATATGTCATAACTTTACCTTTGGGAATACCAGCCACGACTTGTAAGACTTTTTCAGTGAACATTATTTTTTCGCGCGAGCTTTTAATTCGTCGACAATTTCATTGAAATAGCGACAATGGTCGCAGGTCTTGCTTGAAGCCGGAATACGGTCATCTTCAAGACAAGCCTTTATCTTCTTTAACGTTTTTGGAATCCAACTTGTTTCACCAGTATACGGAATGAGTTTAATATCAAATTCCAATTTACCATCAAAGGCTTTGCGGTCAGTCTTACCATTTACGTACACAAAGTAGCCGGTATCTGAAACCTTAAAGCCATTTTGTCTAAAGAGCCACTGGTAGACCTCCATCTGACGCTTATACCCATCCTGCCAATCGGCATCAAGTGAGACTTCACCTTCTTTACTCGTAGCTTTGTAGTCCACAATAATCAATTCACCGTTTGGCGAAACCCAGACATCATCGACACCGCCACGGACAAGTAAATTTGTTTCGTCATGAACGCAGCAAACACCACGCTTCATGGCATCGCGCCATTCTTCCATTTTTTCATGCGCAAACGGCACCGCATCAACACCATATTCTTTCATCAACGGATGGGCCGAGCCTTCGGCTCGGTGAATATCAAATTCTTTTTTGAGCAAAAGGTCGACAGCGTTGTTGAGGCTAAACGGAAATGGTCGTGGTCGAACAATACCCAAACGCTGGTCGAGATAAAAACAACGTGGGCACTCCACAAATAGGTCGATTTTGGTACGAGAAATGCGAAACGGCTCCTTTGACGAAGGATTAAATACAGTGCGACGCTTAAGAGCATTGTAGTGTGACATAAGAGCATTATAGAGCACTGAAAACAAAAAACCACCTGTTCGCAGGTGGTTTTTTGTGTTTCGTTTAGTCTTGATCGTCGTGTTCTTCAGCGAAGTATTTACGAATAAATCGTTCGATACGCCACATGATTGTAAACACAAAGAGTACTAGAAACGTTGCAAAGAATGAAACAAGATAGAAACCGTACCCGACCGTAATACCAATGGCCGCTGAGACCCAAATTCCGGCAGCTGTAGTCAAACCACTGAGACGTGAACCGTGAAAAATAATGAGACCAGCACCAATGAAACCGACACCCGTAATAATTGCACCAACCATTGGGTATGGATCAGCACTGGTTGTGTTGTAAACCATTATTGATTTAGCTGACAAAATTGTCAGCAAACAGGCACCGAGAGATACCAAACCGTATGTGCGGGGACCAGCAGTTCTTCCAGCCAGAACACGTTCGATTCCGAGAACCATGCCAAACAGTGTCGCGAGGATTAATTGGCAAAAAATTGAGAGCGAAGGATCCTGAACTAGAAGAGAGAGGTCCATATTATTGAGCGGTAAAGGTTACCATTACATCTGTTGGCAGGTCGACTTTGCTGCTGTAGTTGTGATAATCACCGTCGTCTGTGTGCACCATCGCTACATAACTCTGACCAGCAACCGTAGCTCGGAGTAATTCAACATTACCTGATTCAGCACCTGGGCTGAAGAGTCCGGCACCCAACACTTTACCTGGTTTACCGTTTACCACTTCATGAATCGCTACCCAGAGCGGTTCTGAAGCTTCCACATGAGAAACATAAACTACTGAGCCAGCTGGCTGATTTGCTACCACTAAAGCATCTGAGGTCAAGGCTGACATAGATTCCTGAGCAGTCGGTGTTGTAACCGGCAGTGTCGTAGAACCCATGAGGTCTGTGGTAATATCGTCGGTGACAGGTTCCATCGGTGCTGCACGGCGCATAACCAAAGATGCACCACCAATACCGATTACCAAGCCAATGACGAAGACAATCGCTAATCTAACATTCTGATTTTCCATACTGATTATTAACTACTTAATAATGAAATAATTTTACTACTCTTTATCAGAGAAGCCAAGCTGCTTAATTTCATCCAAAACCGTCTCAATATTTGCATCTGAAAGGCCCAAATCAGCCAATAATGAGGGCTTTTTGACTAGAGTGCTACAAAGCACCACTTTACGGTTGAGCAACTCCTTCTTATCGTGATCACTGAGAGTGTGTAAACTGGTAATCGGGTGTAGATTGGCATCTTCAATCATATCGTGCAAGTTCCCTTCTACTGGATAATTCCAACCGACGATATTCATTTTCTTGCAGACAGCATATTTGATAGCACTGACAGTAAACTTGGTGTTGGTGATCAACCAGCCACTGGTCAACTTGTGAGTCTTACCGCCGTAACTGTACACATTTTCAGCCAAATCTTCAAAGCGAGCGTGGACATAAAGTACAACTTTCAAATCTGATTTCAAACCAATATCGCCATGAAATTTAACCTCGCTCATAATCAACTCATCTTTTTTCCAAGCGACTACATCAACCTCATGCTCCACACAACCACCCAGAACAATTTGATCTGTAACCGTATCGTAGCCCTTTGATCTAAAAATTTCTGCCACAAATTGTTCAAATGGAAAACCTGATGGACCAAGTTCCATTAGAGCTCGGCGCAACGAATAACGAACTGCAGCTTTCTTTTCAAATGAGTGAAGCAATTGAAAAGCGTGTTGGTAGATGGCGTGCGTCGATGTACCATCTTCAAGTTCAGCTGTGATTCGATCGCAAACCTGTTTAATTGCTTCTGGTGACGCCTTGGCTCGTTGTAATGAAAATTGTAATTTTTGAATATCGAACGCTTCCCGTTCGCCATTTTGTTTCGTGACGTAGAATGTTTTTTCGTTCATGGTTGTAGTATATCAAACCTTATCTTTAAGACCCACTGCTTCAATAATACCGCCACCGAGACAGGTTTCATTCTTATAAATCACCAGGGATTGACCGGTGGGAATATACTCCTGGGCTTTGATAAAGAAAACGTTATTGCCGTCGACAGTGCACTCAACTGGTATCTGACGATAGCGATAACGGGCAGTAAGTGGTACGTGCTGAGGAATTTCACTAATTTCATTCATATCTTTGAGTCTGACCTGGTTGCAGACGTGCAGTACCGTTGTATTACGATGCGAAACTGTAATTGTGTTGGCTTCAATATTTTTTGAAACAACAAAATATGGTTTATCATTATTGGTTTTTTCAGTAATAGTAAAACCGTGTCGTTCACCAACGGTATAAAACCAGACACCACGGTGCGTACCGATGATTTCGCCTGTTTCATTAAGCACATTTCCCTGTTTCTCATCAATGTAGTGCGATAAAAAATCTTTCATATCAACTTTACCGATAAAACAAATGCCTTGGCTGTCTTTTTTCTCGGCCACAGGTAATTTAAATTTTGCTGCAAGCGCTCGAACATCTTTTTTTTGCAGACCACCCACAGGAAACAAAACATATGGCATATCTGCTTTCTTAATTGTCCACAAAAAATATGACTGGTCTTTATTTTTGTCTTTACCCTCTACTAATGTATTGAAAGCGTTTTGTGCGTAATGACCAGTGGCAATAAAATCTGCGCCCATTTCGCGGGCTTTAGCAAAAAAAGAACCGAACTTAATTTCTTTGTTGCACATCACATCTGGATTGGGTGTGCGACCATGACGATACTCATCGAGCATGTAGTCGACCACACCCTTTTTGTACTCGGCTTCAAGGTCGAAGGTTAAAAAAGGAATGTCGAGGGCGGCCGCGACGCGCATCGCGTCGCGGCGTTCTTCTTTCCATTCACACGGCAGCCATTCCGGATGCCAAACTTTAATAAAGACGCCAGTCACATCGTAACCGGCTTGTTTGAGTAAGGCTGCAGAGACAGAGCTATCAACTCCGCCTGACATACCAACGAAAACTTTTTTGGCATTGCCCTTCATTATTTAAGATATTTGCGTTTGTTGGCTGCGTGCTCCTCAAGTGTCGCCGCATAGTGCATAGTGCCATTGGCATCAGTTAAGAAATAGAGGTAATTGCTTTTAACTGGCTGGGCTGCCGCCAGAATCGAATCGAGACCAGGATTGGATATCGGGCCTGGCGGCAGCCCTTTATTTATATATGTATTATATGGAGAGTCAATCTTCAAATCCGCCTGGGTCAATTGAGCTGAAGTCTTGCCGTTTATAACTCGAAAAGCTGCATCTACTTGTAAAGGCATACCGATCTTGATGCGCTTCCACAAAATACCAGCTACCACCTGTCGGGTACGTGTCTGACGAGCCTCACCTTCTAAAATTGAGGCCATGATAATAAGTTCCTTTTGACTATAACCTGAGGTTTTAGTTGCAGCCACAACATTTTCAGCCTTAATCCTTTTATCAAAGTTGGCCAACATCATTTCCATCACTCTAGCTGGCCGAACATTGGCCCCAAATTTATATGTATCAGGAAACAGATACCCTTCAGATGTGCTAGCCAATGACAAAAACTCATTCATATCAAAATCTGGGTACGACGCGTGGATAATGTTTGCAATATCAACATTGGTCGAACCTTCTGGAATCGTTGTTTTGGCTTGGTCCATATTAAATGTACCGCGGCTCACTGCTCGTGCAACTGAAATAACTGAAACGGGTCGTTCAAAATAATATTCGCCGCTAACCGCAGTCCGTTCATGATTGAAGAAGATAATAAAATTTGTAAACCAAAACGGCGAACGAATTACACCAGCCGCATGAAGTTCAGCGGCGATATCAGATAGATTGGCTCCATTTGAAACCTGAACAACCTTGCCAGCCGGGAAATTGCGCGGTGCTTTAATCTCGGCAGCATAAAAAAATAATGCCAACAAAAAAACAACAAGGGTACCCAAGAGTCCAGCGAGCCAAATACGGCGATATGATGAAAAGTGAAATGAAAAATCTTCCATGAGGTATTAGACGGGCAGATTGGTTGGTGCCTGTGCCCGCTTTGACTGAATACGGCCCAAACCAGGTGCCGCCACCGAAGCATTTGGAAAATGATACATGGTAGCCAATTCTTCAGTTGTAACAACGCAATGCAGCTCCTTGTGGGGCGGAAAAAAGAACATGCGTCGCTTATAAGCATCAAGCTGATTGCGTTTTTTGCGGTTCAAGAATACTTTAGCATAGTCCTGCCATGGGTAGTCAAAATCCGTGGAAAGTTTTGTTTTAATATTATTGAAACCTGAGCTATCACGAAGTTGAGCAGCGCTATAAGGTCTAAACAGCGAACGTAACCCAATGGTAAAGGCGCCATTAATTTCCTTTTGACCAGCATAGACAATGCGAATTCCGCAATCAAGTGGGAACTTATGCTCAGCTCGGCTCAATGCATCGAAAAATTTATTTTCTTCTTGACCGTAAGCACGCCCACCATGTTCCCTAATTCGGTCTCGAAAAGCTTGTTTCATTTCTTCAATATCTGTTGCCCAGTTTGATGCCTTTGAAAAGAAGCCAGCTCGTTTTTCTTTTTTGTGTGCTCTCACGACAAATTGTAACCACAATTGTTCATTGGGTTTAATAGTGCTAAATAATTCAATGATGCCGCTGATTGGATCGGAAGTATTCTCGGCGTCTGGAATTTTATCCAAACCATAATCGATATATGTTTTAACAGGGATAGGATTGGGCTTTTCTTTAATATAATTCGATGACCACAGATCCGTTTCACCAGGCTTAAAATTAAATTGAAGTGCGTAATCCTCAACCTGCTGAATTTCCACATCAGGAAACTGAGCGTACACTTGCGATTCGATCAGACTCTTAAAAACTTCCTGCGTCCAAATATAAAAGTGAATCTGACCACCAAGAGAAACCAGTTCAAGAGAAAACCAGGCTCGGGTTTTGCCCATCCAATACACATCAATCGGTGTAGCTTCACCACCTGTCTGATGGAGAATATTAAGAAAGAGTTCCATTGAAAGTGGCGAACGAGTAACGTCAGCAGGCAATTTTATTTCCAATAAAATGTGTTTGCGATTGAAAAAATTCAGGTAGCGAATGTAGCGGACCCACAACAACCAAAACAGCGGACCGAGAACAAATGGCAACCATAATGGATACAAATATAAAATCCATTTAAGCACCAAATATGTCTGGGCGCCATAGAGGTTCGTGATAAAAGACTCGAACATGAGTATAGTGTACCAGATTACAAAAAAATCCACAGCTGGGCTGTGGATTTTTTTGTTTGTTAGACCATTGAGTAGCGACCTTCTTTATCTTTTTTGAAAAACTTTGGATTTTGCAAGTTGACCATAATGGTGTTCTCCTTGACATATCGTTCCTTGAGGACCTTTTCGATAATCTTATCTTTTGTCAATGGACCATTTTGTTCAAGTACCTTACGAATCACATCTTTAACCACACCTGAAATATAACCCCATTCTGAAAGTGCGTAGAGACCACGACCAACCAAAACAAATCGCGGGTCCTTGATGAGCTCATTATGAGTTGTGGCTACGTGAGCCTTCTTTTTAAATAATTTTTCAATTTGCTTTGCGACTTCAGTAAAGTGAATTGGAGAACCGTGCTTGCGGATAACCAAGAAGGCATAGTCACGCATACCCTTAGCATTCACATTTGATGACGAAGCTTTGCCCCATTCACCCAAAGGGTTCTTTGAGACAGCTTTTGAGAGGGCTAACCAGCGTTTCAAAATTTCTTCCTTCTTATATTCGTCTGACACATCCTTAACATGTTCGAGGAATGACTGAATTATGTCCTGTTCTGAAATCAAATCACTGTCTGAAAGATTGTTATAGAGCTTGTGGAGAGATTCATGAACACGGTCTGAGAGTTCATCATCGATAAACCAGCGGTGTTTAAAGTGCTCATCTTCCTTCTTCTTCTTGAAGGCTTCACCAATTACCAATAAGAAATTGAGATGATTGTGGATACTGCGATCCTTTGAGAGCATACTCAAGAGATCTTCTTCGGTGATAACACCACCTAAATCGTGAATCACATGTTCAAGTTCATCGAACGATTTCTTTTCCTTTGTATATTCCTTAGATTTACGGATTGAGGCAATAGCATGATTCTCAATCTGACGAACGCGTTCACGAGTAATATTGTACTTCTTACCAATACCTTCAAGCGTCATGCGTTCAGTATCTTTACCCAAGCCATAGCGTGAGATCATGACGTCTCGAGCGCGTTCAGGCAATACACCCAACAAATGCTTTGTGACTTGCTTTGGTTTAAAGGTTAGTGAAGGCATGTTTTAGTAAAAATATATGATAATGTTTTTTACGTTTCGTCTACGTTAGTATTAGTTTTATCATCTATGTCAAATAAAGTCAAGGGTTGCCCTTTTCTTGACGTTTTAGATGACAATATTTAACAAACGACCCTTAACATAAATAATTTTTTTAACCGGTTTTCCATCCAACCACTTGATAACGGTGGCTAATTCTAAGGCTTTTTTCTCTATGTCAGCTTGTGAAGTTTCTGCGGCAACTTTAAATTCAGCACGCATTTTACCATTCACCTGGACCACAATATTTACTTCTGACTTGACCATTTTAGCCTCATCAGCGACCGGCCATGGCGTAGTGGAAATTGAGGTCTTGTATTTCAAACTAGACCACAGCTCTTCGGCAATGTGTGGAGTAAAAGGTGCCAACAACTGCAAGAATGTGGCGAAATATTCTTGCGGAATGACATCGGATTTGTCACATTCATTGGCAAAAATCATCATAGCTGAAACAGCTGTGTTGAATTGCATTGTTTCAATATCATCTGAAACTTTTTTGATCGTTTGGTGTAATGCACTTTCCAAATCTTTGTTAACCAAACCCTTTTTATCAGAAACTTTTTCGCGTAACCGCCAAATGCGTTCCAGGAAACGGCGCGGACCGACGATACCATCGACGCTCCAAGCCACCGACTGATCAAATGGACCCATAAACATCTGGTAGAGCCGCAACGTGTCCGCGCCGTGCTCAGCAATGATACTATCCGGACTAACCACATTACCTCGCGACTTAGACATCTTCTCCCCATCTGGTGCCAAAATCATGCCGTGTGATGTGCGCTTAGCATACGGCTCGCTCGTCGGTACGACACCAATATCAAACAGGAATTTATTCCAAAAACGCGAATAAAGCACGTGCAAAGTTGTGTGTTCCATACCACCATTGTACCAATCAACGGGTTGCCAATACTTCATGGCCTCAATGCCTGCCAAAGCCTTACTATTTTTCGAATCTGTGTATCGTAGGAAGTACCAACTTGAACCTGCCCAGTTTGGCATGGTGTCAGTTTCTCGCTCTGCTGGACCTTTACATGTTGGACACTTCACCTTGACCCATTTTGTAATTGCCGCCAAGGGTGACTCGCCTGTATCTGTTGGTTGATAGTTCTTAACTTCGGGTAATGTCACAGGCAAATCTTTTTCCGGTACTGACACCCAACCACAATCTGGACATTTGATCATCGGAATTGGTTCACCCCAGTAACGCTGTCGCGAAAAGACCCAGTCACGCAATTTATATGTTGTGACCATTTTTCCTCCCGCCTCTTCAGTGATCATTTTTTTAGCGCGATCGGATTCCAAACCATCGAATTTGCCGGAATTGATTAAAACTCCATTTTCAACAAAAGCATGTGGTGGATTGAAAAACCGATCCAGCCAAATTTCATATTCTGAACATTTAATATTCTTATCATTAGATAATTCATCCCACGTCAACCAAACTACATCATGAATTGCCTGTTCTTGATCAGAAATTACTTCACGCTGTTCGTTTTCAAGCTCAAAAATAAAACCAGTAAAAAGCGCTTTGCGATTTTCATCTTTATGATTGGCAAAAAAATGTGATTCTATCGGCCCACCGAGTGTACGAATATATTTCACATTTTTATAGCCTGTTTCTTCAATAATTTCTCGGCGAGCCGCCTCAATCAAATCTTCATTGCCTTCCACTCCACCCGTGATAAATGTCGTCCATGGAAACTTCTTCCATCTTAGACACAAAACTTTTTTGTCTTTTGGGTTAATGACTATTGCTTGAATCGCCCGGCGTTCAACAGTTTTTTTATCAGCGCGTGGCGGATCATGTTGATCAATTAATTTTGGAATAATCACCTCCTTCACCGTCAGCTTATACTTATGCGCAAAAGCCCAGTCACGCTCATCGTGAGCTGGCACAGCCATCACAGCACCTGTCCCATAGTGAGCTAGCACATAGTCAGCCACATACATGGGAATTTCTTCTTTAGTAATAGGATGAATCGCTTTTACACCCTTGAGTTCAACGCCAGTTTTTTCTTTATCCTCAGCAGTGCGTTCAATTTCAGTTTTCTGTTTAACACTTTTTACATAATCAATAACTTCCTGTTTGTTTTCCAAGACATTGTGTTTGTCATCTGTCGCTAACGTCACCCATAAATGCTCTGGTGATAAGACAATATATGTCACACCAAAAAGCGTGTCGGCCCGCGTCGTAAAGACTTTGATCGCTGCTGGCTTACCATCCGGTCCGCGGCGCTTATTGTCCTCAGGATTTTTGAAATGTAATTCAAACTCAATTTCCGAGCCTTCACTCTTACCAATCCAATTACGCTGTTGAGTTTTAATTTTTTCCAAATAATCTACCGTATCCAAATCCTTATCCAATCGATCAGCATACTTGGTAATAGCCAGCATCCACTGCTCCTTTTCACGTTTTTCTACCGGTGTACCACAACGTTCGCACTTACCATCAATAACCTCTTCATTGGCCAAACCAATTTTATCTTTCGGACACCAATTAATCAGACTCTTTTGTTTGTAGGCCAAACCGTGTTTGTACATTTGCAAGAAAATCCACTGCGTCCATTTGTAATACTTAGGATCAGTAGTATTTACCTCGCGTGACCAGTCAAAAGAAAAGCCAGCCGCTTTTAATTGTCGACGAAAATTGTCAGTGTTTTTCTTGGTCACAACTTTTGGCTGCTGACCAGTCTTAATAGCATAGTTTTCAGTCGGCAGACCAAAAGCATCCCAACCAATTGGGTACAAAACGTTGAAGCCCTGGGCACGACGCTTGCGCGAAACAATGTCCATGGCTGTATTTGAGCGCAGGTGACCGGTGTGCATGCCTTCACCAGATGGAAACGGAAATTCAATCAGTGAATAGAACTTCGGTTTTTTCGAGGTGTTACTAGCTTTGAACAGCTTTTTTTTCTCCCAATACTTTTGCCACTTGGGTTCAATCTTTTTCGGATCGTAGGGTTTCATTATTTATTCTGAAATTTCTTAAAGGCCAACCAGAGCAAGGCAATAAGGGCCACCGCTAGGATTGAAACTTTAATGAGATTCTGAGCCGATGACCAGTAACGCATTGAAGCGATAACAAATGAGAGAACGCCGCCAAGTGACAGACCAGAAGAAATCGCATCATTACCACGCAAGAATAAGCCAATGGCGAGTGATAAGACACCGAGTGCTACCAAAGCAATAAAGACATTTTTTTCATATGTATTGCGGGCTGCTTCGTAATTTTTACCACAGGTAAATTCGGCATTACAATAACTGGTTTTTTCTGGGGCAGTTTTTACACCAGTTGGAGCTGGATAGGTGTTTTCAACCCACTGGCCGCCAATCGCTAAACATTGTGTTTTTGTTTGCGGACTTTCTACAACTTGTTTTTGCGGACAAAACTGGGTGTATTCAGGATTTGAGTACACTAACGACAAGGTGTAATTAAAGAAGAGGTTGAGAACCACCACAATACCAATAATAAGTGACCACTTGAGAACTTTTGATTTTTGTTCCATAGGCGTTATTTGTTATAGGCAAAATATACCATATTTTCAGCACTGTGGCAGCATATTGACAAATATACTGTAATATGATATTATACTACCAGTATCGCCGAGAAGGAGATTGTATGCGAAAGTATGCACTTATCGTGTTGTATGCCCTGACGATTGCGCAGCTTGTTGGTTGCCAGGTTTCATTTTCAACCGAAGCCAATCTGTTTTACCCAGATCATCTGGGTCAGAAACAGGTCGGCGACCCGCGACGGCCGGTGTTCGAATCATCGACCACTGAATCACGGCAAGCTCCGGCATTCGTCGAGCACAGCTCGACCGAAGGCAGGTAAAAAGTAAATATAAGGCCCCGTCCATTTCATGGACGGGGCCTGTTTGTTTACTACTGGCACCGCTTGTTGCAGCGAATTGCCGACTGCAGCATTTCTTTGAACTTTTCTGACTCCTTATCCCGTAGCTTGAATTCCCCCTCGGGCAAAATGGCATCCCCACCAAGCGTTGGCACAGAAATGTTGGCCCAATTCTTTTGGTTGTCCAACAAATAATTCTTTACTCCTTCTAACGTTGTCTTGAAGGGCAGACTGGTGCGTCTGATTGTTTTCTCGGTTCCACTCAAACACACACGGTAGCCAAAGAGACTGTCAGGATTGGGTGATTCCCGATACACCTCAATCACACAGTCAAACGTCGACTGTTTGGGCATAAAGATCTCCTTAAAAATCTGTATAGAAAAATATCGTAAAAACCAAAGGTGGTCAACTAGTGATAGTCCTGTCGATTCTCAATTATCAAATTAGCCTGTTCAAGAGCTTCCTGGGCGGTAATACCGCCAGCCAGCATTTCTTTTTTTATACTATCAATTTGGCTTAGCTCATTATCGACGGCTCCACTACCAAGCATTTGCTGCTTGATTGCTTCTAATTTTGTTACAGCATCATTCATCTCGCCTGATGTTGGCATTTCAAGTATTGTCATTCAACAAGTGTATCATGACTCAATTGACAAAAACAGACAAAGAATTAGTATAGTGAACAGTTCTAACCATGGAGGTTCTGTGAAAGGAATTGTTATCGTTTCTTTTATTGCTTCCCTGTTCTTTTTGTCACAGGTTTCATCGGCTCCGCCGACGACACAACCGTCCACTCAGCCGGCCACCGCGCCAACGAGTCAGCCGTCTGCGAAAAACTTTATGTCGCAGAACAGCTCATTGTACATCAAACTCATGGGTGAATGGCGCGCTCAAGTGCCCTACCCAACGTATGCCCAGGCGCCCGCCTCGATTGACCTCGGCGACGAAACGCTCTACCGCTTTTACCACGTTCGGCAACTGCGGTCCGCGCGGTTACTGCGCAATGTGACCTGATCACACCTTAAGTGCCTTCCATAAACGCCATGGAGGGCACTTTCTTTATTTAGATTTTAAACTCAATCACATCCCCGTCCTTCACAATATATTCCTTACCCTCCGTTCGAATAAGCCCCTTCTCCCGCGCATTAGCAAATGAACCAGATTCCAAAAGTTTGTCCCACTCAATCACTTCAGCCCGCACAAATTTATCCTTAAAGTCAGTGTGAATAGCCGTACCTGCCAAAGGTGCAGTCCAACCTTTTTTAATTGTCCACGCTCGGCTCTCATCCTCACCGGTTGTAAAATACGTAATCAAACCAAGTAGGTCATAGCCAGCCTTGATTAAATCATTAATACCATCATCTTTATTACCGCCGAGTTCTTTACGGAATTCGGTTTTTTCATCGCCAGATAAATCTTTTAACTCCTCTTCAATGCGAGCATCGACTATGACATGACCAGCGCCTGAGTCTTTAATAAATGACAGGAGTTTTTGGAAACGTTCATCATTAATCTCATCCAAATTTTTACCACCAGCTTTTTTATTGAGTACGTACAAAATTGGTTTTGTCGTCAAAAGGTGTAATGTTTTAAGCAGTGGTTCTTCAGCTTCAATCACTTCAACAGTTCGGGCCAATTTACCAGCATTAAGTGCCGCTTCAACTTTTGTGAGCAGCGCGTGTTCAAGCAATGCCTGTTTGTCACCACGCTTTACGTCGCGACCAATATTGCTGAGGCGTTTAGTCACAGTTTGTAGATCAGCCAAAATAAGTTCGGTGTTAATTGTTTCAATATCGTTTACTGGATCAATTTTATTTGAAACATGGATGATGTTTTCGTCTTCAAAAATACGGACCACTTGGGCAATGGCATCTGTTTCGCGAATGTTGGTTAGAAATTGATTACCCAAACCCTCACCTTCTGAGGCACCTTTAACTAGGCCGGCAATATCGACGAATTCGACAGCGGCCGGAATTGTTTTGGCAGAATTTGAAAATGAAGAAAGCTTCCAGAGACGTTCATCGGGTACGGCAACCACACCGACAGAAGGGTCAATGGTGGCAAACGGATAATTTGCAGCTAAAACGCTCTTTTTGGTGAGAGCGTTGAACAGGGTTGATTTTCCGACGTTGGGCAGACCGACGATGCCGATTGATAAACTCATAACGGACACTATAACAGGTTGGTGGTTAATTACAAATGTACTACAATGAGAGTAATATGGCCGCTGTCGAATTTGATGAACAACATCTATCAACTAATTTTTATGTCGCTCCTATGAAGCAACAACGTCAACCACTATTCATGCGCTGGCACATCGTTCGAAATGAACGCCAACTTATGGTCGTGTATATCATTATAATTATCGCTGGTTTTGCCGGCTCAATACTTGCCTATCTGCTACTTGCGCCGAACTCACCGATCCAATCCAAACCAACAGCCACAGAGGCTGACAAACTTTTACCCCCATCCCTAAGAGCCTTGCCACGAAAATAATATGAAGCACACTAAAAAAGGTTTTACTCTGATAGAAGTCATGGTGGTCATATCAATCATTAGCTTGATTTCAAGTATTTTGGTTGGCAGCACACAACGCGCCCGAGCCAAAGCTTTGGATGTTAAAACGGTCGCTCAGGCAAAGGAGGTTCAAAAGTCACTAATTATTAATACCAATAATCCGATGGCCATGCCTGATGTGGGTGACACAACAAATTATTACTGTATTGGTAAACTAGCCGCTGAAACGTGTCGATTTGCTGATCGAACCCTAAACGGTAATGCGGCGTTAACAAGCGTCTTTGCTAATAAACTAACTATGCCGACGGTTTATGTAAATGGTCAAGAATATAATTCGATTGTTTATAAATGCAAAACCCGAGCAAATGGAGTTTGCACTGAATCGGCTATATATTGGGCACAAAATCTTGGTACATCGTGCATTATGGGAAAAACTGTAACAGTGGGTTCTGATGGTCTACTGTGTGGCCAGAACGCTGGCACAACAGACATCACCGCTGTTGAGACTGCGCCGAGTGGCGGTGGTCAACAAGTCGACCAGTGTAATAATCAATGCGTGTTACCAGATAGATGCACTGAAATTCAGCCTGGTAATTGGGCATGTTTCAGCTTTGCTGCTCCGTAAAAATAGATAATTTAACGTCTACTGTTGAGAATTCAATACCATTCTTGTTATTGGACCAAAATATCCTAGTGCCGGCACTATTTTTTGTGCTCTTTGGAATTTTATGAGAGCTGAGCGTGTTTTAGATCCAAATACATTTGTTTCATAACCCGCCGCTCCCGCTCCAGACCTTGAAACAATGAAGCCGTGTTGATTGAGATACCGCTGTAATTCAATCACCTCTTTATCTATTGATCCGAGTTGTAAATTTTTTGTAAATTGATTCGGCGGGGTTGGTGTAGGGTTCTGAGGTGGAGGGACAAAAACATTGTTTATATAACATGAGCTACCACCAGCACGCGGGGCTGGCACAGGCGGTGTGGTATCCTCAACCGCTTCTTGAGCAAGAGCGGTCTGGACATAACCAGCCTGTGAAGCTGCCACCAACTTTAGACCATCAGCTGAGGAGTCAATGTCTGACCATAGTGCGGTACCTGCAGAAGTTTCGGTTGTCCATGTATTCCCAGCATCAATTGATGTGTAAACATACCCACCGCCACCAAAATTGTTTTCAGTCGCAGCGATCTTTGAGCCACTTTGTGAAACAGTAACTGCTGTCCACTGTTTTTGACCAGCAGTTGTGTACTCGGTCCAGTGTAATCCCGCATCGTGTGAACCAGCAATACAACCACAGCCATCAGTGGTATCAATTAGCACAATCACACTGCCATCAGCAGAATACATTACCTCACCATAAAAAACGTAACGATCATTTTCACTCCAAGTCTGACCGTTATCCTGGGAAAGATATATGTGCCCAGTATCTTCTTCACCGCTGGTCAACGCTGCTATCTTTTGTCCACCTCCAGACATTGTGACAGATGCCCAAATGTGATTTCCGACTGTATCTTGTGACAATATGTTTTGCCCATAATCATGAGAAATATACAGATTGCCATCTCTCCCCAACAAAGCCAGATGTTGGCCACTGTCTGAAACTGCTATTTTGGAAAAACTAAGATCTGCTGCTAATGACGTCCATGAGGAACCGAAGTCAGTCGACACTTTCATGATGCCGTTTAAATTTGTGACGTATAAATAACCACCGTCAGCTGACATCTTTACATCCCACCAGTCAGAGTCGGGTAGTGTTGTGTTCTGCCATGTAACACCACTGTTACTTGATACACGCACACGTAATGATGTATCACCAGCTGTTCTGGTTATTATGGCCAATTTTTCACCTGTTGCGGACGAAGCTACACTAATTGTATTTACACGACCAACACCCGAACCACCCGATAATAAATTCCATGTGCCACCAAAATCAGCAGACTTTAGCACACGATTATCGTGAGTGTTACTACCAAGTGCATAGAATATTGAACCATCTAACGAACTGGCAACACTGTACCAATTATCTTGCGTCACATCAGTTAATTCAGCCCACGATACACCGGCGTTTACTGAGCGATACAAAGAGCCAATCTGACCACGACCAATATAGGCGATTAAATATGTGCCATCATTTGAAGATGTAATCCCACGCCAATATTGTTCCCCGGTTCCTGTAAACTCTGTCCACGACTGACCATCATTTGTTGAGGTGAGAATGTGTCCATATGATTCACCTATCGCAAGAAGACTAGCGTTTGCTGAAAGAGATACCGTATTTACGCTTGCAACGCCAGTGTATTTACTTGACCACGTTTGACCTCCATTTGTAGAAATTGTTATATCTTCCCCGTTATCTGCCAAAATAATTTTATTACCATCGGCTGAAATTGCCACATCGGCCCACGAGTTTGTGCCGATGTCCGCAACGGGGTTCCAAGTTAGTCCTAAATCATCTGATATAACTACCATACAATCACCCGACTCAGCTACCAAACCCACAATTTTACTTCCATCAGCCGACATCTTCATTAATTTCAAACCGCCGCTCCCCACTCTCTCTGTCCATGTCTGACCACCATCAATCGAAACATATACATTTGTATACCAACCCGAAGCAACCATAGTTAAGCCATCACTTGAGATAGCAACATTTTCCCATTGACTTATAGGCAAAGCTTGCGCTTCCCATGTCTGCCCACTATTTGTTGAAATATATACAAACCTATTGTTTGTGATTGTGTCTTTTCTCGCTATAGCAATTAATTTTTGCCCGTTTGCAGATGAGGCAATGTGTATCCAGCCCATTTGCTGGGTTGAATCAATTCTTTGGGTCCAGACATATGGTGTAACAGAGGCATAAACATTTGTAGCAAAAAACAAAGATATTAGTAACAATACGAAAAAGGACGTCTTTCTAACGAACATATAAAAATAATACCATACTGGCTTCACAAAAAAGCAAGCCGAGGCATTCCTAATGCCTCGGCTTTATTTTGAGAAAAGGTGCATACCCAACTCCCTTATGGTTGCCTCTTCGCAACCTCGTGCCAAATCTTCTCAAACTCCTTACCTTTTAAACCAAGGGACTGTAGTCGCTCTTTGAGTCGTTGGCGTTTGCGTTTAAAGGGCTCGGTAAATCTTTCCATTGCTTCCGATGAAAAACCATATGAACCGTGGCCACTTTGAAACTGTTCAAACGCCTTCTTTCGCCGAGCGAGATGTCTGCCTATCAGTTCACGACACAGCAGATCGGGATTCGTTTTGTCCAAGGTATATCACCTCCTTTCAAATGACAAAAGAACCGAGCTATCTATAGTATATAACTAATTAATAGCGTTTTTAAGTTCAGCTTGGTATTTCTGCATTACAGCCATAGCTGCAGCCATTTGATCCTCCCCGCCCTTAATACGCTCTTGGGTTTCTAAAGCAATTTTTTGAAACAATTCTGGATTCTTTTCAACAGCGGCAATAATTTGATCCTGCTGAGCCTCAGGCACGCCTTTCATTTGGCTCTTGAGCATTTTTTTCATTAGGAATGATTTAAGTGACATATATTTTTTAGTTACCGATCAAGTATCGCATTAGAGAGAAATATTGGCAAATAGATTGCTGTGTTTTGGATAATGCATAATAGAAACATTTTCTGCCACAGACATTACTGTATCAACTAGTTTCCATGAAGCCAAAATTTCTTCTATCGAGGCAAAAAAGGTGTGATCTTTTTTAATAACTTCAAGAATTAAGTGCTCATAGGCATCGTGGGTTTCACTCGGCGCATTATTACCACGGATAGCAAATCTCAGTTCTGTTTCATCCTTAAATGTGATTACGATTTCAATTAACGTTTCTTTCAAACCTTTGCCGGCTTTAATGAGAATCGGTACGCCACTCCAGCGTGGTACCTGAGCCTTAACTCTGAAAGCAGCGAAGGTCGGCACCTCTGAATTGTTTGAAACACCCTCTTCATCTTTATAACCTTCATACTGACCCAGAACCAGAGTTTCAGATGGTGTCGAGCCGTATATGAGCTCTAATGCACTTAAAATAACTGCTCGTGATTGTTGTTTGGTTGCCAAAACCGTAGCTACCATTTGTAAAACATGATTTTGGATCACGTCTTTTATCACGCCGTTCTGTTCATAAAATTCTCCGCGACCTTCAATACCCTCTTTTTCAAAAAACGTCGCAGTGATTGAAGCCACGTGGTACGCATCGAGTTTGTTTTCCAATTCAGGTCGTAAGACTTCATTGGTAATAGCTCGGATGTTTTCTTTACCAAGATAATGATCGATACGATATATCTGTTGTTCAGGTAAGTGTTGGTACAGTAATTCCTGCAAGACTTCAGCAGAATCGATGTCATGGCCAAATGGTTTCTCAATCACAATTTGTGCTGTAGATGAGTGCCCAATAATATCTGACGCGGCCAATTGTTCTATTGTCTGTTTATAAAACTCAGGCTGAATTGCTAGATTGATTATGACCTGTGAAGCGTTGACCTCAACAATTTTATTTTTCAAAGAGGTAAATGAAGCACCGTCTTCAAATGTACCCTGATGATATGTTAGTACAGAAAAAAATGATGCGATGTTGTGTTCTGGAATATGTCGGGCAGTTAAATAAGGTTTTATATATGCTTGATAATCAGCATCTGACCAAGGTCGGCGTGAAAAAGCAATTACCCGGCTCAAAGCAGGCAAACTGCCATTTGCCTGGAGTTTAGCCAAGGCCGGAAGAATTTTTTTAAGAGCCAAATCACCGGTAGCGCCGAATAGCACGTATGTAAGGGGCATTGCAAGATTATAGCTAACCAAACGTCGTTATGCCATAGAGGATTTACCGCGATGGAGTGGTATAATTCATCTGAAGGTCGTGTGTTTTTATTAACATAAAGTACACGTTTATGACTAAAAAATTAGCGGTTGTGTTCGGTATCGTGTTCGTGATCGTCGGTTTACTCGGTTTTATTCAAAATCCAATTGTCGGTGCAGGAGCCTTTTTCCATACCGATGCAATGCATAATGCATTCCATCTTTTAGTTGGTATTGTGCTTCTAATTGCTGGTGCTAATGGTATCAAGGCCTCAGCATTGTGGTTGAAGATCTTTGGTATCGTTTACCTCGTACTCTTCCTCGATGGTCTAGTCCAGCCGGAATTATTGGGCTTCATTGAAGCTAATAATGCTGATGCCTGGCTACACCTGGTACTCGGCGTAGTCTTACTGGTTGCCGGTTATAGTTCACGCAGTGACAGATTGATTAGTCAGACAATGTAAAGACTGAAATCAAAAAAGAGAACCGGTGGCGGACATTCGTCCGCCACCGGTTTTTCATTTCGACATATTCCACGCGCGACCGAGAATGCAGCCGGTGATTTCAGCTTGAGGCACGCCCAAGCGTTTGGAAATCTGCTTGCAAATTCTCTTGCCAGCGGGACCCTTGCCCGAAGAGGGGGCCTTCGGCAACTTCATGTAAGCTTCGAGCAGATCGGGCGTAGTCACACGGATACGATCAGCCAAGGTCGCAACCTTGCCGACCGACTCTTGCCGGTGTGAGGAACGTAACCCGTTGCGCTGACGGCACACTGACTGTACCATACAACCTCCATGATAATGCTTTGGAACCATTTCCAAAGCGGGTGTTAAACCTAATAAAAAATAGTACTACACTCTAAAAAAGAGTCAATTATTCAGTTAAAAAGTTCTTGACTAGAGGCACGACAACCGGATTCTGAGTTCCCTTCTGTGGGAAGAGTAAGGCAGGCACAAAGAGTTCTTCTTTGGTACCAATTTCTGTCGTGTTAATAGTACGCATCAAAATTTTGCTTGGCGTACCGTATTTAATCTGAGCATCTGAAGATGAGGCGGTGTAATTGTAATCGAAATCGTCATTAGTGTATGAAGCAATGGCCTGCAAGACTTTTTGTGTATCCATACTCAAATCGTACTGAGCTGCATCATATGATTGTGAGGTGAGATTGTGGAGTGAGATAACTCGTGCGTGTACAGCATCAACACCAAGTTCCATGCCGTAGACCCGAGCATCTTCTGTGTAAACTGGTACACCGTTGATCATCAATGGATAAACAACAGTGTAATTATCCCCCGCCTTACGTACGATCGGATTACCGTAAATTGAAAAATTAATCTTGTGATCCTTCAAAAATTCATTGGCAATAGCAATGATAGAGGCGGTGGTAGGTACTTTAGTTGAAGTCGAAGCTACAGTGTCCATTTGTGGCCACTTAGCTGGATCAGGCACAATCGTAACCATGCCTTGATCAAAATTTACATTAACTCGATACCCAATAGTTGTATCCTGAGATAATTCAATGTCTTTAACTGACATATTTGGGAATGATGCCAATGACACAAGACCAAAATCACTCTTTTCAATAAGAGCTACGAGATTGCGACCGGCGTCAATGCCTGTGCCTCGGCGATAAACGTTACCAAGGGCTTTATTGAGGCCCAAATCAGCACCTTCATAAGAATATGTTTTAACTTCCTTAACGGGTTCAGACGGTGTATCGATTGTTACTTCAGGAGCAACTGGAGCTGTGCCGGCAGGAGCTGCAGCGGACATTGTCATTTGAGCAGTTACATCAGCCTTTTTAGCAGTAGCTGTTTTTGGCAAAAGCGCGAGCGTACCGAAGGCGCGAGCGCCCTTATCTTGAATTTTTTGTTTCGGTGAAAGTGATGAGGTTAAATTTTTAACCTGTTCAATAATCTCACCGCCATTTGAAACCGAACGAAGTGTGATATAGCTGGTCAACGGCACCACTAAAATAATTGCCAACAGACTAGCAATCAGGCTGTAGGCATAGCGATTGAAGGTAAAAAATGGTGAGACAATGTTACGCTTGTGGGTCAATTGGGCTCGTAGTGTAGCACGAAAATCCTCATCAAGATGAGTGTTTGGTTTTTCAAGTTTTAAATCTGTAATGAGTGAACGTAGACCAGCTTCATCTGATTTAAATTCAGACTCCATGTCTACCAATTCATTCACTAAGCTTTCTATCTCTGATTTCATAAAAATGTGCGCAATTTTTGGATCGACCTTGAATAAGTAACCTTACAATTTGTTTCTGTCTTGCCTATCACTTCAGCAATCTCTTTGTATGGCATTTCTTGCCAGATTCGCATGATGATGATATCTCGTTCGAGTTTGGACAACTTTTTCAAGTGCTGTTGCAAACCCTTGGCATCCTCAGCTCGGTGTAAATCACCCACAATATCGGTATCGTCTGAAATATCCCAGATATCCTCGATATTGGCTGAAGGTTTAGCTGAACGGAAGTGGTCTATAACCGTATTTTGCGCGATCCGGTATAGCCACGAAACAAATGATTGATCAGGGTCAACCGTATGGATACTATTCAGAGCTTTAAAAAAGGTTTGACTGGTTATGTCTTCAGCCAGCTCCTTTTGGAGAGTTTTGTAATATACAAAGTTATAGATCCGCTTAATGTAGCGGTCATAGAGTCGGCCGAACGCTTCGCGATCTCCGTTTCGGCTTTGCGTTACAAGGTCCTTTTCGTTATCCATAAGACACCTTTCGGCGCCTCACCTATACTACGAGGCTATATACCAAAGGTAACAGGTAGTATAGCACTTTTTACCTATTCGTAGTAGGCGAAAATAGCCACAATTGCCGCTATCAAAATGACCCAGGCTGGGACATGAGTAAAGACGGCCAACATCTTAAAAAGCATAACGTAAAAGCCAACGTAAAAGACCACGCCAACCAACATTAGACTGATTGACACATACTTAAATAGTTTGTCGAGCAATTTGACATCCATGGCTCTATTTATACTTTTTTAGTCTATTTTGGCAAGTTTTAAGATATTTTTATGAAAAATTGAACCAGATAGCAGTATAACCTCCGTATAACTACTATACATATGAAATCACCGATATTTTACAAAACCATGATGAAGGTTATGCGTTATAATGTAGCCCAAATGCGCGAAGAATACGAATACCTGTGCGAGCACGTTGACACTATGCCTACCGAAGAAGCTCAACAGAGTTTGTACGACATGATGGAGAAAACCAAACGTATCGAAACTCGACTCAAAATCTACGAACGAGAGCTTAATCTGGGTACTTCTGATTCAACTGATGCATTACCCGAATAAATGTAGTACGTTTCGATAATTCTTTGAGTCTTTGGGCGCCAACATAGGTACAAGCCGAGCGTAAACCGCCCAAAATTTCCTGAATAGCTCGTTCGACTGGGCCGCGGTATTCGACAACCACAGATTTACCTTCACTGGCCCGATACTTTGGTACACCGCCATTGTGTTTTATCATCGCCTCCTCTGATGAAGAGCCGTAGTAACTTAAATATTTTTTACCATTTTTTTCAAATGGTATCATTTCTGATTCATCATGTCCGGAAAACATGCTACCAATCATTACGAAGTCAGCGCCACCACCAAAAGCTTTGGCAACATCGCCCGGCACCTCACAGCCACCATCAGCACAGATCCGGGTATATGAACTAATGCCATGAGCAGCATCGGCACATTCAATAACCGCTGAAAGCTGAGGATATCCAACACCGGTCATTTTTCGAGTAATGCAAACTGAGCCTGGACCAATACCAACTTTTATAATGTCGATACCAGCCAATGCTAATTCTTCGGTCATTTCCCCCGTCACTACATTACCAGCCATAATAATTTTGTCAGGAAAACGTTCACGAATTTTTTTACTAAATTCAACAAAACGCTCAGTATAACCGTTGGCCACATCAATACAGATATTATAAATTTTCTTTTCGTCTAAAACCTTGAGAAGCTCGTTAAGCTTTTTCATGTCAGCATCAACAATACCCATGGTATAAAACACATACTGAGCTTGTGACTTTGGCAACTTTTCAAAAAAAGCCTTGAGTTCCGAAATAGAATAATGCTTGTGAAGTGTCACAAGCATTTTGTGTTTGGCCAAAGCTTTAGCCATAGCGAATGTGCCAATGCCATCCATATTAGCGGCAATAATCGGTACAACCCTAAGTGTCCGGCCACAATTTTTAAATGTAAATTCACGAACGAGATCGACTTCTGAACGACTTTTGAGCGTAGAACGTTTTGGTCTAATCAGGACATCCCGGTAATCAAATTTGAGATCTTCTTCAATTCGCACGGTTGCTATTGTACAGCAAAGCCAATGATAAAAACAGTGATTGACATCAACGTTTTTTAAATGTAATTTATATGACAGACTTTCAGAAAGGAGTTTGTATGTCCATTATCACGGTTACCGGACTGTGTGGTTCGGGGAAAAGTTCAATTGCCAAAGCGATTGCCAAAACATTGAACTATGACTTTTTTTCTGCTGGCGCCCTGGTTCGTAATACAGCGGAAAACTTGAACATGTCAATTGAGGCATTTTCAAAACAGTGCAGCGCCACGATCGATCAACTCATCGATCAGGCCGGCATAAGGTTTGCTGCGTCCCACAAACACGGTGTGATGGATGCCCGTATTGCCCATTTTTTCCTTGAGCACGATTTCATTGCTTTATTCATCGACTGTTCTGTCGAAACCCGGGCCAAGCGCCGGGCAGCAGAGCTGCAGCGCAGCTATGCTACTGTCAAAAAGCATATTGAGTTACGCGACTCCAACGATCGACTGCGTCTCAAGAACTTGTACGGCAAGGACTTTGGCGATACTGGTCTGTGCGATGCGGTATTTAGCAATGAAGGCCTGCGCGGCGATGCAGAAAAGATGGTCCTGGAGTATCTGACGCGACGCCGGATTGTGCCGCGACAGATTGTACAACACGTGTCATGAGAAAACCCCCGTGTCGACGATGTCGACACGGGGGTTCTTTTTTTGCTTAGGCTACCACCTGAGTACAATGTGAGCAACGCTTAGCCTGAATTGGTATTTCCGACATACACTCCGGACATTTCTTTGTTGTCGGATCAGCTGGCTTTGTTTCTCGACGTGATCGAGCAATCAGGACATTCATTGGTTTTACCACAAAGAAAAATACAGCAGAAGCTACGAGCAAGAATGAAATCAACGTATTGAGAAAATGGCCATACATGAACTTGCTGCCATTGATAGTAAACATCAGGCCGCTAAAATCCGGCACCTTGGCGATAGCGGAAATAAACGGTGTGAGCAGGTCAGCAACCAATGCAGTTACAACACTTCCGAATGCAGCACCAATAACGACACCGACTGCTAAGTCGACGACATTACCTCGGAGTAAAAATTGTTTGAATTCTTTAAACATACGATAATCAACTACTAATAATTTTTAGGTATCCTACCATACTATCCTAAATTTCATCTACCTTGCATTGGTTATTTTTTGTTCGTAGGGCAAGTGCTGAAACATCACAAACATTTTTAACTGACCCAATACAAGTTAATTTGAACAATCTTTGCCCCTGTGGACAGGCAACCGAATCGTTTTTTTGTCTTCTTTCAAATTCAGCCTGAGGTAAAAACATAATCTGTAGATCAGTAACACCATTAGCACGTGGATCATCACGTATGATTTGCTTTCCGTCTACTGAGTAAGAGCCTGTGTTTTTCCTAGTATCTGAACCGTCAATTAACACATATATATTTGCCTTAGAAACATTTGCGTATGAGACAGGATTTAAAAATAGTACTAGATAATATCCTTCAGGCACCTTAGACAAATCTGGTATTACAATTTTATTATTAGCGCAAATTCCTGAGTTAACCTCGGTATACCCTGACTGAATGATGTTATTGAATGTAATATTAATTTGTTTCTTCTTACAATTTGTTCGTGTCGATGTTGATTCAAAATAACCAACTACCTCATCACTCCAATTTGTCACATGGACCTCCACCGCATTCGAGGCATATTCCTGCTGACTACCGTCTTTATTTTTGACATAAACTTTGGCAACAATAGAATGTTTGCCAGATTTTTGTGTCAAAGCACTTACTGTAACTGACGGTTTGTAATCAAGTTGCGTTCCAATAATACTTGGCACAGCAGTTTTACCACCGTCAACATAGAAACCAACAGATAATTTTGAACCTGATGGTAAATCGGTAAAATCACCCTTCTTACCGGCAATGGCTTCGAGCGTAATTGAATCTTCGGATGAGACTTCGGTTTTTGAGATTCGTAACACCACACTCGGTTGCGCTTTAACATCGGCATTGAAAGAAATTTGTGAACCGTCTTTATACTTGAAATACGCCACAGCTTTAAGACTTGGGTCTGCGGCAGTGACGCTATCCAACTCTACTGACAAAGGTAATGTTTGACTCGTAGCCACAGCTTTACCTTGCACATAAATACCAATTGATAAAGCGCCCACGGTTAAGTCGGCAAAATTTTTCACTTGTTCTGGAGACGCAGCTGTTACGATAACCTTACCATTTTTGCCGGGAACAATTGTGACTTTGAAATCAGAGAACTCCGGTGTAACTTCTTTTGGCTGCCAGGCTTCGGCTGAAAGTCCTTTGGTAATATCAGCGACAATTTTGCCACGAATTAAGGGCTCGTATTCAGTAAGTACAGTATGTGCACCAAGACTAAGATTTGCACTGCTATTAAGCTGCTCTTGCTTTATGCCATGATCGGCTGTCTTGTGTCCTGACTGATAGAATTCAGTTGTATCAGCACGTGTAGCAAATCGCAAATAATTGTCACGCCACTTTGTATTGGCGGCACAAATTACATTATCGGCAGCTTTATCAATACCTGTTTGATTGCTAAAGCAAGCCCACAGACCGTTGAATTGTGGATCGCCATATCGGGATGGCGATCCACTTACCTCAAACAAATGAAAACTTCGAATTGAGTTAAAGAAAGTATCGAGCGTACTCTTGCTAAATAACCATTGCTGATGTGCACCGCTTGGGTTTAATTCCTTAACCCGATTTAAAACCGGTGATAAAAGATTTATACCAGGCGGCATAAATGTCGTGGTATTAGCTGTGTCTGCGCCACCAATAAGTGGATCTAATCCGTAAATATCAGCCGTTTTCCAAAGCTGGGCCGTTTCTACTGGGGCTCGTAATGCACCATTAATTGTAATTTGACCACCCAGACTGCGAGCAATTACAATCATGCGCTTATAGCGATTTTCGTAGGTTAATTGTCCAATGAATTCATTAAGCTGCGCAGCCGCATCTTGATTGAGTGTTTGCCAACTGTCCCAGGTAAAGAGTTCAATACCGGCAATATATAAAGAATTAACGGGATCAGCTGCATTAACAAACATTTTCTTACGCAATTCTTTATTTACGATATTGTAAAGATATGTTTGATCGCTTAAATCAGTTTGCCCTTTCACAGTACCAACACCCGGTACAAACAAAAACAATGTCGATGGCACCACAATAATCGGAATTCGATACACAGTACCAAGCGAATCAGCGTCCGTACTTTTAACACAAGCATTGTAAATACCTGGCTCAGTTCGGGCAAAAACCTGAACACCGGCTACTGGTTTTTTATTTTCATCAACAAAAGCCCCAACCTTAGCAACACCGGACGGCATGCTTACAACTGAGAAATTTTTATTTGCCGGAATAAAATAAGCCAGCCGATTATCCTTAATAATAGTACCTTGAGAAGATGGTACATATACTGGATCTGTTAATGTTGGCGCTGATTTACATGTCGGTGATTGACTGACTGCGGCCAACTGAAAATTTGATTGAAACCCTTCATGTGTTTGGGTATAAAGAATTGCCGATATGCCGATTACCCCAACCACCATAATCGCCACATACTCCTTCCATTTAAAATTCATATAGTTAGATAACTAAAATATATGAATAATAGTATCACAGTTTCGAAACTGTTTGATGTGGACCCGAGGAGAGTCGAACTCCTGACCTTCCGCTTGCAAAGCGGTTGCTCTACCAACTGAGCTACGGGCCCATACTGCTTTACCGACAGTAGCACTATTGTACATATTTTATAGCTTTTCGCAATATGGTGTGATCCACAGCCGTTTTATGAGATACTATATATAGATATCAAGGAGGCCCTATGCCAACTATCCCCTGTGTCTTCTGCGAAACCACCAACGGTCACCACCATGACGGCTGCCCAATCCATGAGAATGTACTCAAGCTTGGAAATGCAGCCATCTGGAATATGGGTTACTCAGATAGCCAGCATTTAGACATACCACGATTCAACAATCCAGAATACTTGTTAGGTTTTAGAGCTGGGCAGCACAAAACAATCGAGCAACACATCGCCCTTAATGGTGGTGGCACAGAATGACAAACCCCGAGAAATACTCGGGGTTAGTTGTTACATAGTCAAACACTGTTCAAACATACTACGACAAAGCAACATCTAAAATATGATCAATAAAATTTGTCAGACCCGAGCCAACAGCTTCGAGAGAGTGGATGAACGTCGAATCTGTATGCAAGTGAGGTTGTGTATTTGTATCAATATGATAAATTCCGCGTCGTGGTGTAATAATAAAATCTGATTGCGAATAATCACCAAGGTTTAAATGTTGGTGGATCGTCTTGGCTAAACGTTGAAGTTGAACTTTTTCTTCGGGTGTAAAGCGGCCTGGATGAAATTCTTGAAAATTTCCGGGTTCACGAATTTTGTAAGTAAATTGATGCGTTCGGGGTTGATGAATTTCTATTGGCAATAACGGATAATAATCATGACCGCGGAAATCTTTAATTACACCAACCACCGCTTCTTTACCACGCACAAATTCTTCAATAATAACTGAATCAGCCACTGAAAAAGCTTTATCAAGTGCCTCTTGAGTTTCGATAAAACTATTTACCAGTGTTACACCAGTCGAACCACTACCTGTTGAGGGCTTAACTATGAACGGTGTGAAGAAGTGGTGAAAAATATAGGTAATTTTCTCTGGAATATTATCTGTGTTTCGAACGAGTATATGATAAGGACTTTTAATACCCTGTTCAGAAAGACGGTTTTTTACTAAATGCTTATTTGAAGAAATGGCTGAGTGCACCGCTTCTGTGCCGGTGTAGGGTAACTGAAGTGTATCTAAAATTTTTTGAACTTGTCCGTTTGTACCGTATTGACCGTGTAGAGCATTAATGACCGCATTCATACCAGCTAGAGCTCGTTCGGGTGTTTTTTCCAAACCATCACGGTGCCAGATACCATCTCGTGAAATAAAAATATCGTGGGCCTGATATTTTTCAGGCATATGTTGCAAAATATGCAGGCCAGATTTAAGTGACGCATCATACTCATGCGACGGTCCGCCACGCAAAATTGCAATGTGGTATTTGGCCATGCTATTAGTATATCACCTCTTTATTACTTACTCTTTAACTTTTCAACATCCTGCATCAAACCTTGTAAATGAGTCTGTATTTTTGCCAACAATTCCTGATTTTGTTTCTGAAGCATGATTTCATTTTCTTCTTCAGTCATTACAGCTACATCTTCGACGTCTTCCTGAATTTCATCAACATCTTCCTGGATTTCATCGATATCTTCCTGAATTTCATCAATATCAACTTCAACTTCACGCAAGCTTTGTGTGTTCTCATTAACACTCATTTGAATGAAAATCGCTAAGTAAATTGCCTCGAGTGAAACAAGTGTGGTAAGCGAAAGTAAAATAAAATTCCAATCTACACCCAGAAAACCCAAAACAAAACACACAATAAAAAATATCGTGTGGACAATGAGCGAAGAAATCGAACCAACCCATCGTGTGAATTGCAATGCAATATGTTCAAGCACTGTGTGGTGTTGAGGAGTTTTGCCCATATATCTGCAGTATACAGATATTTAACAATTACGATAGTGTGTACAGCTAGATTATTTTATCGCGTTTAGCCCGATGATACGTAATAGCGAAACGATGAGCTTCAGCATTGGCTAAAAGTATGGCCCGGCCGTGTTCAGCAACAAGTTTTTCATCACCGAGAATTTCACGCGGCTTATGACGCGCGTCTTTAACCACTGACACCAGCGGTATAGAGAGATTACGTTCTTTGAGGACCTCGGTGGCGGCATTGAGTTGAGCGCGGGCGCCGTCGAGAGCGATCAGGTTTGGCAGCGGCCACTCAGCGTGAGCGAGACGACGCCGTACTATTTCCTTGAGTGCACCGGTATCGTTTACCCCAGGGTTTAATTTAATTTTAAATTTTCGATAATCAGACTTTTTGACTTCACCATCTTCCACAACCGTCATAACACCGACGACATTTGTACCGCTTGAATGAGCCACATCATATGCTTCGATTCGAAACACATGTAAACTATCCTGTTCAAAAACTTTACCGCCAGCTGATTCGTCAATTTTATTTGTTTTCTTGAGTAGAGCAACATCGTGAATGTGGTTTAAAGAAAACATACGCTCACGAACTGCCGCAGCTTTTTCAAATTGATGAGCTGCCGCATAATCCGCCATTTCCTTCTCCAAATTCTTGATCAGTGTTTTCTTTTGACCTTCAAAAAACAAACGCAGGTTTTTTATTGTTTGGGCATATTCAGCCTTGCCGACCTCACCCGTGCACACACCAGGACACAAGCCGATTTGTCGATTGAAACAGGGTCGAGGTTTTTTACCTATAGCAATTTGCTCTTCAGCCGGTACACATTTATCATCCCGATACGGAAAAATTCGTCGAATAATCTTCAGAGCCTCACGTAATTGTGCACCGTGTGGAAATGGACCATAGTAGGCCAAAGCATTTTTAATTAAAGTTGGTTGATCAGATTTATTTTTACCCAATAAGGTACGGCCTCGCACAACTGTAATTTTTGGAAAGACTTCTTTACTAAAAACAACGTAGTTATAACTCTTATTATCCTTCTCTTTTGTATTGTATTTTGGTAAATGAATTCGAATCAGATTTGCTTCAAGCAATAAAGCTTCAAGTACTGAGTCAGTCTTAGTGAATTGGACATCTTGAGCTAACGTCACCATGTCAACAATGAGTCGACCGCGAGTTTCAATAACATCAGGTGCGAAATAACTCCGCACCCGATCACGCAGCGATGTAGCTTTACCGATATAGAGAATCTCCTGATGTGGCCCGAGAAAAAAATAGACGCCAGGGTTGTCAGGAAAATTCTTTTGTGCAAATTCTTGACTAGTCATAATAAGTATTATATCATTTTTTTAGGTTTTGAACACCTCTTACAGAAGGAGTTGCAATGGCCAAAAAGAATTCTGGCACAGAAGATATTGCCGCGGTGACCGATGAAATCACCCAGGCAGGTCTTCAATCAACCGTACAGGATGGTGTCATTGTCATCACCGGTGATCAGCGGAGTTGGAAAGAGAAGATTGGCAGCCTATTCCGTGGCCGCCTGACCAAAAGCAGAACAGCCGAAGTGCAGACCCCGCGCAAGCAAGGCATGCTGACTGCTGCTGAAAAACAGGGTGTTACACCAAGCAGTCAAACTGTTGACTTGAGACCACTCATCGCACTCATTGTATTGGGTGTCATGGTTCTCATTTTCATCGTTGGCAAAGTTTTTTTCGGTTAGTGTTCCTTCCTTGAATCCTCAGCTGCGTAAAGCAGTTGAGGATTCTTTTTATAGAACTTTTTTCAAATATTTACCGGTGTGACTCTTAGTATTACGTGCCACCTCCTCAGGTGTACCTTTTGCCACCACCTGCCCACCACCTGTACCACCCTCCGGACCAATATCGATAATATAGTCAGCGGACTTAATCAAATCCATATTATGTTCAATTACCACAACAGTGTTACCTTTATCAACAAGTTTTTGTAAGATTTCAATTAGTTTTTTGACATCGTCATAGTGCAAACCAATTGTTGGCTCATCAAGCAGGTAAATTGTTTTTTGCACATGTGGTTTGTACAACTCAGAAGAAATTTTCACACGCTGCGCTTCGCCTCCAGAGAGTGTGGTTGCTGACTGACCAAGTTCAAGATAGCCCAAACCAACTTCATTAAGTGTATGAAGTCGATCGGCTACAGCTGGAATGTCATCAAAGAAGGTCATTGCCTCTTCGATGGTCATTTTGAGCACATCGTAAATACTCTTCTTCTTGTATTTAACTTCCAGCGTTTCTTTCATAAAGCGCTTGCCGTCGCAGACATCACATGGCACATACACCGTCGGTAAGAAACTCATTTCCACGGCAATCTCACCGTTGCCCTGACAAGCTTCACATCGACCACCCTTTACGTTGAATGAAAAACGGTTAGCTTTCCAACCTCGAGCCCGAGCTTCGGCGGTTGAAGCAAAAAGTTCACGAATAAATGTCCAAGCACCGGTATATGTGGCCGGGTTTGAACGAGGTGTGCGACCAATGGCTGATTGATCAATCAAAATTGTACGACCAACATATTCAGTGCCGGTAAAACTTTTCACATGATGCAATTCGTTGGTACGATGTTTTTTCTCAAGACGACTCTGTAGATTTTTGTAGAGTAGTTCATACATCAAAGTAGACTTGCCTGAGCCAGACACACCAGTGATCATGACCAGACGGCCGAGCGGCACGTCGATATCCATGTTTTTAATGTTGAAGGCACTGCCACCGCGTATTGAAAGCTTGCCGCGGTCCTGTTCCCGCCGCTCGGCCGGTACCTCAATTTTTTTCTCGCCGCGCAAATAGGCCAGAGTGCGTGAACCGCTCTCATTTTTCTTGGCTGTTAACAATTTATCGAGCCAACCCGAAACCACAATATTTCCTCCATGCACACCAGCACCCGGACCAATGTCCACAATATAATCCGAAGCAAAAATCGTATCTTCATCATGCTCTACTACCACAATTGTATTACCTGTATCACGCAAATTGAGCAGAGTTTTGATCAAGCGATCATTATCACGCTGATGCAAGCCAATCGTCGGTTCATCAAGTACATACAATGCCCCAACAAGACCCGAGCCAAGCTGTGAAGCCAAACGAATGCGCTGTGCCTCGCCACCAGAGAGAGTATTGGCCTTACGATTGAGTGTTAGGTATTCAATCCCCACATCGATCATGAAGATCAAACGTGCCTCAATTTCTCGAGTTACTACTTTGGAAATACTCTTCTCTTTTGGTGTCAGTTTTAGATTCTCAAAGAATTTATAGGTATCATCAATCGAAAGCGAAATTAGGTCGGCAATGTTTACACCTTCTGGGTCAAAGTATTCTGAAACAGCTTCAATCGCCTTTCGAACTGGAAATTGTTTGCCAATTTTTTTGAGTAATTCATTGGTGCCGATATACACATGAAGCGCTTCTTCACGTAGACGTGTACCGTTACATGTTGGACAAACTTCATCACCAAAGAAATATTTTGTGCCCAAACCATTACATGTTGAACAAGCGCCATAAGGTGAGTTGAATGAAAACAGTCGTGGTTCAATTTCTGGATACGAGAAACCATCGTACGGACACATGAATTTAGTGGAAATGAGCCGTTCACCTTCGGGTGAAAAAATTTTAAGCAAACCCTTTGATTCCTCCAGAGCTTTTTCCAGCGCTTCGGATAGACGCTCTTTAGCACTTACTGAATCATTCTTAAATTCGCTGATGTAAATTTCATCAACAAGCACGTCAATGTCGTGCTTCTTGTTTTTATCCAGAATGATTTGCTCGCGGAGTTTTTTAACCTCACCATCTACCTTGACATGGCTATAGCCTTTACCTAAAAGATCGTAGAGTAATTGATAATATTCACCTTTGCGACCAACCACTATTGGTGAGTAAATAGCAATTTTTAAATCATCATAGGCTACACCCATAACTTTTTTCTGTTTACCAGAAATATCAATAGAATCAATAATATCCGAGATTGTGCTTAAAATTTCTTCTTGGGTGAGTTTTTTAATTTCCCGGCCACAGATTAAACAATGCGGTTTACCAACGCGAGCAAACAAAATACGCAAATAGTCATAGATCTCGGTGATTGTAGCAACATTTGAACGTGGATTATTTGAACGAGATTTCTGATCAATAGAAATAGCTGGTGAAAGACCGACAATTTCATCAACATCAGGCTTTTGCATCTGACGTAAAAATTGTCGAGCATATGAAGAAAGGGATTCGACGTAGCGACGCTGACCTTCGGCAAAAATAGTATCAAAGGCTAAAGAGGACTTGCCTGATCCAGAAAGTCCGGTAAAGACCACCATCTTATTGCGCGGCATTTCAACCGTCACATTTTTAAGATTGTGAGTGCGAGCACCCTTAACGATGATCTTGTCTTTATTGTCACCACTAATGTCGGTTTTTGTCATAGAAACGGATATTATAACACAAAATTTAGAAAGAAAAAAGGCGCGGAGGTATTCCCTCCGCGCCATCCCGACCAGATGATTTACAATGGCTTGATTTTGCTCTCACCTAACAAATCTTCTGGTTTAACTTGCGTCGCCGCCTTGTTCTCACGGCGAATCGCATCATATACTTCCTTGCGATGAACCGCAATTTCCTTGGGGGCATTGATGCCCAGGCGAACTTTGTCGCCGCGGATGTCGATTACAGTGACTTCAATAGTATCACCGATCATAATCGTTTCATCGCGTTGGCGAGACAGCACTAGCATGACAACTCCTCGACGCATCCTGCGTCAGTATAATGACACGTCCTTGTCCAGCAACACGCTGAACTGTCCCCTTCCGTATCCACCAACACTATAACACACTTTATAAAAAAATCAATGTTTTTTTGCAGTTTTTTTCTTTGGAGCTGAGAGCTCGTAGAGAACCTTGATTTCATCCCGTAGTATGGCCGCAGTTTCAAAATCCAAAACTTTGACTGCATCATTCATCTGTTTTTCTTTTGTTGCAATCAGTTTTTTAGGATCTTTATCAAATTGAGCCTTGTCGAACTGCAAAAGCGTGTGCACCGTCTTCTCATGTTCTGTACGAATCTGATCAGTGATATCGTGAATTTTCTTTTTAATTGTCTTGGGCGTAATGCCATGCTTTTCATTGAACGCCATCTGTAGTGCTCGACGACGATTTGTTTCATCAATTGCCCGCTGCATTGAACCAGTCATACCATCAGCATACATAATCACCCGACCTTCAACGTTTCGAGCGGCGCGGCCGATCGTTTGAATCAAGGACGTCTCTGAACGCAAAAAACCCTCTTTATCGGCATCCAAAATACCAATCAAAGAGACTTCGGGTAAGTCCAAACCTTCGCGCAACAAGTTCACTCCAACCAAAATATCAAATTTGCCTCGGCGGAAATCAGTCAGAATCTGAATACGCTCAATTGTCTTCACATCACTGTGCACATATTCAGCTTTTATTTTCTTTTCTTTCAAATATTCTGAAAGATCCTCAGCCATTTTCTTGGTAAGGGTTGTAGCAATAACACGATCACCTTTTTTAATTGTTTTCTCAGCTTCTTCAATGAAATCAAAAATCTGACCACGGTAATCTGCCTTGGCGGTCACTGGACGAATCACCAGCTCCGGATCAATCAAGCCAGTTGGACGAATGACTTGCTCAACCGTATTTTCACTTTTTTCTTTTTCATATTTACCAGGTGTAGCTGAGGTATAAACCTGTGCACCAACTCGGGCCTGAAATTCATCAAACTTTAGTGGGCGATTGTCACGGGCTGACGGCAAGCGAAAACCGTGTTCGATCAATGTATCCTTACGTGATTTATCACCAGCATACATGCCGTTTAGCTGTGGAATGGTCACGTGCGATTCATCAATAACCGTCAAAAAATCTGGTGTGCCGTCGGCTTTGTGTGGAAAATACGACAAAAGCGTGTCTGGCGGTTCACCTGGCTTCATACCCGAGAAATGGCGTGAATAGTTTTCAATACCCGTGCAGTAACCAACCTCCTTTATCATAGCCAAATCATAACTCGTGCGACGTTTTAATCGCTCGGCTTCCAAAATTTTGCCAGCCGCATTAAGTTCTGCCAATCGTTCTTTCAACTCAGCGCTAATAGTGTGTACTGCCCGCTCAATCTGAGAGGGGTCAGTAATGAAATGCTTGGCAGGAAACAAAAAGAAAGCTTGGATTTCTTCAATAATTTCGCGAGTGATGGCATCAATTTTTACAATATGATCAACACTGTTTTCTGAAAGTTCAATTCGGTAAATTACCGTGTCACTCACTGGCATAATTTCTACAACATTACCCAAGGCTCGAAACATGCCTGATTCAAGATCGGCAGTGGTACGTTCGTAATGAATATCAATCAGTTTACGCACAAATTCAGCGCGGGAAATCTTCATGCCACACTCAATGCGCATGTTTACTTTTTCATATTCAACCGGACTACCCAAACCGTAAATACAAGAAACAGTTGCCACAATGATCACATCCTTTCGTGTCAAAAGTGCCTGCGTTGACGCGTGGCGCAAGCGCTCGATTTCCTCATTGACCTGTGACTCCTTCTCTATATATGTATCGGTCACCGGCAAATACGCCTCTGGTTGATAGTAGTCGTAATATGAAACAAAGTAGTGGACAGCATTGTCTGGGAAAAATTCTCGATATTCTTGGGCAAGCTGCGCCGCCAGCGTTTTATTGTGAGCAATCACTATCGTTGGTTTATTGACTGCCGCAATCACATTGGCTGCTGTAAACGTTTTACCCGAGCCAGTTACGCCCAAAAGCGTCTGATAGCGCAGACCCTTTTTTATACCGTCCAATAGACCTTTTAGAGCCTCAGGTTGGTCTCCCTGGGGCTTAAATTCGCTTTTTAATGTAAATCCTGCCATGTACGGATACTATAACGTTTCGGAACGATTTTCACAACAAAAATCCCGCCGCTATACTGCGGCGGGGTATGACACGTTTATGGCCTTGGACCTGGAGTTACTACCGTGTCTCAAATTACCCGAGGCGGCCTGAGATGTAGAATTTAATCCACCTCCTGAGGTAAAACTACTTATAGTATAACAGAAAATTCTTTTTATACTCAACGTATGTTCCATTCATTATGGACTGCCGAATACCATCAACCATATGAATAATAAAATAGAGATTGTGGATTGAAGCTAAAATTCCGGCCTGCATTTCTTTAGCTTTAAACAAATGATGAATGTAGGCTTTGGTAAAATGGGCGCAGGCATAACAACCACAACCCTCATCGATCGGTGTAAAATCTTCGGCAAATTGCGCATTGGTCAGATTCTTGCGACCATGCTTGGTGTAAACTGACGCAGTCCGCCCCTGGCGAGTTGGCGCTACACAATCAAAAAGATCACAACCATTCTCCACCGCGCCAAAAAGATCCAACGGCTCACCAATACCCAAAAGGTGGCGTGGCTTATCTTCAGGCAATACTTCATTAACCCACTTCACCGCAGTCATCATATCTTCTTTTTCAAATGAACCGCCAATGCCGAAGCCATCGAAATCCATTTCAGAAATTACCTTGGCACTTTCTTTGCGTAATTCTTCATGACGGCCACCTTGCACAATACCAAACAAGGCTTGGTATTCAGCGTTGGGTTTTGATTTATGATATTCCAAACTTTTCTTGGCCCAACGGTGAGTGCGATCAAGAGCTTCACGCTGATAGTGAATTGATTCTGTCGGAGATGTACATTCATCAAAGGCAAAAATTATATCGGCACCAAGATTGTGCTGAATGTCGATAGATTTTTCTGGCGTGAAATAGTGGGCTGAACCATCAAGGTGTGAACGGAACATCACACCCTCACGATCAATTTTTACTAAACGTGCTTTACCGTCGTCGTCTGTTGAGGCTTCGGGTAAGAGTAATTCTTGTTTTTTTAATATTTTACTAATCCCCTTGCCGTAAGCTGCGCCCAAAGAAAAAACCTGAAAACCACCACTGTCGGTCATAGTTGGACCTGACCAATTCATAAATTTATGCAGGCCACCGGCCTTTTTTACCAACTCATCACCTGGTTGCAAATACAAATGATAGGTATTAGCCAAAACCACTTGCGCACCCAAACCTTTGATTTGCTCACTGGTTAAACCCTTAACAGTGGCTTTAGTACCCACACTGACAAAAGCCGGCGTCTTGATGACGCCGTGCTTTGTGGTGAGTGTTCCGGCTCGGCCGAGAGTCCCCGCCAATTTTTTCTCAATTGTGAATGAGATTGGTTTTGACATTAGTTGAGAAACTCGTCAGGCATTTTTTTAACTTCCTGTGCCCCCTCGTCTTTACCCGCTTTCCGATCGACTACCATTTTAATATCTTTCCATGACGCAGTTGTTGGAAGACCAAGACTTTCAGCAACATGCTCCCGTGAAATCGGCTGAAGGCTTTCTTCGTCAGCTAAATGAATATCAATTGGTTGTTCATTCATATATATTATTTAACAGCTTCTAATTCGACATCAAAGACGAGTACTGAATTTGCTGGAATTGGACCTACAGTCTGAGAACCATAACCGAGTTCAGGCTGAATGATCAAACGGCGTTGACCGCCAACTTTCATACCGAGAATACCCATATCCCAACCCTTAATAACGCTACCTGAACCGAGAGCAAATGGAATGCTGCCACTGTCAAAAACCTTACCGTCAGTAAACATACCACTATATTTTACGGTTACTTGGCTGCCGTTTTTTGCTTCTGCACCTGTACCTTCTTTAACTTCAATAATCTGAATTCGCTTGTCTGTTGAAATATCTTTACCTGAAACTTGATTCATAGATGATGTATTATTTGATGGAGTGACTGGCGCTGCCGGACTAGATGAGGCGTGCTGCCAGATAAGTGCAGCAAAAATAACAATAATTAGACCTCCTGCGGCGAGTGTCCACCACTCTGTTTTATTAAATGTTTCCATTGGCATACTGTACTCTAAAAATGAGCTAAAAACAACCGTTACCTATGATATAATCCCAACATGAATGAAGACGCACAAAAACCAGTAGTAAACTTACCATCTAACCAATTACCAATCGAACCGATTACCCTTCACGAAGTTAAGGAAGAGATTGGTAAACGAGTTTCAACAATCGATTCTGAATTTAATCGCGGTTTTGACTTTATTAAGGATCAACCGAAATCAGTGACGTTTTTTGGCTCGGCCCGCCTGCCGGAAACAAATGAGTATTATCAATTGGCACGCCGCATCGGCAATAAACTCGCCCAGGAAGGTTATTCCATTGTCACCGGCGGCGGGCCGGGCATCATGGAAGCCGGCAACCGTGGCGCTTTTGAAGCTGAGGGTCGCTCACTGGGGTTAAACATTAAACTGCCCCATGAACAGGTTCGCAATCCTTATCTGACTGATAGCGTTGAGTTCTACTACTTCTTTACTCGTAAGGTCATGATGTCATTCTCGGCCGAAGCCTATATCTTTTTCCCTGGCGGCTTTGGCACACTCGATGAATTTTTTGAAATTATCACCTTGGTACAGACAAATAAGATTGAAAATGTGCCAATCATTCTTGTGGGCAATGATTACTGGAATGACTTATTTGAATTTATCAAAAAAAGAATGTTGCCCCTGAAGATGATTGAACCTTCTGATTTGAATTTGGCCACTATTACCGAGGACG